>JAUYAU010000003.1 GCA_030693335.1 Sulfuricurvum sp.
AACACAAGACGTTTTATGTGCTGGTGTATTACCCAAAAAGGAAAAAAACTTGTTTATTATTAGCTTTTGTGAGAACCATGAGTCTCATAGAACTTCAATCAGATTGTAACGTTTGATTGAATAAATGCATTATACGAAGGACAAATAATGAAAATTACGAAAAAAGTGACGTTTATCGCCAAAGAAGAGCACATTCAAACGGTTAAAAAATTACTCGAAGACATGGTTGCCCCTTCTGTCAAAGAACCGGGATGTCTTTTTTACTACATCTTTCAATCCCAAAGCAACCCTAAAAAGTTCTTTGCAGTAGAATCATGGGCAAATAATGAGGCACTTGAAGGGCATAAGCATACCGAACACTACGCTTACTATAAATCCCACTATGAGCCGTTTGTTGAAGACAAATATACAGAGGATTTAGAGATACTAGACGAAGCAGTCTACGGATTCTAAATTCCAGGAGCCTTCCACATGGGCTCTAATATTCCCTCACGTACCAATTCCATCTGCTTGCTATAAACTTTAATCCACTTTTCTTTAATCTCTTGATAGCTTTGAAAATTATTCATATTCGGCTGATAGGAACGCTCTATTTTGACGATGTTCTTCCCCGCTTCTTCAAAACTCACATAGACGCCCGCACCGATACCTGCTGCCATTGCCACGCCCAGTGCCGTTGCTTCTTTGACCACAGGGACTTTGACTTCCAATCCCGTAACATCTGCCAGAATTTGTGACCAAAGCGGCCCTTGAGATGCGCCGCTTGCGAAAATCAAAGACTTTGGCGACACACCGCTAAAGGCCTTGATATTCTCCAGATTGATAGCGCTTACGATACATGCATTTTCTTCCATTGCACGAAACATGGAACCTATGTTGTATTTTTCTGGATCAATTCCAAGCCCGACAAAAGAAGGGCTGGCATGTATCCACTCCCCGTACTTCATACTGTCGCTGAAAATTGGGAGTATCCCATGTGATCCTAACGGAATCTTAGAAGCCATCGCTTCAAGCTCGCTGTAGCTTCTTCCTCCTCCAAGAGTATCTCGAAACCACCTCATCACAAGCCCTGTAAAAAACGTTATCCCCTCCGCCTGAGACATTCCTCGCACAACATGGGGGTTTACCCGTAATAGCATTTCATCGGAGAGTTTTGCATTTGCAGGGACATTCACAACTTGCTGCCAAAAACTCCCCCCCAATACTACTGCATCCCCCAAAGCATTAGCCCCAAGCCCTGCCGTACCGATCTGAACATCACCACCACCCATTACCACAAGGGTATCGGTACCAAGACCCGTTTCATTCGAGACCGATGCAGAAATTTTTCCCAGCACATCACCACTCTCCAAAACAGGGACAAACAAATCCTTCAAACCGCATTTGGTGAACTGCTCTTTCTCCCAATTTCTCGTCGAGAGATTAAATGCCCCTGCTGTTCCCGCATTGGAGGGTTCACACGCCAATTCACCGCAGAGCTTGAACAATATCCAATCACTGATCATCGTAAAATAGGCAGCTTTTTCGTACAAAGAGGGTCGATTGTTTTTCAGCCACAAAATTCTTGGCGCTGCAGAAAGTGCGAATGTTTGACCGCTCAATCGGTAAAATACTCGCTCCATCTGCGGATCTTGGGACTTTAGCCAAGCAACTTCACTGCCTGCACGGGAATCAACATTTGCCACACCCCACAGCTCGTTTTTATCTTTATCATAAACCACAATCCCCTCGCGCATGCTCGAGGCAGATACCGCCATGATTTGTTTTGCATCAATCTTTGCATGGGCAATTGCTTCTTTGATACACTTTTTAGCTAGTTCCCAACCACTGCGAAAATCAAATCCCATTGAGCCTGCGATACCCTCTTCACACAAATGATTCCACTCATATTGTGCAATGGAAATTTGATTTCCAAAGGTATCAAAGACTATGGCTCGGATACTTCCTGTCCCTGCATCGATTACCAAAAAATACTGGTTCATTTAAGCTTTTTCATGTTTACGAAAATATTGAGTGGCATTTGCTTGACCGTGCTATCGTCAATCTTCTCTATGTGAACATCGCTGATAGACTCTTTTAACTCTTCTGCTAAAGCCAAAAGCTCTTCTTGGCTTTCGCGTTTTGCGATACCGCGAGCTGAGCACCCGCTTATTCCCGTATTGTTATAAGTCATTCTGTACATGTTTAATCCAGTTAATTATTTACTGAAATAAAGCAAATAAGGTTCCAAAAATTAGGCAAATAAGGGTTATGGGAACCTTAGGATATGCCGTACTGCCTCAAGGGCATTTTCTTTTATCATGAATTTAAAAGCAGACAGTTGCTCAAAGTTATCATACCCTGTTAAAACAGCTACTGCATCGATTCCTGCACGCTGAGATGCTTCCAAATCCAAACGGGTATCACCGATCATCCAAACCTCTTCAAGGGCATGATCCATCCCCTCCAGTGCTTTATGGATCGGTTCCGGATGCGGCTTATGATTCTCTACATCCTCATGACCGATTAACACTTCAAAATAGTCCATCAAACCAAAATGTTCCATCAATTCTCTAGAGTAACGGGCTGTCTTTGTTGTGACGATTCCAAGGCGCGCGTGTTTGGACGCTGCCTCTACGGCTTCTGCAGCAAAGGGGAGTAAAAAAGTTTTAGCTCTGGAAATCGTACGGTAATGCTCTTTGTAAACCAGTACATGCTCCTCTACTTTTGTACTCTCACATCCCAATCGCGTAAACATGACATCCAATGGATGCCCAATAAGGGCTTTGATCGCTTCGTCTTCTAAATCAACTGCATGATTTAATTCTTTAAGTGAATGATGAAAGCTCTCCAAAATCGCTTCAGTGGAATCAATCAGCGTCCCATCCAAATCAAACAAAACTATTTTTTTCACTTCTTCTCCCAACTGATGTAGTCTTCCCAGATACCATTGATACCTGGTTTTATGCCCTTAATTCTTCGATTATAGACATGAATATCATTGGGTATAACCAAAAAAAGGTATGGATTATCCGCAACGATTTGGGCAAAAATACGTCGCTGTAAAGCCGCTATCTTTTTAGGTTCCGTAGAATCTTCCATCTCTTCTATAAGCTTATCGGTAATCTTGGAATGATAGCCGATCATATTAAATCCGCCTGGAACATCGCCTTTGCTGTGCCAAATCATGTAAGGATCAGGAGTCAATGACAACCCCCAGCCCAGCAAGACCGTCTCGAATTTTTTGGGCATCACAACCGTGTTTAAAAAGGCTTGCCACTCCATGACTTTGAGTGTTACTTTGACTCCTACTCTCAATAATTGCCTCTGCATAATTTCTGCGGCATACGGACGTATCGCATTGGAATTGGACGTTGCAATTTCAAAACTCAAAGGGTGTTTGGCATCGTATCCTGCTTCTTTTAACAAAGCACGTGCACGTGCAAGGTTTTGCCTAGGAGCTTTTACCTCATCATTAAATCCTTTACTTCCTGGCAAAAAAGGACCGGTGCAAATCTTGCCGTGATTTAAAAACAAAATATCAATGAGTGCTTGGCGGTCTATCGCCAGAGAAAGTGCTTCACGTACTCTAGGGTCTTGAAACTTTTTAAGGCGTAAGTTAAATCCCAGATAGGTATAACTTCGGGAAGGCAGTTCTACAGTTGCAAACTTTTTATGAAAATCGGCCTTGAGTTGCCGTTCATACTGCATCGAATCCAAGCCGTCTATGTCTATCTCCCCATTTTTAAGCATTAAAAAGCGGGTCATAGGATCAGCTATCACATGAAAAATAATATTATCAATTCGGGGGCGGTGTTCATAATACCCAGGATTAGCCTCTAGTACAATCTGCTTCGAAAATTCAAGTTTTTTGAGAACATAGGGACCGGTGCCTATTGGATGGGTATTAAACTGCGAGCCCATAATGTCTTTTTCATTTTTAAGAATATGACGAGGAACAATTCCCATCATCCAAATCTCAAGTGCTTTAAAGTAGGGCTTTGTATAAGTCACGCGCACCGTATAATCGTCAACAGCTTTAACCTCTTTGACAACACGAAAATCGGTCGCATAGGGGGTGATTGTTTTTGGTGATCGAATCAGATCATACGTAAACACGACATCAGTAGCAGTAAACGGTTTACCATCATGCCATTTGACTCCATGTCGCAGCTTGAATTCAATTATCGTAGGGGTGATAAAACGATACGACTGTGCCAAATCGCCGATAATCTTTTGGCCGCTTTCATCGTATTTGACCAAAGCATTGAAGAGATGCCCGGCAATCGAGGAGCTCGCCGAGTCTGTCGCAATCAATGGATTAAGCCGTGCAGGATTAGACGAGGTACTTAGATGCAGCGTCGAGGCAATCAACCAGACACTTTGAAGTAAAAGAAAAAAGTATTTCAATCTCATCCCATTTTTTGGGAGAGATTATACCATTTATTTAGATTCAAGCTTGATAGAAGTTGCCGGCTGAACCGGACGGAAATTATGATCGTAATACGCTCTCATATCTTCAATCTGATTTTGTGACGCAGTCATTGGTTGTTTTAAGATGTACCATTGAACCCCTTCAGTACATGGAGGAGTCGTTAGTGAACCCACATAATGGTAATAATGCTTTTTATCATGTGGCAATAAATCCTGCGGATCAATACGAATATTTCGTCCGATCCCTCCTAGCACATTGTCCAATACAGGATTGTTTTTCCCCTCATTAAACATAATACCGACAACGGCTAAATGGCCATCGGCACTTTTATGCACCAAATGCCCCTCAAGCGCGTATTGTTTACCGTCAATAGTGTGTTCGCTGTGTCCGTGAAAATGAAACTGAACAAGCGTGTATTCGCGACCGTCAAGAATAAGTTTTCCGCCATTTTTGACATTTACTTGAATAGCATGCCCATTATCGATAACATCAGCCGTAGTATGTATGTCCTCATTCATTCTCAAATTCAATGACCCTTTTAGAGGCTTACTCTTTTTGCTCACTATATTGATTGGGGATTGCAAATGCCCTTTTTGGCACTCCTGTGCAAAATCACCCCAGCATGATGGGCCGTGAGTCTCGTAATCCCAATGAGCTTGATGAATCGGTGCTGGGTTTTCAGCATTCTGTTCTTGGGCATACGCTGCCGTTGTCAATAAAAGTGCCGCAGCGCCTAGTGTCAAAAATGTCTTTTTCATCGATTGTCCTTTATTTTAAAATTTATAGTTTGCTATAACGCGGTATTGCGTAAAGTCTGCATTTACCTGAGCTGTTGCATGCGGATCATTTCCCATTACAGTATTGTTTGACACCCAAATCCCTTTGGCGGCCAGGGAAAGATTACCGATACCATAAAGAAGCTGTACGTTTACGTCTTCTTCAGCACCTAGAGTGAAACGTTCACCATCATAATGAGCATAAGAAACTTCTGTGCTTAGCCCTGTAATTCCTGTAAAATCAAGCTTTTGCATTATACCAACCTTCATTCCAGTTGTCCCGCCGATGTAGGCAGTATCGCTGGTTAGCCCTTTTCCATAATCCGATCCAAAAAGATTATTAGCCGTTAATACATTGGTGTAAAGTGGGGTCCCATCCCACGGCAAGACCAATGAATCATGCTCGCCATCGTGACTAAAAACATGACTGTATGCTACCACAAACATTGTATCCTGATAAGTCGTACTCATTTTTAGACCAATTGCCTGCGCGTTAATTCGACCACCAGCCAGTGTCGTATCAGCAGCTAAATTCGCATCTGCATTTCCAACCGATTTTTCGCTGATTCCTTGAACCGAAGCCGTATAAGACCAATCACTATTGAGTTTATTCGTAAACATGGCATCTGCATAAACCACATTCATAAAATCGGGAGCATAATAATCATAAACTTTTCCGCCGACAGCACCCTCTTTATAGCTGATCGAAACAGGAAGCACATACCCGCCATCATGCCCGGTAATCGCTCGTGTTTTTGTCCCTAGAGCACTTTCAATGATATCTTCAAACCGGTCGCTGGTCCGTTGTTTGAACTTATCGATGAAACCGCCGCTCACCTCCAAAGCGGGAGTCAATTTCACCGTAACAATCGCCCCCTCAACACTGCTTGGCATCATGCGGACATCTTTAGCATCGATCAGCGGGGTTTCAATCACTTTGCGTCCATACCATAACTCATAATTATCTCGGTTATATTGCGCATACGCTTCTCCAAGGACCGAAAATCCTTGATTTCCCTCACTAACACTCGCACTTGGACGTTTTGCATTGTAGCGAGAAAGGGTTGACTGTTCGGTATTTGCAGCACCTTCAGGCAAAGCAAACGGATGAGTAGTCATAAACGTCGCCCCGAGCTTCAAACCATATAATGAACCGGTAACATAGCCAAGCTGACCTCCGATCGCATTGGAATGTTGCGACGTATCGGCTTGGTTGCCTCCGTCTTTTTCAGTCCCTATATAGTAATATCGGATATTACCGCGAACGGATCCCTCTTTAAACCAGCTATCCATGCTGTCTGCTGCATCAAGAGAAAATGCAGATATCATCAATAGTTTAATTATTTTTTTCATAATCATCCTTAATACTATGAGGAATTTTATCAAAAAAATATTAAACCTCATTTATCATATACACATTAGTAAAGTGTCTCGTATAATGTCATATCTCACTATCCAAGAAGTCTCATGCAAATTTTCAAAGAACTTTTCAAAATCTACCTCCTTTTTATTGCCCTCTTTTTTATTGGAAGACTGGGACTCTATATTCTTTACTTTGATCGTTTAAGTGATATCAGCTTCGCTCAATCGCTTCTCTCATTTCTCTACGGCCTCAAACTCGATACGATGACGACTTCTATGATCCTCATTGTTCCGGCGCTTTTGTTGTCCATAACGCCGCAAAGGTTTGCGAAAGTGATGTCGGCGATCATCAACGGTTACGTTTTGATCTTTTTACTCATTGCCCTTTACATCGAAAATGCCACTTTTCCTTTTATCGCTCAATACGATGTGCGTCCGAACTATCTTTTTGTCGAGTATCTCAAATATCCCAAAGAGATCAGTTCGATGATTTTCAAAGAGTACCCGATCCAATTGATTGCAGCACTGATCATGCTCATTATCATGGCATGGAGCTATGTACGATTTTTACCGCTAAAGCTTGAGAGTGCTATTTGCACACCGCTTTGGCGTCGTGTCCTTTTGATACTGCCTATCGGGGTTCTTCTTTTTATTGGAATACGCTCCTCTTACGGCCACCGTCCTGCCAATATTTCCGATGCCCTTTACAGTTGCAACCGCATGGCCAACGAAATTTCCAAAAACTCTCTGTACAGTATCGGCTACGCTTATTACAGTTACAACAAAGAATCCAATAAATTGATTCAAACTTATGGAAAAATAAATTTAGCCCAAGCATACCAACGTGTTTCGAAGCGTCTGAATATACCTCTAGGAAGCGAGTTGCCGTTTAATCGACTTGAACCCACCCATTTTCATTCCTCACAGCCAAAGAATTTGGTTATTTTTATCCAAGAATCTCTGGGGAGCCAGTTTGTGGGATTCAGCGGCGGAGATGCGAACATCACCCCAAATCTTGAAAAACTCTCCCATGAAGGGCTAGTATTTACCAATCTTTTCAGCAATGGTACGCGTTCGATCCGTGGTCTGTCTGCATTGACCTCTGGATGGCTGCCGCTGGCAGGGGAGGAAGTCGTAAAACGCAATAAATCTCAAAATGATTTTTTCACGGTTGCGGCACTGCTCAAACCGCTTGGGTATAAATCCAGTTTCATCTACGGAGGTGAAGGACGTTTTGACAACATGCGCAGCTGGTACATGTGCAACGGTTTTGATGAGGTGATTGAGCAAACGGATTATAAAAATCCTAATTTCGTCAGTACATGGGGAGTTAGCGATGAAGACTTGGTGCTTAAGGCCCATGAAAAATTCAAAGCGCATACGGCCAAAGGGGAAAAATTTGTCAGCGTAATGTTCTCATCCTCCAATCACTCCCCGTTTGAACTTCCGGATGGGAAGATAAAGTTCATAGAGGGAAAACCTCGTCAGAGCGTTGAAAATGCTGTTAAATACGCAGATTTTGCTATCGGACGTTTGTTTGAGCTGGCTAAAAAAGAGTCTTACTATAAAAATACCGTCTTTGTTGTCGTTGCCGATCACAACGTGCGCGTTTACGGAGACGACCTCGTCCCCGTTAATATGTTCCATATTCCCGCCCTTATCATCGCTGATGGGCTTAAGCCACAAAAGTTTGAACGTCTTGCCACTCAACCGGATGTTCTTGCTACGGCACTTGATCTCGTAGGCGTTGACCTGACCTATCCCGTCTTAGGGCACTCCATTTACAGCGACAAAAAACAAGAAATGGCGCTCATGATGTTCAATGATACCTTCGCTTTGCGTGTAGGTAACAAAGTAGCGATTGTCCAACCCAACAAAGAGGCATTGACCTTTACCTACGAAAACGAACATCTTAAAAGTATCCCTCATGATGTAGAGCTGGAACAGGATGCCTTGGCTTTTGTCAAAATCATGGACGATATGTACAACAAAAAGTTATTTCAGGTATCAAAAGGTAAAGTCTGTAAAAGTGAAAGATGATTAGAATAAGGGGGAAAAAACTCCCCGAAGGGGAGGAAGAAAAGAAGCGATTAGCGCTTAGAGAACTGACGTGAACGACGTGCTTTACGACGGCCCGGCTTCTTACGCTCAACGATACGTGAATCGCGAGTAAGCATACCGTACGGTTTAAGTACCGGACGGAAAGCTGGATCAAAAGTACAAAGTGCTCTTGAAATACCGTGACGAAGTGCATCAGATTGACCTGAGAACCCACCACCGGTAGTTTTAGCTTCGATATCTACAGATGTGTCTTGTTTAGTCAATGAAAGCGGTTGAGTAACACGCAATTTCTTTGCTTCAAGACCACCAAGCCATGCATCAAGTGAAAGACCGTTAACAGTGATTTTACCTGTACCTGGAGTCATCCATACTTTAGCAATTGACGTTTTTCTTCTGCCGGTTGCATATGTTTTTGCCATAGTTAATCCTTACTTTGCAAGCTGTGCAGAGTGTGGATGCTCAGCATCTGCATAGACTTTTAGTTTTTTCAACATCGCGCGACCCAATTTTGTTTTAGGGAGCATTCCGCGTGCTGCAAGTTTGAAGAGTTTTTCAGTATTGTTTTCCAAAAGCTCTGTCATTTTTACACTTTTAACGCTACCGAAGTAACCACTGTGAGTATGGTATTCTTTGTTAGCCAATTTACCGCCGCCGTTGATAACGATTTTAGATGCGTTGATAATAACAACGAAATCTCCACAGTCAACGTTTGGAGTAAAATATGGTTTGTCTTTTCCGCGAAGGCGAGCTGCAACATCCGTCATCAAACGACCGAATGTTTTTCCCTCTGCATCAATTAAAACCCATTTACGATCGATTTGCTCAGGTGTTGCAATTTTAGTAAATTTCATCACGAGTCTCCTTAATTAGTCTCTATAAATAGTGGCGAAATTTTACCCATTTAAACTTATAACTTACTTAAATTAAGTTTACTATAAGCACTCTATAAATTTAACACTCTCGCTATTGAGGTAACAAAGGTACCCTTTTACAGCCCCTCCGCCAAGAGCACGCACCGCATCCATGTACATTCTGACTTGAATTTTATGGGAGAAACTCTCTTCTTGTCCTGTTTTGTAATCAATAACCGTCCAGTCCCCTGCATCGTTTTGTATGAGCAAATCGATAATACGCATCTCGCCATTATAAACAAAGCGCTTTTCTTTATAGTGTCTTCCTTGCGTCAAACTGCAAAACGTTTCATCACGCAGCAATGTTTCCAATGCCGTACGCATCGTATCAATCTTTTCGATCCCGATACGTGCACCGTATCGCTTTCGCGCCGATTCGATCGCGGCATGTATCGACTCATGTTTGAAATCACCCATCATCTCTAATGCATAGTGAAGTGCCAGACCATACTGTACCGCATCGTAGTCAAAGGTCTCATTGGATTCTGGGCGCACCACCTCATCTTGTCTTCCGTATGATACAGCCTTATATTCTAAGGGTATAAGGGGCTGAGAGACTTGAACGCAAGAAGAATCAAATACTTTTTCTCCCCAACTTCCCTCAACAAGATCCAAAGGAGCAAACCAAGACGATTTTGGCTTGGCAATGATACTTAGCGATTGAACCGCTCGGGTCAAGGCTACATACAAGCCGTTAAGCTGATCTTCCCCCTCCAATGCTCTTTCCTTCTCCAGCGCCGATTTATACGCAATATCCAACTCTTCGCGCCCTTTGATACGGTAAAAAAGGCGTGAGAGTGTCAAACCCTCATACTCATAGACGATACTCTCTCCACGGCTTCTAGGTATCCCTAAACGATCCAAAACGAGTACGTGCTCAAACTCCAACCCTTTGGATTTATGCACCGTCATAATCCGTATTCCGTGAAGATCGCTTTGGGGAGCATTCGCATCAAGACGTTCTATCTCAAAAGCTACCTCTTCTATGTCACGATAATGATTGAGATGCTCGATAAACATCATGGCACTCTTATCACCGATTCTGTGATCGCGTATAAAACGGATAGCTTGTTCTTGTAAATCAGTAATGGTAACAGGCTGTATCGTTTGGGCTTCAACACCCAAAAGCGCAGCGCAGTTATGCCGATAAATATCGGCTCTAAAATAACAATAGCGTAAGTACTCAATCACCGTTTTGACACTTCGCTGATGTATCAGTTTAGACGTCGCTTCACTCACCACATCCAAATCGTGTTCTTCGAGATATTCCTGAAGCTTTCCGGCATCGGAATTCGTCACACACAAAACAGCTATTTCATCTTGAGGAATCCCCATTTTGACCAATCGCTCGATCCCCTCGTAAACCGTTTTAACTGGTTCTTCACTGATAAGGACTTCAACGTATCCCCCTTTTTTGGATGAGGGCGAGCCTTGTGGAATATAGCGTTTCATTTTGGCGCCAAAGACTCGGTTTACAAATTCCACCACGCACGCTTTTGAGCGGTAATTCACCTCCAGTGGACGTACCTGCACCTCAAAATGGTTGGCAACATCATAAAACAAAGCGCTCACTCCGCCGCGAAAGCGGTAAATTGATTGTTTCACATCCCCGACGAAGAAAAAACTTCCCCCCTCATTGATCCCTTTTCCCGCACTGATCTCTTCGATCAAAGGACGCAGAATATCAAACTGGATGACGCTTGTATCCTGAAATTCATCCAGCAACAGGTGTTTCATTCTTGCATCAAGCCGAAAATAGAGAAATTCGCTCTCCACCTTCCCCCGTAACAAAGAGTGAACCATCAGTGTAATATCATCAAAGGTCAGCTCTTGGTTTTGCCGCATGATGGAGTTGCGGCTTTTAATGTAAATATTTAAAAGGCGAAACACTCCTGCAAAAAAATCAGATTCACGGGATTGCATTTGCATTCGTACCGTCTCCTGAAGACTTTGCAAAAGCTCGTCCATCTTTGGTTCATAGATTTTTTTGAAATCCCAATACTCCATACTCGGTTTAAAAAGCCACGTTTTACCCAAAAGCGCATCGTAATTTTCAATCTCCATCGTTTTGCGGGCACGGTCACTCAGCGGCTTGCTCAATACAAGCGATGAGAGTTCAGATGCAAGATGCATCGCGTGCTCATACGGATTAAAAGAGAGGCTCACACTGGGCAGCTCTATGGCCTCAAACTCTTTGTGTTTCGCATACAGCTGTGCGAGGAGTATAAAAATATCGTCCAAACGTTTACTGCTCAATTGCGCCAATCCAACCAGCGATCCCATCTCACCCGATACTTCTATTTCATGTAAAAAGCGCTCTAAAAATTTTTGCTCATGATGCGACGTCGCGGCCGTGTAAGTGGGCATAATCCCCGCATTGAGAGCAAATTTACGCAAAATGGTTCCAAAAAACTTATCAATCGTCGAAATGTGAATATCACTGCGCAAAAAACGAAGCAATATTTTTTTTCGCTGTGCCAGTATCTCTTGCTCACTTATCCCGCTTAAACGTGCTATTTCTGCCAACTCCGCACGTGTTTCTAGGGCTTTAAGTGTTTCAATCACCCGCTGCATCATCTCGTTGGCCGCTTTGTTCGTAAACGTCAATGCCGTAATGGATGAGGGGTCTTCACCCATAAAGAGAAGGCTTAGATATCGAACAACCAAGTTAAACGTTTTACCGCTTCCGGCACTCGCTTCATACGCTAAAAAAGGCTCAAACTGGCTCATCTACAGCTCCCTCTCGCACAAGGTCGCGTAAGTACAATGTCGACAGCGACTTAGATCCTCACACATCTCCCACACCCACTGTCGATTTTCCGCCAGCATTTGCAAGATCTCTTTGAGTTTTTGCGTTTTTGACTCCAAAAATTGCTCGAACTCAATTTTTCCCGTATTCAGATCATACACCCCGCATCGCACCACTGTTCCTAAGGGTGCTGCAAGAAGCGCATAGATACTCAATTGATAATCCACATCCTCCTCACGCACATCGCTGGAAGTCGATGCGTATTTACCCGTTTTATAATCCAGTACTTCCAATCCCTCAAGTGTGCGATCAATACGATCAATACGTCCTGTTAAACGTATCCCGCAAACAAGTACATCTCCCTCTTTTTCACGATAGGCTACTCGCACCCCTTGTGCAAAACGCTGACGCTCCTGATCGTAAAAAGGGGTCAGTTTTTCAAGCCACAGATCTTGGACGTAACGCTGCATCACATCCTGCAGTTCATACTCGCGTAATGTGCTTCCCAAAGCTTCTTTGATTTGTAATGCACTTTCATAATAGTCTGCGGAAGCGTACACTTTTTCAAGCGCGCCATGCAGCCGATTGCCGATTTCACGCTCTCGTGAAAGGTCTTGTGCTTTTTCGTGCTCTTTTATTTTTTCGATGTATTTGTAATAAAATTGGCGCTTACACGTTAAAAAACTTTTTAATCCGCTGGCGGAGAGGGGATGGGCGGTAAAATCGTATTGCGTCTCAATGTGACGTTTTACCCGCTCTTTAAAAACAGGCTTAGGCAAAATAGCGCTTCCATAATCGACCTGCGCTTCGCGCATCTGGATCCCTAATTGCAATAAAAAGCGTGAGGGTACCGACTCTGAATTTTGGACACAGGAAATCGCCACTTCTTGCGCACGGTTAAACAACATCCAATAATAGTGCTTTTGCAAGGATTCACGATCAGCAGTTGTCGGAAGGTCGGCTATTTTACGTATTTGCGTATTCAAAAAAAGATCTTTTTGACTTCGATGCGGAACATACCCCTCATTGAAATCAACCACCAATACCCCGTCAAAACTCATCCCGCGTGTTTCCAGTAATCCCATAACCGTGATCTTCCCCCCGCCGACATCATCAATGGAGCGGCTTTTGACACGGTTAAAGAAGATTCGCATTGCCAATTTGAATTCGACGCCCCCTAAAGCCGTAGAAAGAGGCTTGAAACGATTTAATTCTTCAATCAGGATCTCTTTTACCTCGGTACTGTGCGTCTCCTCACTCATCATCGCGCACAGATGTTCTAAATCGGCATAGTTAAACGGCAGATAATAATGGGCTTTGACCCAATCCATCAAATCCGAAGAGATTTTAGAGACACGGGCTTTATTCTCAGCACTGTGCTCTTCCAAATAAAGCTCAATAGCATCGATGGTCCGAATCGTCGAGTCATCCTTCATCGAAGTCCCCATCGCAAAGTTAAAATTATTCTCTTCATCAAACAATTTCACATACTGCGCAAACTGCTCATCAGGAACCACAACCACAATAGCACGCGGATCAATCCCCTTTTCAACCATCTGCACAATTTTCGCTTTGACGAAGCCCACTTGTATGAGGCGATTGTGAAATACCTCACACGTAACATGACTCAAGGTATCAATGGGAACCGATTCAAGGATTTGCAACGTACTCAACGAAAATACAACACGATGTCCCTCTTCTATATCCAGAGACAACTCTCTGAGGCGTTGTGACATCTTTTCATTATAGGCTGTCGCGTGATATACACACTGAAGTGATACGACTGCCGCACACGCTTCCAATACCTTCAGCTCGTATCGGCTCAAATACCCCTCAATATGCACCGTGATAACATCAAATTCTTTTAAGTAGCCCTCATAAATAGTCACTGTCGATTTTGAAAAAATTGGATCGCTCCAACGGTTCGCCACGGCTACATCACGATACCTGTGGAGAAGATGCTTCAAAATAGCAATATGTTCTTCGTACTCTCCATAGATATCCGCATTTTCCAAAGCACTAATATCCACCATCTCACCGCTGAGCTCTTCAAAAAAACGAAAAATGTATTGGGAGTTTTGAATGAAAGTAAAAAAGTTACGCTCAATATTTAAACTGGCGAAAGAAGAAAAATCAGAAGCTTCATGCAGACCTAGAAGGCGTAAATCATCATCCGGAACAATGACATTGTTTGAGAGAATAACCCGATCTAAAAAATCACTCATTCCTATAAAGGTAGGTAAAAAACCTTCACTGCACCCCTCTAAGGCATTACGAATCGCACGTGATGTCGGAAATACGACACAGGTGCGTTGCATTAAAACTCAAAAGTATTAGGATTTCGGGTATCAGCTTTGAGGTTATAATAGCGCTGATCTTCACCAATCGTTATTTTTGCCATAATATCCCATCGCCCTGCTTTTGGCAAGTCAATAGCTTTAAATGTATAAACTCCATTTTTAATAACAGGTTTATCGAGTGTAATGTCAAGCTTGGTAGTATCAGGTCGTGTTAACACAACACTTAGATTTGCATCTTCAATCGGATTACCAGATTTGTCTTTGATCGTATAGGCAATAACCGATTTTTTATCACTGATTTGCGGAGTCAAAAAAGTGATGCTGTATTTTTTATCAAATTCAATCTTAGCATTAATAATTTCATTAACATTTTTATCATATTCATGATAATTTTGCATCCCGTATCCTGACATTTCAACAGGATTATTAAGTGCTACTTTAATCGTTGCTACCGAAAACCCAATTACTATGATAATAGATATACTAATAATCCATGGCCATTTTTTGCCTGCATCTTTATTTATCATATTCACTTTGCTCTCTTTTTTTTAAAATAACGACCCCAAACATATCTCCCTAATGCAAATAATATCGTGCCATAAAATATTGCTCGCAAAATATCAATAAATGTCTGACTCTCACTTCCCGCAGAAGTACTCAATGTTTGACCTCTCGAGGCCGCAATTTGTTCTGCCGTATCCGCATAACCGTTAAACATTCCTACTGCATATTTTTTAACGATATCTTCGCCCTTTGCACGTTCAGCTAAAATGGGCAACACCGTTCCGCCACTGTTTGATAGCAACTCTTTTACTTCATCATAACTTCGTGCAAATAATATACTGCTCACAACTGCCCCAATAAAAGTCGCATTAGGGTTAAGAATCTGTGCCTTATTAAAATCCTTATATAAAGACGTTGGACGCGCCAAAATATCAACTTGCTTTTGTAATTCAACAAACGTCATGATGACCGTAGGCCCATCGGTCTGTGCACTAATTTGTTTTTCAAAATCACTGATTGACTGATTGTTTTCCAAATCACGAACCATAACCAAATAAAGAGAAACACCAGTCTTTGCCTTAAGCTCAGAACCTACTGTCTCAATTTGTTTCGTAAAATTCGGATTCTTAACAACATCATCTTTGTATAAAAATTCTGCTTGAAGTGACGCGCAAAGAAAGAATAACCAAAAGGTGAGGGCCGCAAGCCCTCGCGAGAATAACAACCGCTGTCCCTTATCCAACAAATAAATGGTTAGGAGTTAAAACAGCATACAATGTAACGATAGCTGAAATGATCAAGGCCACAGTAATAAGTTTACCCATGATATTTGACATTACTTATCTCCTTCTTTAACATCAACCATATGTTTAGCATTTTGGGCACTGAACATTTTGATTTCTTTTTCGTTATCAATTTTATAGAAATTGCTTGCATTCTTTTGTTGAGTAAAGATTGATGCAACCGTTAATACCGCTACAATCGAGAGCAACAAAACGACCGCAATGAGCATTCCAGTGATCCCGTCTAATGCAAAGATGCTACGATTTTCCATTATTCGCTCCTTATTTTTGACTCAAGCTTGATACGTATGCACCAATTGCTTTTATTTGTATCTCTGTAAGATTGTTAAATGCCGGCATTGTACCGATTGCACCTTTTTTACCGTCTTTTAATACGGACGCAACCATATCAGGATCCATTGCGTTAAGTTTTGGGGCAACCATTGGCATACCTTCACCATTTTCACCATGACACGTATTACAGGTACCTGCTGCAAATGCTGCTTTACCTGCTGCATCATCGGCTTTAAATCCATTTGCAACATAGTTGGAAACTGCATCTATTTGTACAGGATCTTGCAGCAACATTGGTGGCATTCCACCAGGGAAACTGGTTTTCATGTAATTGCCGCCATTGTTAATCACATACTTGACCGATTCAGCACTAATACGCTCATGCAGATCCGATGCTTTTCCATCCATACCGTCGGCTTGAAGACCATGGCATGCTGCACAGTTGGAGTTAAATGCCGATTCACCCATCTCTTTTAAATATTCAGGGTCTTTTACTTTTTCTGCATATTTTGCTTCAAACTTTTTATCATGAGAAGTAACTTCTTTGTTGTATTCACCAATTTGCGAATAACTGCCCAGTGGGTACCCTGCTAACATATACCAAATCGCCCAAACGACCAATCCAAAATAAATAACTGAGTAACCAAATGGTGCTTCATTTTTGTATTCGCCGATGCCATCCCAATTCTCATCTGCAAGTTTTCCACTCGCAGTGTCATTTTGCATCTGCTTTACAAATTTTACAACCACAACAGTAGTTATAACGAACAGTGCTACTGCACCTGAAATGGCCAGTTTATTAACCCAATCGCCTTCTCCACCCATACCGCCGGCACCACCGACAGCAAGATAGGTAGCACCAGCCATTAACAGTAAGAATGCAATAGCGGCAAGTATAGTCTTATTCATTTATGCCTCCTGTTTTATATCATCGTTTTTTGAGATCTTTTCGACCGGTTGATCGCTGATCTCATCATGGAGCACTAAATTGCTGTACTTTTCATAATCTCTCGTTCCTTTTTTTTGGTCACTGTACAGATGATAAATATAACCATACAAAACTGCCACCAAAATGGCAGTTAGAATAAAGAATCCGTAAGCTTGAAGAGTTGCAATATCCACGCTCACCCCTTATTTCAATCGGTTAAGATAAGCGATCAGAGCAACTATTTCAGGAATTTTTCCTGCCGCAACTGCATCTTTAACTGCTTGATCTTTCATATCTGCTACCACTACTTTTGCTTCTTCAAGAGCAGAAGCATGAGCCCCATCTAAAGAGTCAGCCAGTGCTACAGTTTGCGTAGAACCATCTGCCGTTGGAAGCGGCTTGTTGTATGGAACCGCAAACAATTGCTTGATCGTTAATTGCTCTGCATACGCTGTATCAACGTCTGCAATGTTCTTAAACAACCAAGGATATTTAGGCATGATTGATCCTGGGACAACTTCTTCTGGATCTCTCATATGGTTCTCATGCCAATCAGTTGTACGATAGTTTCCTACACGCATCAAATCAGGGCCTGTACGTTTTGATCCCCACAGGAATGGACGATCATATGCATATTCACCACTCTTTGAATAACTACCATAACGATCTGTTTCCGATTTAAATGGACGAATCAACTGTGAATGACATCCATTACAGTTATTTTTTATATACACAAGGCGACCCGTAAGCTCAAGCGTAGAATAAGGCTTCGCGCCGACAATCGGGCGAGATGCTTGCGCAAAGTTTGGCAGGATCTCAACGAGACCCGCAAACGCGATAACAACAAAGACAGCAACCGCAAAAAAGAACGGGTTTTTCTCTAACCAGTGAAACATTTTCCCCTCCTTAATTATGCGCCCATAGGCGTTGCGTTTTGAAGTTCATTTTCTTCAACCACACGAGAGCTTGTCATTGTTTTGTACATATTGTACGCAAACATAAACATACCTATTAGGTACAAAGTACCACCTACTGCACGAATAATATAATATGGGTGCAATGCAACTACAGAATCGATAAATGAATATGCCAAATTACCGAATTCATCGTATGCACGCCACATCATCCCTTGAGTAATACCTGCAATCCACATGGATGTGAAATACAAAATAACTCCAAGTGTTTGAATCCAAAACTGAGTATTCATCAATGATTTTGAATAAATTTCACGTTTAAACATACGAGGTGCCATGTGAAACAATGCGCCGATAACCATAAATCCAACCCAACCTAGTGCACCGTCATGCACGTGACCGATGATCCAATCCGTAAAGTGCGCCAATGCATTAACCGATTTGATTGCTTGAATCGGACCTTCTAATGTAGAGAACATATAGAATGTCGTTGCCATTACCATGAATTTAATCAATGGACTTGCCGCAACCTGCTGCCATTCACCCTTCATGGTTAACATCATATTAATCGCAGAACCCCATGATGGAAGAATAAGAACAACCGAGAATACAGAACCCATTGTTTGCATCCAGTCAGGAACTGTCGAAAACAACAAGTGGTGTCCGCCAGCCCAAATGTAAACAAACATCAAGCCCCAAAACCCAAGTAAAGACATTTTATATGAATAAACGGCTTGTCCAGATTCTTTAGGCAAGAAATAGTAACTCATTGCAACGATAGGTGTTGTCAAAACAAATGCTACCGCATTGTGCCCAAACCACCACTGTACCAGAGCGTCATTTGTCCCTGCATACATGGAAACCGAGTGATACCAATTTCCTATCCCGCCTGAAATAATGAATGTTGGCATTTCAGCATTGTTGAAAATGTGAAGCATCGCAACCGCCAAAAACGTAGCGATAAAATACCAAATAGAAATATAAAGTGTTTTTTCACGACGGATCCCGATAAGACCGAAGATACTGATACCCCATAGCACCCATACAACAACGATTCCCAAATCAATAGGCCATTCAAACTCTGAATACTCTTTTGAACTGGTAATCCCCAATTGCAATCCTATAACGATGACAACCGATGCTGCCATGTAAATCCAAAAATGGGCTTTACCAATAAACATCAAGAATTTCGATTCTGCCATGGATACTTTCAAGACACGTTGCCCGATATAGTACCATGCTGACCATACTGCACTTAGGACAAATCCATAAATAACACTATCCGTATGAATCGCACGCAAACGACCGAAGTTTGTATACTCAGCCAAATCCATTCCTAAAATGTAGTTAAACTGTGGAAATGCCATTTGCCACGCTAACACCACTCCTGCAAGCATACCAGCAACACCGACAAATATAGCATTGTACATAAACAGTTTGGCAACTGTATAGTCATACTCTAATGGACGATTTTCCATATATTACCTCCTTAAAATTCAAAAGCATAAAAGCTCCATTGCATTCATTAACACAAATGTAACAGTTTTAGGCTATTAGACACTCTAATGATAGCGATACAAATGTTTAATAAATCTTAAATTATTAATTTTTTTACTCTTTTTGATAACTTAGTGATATTTTTAAGATTAATAAAAGAATAGTGTGAAATATAGTAAGGCCGATTTTATTCAATCGGCGAAGAAGGAAAGATTTATCGCTGTATACGTTTTAAAAAATCTTCAAAAATATAACGGCTCTCTTTTGGGCCTGGGCTGGCTTCCGGATGGTGTTGAACTGAAAAAATAGGTCCCGTTTTATAGCTCAGCCCTTCGATTGTATTATCAAAAAGATTAACATGCGTAACCTCCGCAATTTCACGTACCGATTCAGGAACATTGTAATTGTGATTTTGAGCGGTTATCTCTACCATCCCCGTTTTTACATTTTTAACCGGATGGTTTCCACCGTGATGCCCGAATTTCAGTTTATGGGTGTCATGTCCGTGCGCGATACTCAGCAACTGGTGTCCCAAACAGATACCAAACAACGGAATTTTGCGCGCGATAAGCTTTTTGATCTCATCCTGCTCTTTTTTAAGAACCAATGGATCTCCCGGCCCGTTAGAGAGAAAAACGCCATCTAAAGTATGTGCATCATATTGTGCAATCAAATCATCGGCATTAAAATTGTTCGGGTAGACGTTTACTTCCAGTCCCACTTGAGTAAGCTCATTCAAAATATTACGTTTAACACCAAAATCAATGGCCGCAATTTTTGCTTTTACCTGGGGTGCTTCATTGTATTTGAAAGTAACCGGATTGTAAACGCCTGAAGTATGACGGTAAGCCGTTTTCGTGCTTACTTCTTCTATGTAATTCACCTCTTCGATTCGAGGAGCTGCTTCGAGAAGTGCTTTAAGCTGCGCTTTATCGCTGACTTTTGTAGAAGCAATCATCATCATTGCACCCTGTGTACGAAGCATTTTGGTCAAATAACGGGTATCGATATCGCAAATACCAATCACTCCGTGTTTTTCTAAAAAGGTGTGAAGCGCTTCAGCAGCACGAAAGTTTGAGTAGCTACTTTGGTACTGGCGGACAATGACCCCTTTGCAGTGGGCAGCAGCGCTTTCCATATCTTCATCATTGACACCCACATTTCCGATTTCCGGCATAGTAAAGGTAATAAATTGACCTGCATAGGAGGGATCAGAGATAATTTCTTGATATCCCGTCAATGAGGTATTGAAAACAATTTCGCCGACACTCGTTGTATCAGCCCCAAAACTTTTTGCTTGGATAAATGTTCCGTTTTCTAGATAGATCCATGCATCACGCATTACGCAAGTCCTCTTCGCGCCAATTCATCTTTGTAAAACTTTTCATACAAAATTTCATACTCATCGGTACCCGGAATCACGCGGCGTTTATAGCTTTTTATTTTTTCATATACGGCAGATTCAATTTCACCCGCATCCGCTATGAATTTTGTCATTGAATCGTAAATGATATTTTTAACACGATTTTCACTAACATCGTATTTAATCAGATCTTCTTCATAAAGCTCGTTCAGAATTTTATGTGCTATGTCTGAGTATCTGTCTTCATACGACAAAATAACATCAAAATCAGGTGCTAGTTTTTTCTTAATCATAAAAAAGAGTTGGCGCTCATCCGCCAGATAATAATCAATTTGCTCTTCGTTCGCATTGACGATTTCATTGACTTTTTCTTCAAGCGCCATTTCACGTTTAACATTCTCAACCAATATCTTTTCAGCCTCTTTTGCCGCTGCTTCCAAACCATGAGTCATTGTTACTAGACCACTGCGATTTAGATCTACAGCGATTCGGCTCGCTATGTGGGGTATATGTGAGAGTGAAACTTTCATTATGCAGCCCTATTTCTTTTTTATTATTGTACTTTAGATGTCCTCTAAAATGGCTTAGAGGACGCTTATACGTTATTTTTGCGGCTCAGCTGATGGAATTTTTCGCAACGATGCAGTAATCTCTGATCCTTTTTTAGGATCCATTTTTGCCAATATTTGCCCAACGACCTTTGAATTCAATGTACTCATAATAGAGGATGCTTCCTCTACAGACATTTGAGAAAGGATCCCCGCTGATGCAGAAGGTTTCATTTTGGCGAATGTTTGAGATACTTTGTCCGATTTTAACTGTTTTATCTCTTCAAGTATTTTTTTATTCTCTTCAAGTATTTTTTTAACAGAAGCTTCTTTTGCTGCTATCTCTTGTAATTTCTGGTCTACACGGCTGTCTTTTCCCTTTACAACAGACTCTTTTTTCTTTAGCAAATCTTCTGTTGCACGCTTTAGCGCATCAAGAGATTGACGTTCTTCATCAATACGTCCCAACTCAACTAACAGCTCATTTTTACGAGATTCAAAAATCTTGGTACATTCATACGACTTGGTGTTTTGAGCACCCATTGCTCCGCTGCCTAGACAAAAAAATGCTATTAGAATGTATTTCAAATCAACCCCTTTTTATACGTCATTGTCCCGATTTCATCCAGCATTTTTGCCTCTTCCTGTTTCACTTTGGCTACCATTTTCTCTATCTCTTGGAGTTCTAAATAATTGAACTTTTCAAATTCTATTCGAGATAATCGAAAGGCTTCTCGCGCACTATGTTGATTTGCACGCGCTCGTTCCACTCTCAAACGACATGCCTGAATCTCACGGTGTTGTGCCTGAAGTATCATTTTTGCTTGGAAAAGTTCACCGATGGGACCATTAAGAGGAGATTCTAGAGAAGAAAGTTCCGCGTATGCGTCAAGTAAGACAGCATCACTTAGAGTAACTTCCGTATTTGCAGTCATAAGCTGCTGTTCGGCTTTATCCAAAGCTTGTTTTTTGAGTTTCACCAAAGGTTCATAGCGTGATTTCATGGTATCGCTCCCCTTTGGTGTAAAATTTTAGCTTTAGAGTAAAATAGTATCGTTTCGATCCGGTGAAGTTGAAATCATCCCGATTTTTGTTTGGGTCAATTCTTCAATCGCTTTAAGATACTCTTGCGCGGTTTTAGGAAGGTCTTCAAAACGACGAGCACCCTCTGTCTTATCCCATCCAGGAAATGTTTTATAGACCGGAGTAACCGCTTCAAGGTCAAGCGGCATATAATCAATGGTCTCACCATTAATTTCATAAGCCACACATACTTTGATCTCATCGAATCCATCGAGAACGTCGAGCTTCATAATAGAGAGGTCATCACACCCGTTAAGGCGGCTGGCATATCGGCAGGCGATCGCATCAAACCATCCGCAACGACGCGGACGACCCGTTGTTGTTCCAAATTCACGCCCTTGCTTACGCAAACGTTCACCGATCTCGCCGTGATCTTCTGTTGGGAACGGGCCATTACCGACACGTGTGCAATATGCTTTAACGATACCGGTTACTTTGCCAATGTCTTTTGGATTAATTCCAAGACCCGTACATGCTCCAGCAGAGATGGTTGAAGAACTCGTTACGTACGGATAGGTACCGTGATCGATGTCCAGCATCGTCCCTTGAGCACCTTCTAATAAAATCTTTTTGTCTTCATCCATCATTTTCCACGCCATTTGCGTCGTATTGGCTAAAAATGGAACCAACTTTTCAGCAAAACCGGTAAGTTCTGATGTTAATGCTTCACGACTTGGCAAAGTAATTGCCAAAGCATTAAAAATAGCTGCGTTTTGTACAAAGTACTCTAAGACACGATCTGTAAGAGCTGGAACATTACGCAGTTCGCCCAAACGAAACCCGGCACGAGCGATTTTTTCACTGTATGCAGGTCCAATACCGCGGCCCGTAGTACCAATCGCATTTTCGCCGCGCAATATCTCTTTTGCCTGATCAATAAGAGTGTGAAATGTCAAAATCATATGTGCTGACTCACTCAAAAAAAGACGACCTAACAAGTTATCAAACTGCTTCATCTCTTTGATCAATGCTTCAGGGGAGACAACTACGCCATTACCAATAATATTGACAGCTTTAGGATTCAAAATACCCGATGGAATAAGATGAAGCGCATGGGTTTTACCATCGACTACAATGGTATGTCCTGCATTATGTCCACCTTGGTAACGGGCAACAACATCGTATTTTTGCGCGAGCAAATCGACTATTTTACCTTTTCCTTCGTCACCCCACTGGATACCGACAATTAAATCTGCTTTCATGTTTTTCCTATTTTAATGGTGTAATGCTTCGACTAAAGCATCTGTATAAATTGCGAATCCAACCGAAACGGTCTCTTCATCTTTGTAGCGTCCGCCCATGGCGTAGACTTCATTTTTCTCAATCACTCTAAAAAAGAGTTCATCGTAATACAGCATTTTAGCGTAATATAAAGGCGCTATGACAAAATTAGGATATTGAAGTCCTGTGCACAGCTTTTTTATTTTAAGTAATTCATCACGAATCACATCTGGAACAATCTCTAAAAGAGGCTCAATTTGTTCTATTTTTTCAAGATAGACCAACTGCGTTAGCCACTCTAATTTAAGCGACAAAAACTTTTCAATGTTCACATGTCTAAAATCATCTAAATGCAAATCCAATATTTCTGAGAGAATCCGAGGAATATTGATGTTGGATATTTGCAACAGAGGCTCAATTTTCAAAGCACTGAAAATAGCCGTTGCTTCATTTAAAACCACTGCCAAATCGCACTCATCAATAATCTCAGCCCCTACTTGATACTGTTCAGTCGATGGAAAACGATAAACGGGCTGAATGTAAAACCATTTTTTATGCGTGGTATTTGTCCCCAGCCGCTTTTTGAGTATTCGTACAACATCTATGGTCGAATCCGCACGCAAACTCATCGCATGATTTTCAACATCGCCGATACGAATTAACTCACGTTCCTCACAAACACTTTGATGTTGATGATAGGAGAATAATGGGGTTACAATTTCTTCAAATCCCGCCGCACTCAGCAAAGTGCTGGCCTTGGATTCAATTAGACGCTTTGTCTTCGCTGTTCCTGCAAAATAAAGCCGTGAGCCCTCAGGAATTTCATGTTCAAAAATCATACGTTACTGCCCAAAATAAACGGTACTGAAGACTTTATTAGCCGTACCGTCAAATGCTCTTCGTCCCAATTTTGCGAGGGCCAGCTCAATACTGTTCACCACCCATGCCGCTTCATAGACAGGGATAAGCCCCATGTGATTAATACGGAAAATCAAATCTTTGATGTGATCCTGACCGCCTGCCATATTGATATCGAACTCTTTTTTCAGCAATGACCGAATTTTTGGGGCTGACTCATCATCGATGGTTGTCATCGAATCCGCAGGTGTAGTCGGATAGATATGCAGTCCGATTGCCACCAGCGCTTCACGTGTCGCACGTGCGCGACGTGCTGTTTCATCGTACAGCTTCTCCAAGCCGCCCTCGGACTTGATACGGTTAAGAACGCTTTCTAAACCGATAATCAATGTTGTTGCCGCTGTCCATGCCGTCGTATTCTTTTGCTGATTTTTAATCTCGGTGGCAAGGTTGAAATAATACCCTTTACCTTTGCCGATCTTTTCGATGGCTGCGCTTGAAAGACCCATAATCGCCAAGCCAGGAGGGAGCATCAACGCTTTTTGGCTTCCTGAAATGAGACAATCGATATTGGTAACATCAATTTTCTCAACACCCACAGCCGTAATCCCATCAGCAATGACCATAATGGAAGGGTTATATGCTTTGACCGCAGCCGCAATTGCTTCGGCATTATGGCGAAGACCTCCTGCCGATTCACAAATCTGGATTGCGATGGCATCAATATCGGGATTTGAGTTAAGTGCCGCTTGCACTTCTCCTACGCTTGCCGCAGTATCCCATTCGTGCTTGATCTCAACATTGGCAATCCCATGTGCCACTGCAATTTTCCCAAAACGTTCACCGAATTTTCCAGAGTTGATCGAAAGAAGTTTAGAGTGTGTCAGATTAGTCACTGCGGCTTCCATCGCGCCTGTTCCCGAAGATGCGAGCATAAGTACTTCGGACATTCCAAGAAGTTCAAACAATAAAGCGCGGGTACGCTCAAAAATCGCTTCGAACTCTGGTGTACGATGGTGCAGCGTTTCCCCTGCCATTGCGATACGTACGGATTCAGGTACTGGAGTAGGTCCTGGGGTAAAGAGTAGCATTGTTTTCCTTGTGATTTAGGAGTAAAAATTTATAAGAAATTGTGCGGATTATAACAAATGACAGGTTAGTACTCCTTTAAGATTGCCATTAGTATGTTAGAATTACGCCAAAAAAAGAGATAATAATGACCTTATTTGATTCCATTCTTCTCGGTGCACTAGAGGGGGTAACCGAATTCTTGCCTGTATCCTCTACGGGTCACCTCATCTTGGCTTCTCAATTGCTGGGGATTGAGCAAACCGATGCCCATAAAGCATTTGAAGTGGCGATTCAGCTGGGCAGTATCCTCGCTGTTTTATTTTTATATGCCAAACATTTAATGCAAGATAAAACCCTATGGATTAAACTCATTGTCGCTTTTGTCCCTACCGGTATTCTAGGATTGCTATTCTACAAACATATCAAAGCCCTATTTGGAGTTGAAACGGTCAGTTTTATGCTCATTGCAGGAGGGTTAGTCTTTTTAGCCGTTGAATATTTTCGACGCAACAAAGCCATTGATGCGGGCAAAGAGCTTGACGAACTTTCTTATAAGGAAGCTTTTATGATCGGATTGTTTCAAAGTATCTCAATGGTTCCTGGAACAAGCCGTTCAGGTGCTACCATCATCGGAGGTCTTTTTTTGGGGCTTAAACGTAAAAGTGCCGCAGAGTTTTCATTTTTACTCGCTGTTCCTACAATGATTGTGGCAACTGCCTACGATTTACTCAAACATCGCCATGAGATGATTGTTGATGACTGGACCATGCTCATCGTAGCTTTCATCACCGCTTTTATCTTTGCTTTTTTCACGGTCAAACTGTTTGTCGGCTTCGTCAGCCGCCATACCTTTATTCCATTCGCAATCTATCGGATTATCGTAGGGCTTATTTTTCTCTACATTATCGGAAATCTTCCTGCTTAACTTCGTTGCATTTTGATTTGATCAATCAAAATCTTCGCTAAATGCAGCGCTTTTGCTCGGTGGGAAATCCCCACCTTTACTTCACTGTCAAGTTCCCCTAATGTAAGCGTATGTCCTGCAGGGATGAAAATCGGATCGTATCCAAATCCATTTTCTCCTCGCGGTTGCGTAATCACCTCTCCATGCATCCATCCGTGAACACAGCTCTCACCTTCTTTGGAAACAATCGCAATGGCTGCGGTATAGTGCGCTGGAGAGGATTCTCTTCCTACACTTTTTACTGCATTGACAAGTTTATTGAGGTTATCTTTATCCGTACAGTTTTCACCCGCATATCGTGCGCTGTGAATTCCGGGAGCACCCTCCAGTACATCCACATTGATACCGCTGTCATCGGCAATAATGACCGCATTTTCATCTCCCAATGCACGATAAACAGCCCGTGCCTTAATAAGTGCATTATCTTTGAACGTATCACCGTCTTCGACAATCTCAAATCCTTCCATTAAATCAGTATACGGAAACACTTCACGGTCATGGAGTAATTCTTTGATCTCTCGTACTTTCCCCTTGTTCGAAGTTGCCAAAACGATTTTCATCCGCTCATATCCTTAGACTAGACTTAGTCATTTCACTCCCAATCATCATTATGGGATTCAAATAGACTATAATAACAAATATTTTATCTCATCAAAGGTCACAGCGTGTTTAAAACAGTCATGCCTCTCTCAGCGATTTTGTCGCTTCGCTTCTTCGGTCTCTTTTTAGTTTTACCTGTACTTTCGGCGTATGCATTAACATTGCAAGGGGCAACGCCTCTTCTTATTGGGGTCATTGTCGGGGGATATGCCCTGACTCAAGCCATCTTTCAACTTCCATTTGGAATTATGAGTGACAAAATCGGTCGTAAACCGACATTGGTTATCGGCTTGATTATCTTTTTGGTGGGTTCCATTATCTGTGCTGTAAGCACCGACATCTATACCCTCATGTTCGGACGTTTCTTGCAAGGTTCAGGAGCCATCGGCGCCGTTATTCCTGCAATGATCAGTGATTTGGTCAGTGAAGAATCCAGAGGAAAAGCAATGGCCCTTATGGGTGGAAGCATCGCGATTAGTTTTGCTTTGGCCATGGGATTGGGACCTGTTATCGCAGCGCACTATGGTATTGGCTCATTGTTTTGGATTGCTGGAATCTTATCAATCTTCTCAATGATTATTTTGTTTACCAAGGTTCCTACCCCTCCGCGTATTCATCACATCTATCATTCTAGTACCACAACCCGTGATATCATAAAAGACCCGAATCTTCTCAATATGATTATCATTAACGGAATGCAAAAAGGGCTTATGACCGTTGCATTCGTCCTAATCCCTATCTTACTTACCCAAGGGGAATACGGATTTAACTGGGAAAAAGCAGAACTGTGGAAAGTGTATGTTCCGGCACTCATCGCAGGACTTATCGCGATGGGACCTGCTGCCGTTTTTGGAGAAAAATACAACAAACCAAAAGAAATTTTTCTCATCTCCATCGTCCTTTTTATCATTTCGTTCACCCTTATGGGCTTTGCAACACAAGATTGGGAATTTATCCTCGCAGTCATCAGCTTTTTCATGGCCTTTAATATGATGGAACCTTTGGTTCAGTCAATGATCAGTAAATTTGCAAGAGTTCATCAAAAAGGGGCAGCCCTTGGAATCGCCAACGGATTTGCTTATCTTATGACGTTTGTGGGTGGTATCGTAGCGGGTCTTGCACTTGAGTATTCAACCAAAGAGGCATTGTCACTTGGATTGGTTGTTGTTTCCACCTTATGGCTTTTGTGGACGATGAAACTAAGCAATCCGCAACGTTTCTCTCATTTATATATCCCTAGAGAGCATGTAAATGAAGAAAAACTTCTCGTACTCGAACACGACCATATCGCTGAATGGTACATTAATGAAACCGAAAACTTGGTAGTTGTTAAGTATCTCAAAGAGATGATGGATGAAGAGACGATCAAAGCAAAAATAATTAAATAAATGGTTAGAGTTTAATAACTCTAACCAGCGTTCCTGCTTCCAAATCCCCATCTTCTTCACCGCATATCATCAATGCAGCATTGCCTAGTAAGTTGGTCAAAATCGCTGAACTTCCCGTCTTTTTACCCTCAAAATCAACCCAATAGCGTCCATCTTCAAAATAGAGATTACATGCGGTAAATTCGCTTTTATTGGAGCGTTTTGTAAAAGGGACTTTGAGTGTCGCTTCAATAGGCTCATAGGGATTATCTCGTCCCATCATGCGTGCCATCAAAGGCGCGACATAGAGGATAAACGTCACCGTAGACGAATACGCAAATCCAGGCAAAGAAATGATAAATTTCGATCCGCGCTGAGCCACCATCACATGCTGACCTGGCTTGATATTCACCCCTTTGAAGATCACTTCAGCCCCCAGTTTTGGAACGATGTGTTTAACGAAATCGTAGTCTCCGACACTGACCCCGCCCGTACTGACCACAATATCACTGGATCGCAGCGCCTCGTCAAAACGTTCCATAATAGAACCCTTATCATCGCCCACAATCCCCATTTGAAGACATTCACCGCCAAGCTGTGTCACAAGCGCTTGAAGGGTATAGCTATTGGAACTTCGGATCTGCCCCTCATTGCGTGCGCTCTCGCCAATATCTAAAAGCTCACTTCCTGTGGCAATCACACTCACTTTTGGACGCTGAACAACAGAGACCATCACCTGATTGATTCCCGCAAGTACTCCAATCTCAGCAAAACCTAGCGTTGTGCCGCGTGAAATCAGTACCTCATTTTTTCGATAGCTCTCGCCAACGGGACGAACCGCAAATCCAAATGGGACTGGTTTATCGATCACAATTAGACCGTCTTGAGCCGTTACATTTTCAATAGGAATAAGCGTATCTGAACCCGCTGGCATCAGAGATCCCGTAAACGTTTTAATACAAATCCCGCTCTCAACTTCGGCTACCTCATCTGCCCCTGCAGGATTGTCACCCAAAATCGCAAGCGCCTTATACTCGGCAAAATCGGTATGAATCATCGCATACCCATCCATTGCAGAGGTTGGATGAGTCGGATAATCTTCCTTCGCCACTATGTCTTGCGCCAATACACGCCCCAATGCCTCAGTTAAAAAAAGACGTTCACTGCGAAGAGCCCCTATGGGTAAAAGACTGATCATATTTTGAGACGTTTCGTAAGAGATCATGATTTCCCTCCCAAAAGACCTGCACCGACAATCGCCGTTGAGCGTTCACGTGCATAAATACGTTCACCGTTTATCAGATCGTATTTCCAAATCGGAGCCGAAGCTTTGAAATCTTCCACAAACTGCTCAATTGTCTCCAGAGCCACACGCCGTTTGGGTGAAAAAACCGCGGCGATGTACGAAGATTCGTGCACCAATACATCTCCGCGACTGTGTGCCATTTTGAGCGTTGCCCCCAATGGGGCTACTTCGGCTACCCATGCATCAAACCAACTGTGTAAAATGGGTTCATACACGTCAAAACTAAGTCCCTCAATCCCATCTTCCGCACGTACCGTTCCCACAAAGGGGATATACGCTCCATAATTGCTTTGGGATTCTTGGATATACCAGCGTGTCAGAATCTCAGGAACATTTAATGGACCATCACAGAGCTCCAACATACTCATCCTCCACATACCGGCGGCAAAAGAGAAACTTTATCTCCTTCTTGCAGGACAGTGTCCAATGAAGATACCAAAGTGTCATTCACCGCAACCGCACAACTCTCAATCCACTGCCCCATTTGGGGATCTTCTTTCAAAACACGTGCAACATCATGCAGCGTCGATGCTTCCATATGTAAAACAGGCTTTTGAATCGGCCCTAAAAACTCTACCGTTATCATAAAAAAATTCCTCTAAATTCCATTGTTATTTTAGTATAATAGCACCTCTTCTATGAAAAGGTCTTTAGTGTGATTTTTGGAAAAATTGATTTTTTAAACCTCTTGCCGTTTCACGTTTTTATGAAACGTTATGCCAAAACACTCCAAGTCCATCAAAGTTTGAATTATCACAAAGGTGTTCCTTCAACTCTGAACCGATCCTTTGCCGCACGTAGAATCGATGCCGCTTTTATCTCCAGTATTACGGCGCGTAACTGCCAACATTTTGGCGTAGGGATTGTTGCCAAGCGTGAGGTTTTAAGTGTCCTCTCTACCCCTTTTAATAGCCATAAAAACGATACTGATTCCGCTACCTCCAATTTACTTGCTCAAGTATTGGAGATTGAGGGAGAAGTACTCATCGGAGATAAAGCTCTGCGCTATTATTACAGCGACAGGGAACATACGGATTTAGGAAAGATTTGGAATGAACGGACAGGATTACCCTTTGTTTTCGCCCTTTTATGTACCCACAATCACACCAATGAACTTAAACGTCTCAGCCATGCTTTTATCCGCAAAGCGATCAAAATTCCCTACTATATTCTGATGGAAAATGCCCGAAACTCTGATTTAACGCCTGCACAAATTACCCATTATTTACAGTATATCAGTTATAAAATTGGTGAAAAAGAAAAACGGGGATATAAACGATTTTTAAAAGAGGCTGCACAGAAGGGATTATCCCCCTCAATGAAGGAGATCCGTTATCGCTGAATCAGTGTATTGATACGCGACAACGTCTCTTCAACGCCGATAATCGCCATAACGCTGTCCAGTCCAGGACCGGAAAGTTTTCCCAGCAATGCAATACGAAGCGGCTGACCGATTTTTCCAAAACCGATCCCCATTTCAGTAACCACACTTTCCATAACATGGTGATAATCACTGGGCAAATGAAGTTCTTCTGCCGCTCTTAACGCTGTGCTGAACTTTTCCAACACCTCTTTGCTCTCCTCTTTGTACCCTTTTTTCAGTACCGCTTCTTCGAAAATTGCCGGAGCCACCAAAATCTCAGCTGTCAATACGGCCATCTCTGCCAATGTCTTAGCACGCTCTTTGACCGCATCCAGTAATATTTCCCGTTTATCATGACTGATCAGCATTACACCATGAAACTCCAACAATTCACAAAGCTTCTCATTGCTCATATTTTTGAGATAATGACTGTTGAGCCAATCGAGTTTTTCCACATTGTAAACCGACGCTGAACGATTGATGTCACTTGGATCAAAAAGTTCCAGCATTTCGGCCATCGAGAAAATTTCCTGATCTCCATGACTCCAACCCAGTCGAACGAGAAAGTTTAGCAACGCTTCAGGAGTATACCCCAAAGTTTTATACGCCATAACATCGGTTGCCCCGTCGCGTTTTGAGAGTTTTTTGCCATCATGATTATGAATCATCGGAACATGGAAAAACTTAGGAATAGTAAATCCAAGCGCTTGATACACGACAATTTGTTTTGGCGTATTAGAGAGATGATCGTCCCCGCGTATCACATCGGTCACTCCCATGAGGGCATCATCTACCGCTACGACAAAGTTGTACGTAGGAGTGCCGTCTGAACGCGCAATGATGAAATCATCCAAAATGTCATGAACGTTAAACACCACATCCCCTTTGACGCCATCATGAACCGTTATGCTTCCTTCCAAAGGAGCTTTGATACGAACAACAGCCTCTCTACCCTCAGGCGCAGTTCCTGTGAAATCGCGATAACGGTTGTCGTACTTTGGACGCTCTTTACGCTGCGTCTGTTCTTCGCGCAAAGCTTCGAGCTCTTCTTTAGACATATAGCACTTATACGCTTTGCCCGCATCGAGTAGTTTTTGAACATACTCTTGGTAAATTGGCAAACGGCTGGATTGATATTCTATTTTGCCATCATGTTTCAAACCGACCCACTTAAAAGCTTCTACAATCGCCAGCGCCGCCGCTTCATCATTTCGGCTAAAATCAGTATCTTCAATGCGCAATAAAAAGGTCCCGTTGTTTTTACGTGCCCACAAATAGCTCAACAAAGCCGTACGAAGACCTCCGATATGCAAATATCCTGTCGGACTAGGGGCGAAACGTGTGACTACCATGAGAAAATCCTTTTTTACAATTGTTGAATTTTAGTTAAGACTAGGTTAAATGCGGGTAAAATAGGCGATTATCTCAAGGAGCATTGATGCGTTCACTCATCCTCTCGTCGTTATTATTTAGTTTTGCTCTAAGCGCTCCCGTTGGCGGTGTCGCTGTACTCGTCAAAAACAGTCCGATCACTCTGTATGAAATCACCCAGGAAATGAAACAAAGCGGAATGGACGCGACAAAAAGTGCCGATGCCCTTATCCGTAAAAAGCTCGAGCAGCTAGAAGCCCAAGAAAAAAAGATTTCCGTCAGCGCTTCTGAAATAAAAGAAGAAATGGAGCGGATGTCCAAGCAAAACAATCTCAGTATGGAGCAATTCCTTGATGCTATGAAAACAGCTCGTGGAATAGATGAAAGCGATTTAAAAGCTAAAATCGAAGAGAGCATTCGCGGTCAAAAACTTTACAGCAGTATCGCCTTTTCAAAAATGGCACAACCAACCCCTGCAGAAGAGGCAGAGTACTATCAACTCCATCTCGACGAATTTTCACATCCTGACAGTTATGACATTACAACCTATGTTGCTTCTTCGGCTGAAATTTTGCAAGCCAAAATTGATGATCCGATGCGCAATATTCCCGATATAATAACCAAAGATGAAAACATCCCTGCCAAAAATATTAATCCGCAACTGGCCCAAATCCTCAATAAAATAGAAGTAGGGGAATTTGGACCGATTTTACCCAATGGCAAAAATGGTTTTATGAGTTTTTACATGAAGGATAAGCAGAATCTGGTGACCGAAAGTCTCGAAACCGTTCGTCCTCAAATTGCTAATATGATTATGGGGGAAAAACGCAACCAGGTTCTGAACGATTATTTCACGCGGTTACGCCTTAGTGCAGACATCAAAATACTCCGACTTCCCTAACACGGGAAGTATTAATTATTCAATTTTCCACAATTTCATTTAAAACAGTAAACAGTTCTTTACTCGCTTTTTCTGCCTCTTTAAAACAATCAATAATCTCTTGATCACTTTTCGCAGTCGAATCTTTTTTCAACAATCCGATTGCTTTATGAATTTCATCATGTACTTTTTTATGCGGCTGCGCTAAACGACCATATGCTGCGGATTTACCAAAGACAGTTTTGCCATCACCTTGCTCATACCACTTACCAAGAGCACACGAATGATGATCCATAAGCTCGCCCTTAGAGTTTCCATCAAAGCCCACTTCGTAAGCATTTGCTTTAAAAATCATATGATCCAGTTTCGCCATATTGGTAAAGATGCCATAACTGACCGTTTGATTGTCATCTTTGATTTTTTCAACATTGCCTATCATATGAGACATAATTTGCTTAAACTCATCCAAACGTCGCGTTGAATCACTCGCGTAAACTTCGACCCGTTCACTGTTTTCCAGCATCCCAATCGAGTTTTGCTTGAGCACACTGATGTTCGCTTCCACTTCACTTGTCGCTTTTTGCGTTCGTTCAGCAAGTTTTCGTACCTCGTCTGCCACAACGGCAAATCCGCGCCCATGCTCGCCTGCGCGTGCTGCTTCAATTGCTGCATTCAATGCCAAAAGATTCGTTTGATCCGATATGTCTTTAATAAGGGTAATTACATTTGAAATCTCACTTACATTATGCGTCAATTGCTCTGAATTGGAGCGTGAATCATTAATCATTGCCGTAATATTGGCGATACTTGTCATAATTTCATCGGTTTGGGTATTTACCTTCTCAACAACTTCTCCTGTTTGCGCATTCAATTCATTAACCCCATTTAAGTCTTGAATACTTCTTTCCAAGCTGCTGCGTAAACTTCCCGCATTATCAATGGTTCCTCCAATCATCTCATGAGCAAGAGCAATGGATACTTCATTTTTTTGCAATTGCTTCTCTGATTGCCCTTTGGCAACCATAACTTCTCGTGCTCGATCTTCTGCTTCCAAAGCTATTTTTTGAACTTTTTCAATAAAGATATTAAAACTTTTTGCTGCTTGACCAATCTCATCATTTGAATCAATGCGGATACGTTTGCTTAAATCAGCATCTCCTGCTGCAAGTTCCTGCGCAATCTTGTCAAGATTTTCTATCGGAGAAGTAACAACCTTTCGAATGGTTAAAATCAATAAAAACAATATGACTACATCAACAATCGACATAATCATCACTTGACGCAACAAAGAGTTTTCAGACTCATTGATAATCGCTTCTACTGCATCAAGTTTTTTTGCTGAAAAAGCGTAGCCTACCTTTTCTCCGGAAAAGTCTTTGATTGGAATCAAAGTAACATAGAAGTTTGCTGTCGTAAAGGAATTTTTTTGCGGATCAAAACTGACTTCATTCAACTCACTCATAAGTTTTTTATCTATAACATCTTCCTTAACAGCAAGAGTGAAGTTTTCTCCGATTTTTGGCTTACCTTTTAACTCTTTCGCCGTATCCAAATATTTATTATCAAGTGCAACAATCAAATCCGTATCAAAATTTGCTTTCAAATCTTTGATCACCGAATTAAGGCCCTGCATAAACTCAATGGAACCCAAATAGTTCCCGCCTGAAATTACAGGAGCAATCCCGCGAAGTTCCATCCCTGCATTACCAACCTCGATTGTGACAAGAGGTTTTTTACTCTCTTTTACAGCAACAATCGATTTTCGAAAACCCGATAAATCATCGCCGAACTTTTCCGGTTTCCATACACGTATAAAACTATGCACATCTTTATCATGAACGTGTATTTTGATATTTCCAAATTTAGTATTCTCTTTAAACTCTTTGGAAAGTGATTTTAAACTCCCAAGAGTCTGTTGACGATCTCCGCTTGACAAACCATTGATGACTCCGGCATTGGTAGCAATACTGATTGCATTGGTAATACCAACATTCTTTTTCGACTCCAATGCTTCTTCAAAAACTGTTTTCATCTCTTTGGCCTGGGTTTCGTAAACGTTGTCTTTTATGTCACTCACAGAAATAAAATAATTGATCAAAACAATTATAAATCCTACCGCAATCGATGCGATCAATGGAATATGTACTTTTTGTCCTATGCTCATATTGTTCATAGACTTTCCTTTTTATAAAAATAAGTTTTATTAATACTATGCTAGCAGATATCAATAAAAAAACTTCAATCTAATGTATATTATCAAAATAGTGTAAAATGTATGTAAAAATAAGAAAGTAGTTATAAAAGAGAAAATACTGGGGGATAACGGCAATCAGCCGTTATAATTTTCGAGGTATTTTGTATCGAAGCTGTTACTGACAAAGTCAGGATTCTTCATCATTTTCTGATGAAAAGGGATGGTTGTTTTAATTCCCGTAACGGTAAACTCACTCAATGCACGGTGCATACGCGCAATCGCATCATTACGATCTTTACCATAAACAATGAGCTTAGCAATCATCGAATCGTATGTCGGAGGGACGATATACCCGCCATGTACGTGCGTGTCAATGCGGATATTACGCCCGCCAGGAGCAATCCACTGTGTAATCTTTCCTGGACATGGCAAAAACTTGATCGGATCTTCTGCGGTAATACGACACTCGATGGAGTGTCCGCTCAAAACAACACTCTCTTGCTCAGGTAAAACCCCGCCTTCCGCTACTTTAATCATCATCTCAATGAGATCCAAACCGCTTACCATCTCCGAAACGGTATGTTCAACTTGCAAACGGGTATTCATCTCCATGAAGTAAAAGTTTTTATCTGCATCTAAAAGATACTCAAAGGTTCCAGCCCCTTCATACTTGATGTATTTCGTTGCACGTACTGCTGATGCATGTAAAGCAGCACGGATTTCAGGCGTCAATGCAACCGCCGGAGATTCCTCGATCAGCTTTTGATGACGACGCTGCATAGAGCAGTCACGCTCACCGATATGCAACACGTTGCCATGACTGTCGGCAATAATCTGCACTTCAATATGGCGTGGATTTTTGATAAATTTTTCCATATAAATGGTGCCATCGCCAAATGCGGTAATGGCTTCGGCTTCGGCTGCCAAAAAGGCATTTTCAAGATAGCTTTCATCTTCAACCACACGCATACCGCGTCCGCCGCCGCCAGCTGCCGCTTTAAGAATCACCGGATAACCGACTACTTTTGCACGCTCTGCCGCATCGGCAATGTCTCTGATAGAACCATCAGATCCTGGAACTACCGGAACACCTGCTGCAATCATGACGTCTTTTGCTTTGGATTTATCCGACATCATCACCATAACATCCGGTGTTGGTCCGATAAATTTAATACCGTGATGGGTACAAATTTCAACAAAATGCTGGTTCTCGCTCAAAAATCCATATCCAGGAAATATCGCGTCACATCCGCTGATTTCTGCAGCCGAAATAATGGCCGGAATGTTCAAATAACTTTGTGAACTGGCAGCAGCCCCTATACAAATAGCTGCATCTGCCAACTTCAAGTACGAAGCATCTTTATCCGCTGTTGAATAAACGGCAACCGCTTCTTTACCCATCTCTTTGATCGTGCGAATAGCCCGAAGAGCAATTTCACCCCGATTTGCAACGAGAATACGTTTAATTTCTGCCATGATTATAGTTTCTCAACCGCAAAAAGTGGCATATCGTATTCAACCGCTTGCGAATCCGAAACCAAAACGCTGAGAATTTTACAATCAAATTCTGCTTCAAGTTCATTCATGATTTTCATAGCTTCCAGGACAGCAATGACTTGACCTTTTTTCACACGATCACCCACTTTGACAAACGGTTCTGAGTCTGGAGAAGGGGCCGAATAAAACGTCCCAACCATAGGTGATAAAATCGCATCACCGGTAAGTGCCGGCGCCTCACTTGCAACAGCAGCAGGGGCAGCTGATACGGCAACGGGAGATGCTGCTTGAGCTGTTCCCACAGGTGCCATAACAACCCCTGTATTTTTTTCGAGTTCAATCGAAAACGCTTCTTGCGTAATTTTCAGTTTTGATAAACCGCTTGCATCAAAATCTGACAAAAGGCTTTTAATTTGTTTCATATCCATAATGGTATGGCTCCTAAAAGTAGGGTAATAGATGTGTTATACTACCACAAAATATTTTAACAATGGATAAGTCAATGGGTCTCAAAAGCGACGGATGGATACGAAAAATGGCATTAAATGAGGGGATGATTAGCCCTTTTTGCGAAGATCAAGTGGGAATGGGAGTCGTCAGTTATGGGCTTAGCTCTTATGGATATGACATCCGCGTCACCAATGAATTCAAGATATTTACCAATCTCAATTCTACTGTTGTAGATCCAAAACATTTTGATGATGCTAATGTTGTCGATTTTATCGGTGATGTTTGTATTGTTCCTCCAAACTCCTTTGCACTGGCACGTACCGTAGAGTATTTTAAAATCCCGCGGGATGTTCTCGCCATCTGCTTGGGAAAATCAACTTATGCACGCTGTGGCATCATTGTTAACGTCACCCCGTTTGAACCTGAATTCGAAGGACACATTACCATAGAGATTTCCAATACAACCCCTCTTCCTGCCAAAATTTATGCCAATGAAGGAATTGCGCAAGTTCTCTTTTTGCAAGGGGATGAAGTGTGTGAAACCAGCTACAAAGACAAAAGCGGCAAGTATCAAGGACAAGAAGGGATCACTCTTCCGCGTATTTTAAAACAATAAATGGTAAAATTCCGAAAATCCATCTCTTAAGGAACCGTCATGCTACATGAATACCGTGATATTATCACTCATATGAAAGAAAACAACGCAGCCAATGCACACTTTTTGAAAATTTTCGACAAGCACAACGCGCTTGACGATCAAATCACTAAAGTTGAAAATGGGGATATCCCAATGACAGATATCGAGCTAGAAGGTCTCAAAAAAGAAAAATTATTGCTTAAAGATGAAGCATACGCAATGATTATCGATTACAAAAAAACACACAATATCTAATTGAACGACAAAGGAATTCATCCCTTTGTCTACGCTAGCCGTTCAATAAGCTTTCCCTTTTCTTCCTCTTATGTATTTGAGTCAACTTTTAGGTTTCCAATGTTAGTATTATCCACACTGAATATAATTAATTTTAATCAACTACCAAGGAAAAATTATGGATTCCACTCCTACCTTTAGTAAACTTGCCGATTTCGGACGCGCACTTTTGTCTCGACCGCTTCTGCATGAAGGTCTTCCTCTCATTTCCCAATACGCGAAACAAGTCAGTGGCGCAGAGCGCTGCTCCATCTTTGTCCGTAACCCCGTTTCTAAAACACTTTGGACGACACTTGCTGATGGAACCGATACCATTACTATTCATGAGAACGACGGAATTGCAGGGCAAACGCTCAAGCTTGCCAAACCCCTCCTCATTAATGATCCCTATAACGACGAAAATTTTTTGCATTCGATCGATGATAAAACCGGATTTGTGACCCGTAACATCGCATCTATCCCCATTTTTGATTCTCAGCGCCGTATTATCGGTGTATTTCAATTGCTCAATAAACCCGATGGATTTAGTTCCGAGGATTCAAAATTTATGATTTTTTTCGCTCATTACATCAGCACTTATCTTGAACTGGCAATCTCTTATGACAATCAAGGTTCCCTGTTAAAAAAGGAAACTCATGGGTATTGAAATCTATCAACGCATAGCCGTATTTGGGAAAAAACTAGCTCAACTTGATAACATTGACGATACCCTCCCCGCCATCGCCGAAGAAGCCAAAGCGATTATCAATACCGAACGATGTTCAATCTTTATTGTTGATCACGCCACCGATATGCTCTGGACAAAACTTAGCGACGGGATTGGCCGTATCGCGATAGATATTAACTCCGGCATCGTCGGAGCCACTGTGAGCAGTGAACACTCTGTTATCGTCAATAACCCCTATGATGATGCGCGCTTTTTGTCCAAGATCGATGAAAAAAGCGGTTTTGTCACCCGTAATATTTTGACCGTCCCTATTTTCAACTCCAAACAAAATGTCGTTGGCGTGATTCAACTGCTCAATAAATACAATGGTGATTTTACAGAAAGCGATGAGGGGATTATGGGGTTTTTTGCCAACTACATCAGCGGGACTTTGGAGTTGGCACTTTTGATTGAGGGCAATAAAAAGTAAGCCTACTTTACTTATAAAAGTTCCTTATTTATCCAATGACTCAAAACGTACAGTCCCCAAACGTGCTGTTTAAATTTTCCTCTGCGTGCCAACTGAATGTATTTTTCAACCTCATCGGGTTGAAAGAGCCCCGTTTTAGCATTTACTTCACGAATCAAATCGATTTTACCCGATGCAATCAACCACTCCATATACGGATTGGCAAATCCTTTTTTCTTACGGTTTAAAATCGTATCGCTGAGATACTTTTGCCCCACCTGTTTGAGCAGGTATTTCGTCCCACCCTCGCCTATTCGTAGCTGGGGGGAAATCGAAAAAACACTCTGTGCCAATCGATGATCCAGAAACGGAGATCGAGCCTCGAGGGTGTGCGCCATAGATACCCGATCCAATTTTGTCAAAAAATGTTCTCCGACAAAGAGCTTTAGATCAATCGCGCTGTACCACTGTGCCGGATGACTATGCGTACTTTTTTCAAATGCTTCTCGATACGGTTGCAAAAAACGTAACGATTCATTATCCCGGACATTGTGCCGCAGCAAAAGATTTTGCTGTAAATCAGTAAATTTTTCTCCCGATGTACGAAACAACAGCGTCTCGTCAAAGACACGTTTATACCACTCCCATTCACGATTCATGGAAAAATTGCTGTGAAAGTACCTTTTGAGCCAGTTTTTATGGTGGAGTGTTGCCGCTTTTTCAATATCCAAATATTCAAAATATTGCCGATATCCCAAAAAAAGTTCATCCGATCCCTCGCCGCTCAAAACGACTTTATGCCCCTCTTTGGCAACCCTCTCAAACAACAGATACAGAGGTACTGCCGCAGGATCATTGAGAGGTTCATCCATATGATCCAAAACCGTGTCCAGATTGCTAATAAAATCCTTTTGGCCGATAACAACTTCGGTATGTTCAAGACCTAGCTCTTTTGCGCTCTCTCTCGCATTGGCACGTTCATCATAACCGCTGTATTCATCGTACCCAAGCGTAAAGGTTGGCAATTTTTTTCCCTGCTGCGCCGCGATTGCACAAATGAGTGCACTGTCAATGCCTCCTGAGAGCAATGCCGCCGTAGGTTGTGTGGACTCAAGTCTCATTGCTATCGATCGCTGTAATTCGTATTCAATGGTCTCAAATGCTTCGTGATATGTGGTTATTGTTGAGGAGGGGGTATCCAATACATCATAATAAGCGTGCTTGGTTATGCCCCCTTTTTCCAAACACAGCCACTCTCCCGATTCGAGCTTTTCGATTCCCCGATAAAACGTATGGGGTGGCGCAGGAGCTAAAAAGCTGAGATACGAGCGCATCGCGTCTTCGTTCATGCTAACTGTTTTCAAAAACGGCTTAATCGCTTTGATTTCTGAGGCAAAAACAAAACTTTTCCCATTGTTATAATAAAACATAGGCTTTTTTCCAAACCGATCTCTCACCAAATAAAGCTTCTCTCCATCGACCAGAGCAAACGCAAACATTCCCTCAAAACGCTGTATACACTCAATCCCCCATTTTTCGTAGGCTGCCAAGATCACCTCAGCATCACTGTGTGTTTTCCAAAGATACCCTTCCAATTCACTGCGTAACTCAACGTGATTGTAAATCTCTCCGTTAAAACTAAGCAGGAGTTCTTTGTGACGCATCGGCTGATGAGATCGTTCATGCGTATCGGTGATCGAGAGACGCTGATGCGCTAAAAAAAGTCCCTCTTTTTCTACAATACCGCAATGATCCCGCCCGCGATGAGCCAAAGTTTTGAGTGCTTCACGCGCTTTTGTGGGTGAATACTCCCCCATAATCCCAAAAACACCGCACATCAGCTAACATCCTTATAAAACGCTACCGTGCAATCATCGTTGTAATACCCGCTTCTAAATTTCAAGCGCGCGCCCAAGTGATGTCCCAAAGCCTCTATCTGATTTATTTGAAGATAGTTATAGGTCGCAGAGGTATCTTCACCCTCTAAAAAATTAAAAATGATTCCTCGGGAAGATGCATCGTAACAGCGCCGTATAAATCGGTGTGCCTCATAACGGGTCAAAATATTCAGCGCCCCGCTGCAAAGATAAAAGTCACCACTAGGCAAAGGATCATTCAAAATATCGGATTGATAAATTCTCCTTCCCGTTCGTATTTCCGCTTCGCTTACCATCACCTCAAGCGCGTCCAAACCTATGTATTCTATTGATGCTCGTTGCTGATCGCCCATATACCAATACAAATCCCCAAACCCGCATCCCGCATCCACAATTTCTTTCGCATCGGGTGGCAAAAGCGCCAATAGCTGTTTAAAACGGATTTCCTGCGCTTGGCGCGAATGCCAATGAACCCCTCGTGCATCCAAGCCGTATTCGGCGATTGAGGCATGATAGAACGTAGTATTATCAACACGGCCCATCGCTTTTATCCTCTTTTTACGTAATTATACGTTATTATATTTTTGATTATGTCGGATACAAATGCCGATTAGAAAAATACCCGCATAAGGTTAGCGTATTGACTATCTATATAGAAGCATTTTCAGCTCTCGGACTTTTTTTGTTTGGCATGCTCTATTTGGAAGATTCCCTCAAAAAAGCGGCGGGAGCCTCCTTTAGAAGATGGGTCAAAATCTCTACAAATACGAATCCAAAAGCTCTTTTAACAGGGGGTACTGCTACTGCTTTGCTGCAAAGTTCTTCGGCTGTGACTTTGATGACCCTCTCCCTCATAGGGGCAGGAATTTTGAACCTTCAAAGCGGTATTGGTATCATGTTTGGCTCCAATATTGGCACAACTGCTACAGGATGGATTATCGCTCTCATTGGATTCAAATTCAACATCAAAATCATCGCTCTTTTCATGGTTGGTTTTGGAGGGATAGGAAGCGTTCTATTCGGAGAAGGAAGAATTCGACATACGTTTGGAGCCATTACCGGTTTTGGCCTCATTTTTCTAGGGATTGAGGGATTAAAGGATAGTTTCTCAACACTTTCCCAAATCATCGATATCCAAGAGCTTCAAAAGTATAACATTTTTGTTTTTTTAGCCGCAGGAATCGTCTTGACGGCAATTATCCAAAGCAGTTCAGCTTCCGTAGTTATTGCACAAGGCGCTTTGTTTAGCGGGGTTATCTCCTTTGAACATGCTGCTGTTTTGGTGATCGGTGCCAATGTTGGAACTACCGTAACCGTATTGATCGGAGCAATCGGAGGCTCATCGGACAAAAAACGCACTGCCGCTGCCCATATTCTCTTTAATGTCAGTACGGCTGCTGTTGCCCTTGCTTTATTAATGCCGCTCACATGGACTGTAACGCATATCGGCTTACACGAAAGTGTCGAAGCCCTCGCGCTTTTTCATACACTCTTCAATGTCATTGGGGTGCTCATTTGGTATCCCATGATTACACCGCTGTCCATGTGGCTCATGAAACATTTTGAGACTCCCAATTTAACTCCGACACTTTACATTCACAATGTTCCTCTAGGCATACCTGCACTTGCACAAGAAGCATTGCACAAAGAGGTGGTTCACCTAGGCCGCGAGGTATGTTCCTTTGCCATATGGGCCATCAAAATTCCCCCTTCCGAAGGCTTAAAGCACCATGCTTCGATTTCAAAAATTCTCGAAACGTATGAAACACCTATGGATGTTCCCCATTCTAATCTCTACCATGAACTTCAGCGGCTGCAAGGCGATATTTTAGAATATGCCTCATCACTCTCTTCTCGTATTGTACTTCCAAAAGTACGCGAAGAATTTGCTCAAACCCTCTTAATGGCAACACAACTCATCGCTGCTTCAAAATACATCAAAGATCTTCTCGAAGACATCACCATGCTCGCCGAATCGGACACCCTTGAAATGGCGGCTTTTTATCATGAGCTTCGATACCAAATCCTCGCTTTGTGCATGGCCTATAACGATTGGCTAAACGGAGACGAAGAGGCAAAAGAAAGACTGGAAAAACTCTTTATAAAACTCGATACCAGCTATAAAAACAGCATCGGTATTTTAAATGACATGATTGCCAATTACAAAATCTCGAAACATATGACTGCTATTTTCATGAACATAACCCACCACACCCGTAATTTTTCCAAAGCACTTTACAAAAGTATTAACTTAATTGAATCAGCATAAAACGTTACAAAAATAGTTTTAAACCCCCTGCCCCAACAACACCATAGAGCCCGATTTCTTGCAGCCACATCTCTCAATAATCTCTCTGTCATTTGAGCGTACCATGAAAGCCATCCTTTTGGCAGCAGTGACAAAAAAGGATGAGAGATTCGTGAAAATGACGATTTTTGCGCTACTTTTTTTAAAAAAGTGGCAGGAAAGGTTTTCATTAACTTAGTTTCTATATGAAAAATAAAGGCAGGACAAAGCCTTTTCAGCTTCCTACAGAAGTTTTTGACTATAATCTAAAAAATAATTTTATTCACTTAATATTACAAAGAAAAACCGTACAGGAAATTCATTAATGTATCTTTTTACCTCCGAAGTCGTCTCACCAGGCCATCCTGACAAATGTGCCGATATCATTGCGGACAGCATCGTAGACCGTCTTATCATCGGTGATCCTAAAAGCCGTGTTGCCAGCGAAGTATTTGTAGCAGGACGTCATGTTATCATCGGGGGAGAGGTGACCTCGGCGACTGAGCTTAGCATTGAGGGCTACAAACAAATCGTCATCGACGCACTTAAAAAGATCGGCTATAACGGTAATCCTCATTTTACAAAAGAAGAGTGTCTTCACCCAGATGATGTCAAAGTACAAGTACTTCTGAATCGCCAAAGCCCTGATATCAATCAGGGTGTCGATCAAAACGACGGTGAAACAGGCGCAGGTGATCAGGGGATCATGTTTGGTTATGCTGACAGTGAGACGGCCAACTATATGCCAAGCGCTATCACTTATGCGCGTATGCTTATGGAGAAAGTATATCATTACGCTCTGTCTCATCCGCATAAACTTGGTGTCGATATCAAAACTCAAGTTACCATGGACTACGGTGTCAAAGACAACTTTGAACACTGTCATCCTCAACATATCCATACGATCGTAGTCTCTGCGCCGTGTGTTCACACGATGAATATCGAGTCAGTGCGTGAACTGATTATGGAACTTATCCTCGATACAGGTCTACCGACCAATCTGTTTGACCCAAAAACATGTATCATTCATATCAATCCTACCGGTAAATACGTTTCACATTCGAGCTTACATGACAGTGGTTTAACAGGACGCAAGCTCATCGTGGACAGTTTTGGAGGCTATTCCCCAATCGGCGGCGGTGCACAAAGCTCAAAAGACTACACCAAAGTTGACCGTTCAGGACTCTATGCTGCTCGCTGGATCGCCAAACATATTGTAGCCGCAGAACTTGCCAAAAAATGTGTAGTCCAAATCTCGTATGCCATCGGTGTTGCTAAACCGACCTCTGTTGCGGTTGATACCTATGGCACTTCGATTGAAGGTCTGAATGACGATATCCTCTCACAATTTGTGATGGATAACTTTTCATTAACGCCTAACTGGATCACAAAAAAGTTCAATCTTGACCACCCAAGTGAGGAAACATTTCTCTATGCCGATGTCGCCAGCCGTGGACAGGTTGGGCAAAGTGATTATCCGTGGGAAAAGTTGGATGAACTTTCAACATTTAAGGTATTACGCAGTTGACGAACATTATTCTTTGCGGCGGCAGCGGGACTCGTTTATGGCCCATCAGCCGTACTTTGATGCCCAAACAATTTGTCAAACTTTTTGACGAAAAATCCCTTTTTCAGCTTACCGTTGAGCGAAATAGCACCATCTGTGATAAACAACTTATCGTATCCAATTCCGAACAATATTTCCTTGCCGTTGATCAACTCGAAGAGATAGGTTCAACCAATAATCAGTACATTTTAGAACCCATTGGCCGAAACACTGCTCCTGCAATTGCTCTTGCGTGTATGACCGTTAATCCTGATGAGATTATTCTCGTTACCCCTTCCGATCATCTTATAAAAAATCAAATGGCGTACCAAGCTTCCCTAGCTCGTGCTCAAACTTTGGCAACAGAAAATTATCTGGTTACTTTTGGCATCACCCCTAATTTTCCTGAAACAGGATTTGGCTACATTGAAGCCGCAGAAGAAGAAGTCAAAGCTTTTCATGAAAAACCGGATGCACAAACAGCACAAAGATATATTGATGCAGGTAATTATTACTGGAACAGCGGAATGTTTTGTTTTAAAGCAGGTATTTTTTTAGATGCATTGCAAGAACATGCTCCCGATATTTTTACGGCTTGTCAACTCGCCTATGCAAACGCTTCCAAAGACGGCATGCTTAGAATCAAACATGAAGACATGCTCTCTATCCCCGACGACAGCATTGACTATGCCGTTATGGAAAAAAGCAATCGTGTTAAAGTCATACCCTCAGATATTGGCTGGAGTGATGTAGGCAGTTTTGATGCCCTAGCAGAAGAACTCCCCAATGATAAACATAATAATTTCATCTTGGCCAATAAACCCGTCAACTTGATCGATATCGAAGATCTCATCATTATTGACACCGAAGATGCTTTGCTCATTTCCAAAAAAGGTTCCAGTCAAAACGTAAAAGAAATTGTAAACACCTATAAGCAAACCCATCCCGAACTCACTCACATTCACCGAACCGCACATCGACCATGGGGAACGTATACCATCCTCGAAGATACAGCAGGTTACAAGATCAAACGTATCATGGTTAAACCTGGAAAACGGCTGAGTTTGCAAAAACACTTTCATCGTAATGAACATTGGATTGTCCTTAGCGGCACCGCAACGGTAACGGTGGGAGAAAAAACCTATCTCGTCCACCCCAATGAATCCACCTACATCAAAGCCGGAGAAATCCATCGCCTAGCAAATTTGGGTAAAATACCCCTTACCATTATCGAAGCCCAGGTCGGCGAGTACACGGGTGAAGATGATATAGTCAGAATTGAAGATGATTTTAATCGAGGAAATATATAAATGAATAATCCAAAAGTTGCACTTATCACGGGGATCACAGGACAAGACGGAAGCTATCTAGCTGAGTTTTTACTCAAAAAAGGGTACATCGTCCATGGCATCAAACGCCGCTCTTCCCTTTTCAATACCGACCGCATTGATCATCTGTATCAAGATATCCATGAAAATAATGTCAATTTATACCTTCACCATGGTGATATGACCGATTCGATGAATCTTACGCGCATTATCCAAGAGGTTCAGCCCGATGAAATCTATAATCTAGCAGCAATGTCGCATGTACATGTCTCTTTTGAAACACCTGAGTATGTTGCCAATGCTGACGGCACTGGAACACTTCGCATTCTTGAAGCTGTTAAACTACTTGGACTTACAAAAAAAACAAAAATCTATCAGGCGTCCACTTCAGAACTCTATGGAAAAGTCCAAGAGACCCCACAATCGGAGACGACTCCATTTTATCCTCGCTCCCCCTATGCCGTTGCCAAGATGTACGCTTATTGGATCACCGTCAACTACCGCGAAGCATATGGGATGTTTGCCTGCAACGGGATACTCTTCAATCACGAATCACCCGTACGCGGTGAAACCTTTGTCACCCGTAAGATTACCCGTGCTGCTTCTAAAATTGCGCTTGGATTGCAGGATAAACTCTTTTTGGGTAATCTCGATGCTAAACGTGACTGGGGTCATGCAAAAGACTATGTGCGTATGATGTGGATGATCCTCCAGGCGGAAGAAGCCGAGGACTGGGTAATCGCTACAGGTATTACGACAACCGTACGTGATTTCGTCCGTATGGCATTTGAATGTGCTGGTATAAAACTTGACTTCCGAGGTGTTGGTATTGACGAAAAAGCGTTTATAGCATCATGCTCAAACCCTGATTATCAAGTAGAGATTGGAAAAGAAGTCCTTGCCGTCGATCCACGTTACTTCCGACCGACAGAAGTTGACCTGCTTTTAGGTGATCCGACAAAAGCAGAACAAAAACTCGGCTGGAAGAGAGAATATCAACTCCAAGAGCTGGTTGATGACATGATGAAAAGCGACCTCAAACTCATGACCAAAGATGTCTACCTCCAAGAGGGTGGCTATAAAACGATGAGCTATTTCGAGTAAGGGTATAAAATGAGAACTGAACAAGAGATGGATTTTTTAGAAAGTTATATACCAAACTTAGCAAATAGCGCTACAAAGAAAGCGTACTTGGATGCTCTTAGTTGTGGAAATAGTGTAGTTGAAGTTATAGAAAATAAAATTTATGAAATTTTTTCAGATGGAACAAAAAAATTCATAAAAGATATTGCACCTGATATAAAAATAGATAAGAATAAAAGAACATTCGTTATATGAATTTAGAAATTCCCAGATTAAGAGTTTTTGCTGGTCCAAATGGTAGTGGAAAAAGTACCATAAAAGATGTAATAAATAACGAACTTTTAGGAATTTATATAAATCCTGATGACATTGAAAAAGAGTTAAAAGAATATGGATTCTTGAATTTTGGACATTATGAAGTCAAAACCACAAAAGAAGAAGTCATAAACTTTTTTGAAAACTCCGCCCTTTTAAAAAATACTGATATGTTAGATGAGATTAAGTGGCTTAAATTTAATGATGATAAGTTAATTTTTTCTGATGTTGAGATAAACTCATATTATGCTTCTGTGTGTGCTGATTTTATACGAAGAAAACTTTTGGAACAAAGAAAATCTTTTACATTTGAAACAGTTATGAGCTCTTATGATAAAGTGGAATTGTTAAAATTATCAAAAAAATTAGACTATAGAAACTATCTTTACTATGTGGCTACTAGTGACCCTTTAATCAATGTATCAAGAGTTAAGAATAGAGTAAAGTTCAAAGGGCATAGTGTTCCAGAAGATAAAATTGTAAGTAGATATTATAAAACATTGGACAATCTAAAAGACGCTGTAAAGCTTTCAGACAGAGCCTATATATTTGATAATTCAACCCATGAAAGAACATGGATATGTGAAGTAACAAATGGATGCGATGTTGAGATTAAAGTTGAGAATATACCTCATTGGGTAGATAAATATTTGTTGAACAAAGAAGAAAACAATGGATAAAAACAGTAAAGTATTAATTACCGGTTCAAACGGGATGGTAGGACGAAACATAGCGGAGTTTTCGAAATCAGTAAACTATGTACTTCTAACTCCATCGAGCAAAGAGTTAAATCTATTAGATAGGACTAGTGTTGATAACTATATCAAGCAGCATTCTCCAGACTTGGTCATCCACTGTGCAGGAATAGTGGGTGGAATTCAAGCCAATATTGCCCAGCCGGTAAAGTTTTTGGTTGATAATACGCAGATGGGGATTAATATCATCATGGCTGCATATGATGCTGGAATCACCAAATTTATCAATATGAGCAGCTCTTGCATGTATCCACGACATGCACAAAACCCTCTCTCAGAAGAACTGATTCTTAAAGGTGAATTAGAACCCACCAATGAAGGGTATGCGATTGCAAAAATCACGAGTACACGCCTGTGCGAATACATCCATCGTGAAGACTCTCATTATCAGTATAAAACGATAATCCCTTGCAACCTATATGGAAAGTACGATAAATTTGATCCTAAACACTCTCACATGATCCCCGCCGTCATCAAAAAAATAGCCGATGCAAAAAATGAAGGTAAAAAGACAATTGACATTTGGGGGGACGGAGAAGCGCGACGTGAGTTTATGTATGTAGAAGACTTAGCCGATTTCGTCTATTATGCCATTGAAAACTTTAATCAAATGCCGCAAAACATCAATGTCGGGTTGGGGCATGATTATAGCATCAATGAATATTACAAAGCAATTGCAAAAGTAATCGGATTTGATGGCAAATTTATTCATGATCTATCCAAACCTATCGGAATGAAACAAAAACTTATTGATGACACAAAGCTGAAAGCATTCGGCTGGAAACACGAGACATCACTAGATGATGGAATTGAAAAAACATTAAATTATTATCATGAGGTCATATCATAATGAACTATCCACTAGCCACATCCACATGGGATGATAAAGAATTAGCCGCTATTCAGTCTGTTATTGATAAAGATATGTACACAATGGGCGATAGTGTCAAGCAATTCGAGGAGGATTTTTGTAAATTTTTGAACAAAAAATATTGTGTTATGGTTAGCTCAGGTTCGACGGCTAATCTAATAGCAACAGCAGCACTTTTTTACACCAAAAATCCAAAACTCAAACGTGGTGATGAAGTCATCGTTCCAGCCGTATCGTGGTCAACCACGTACTATCCTCTCCATCAGTATGGTCTAAAACTAAAATTTGTCGATATTGACCTCGAAACGCTCAATTATGACCTCGAAGCTCTTGCTTCTGCGATCACTGACAAGACGAAGATGATTATGGTGGTAAATCTTTTGGGAAATCCCAATGACTTTGATGCTATCAATGCCATGATAAAAGACAAAGATATCGTTTTATTGGAAGACAACTGCGAATCCATGGGAGCTGAGTACCAAGGAAAACAAGCAGGAACGTTTGGAATTATGGGGACATTTTCCACATTTTTCTCTCACCACATGGCAACAATGGAAGGCGGATTTGTAACGACAGATGATGAAGAACTCTATCATATTCTTCTGTCTCTGCGAGCACATGGTTGGACACGAAATCTTCCAAAAGACAATAAAGTATGCACTAAAAGTGATGATTGGTTCGAAGAATCATTTCGATTTGTCCTTCCAGGATACAATGTACGACCGGTAGAGATGAGTGGAGCAATAGGGATTGAACAACTTAAAAAGCTTCCTGGATTCATAACTCAGCGAAGAGAAAATGCAAAACTGTTTCAAAAACTTTTTGAAAACCATCCAGATTTTATCCTTCAAAAAGAGATAAGTGATAGTTCGTGGTTTGGCTTTTCATTTATCATCAAACCTACATCAAATCTCAAAAGAGTAGATATTGTCCAAAAACTGATGGAGAATAATATTGATTGCCGTCCGATTGTTACAGGTAACTTTACGCGTAACGAAGTGATGAAATACTTCGACTATGAGATACATGGTGAACTCAAAAATGCCGATTACCTTCATGAAAATGGATTTTTTATAGGGAATCATCAGATTAATTTAGCAAAAGAAATTCAATTTTTAAAAGAAATTTTGAAATGATTATCGTAAAACCAGTTGGTGGGCTAACCAGTCAGATGCACAAATATGCTATGGGCAAAGCATTATCCCTAAAGCACGATGTTCCGTTAAAGCTGGATCTTTCGTGGTTTGAAGATACTCAAAAAACAGATACACCTTGGCCATACCAACTTGATTATTTCCATATTAATGCACAAATAGCTACATTTGATGAGATAAAGAGTTTAAAGGGAAGCAATTTTTTCAACACTTGGGCCAGACGTATCAAGAGATATATTGGTATTAATCTTTACAAAAAAACATATATAAATCAAAGTTTTTTATCTAAAGAAAACTTTCTTAAGTTAGGTCCAAATACATACCTAGAAGGGGAATGGGCTGGATTTGAGTATTTTTCAGAATACAAAAAAGAAATACTTGATGAATTGAGCCTTAAAATCCCACTCAGCTTGAAGACTCAAGAACACTTGGCTAAAATTAAGAATGAAAATTCCGTCTCAATGCATATTCGCAGAGGTGATTATGTATTCAATCCTGAAGCAGCAAAATTTCACGCTATTTGTTCATCAGACTACTATCAAGAAGCGATAGACTATATTACAGAACGATTACCCGATATAAAACTTTATATCTTTTCAGATGATATAGCTTGGACAAAAGAACATTTACATTTTGATCTAGATACAATATATGTAGAAAATACCCAAAACTATGAAGACTTAGAATTGATGGCTGCGTGTAAACATAATATTATGGCAAATAGTGGCTTTAGCCTATGGGGTGCATGGATGAATCAAAACCCATCTAAAATTGTCATAAGCCCAACCGTATGGGTTTTTGACACAAACATCAATCAAAAGATTCTCGATTCTTATCAAAATCAAAATTTTATTTTAATCGGGCCTACATAATGGCTAACTATAGATTAATTAACTTTAAAACCCTCGGAGATGAAAGAGGCTCATTGATCGCTATAGAACAAGGGTATAATACACCTTTTGAAATAAAAAGAGTATACTATATTTTTGAGACAAAAGCTGAAGTCGAAAGAGGTTTTCATGCTCATATTAATCTAAAGCAAATGGCCATAGCTGTAAAAGGAAGCTGTACTTTTGTACTTGATAATGGGAAAAAAAGAGAGGAAATCAAACTAACTAATCCGAATCAAGGTCTTTTCATTCAAGGCCTTATTTGGAGAGAAATGAAAGACTTCAGCACCGACTGTGTTCTAATCGTACTAGCTAGTGAACATTATAATGAAGGTGATTATATTAGAAACTATGATGAGTTCTTAAAGGAAGTTGAAAATGCAAAAAAATAAGAAAATCATTATTGTGGGCTCCGGCGAAACCGGGCTTATTGCCTATGAATATTTCCAATTTGATTCAGAATATGAAGTAGTAGCCTTTAGCGTAAACGAACAATATATTACAGAGCATGAGATCAACAACCTTCCGGTCATTGCCTTTGAAACTTTAGAAGCACAATATTCACCTGATGAATATGAAGTTTATGTAGCCATCAGTTCCGGAAAACTCAATAGAAATAGAACTAAAGTTTACACTGAAGCAAAAGCAAAAGGCTACCGATGTGCAACCTATATCAGCTCAAAAGCTTTCATTTGGAGAAATGTAGAAATCGGTGAAAATTGCTTTATTTTTGAAGACAATACTCTTCAGCCTTTTGTCAAAATTGGAAATAATGTAACTTTATGGAGCGGAAATCACATTGGGCATAATACGATCATCCATGACAACTGTTTTATCTCTTCTCATTGTGTCATCTCAGGCTTTTGTGAAATAGGAGAAAATAGTTTTTTAGGCGTAAACTGTACTATTGAAAATAATGTAAAAATAGCAAAGGATAATTTTATTGGTGCAGGTGCATTGATACAAAAAGATACGGTGGTGAAAGGGCTTTATCAAACTTTACAAACCGAATTATCCAAAGTCGATACACATAGATTATTTAGAGTCAAAGGATAAAAATGTCAAAGTATGGTCTTCTGAATCAAACTATCTGTAACAATATCGCTGAACAAAAAGCTGAAGAGATAGTTTATAAAGGCTTCTGTATAGTCGATGATGTGTTAGCATCTGATCAATTAGATTCACTAAGAACAAAACTTGATATGGTTTATCAGAAACAAGTTGATATTTTAGGGGAAGAATTACTTGATACCATTAGAGATGGTTTAGTCGCTCGCAATGTTCTTTGCCATGACAATACATTTGTGGAATTATTATCATTGCCACCTATTGTTGATGTATTAAAAAAAGCATTAGGTGAAAAATATATCTTGATTGCTCAAAATGGTATTATTAACAAAAGTAAACAAGATCATTATCAAAGAAACTGGCATCGCGATTTTGCTTATCAAAACTACATGTGTAGTGAACCATTGGGGATAAATGTGATGATTGCCTTAGATGATTTTACCGTTGAAAGTGGAGCAACAGAAGTTGTACCATTAAGTCATAAGTTCGTCCAAATTCCTTCAGAGGAGTATATTCGAAAAAATAGTATTTCTGCATGTGTAAAAGCTGGATCTGCAATCATATTTGACAGTATTTTATTGCATAAAGCGGGTATGAATACTTCTGATGACATTTTGGTTCGAAGAGGCATAAATCATATATATGGGAAGCCTATGATGAGACAAACAATAGATATCCCAAAAGCATTAGGTGGAAAATTTAAAGAAGATCCCCATTTGAATACTGTATTAGGTTATGAGTTTGAAAGCTTTTCATCTGATATTGAATGGAGACAGTTTAAATATGAACAATTTAAAATGAATTCATTTAAACATAGACTGGACGAAAAACCTTTATATTGACAAGGACATAACTTTTATGTACACAAAAAATTTGCAAGAAATATCTTTACATTTGCCGCAAGCAAAAAAAATCATTATTTATGGAGCAGGATGGACTGGAAGAAAATTTTATTATCTATTAAAGATTTTAAATAAAGAGATAGAATATTTTATTGATGATACTATTGAAGATATTCTTTTAAAAAAAAAGATTAGTTCACTAACTAATACAATAAAGAGAGAAAAAGACATAAGTCAACATCCTGTCTTAATCGCAACACCTAATAAGAATGGCATCAATATTATTAGTGAAAAGTTACATCAATACACATCTAATGTCGTATCTTTTAATGAAAGATTTTTTGAGTTATTAGATAGTATCGATTTATTTGAAGTACATAAGCACATTGACACTTACATTAACTATTTTGAGCCGAATGATTTTAAAGATGCTATTCAAAACGGTTATCTTCTTAACAACTGTAATTATAACTATAAAGTTAATGAAGACGTAATGTATTTTTATAATCATATTAGATTAAGACAACATGATAACGTACTTGATTGCGGAGCTTCCTGTAAAAAATATGGACATAATAGCGCATTAGATTTTGTCAAATATACTGATGGTGAAATTATTTGTTTTGAGCCAAATGTTAGTAGCTTCAAAGAATTAAAAGATGAAGTAAAAGAGTTTAAAAATATCATCGTACACAATATAGCTTTAGGCAATGAAAATAAAACAGTTAAACTCCATGGACAAAATCAAAGTTCTTATATATCTGAATATGGTGAAGGAGAAGAAGTTGAATTAGTTAAAGTAGATAGCTTTCTAAAAGACAAAAAAATTGATTTTATTAAAATGGATATTCAAGGTTATGAAATGGAGGTCTTGAGGGGGAGTATTGAAACTATCAAAAAAAACAAGCCTATTCTTTCTTTATCAGCTTACCATCTGGAAGATGACATATCTAATATTGTAAATTTTATAATCTCTCTTGATATGAACTATAAAATGTATCTTGTGAATAATGAAGGGTTCTTTTGGGATGGCGTAAAAGTAATAGCAAAAGTTGAAGCAAAATGAATTGGGAAAAAAAAGGTTTAATATACGAGTCTCCTAAAGACGGGAGCTGGAGAGACAACTCAGCACTCACTCCTACAGCATTTGTATTAAATGAAAATGTCATCAGAGTATATGCAAGCTTTAGAGACGCTTTAGGAATAGGTCGCATAGGTTACGTTGATGTTGATGCTAATAACCCAGGCAAGATTCTAAAAGTTTCAGAAAGCCCCGTGTTAGATATTGGTGCAAATGGAATGTTCGACGACAATGGAGTCATTTTGGGCGATTTGATCCGAATGAACAATAAAATTTACATGTATTATGTAGGCTTTCAACTCGTCAACAAAGCCAAGTTTTTAGCTTATAGCGGTTTGGCAATTAGCGAGGATAATGGAGAAACTTTTCAAAGATATAAAAAAACACCTATTATGGACAGAGAAGATGAAGCACTATATATCAGAGCGATACATTCTGTAATTTACGAAGACAATAAATTCAAATTTTGGTATGCGACAGGAAGTGGATGGGAGAAAATCAATGGTATAGATTTCCCTCAATATGACATAAACTATATTGAATCAGATGACGGAATTCATTTCAATGAACATGGAATGAAATGTATTCAAAATAATAAAGCTAATTTAGAATACAGGATTGGACGACCAAGGATTTATAAAAAAGATGATGCTTATATAATGAATTTTACTTATGGGACTACTAACGACAAATATATGGCAGGGCAGGCCTTATCAAAAGATGGCATTCATTGGAATAGAGATGATAAAACATTAGGGATCAAACTATCGGAAGGCGGATGGGATTCCATTCATCTAAGTTATCCCTCAGTTATAAAAATGAAAAATAAAACATATATGTTTTATAACGGCAATAACATGGGTCAAAATGGTTTTGGATACGCTGAATTGGTTGAAGACTAAATGAACGTAATAAAATATACGTCAGAATATAAAAAAATATGGGATGAATTTGTAAAAAATTCAAAAAATGGTCATTTCTTTTTTCAAAGAGATTATATAGAATATCATAGTGATCGATTTGAAGATTTTTCATTACTTTGTTTTGATGAAACTGAAAAATTAATCGCCGTTTTACCTGCAAATATAAAAGATAAAATTTTGTATGCTCATCAAGGGCTTACATTTGGCGGTTTTTTGATTGGTGATAAAATGAAAACAGAGACTATGTTGGATATTTTTGAAGCTTTAAAAGAGTTTTTAAAAAAAGAAAAGATCAATAAGCTTGTATATAAATGTATTCCCCATATTTACCATATAAAGCCCTCCGAAGAAGATAGATATGCCCTCTTTAGAAATGATGCAAAATTGATTAGACGAGATGTGACTTCTACGATAGATTTAACTGAGCTAGTTAGATATTCAAAAGGTAGAAAGTGGACTATAAGCAAAGCAAAAAAAGAAGCGCTAGAAACTTTTGAATCAGATGATTATGAAGCATTTTGGCAACTTTTGACCAATGTTTTAGAATCAAATCATGAAGTAAAACCTGTACATACCTTAGAAGAAATAAAAAAACTTGCCTATCTATTTCCAAAAAATATAAAACTTTATTTGTCTAGGAAAGACACTCAAATAATTTCCGGTGCATTGATTTATGAAAATCAAAAGATTGTGCACACTCAGTATTTAGCCAATAGCAAAGAAGGAAGAGAACTAGGCGCATTGGATTTATTGCTAGATTACCTGATTCAAAACATTTATAAAGATAAAAAATATTTTGATTTTGGCATATCAAACGAAGACGCAGGAAGATATTTAAATACCGGTCTTATCGCACAAAAAGAGGGCTTTGGAGCAAGAGCTGTAGTACATGATTTTTACGAATTGGAAATAAAATGATCCCATTTTTGGATTTAAAAAGTATAAACGCACAATATAGAGCTGAATTGATCGCAGCATGTACTCGTGTCATCGATAGCGGTTGGTACATCCAAGGAAACGAGTGTAACGGTTTTGAAGTAGAATTTGCGGCATATTGCAGTACAAAACATGCTATTGGAGTTGCCAACGGGCTAGATGCACTTATCTTGATTCTCAGGGCCTATAAAGTGATGGGAATAATGACTGATAGCGACGAGGTTATTGTCCCCTCCAATACTTACATAGCCTCCATCCTTGCTATCTCTCAAAACAATCTTGTTCCCATCCTCGTAGAACCTGATATAAATACTTATCTTATCGATCCAACAAAAATCGAGGAAAAAATCACCTCTAAAACTAAAGCAATCCTCCCCGTTCATCTCTATGGTCAAACGTGCGATATGGAGTCGATTAATACCATCGCCCGAAAATACAACCTCAAAGTGATCGAGGACTCTGCCCAATCACACGGAGCTTATTTTGGGAATAAGCGGTGTGGAAATTTGGGGGATGCGAGTGGGTTTAGTTTTTATCCGGGTAAAAATTTAGGGGCACTAGGTGATGGCGGAGCAATTACTACCAATCATGATGAATTAGCGCAAGTGGTTCGAGCATTAGGAAATTACGGCAGTCATAAAAAATATGAAAACCTTTATCAAGGAATTAACAGCCGACTCGATGAACTACAAGCTGCCATGCTCAGAGTAAAGTTACAATATCTTGATAATGAGATTGAAAAAAGACGCGAAATTGCGGGTTACTATTTAGAAAATATTAAAAATTCCAACATCATCTTACCAACGCTCAGAGCAGAAGATAATCATGTTTGGCATCTATTTGTTATACGAACACAAAATAGAGATGAACTCCAAAAATATCTTAGTGACAATAGTATTCAAACATTGATTCATTATCCTATCCCTCCCCATAAGCAAGAAGCTTATAAAGAATGGAATAGTAAAAATTATCCAATTAGTGAACAAATACATAGTCAGATTTTGAGTTTACCTATCAGTGCTGTACAAAGTTTAGAAAATACAAATAAAATTGTTCAGGCATTAAATGACTTTAATTAAAACATCAATTCTTTCAGCTGTTGCTACAGGTCTGCGGATACTGGTTGGGCTAATCACAAATAAAATTATTGCCATTTATGTAGGTCCCTCGGGGATAGCTTTTTTAGGCCAATTTCAGAATTTTTTGCAAGCTGCCATGAGTATTTCTGTCGGTACAATCGAATCTGGTGTTGTAAAATATACATCTCAATATAATTCTGATAAAGAAGAAATGTATTCCTATTGGAGTACAGCTATACGATTTTCGTTGATTGTAACTGTTTTGCTTTCAATTTTAATTGTATTTTTCCACTCTTATTTATCTCTATTTTTATTTCAAAATACTACTTACAAATCTATTTTTTTAATTTTTGCACTAAATCTTTTTCTTTTTGTCTTAAATAGTTTTTTATTCGCTGTGTTAAATGGACTCAAGGAGATCATGACACTTCTCCCGCTCCAAATTCTTGGTGCCGTCATTTCCCTCGTTTCTACTGGTTTTTTAATTTATCATTACAATCTATACGGTGCCCTTTTGGGTATGGCGATTAACCAATCATTGATATTTGGAGCAACCGTATGGTTTTTACGTCAAAAGAGTTGGTTCAAATGGTCTCATTTCACACAAAATACTGATAAAAAACATTTGAGTAATGTTTATAAATTTGCTCTAATGGGAATAACATCTGCCATCGTAGGCCCAACCACCCTTATATTAATCCGTAATCACATAGGCGAAACATTATCATGGACAGAAGCCGGATATTGGCAAGGAGTATGGAGAATATCCGAAATTTATCTCATGGTAATTATTTCAACACTATCAATTTATTTTTTACCAAAATTATCCGAATTACAATATCATCCTGAAAAATTGCGAATTGAAATTTTGCAAGGATACAAATTAATTATCCCAATAACGCTTGTGATCGCTGTAGGTATTTATTTATTTAGAGACTTTATTATTCTGCTTATTTTTACCAAAGATTTTTTGCCAATGTCTGAGTTATTCGCATTTCAGCTCATCGGTGATGTTATCAAGATGGCTGGATGGCTATTAGGATATTTAATGCTCGCAAAAGCGATGACTAAAATGTATATTTTTAGTGAGATTGTCTTTAATGGATCTTTTTTTATCTTGTCCTATTTTCTAATCAACCATTTTGGATTAACGGGAGTTACATACGCATTTATGTACAATTCACTATTGAGTTTATTATTTTTATTATTTATTTTCAGAGGTGTTTTGTTTGGACGATAAATTTCCATTAGTCAGTGTCATCATGCCTGCTTATAATCATGAACAATATGTGGAAGAAGCTGTCATGAGTGTAATCAATCAAACATACCCTAATATAGAGCTAATTGTTATAGATGATGGCTCTACTGATAATACGCCAAAAATACTTAAAAAATTACAAAATCAGTATCATTTTAAACTTTTTCTACAACATAATCAAGGGCAAATAAAATGTCAACAACAATTCCAAATGATTGTAACAGGTGAATACATAAGCTTATTCTCATCCGATGATTTGTATGAACCTACAAAAATTGAAAAACTATTTAATTATTTACATAAATATTCAAATTATTCTATGGTTTATTCAAAAATCATCTTAATCGATGGCAATGGATCTATCATGAAATACATTGATGAAGCTTATAAAGGTGGGAGAATTTTTTATGATTTATTAAGTGCCAAATTTTCAATCAATGGTCTTACAACTCTTCTTAAACGTAATGTATATTTAACCCTAAATTTTAAAGATGGATATATGGACGATTTTCCATTATGGCTACAAATAGCCAAGCACCATGAAATTGGATTTGTGGATGAATTTTTAAGCTATTATCGCATCCACAACAATCATTTATCCAGTAATTTGCTAAAAATGCAGGAAGCTGAACGAAAAACAATTGATCTCTATAAAAATGAACCTTCATATGCATATGCGCTCTGCAAATGGAATTTACGATGGTTTAACAATACATCACGTTGCTATAAATATGTAGCTATAAAGCAATATCTATTACCTTCTTTATGTATAAAAAATATTTTTTCATCTCAATTTTTAAAAGCAATTATTAAATTATTTCTACCGTGTAACAAAAATAAAAAAGATGATAATTTTCTTTGATTACTACAAAAAGGATATTAATTTGATAATTTTACAATTAATCGGTGGGCTTGGCAATCAAATGTTTCAGTATGCATTTGCAAAAGCTCTTTTCAATCACGGTTACGATATTAAGCTTGATATTAGTGCTTTTGAAACATATCATCTTCACGGTGGTTTTGGTTTAGACCATTACGATATTAGTATTCCTATCGCTTCCAAAGAGGAAGTAGCCCCCTGCAAAATGAATTTTTTTACAAAGCTCAAACGAAAATTGAAGATACCCAATAAAAAAATTCTAGAAGAGAAAACGTTGCGTTTTCAAAATGATTTATTATCTCCTCCCGACAGCACATATATACATGGCTATTTTCAAAGCGAAAAATATTTTAAAGAGATACGAGCGGATATTATCCAAGATTTTACGCTTACGACTCCATTGTCCCTGTACTCTGAATCGATCAAAGAAAAAGTACAAGGATCAATCAACTCAGCTTCGATTCATATACGGCGAGGTGATTATGTCAGCAATGCACATGCGAATAATACGCATGGCACCTGCAGTTTAGCGTATTACCAGCAATCTATAACTTTATTAGATTCTAAATTTGACAATATCCACTTTTTTATATTTTCTGATGACATTGAATGGGTGAAAAATAATCTATTGGTGAAAAATTGCACCTACATCGAAAACGATTCTTCACGTATTCCTCATGAAGATATTTACCTGATGAGTTTATGTCAACATAATATTATCGCGAACAGTAGTTTTAGCTGGTGGGGAGCTTGGTTAAACACTAATAATCATAAGATTATCATTGCTCCTAAAATTTGGTTCAAACACCCTAAAATGCAGATTCAAACATCAGACATTGTTCCAGAAGACTGGTTAAGGTTGTAAATTGAATAGTAAAAACAACTTAACTAATATTAATAACAAGTACTAAAAAAATGAAAATATTAATAACAACAGAACAATATTTCCCCATTCTTTCAGGAGTTTCTACCGTTGTCACTTCTGTCGCTGAAGAGTTGATTAAAAATGGGCATACCGTTACTGTGGCAACTTCTTGTAAAAATAGGAACTACTCAAGCCATAATGGCGTAACCATAAAAGAATTTAAAATTGAGGGTGGATTTGGAAGATACTACAAGGGAGAAAAAAAAGCGTACGTGAGTTATGTGCTATCATCCGATGTAGATGTTATTATCAACGAATGCGTTCAAACATGGAATTCTGATTTATTGTTCCCCCATCTCTCTAAAATCAAAGCGATCAAAATCCTTCATTCCCATGGATTTCCATTATTTCAGTCAAAATCCAGAAATCCGTGGGCCAATCTAAAGGCAAAGTTTTATTACCGTTCCCTGATTCACTATCTAAATAATTATGATATGGTTCTTATTCTCAGTTCTTTAGCATCTGAAATTCCTTATTTTCAAAAATACCATTTTGGTAACTATGAAATCCTCCCCAATGGTGTCCCCCATCAGATCATTGCATCCGAACCAAAAAGGTTACCTGAAAACCCATTCTTACTATCAATATCCAATTTTTTTCCTATGAAAAATCAAGAGTTAATATTAAAAGCATTTTACCTCTCATCCAACAAAGCGGCATTAATCTTTATTGGTTCATCACAACTTCATGGATACCTTAATACACTAAAATCTTTGAAACAAAGTTTGGATGCCAAATATGGCGAGCGGGAGGTATTCTTTTATGATACATTGTCGCGCGAAGAGACGATCAATTATCTCACTCACGCATCTCTATTTTTACATGGCAGTAAACTAGAAGCATTTCCTATTGTCATTCTGGAGGCTATGGCAACAGGGACGCCGTGGATATGTACTGAGGTTGGAAACGTTAAAGAACTAGCAGGTGGTTTAGTTCTAAAGAATGAACACGACATGGCATTGTCCATCGATGCATTACTAAATGATTCGACCTATTATTCACAGCTTTCCGCTGATGGGCTAGAATCAACAAAGCATTATTATAATTGGCAATCAATTACAAAATCTCTTGAATCAACTATCCTTAAAATTCAAAATTCAAAGTTACTATAACAATGCAGACAATATCTATTATCATGAGCGCCTATAAGCCGTCAGCCCCTGATCTTGAAATAACCATCCAATCTGTTCTCAATCAAACACACACTAACTTCGAATTTATTATCATTAAAGACGATGAACTCTCAGAAACACTCGAATTACTAAAATCATGGGAACAGATAGACGCACGCATCCATATTATTGACAATGAAGTCAATATTGGATTGATTGCATCACTAAACAAGGGCTTAGATATTGCTGAAGCTTCTTTAATCGCGCGTATCGATGTTGGAGACTGGTGGGAACCGCAAAAACTTCAACGCCAAGCAGAGCTATTTGAAGCGGATCCTGAACTCTATCTATGTGGAACTTCCATAGAACTCGTTGATGAGCAGTACAACCTACTCGGGCACTACACCTATCCAAAATCTCATAACGAGATTGTTTCTTGGCTACTCAAGGCAAAAAATCCTTTTGCTCATCCTAGTGCCATGTTCCGAAAATCATCACTACGCTACAATCCAAATGCCCTTTACTGTGAAGATTTAGAAATGTGGTACCGATACAGTAGACTGGGGAAACTTGTCAATATTGATGAACCTTTAACCCACTATGTCATCGACACAACGAGCATAACCAACAGCAAACGCTCATTAATCATCGAAAACGTCACAAAAGTATATTGCACTTTTTTAAACGCTCTGCGTAATAATGACTTTACATTTATACATAATGGATTAAATATTACCCCTGCTTCTACTTTATCTTTTGCCAACATACTGAGTAATCAGTGGTATTCAAAAGCCACAATAGCCTCTTTCAAACATCAAAACATAAAGAAAATATACTATTTCAGCCTCTCCATAATTTTTAATCCAAGACTTATTCTCAATAAACTTCAACGAATGTACTGTAAAATCTTAGGAAATGTAAAAGTATGAGCATGAAGGAATATTTTTTATCCGAATACAACAAGGAAATACTAAAGAAATGAATATCCTAATTACCGGAGGAGCTGGCTATATCGGCAGCCATGTTGTCAAAGCACTTCTTGAAACTACAGACTATAAAATTACAATTATTGATAATCTATCGACGGGAGACTACTCAACTATCAACACCTTAGAACAAATTGCACAGGAGTTTAATCGCACATTTTACTTTCACAAGGCTGATTTGAGTGATTTTAGTGCAATTGAAAATATTTTTATCTCTAACCATTTTGATGCAATCATCCATTTTGCAGCCTCTATCGTCGTATCAGAATCAGTTGAAAATCCACTCAAGTACTATTTAAACAATACCGTCAATACAACCCATTTGATTCAATGTGCCGAGAAATATGGTATAAAACAATTTATTTTCTCGTCAACTGCGGCAGTATACGGAGAACCAGACGCGCCAAGTGTAAGCGAAACCACTCCAACCAAACCGATCAATCCGTATGGAATGAGCAAACTGATGAGCGAAACAGTACTGGGAGACACCGCTGCTGCTCATCCAGAGTTAAAATTCGTAATCCTCCGATATTTTAATGTCGCTGGAGCAAGTATAGATAATAAAATCGGCCAAAGTTTTCCTAATGCTACTCATCTCATCAAAATCGCTGCGGAATGTGCCGCCAAAAAACGCGAAAAAATGTACATATTTGGTAAAAATTATCCAACGTCCGATGGAACATGCATCCGCGACTATATCCATATTGAAGATTTAGCTTCCGCTCATCTAGCGTCACTTGAATACCTCAAGAGTGGAGGAAAAAGCGACATATTCAACTGTGGCTACGGTCGTGGGTATAGTGTCACCGAAGTAATTAATACAATGAAGAAAGTATCGAATATCGACTTCAGCGTTGAAGAAGGGTTACCCCGAGAAGGTGATCCATCACAGTTAATAGCAAACAATAAAAAAATATTAGATACGCTACCGTGGATTCCAAAATATAATGACTTGTCTCTTATTTGTCGGACAGGTTTAGCTTGGGAACAAAAGATGATTCAAACACAATGAAAAAGATTTGCTATGTCGCAACCATCCCTGCTGTAGTTCATAGCTTTTTGCGTGTTCATATCCAAGCTGCCGCAGAGAAATATGATGTCACGGTCATTTGCAATGAAACCGACAAATATTTGCTTGAGGGGCTCAATGCGCATATTATTTTCCTTCCAATAACCCGAAACCCCTCTTTGTGGAATGATATGATGATACTGTTCCGGCTGTTCAGCCTGTTTCGCCGTGAGAAATTTGATATCGTCCACTCCATCATGCCGAAAACCGGAATACTTTCAATGCTGGGAGCATGGCTGGCACGTATCCCGGTGCGCATTCATACCTTTACCGGACAGGTTTGGGTCACGAAGTATGGAATCAAACGCTTTTTGCTGAAATGGTTCGACACGCTGATCGGAAATTTTGCAACCTGTGTGTTTATCGACAGTCCGTCACAACGAGATTTTTTAGTCAATGAAAACGTACTTTCAAAAGAAAAAACAACCGTTATAGGAGCAGGTTCAATTTGCGGAGTAGACACCCAACGTTTCGTCCCTAATGCGCACATACGAGAAAAGATACGCAATGAATTAGAAATTGCGCACGATTCCAAAGTCATTTTATATGTCGGAAGGCTCAACCGCGACAAGGGGATACTTGATTTAGCGACTGCTTTTGAGATAATTGCAAATAATTGTCCCCGTGCAGTGCTTTTATTGGTAGGTACTGAAGAAGACGTCTCTTTTAATCAAATTCAAGAGATATGCCGTCCTCATACCGGCCATTTGCACTATATCCCTTTTTCATCTACCCCAGAACACTATATGGCGGCAGCCGATATTTTCTGCCTTCCCAGCTACCGCGAAGGATTTGGTATGACCATCATCGAAGCTGCCGCATGTGAAATTCCCACCGTAGCTTCGTGCATCTACGGCATTACCGATGCCGTAGATGATGGGACGACCGGTGTATTGTTTACCGCCGGCGACACCGCTTCTCTGACGCAAGTATTGTTAAGATTGATTAATAACCAGGATTTATGCCGTGAAATGGGAAAAGCATCTCGCAAACGTGCATTGGAACTCTTCGAAAGTCAACTCATTACCAAAGAAATGCTTTCTGCCTATGAGATGTTTCTAAAGTAACACGAATATCAGTTAAGTAAAGGATCTTACAGTGCAAATTACATTATCAACTGATAAAAGAAGGTTAGTTATTACCGGTGCTACAGGCTTTATTGGCAGTTATTTTATAAAAAAGAGTACTGCCCACGAAACCATTCCCTTTTCATTTCACAACGGCGACATTACTACTTTAGATCTATCCGGCTGCGATGCGGTTCTTCATCTCGCCGCGCTCGTGCATCAGATGAACGGTGCCGATCCAAAACAATATCAAGAAATTAATGTCACTAAAACACTCGAACTGGCTAAAAAAGCTAAACAAAGCGGCGTAAAACAGTTTATTTTTATGAGCACCGTAAAAGTCTATGGCGAAGAGAGTGACACCATCTATACAGAAACGACACCCTGCCATCCGAGAGACGATTACGGAATGAGCAAACTGCATGCCGAACAAGCGCTACAAGCACTCGAAGATGAATATTTCACAGTGTCCATCATCAGAACACCGATCGTCTATGGCGTAGGAGTCAAGGCAAATATCAGAAATCTCATCAATCTGATTCAAAAAGTACCTGTTTTGCCATTTGGAAACACCAACAATCAACGCAGTATGGTTTATATCGGAAATTTATGTGCCTTGATAGAAAGCATATTCGAACAACGGGCAAGTGGAATTTTTTTGGCATGCGATGACACATCTCTCTCGACAACCCAATTCATCCGTGAAATCACATCCGCCTTGGAAAAAGAATGCTATCTCGTTGATATCCCTTTCTTTGAGAATCTACTGAAACACCTCAAACCAACATTTCATCAGCGCTTATTCGGCAATCTAATCGTCGACAATACACTAACCAAACAGCGACTTCAATTTAATAATCCGTACACTGTACAAGAAGGAATCAAACATATGATCAAAGGTGACCTCAAATGACACTTAAACGCTCTTTTGACATCCTATTGGCAATAATTGCAACTGTAATACTGTTAATTCCATTTGTGCTTGTGGCACTAATGGTACGTCTCACTTCTAAAGGTCCCATCCTCTATTGGTCTAGCCGTATCGGAAAAAATAATGTTTTATTTCAAATGCCAAAATTTCGCAGTATGAAAGTCGGTACTCCCGCCGTTGCAACTCATCTGTTAAGTGATCCTAAAAGCTTACTGACGCCTATCGGATCATTTTTGCGAAAAAGCAGCTTGGATGAGTTACCGCAACTGTGGAATATTCTCAAGGGAGACATGAGCTTTGTGGGGCCACGTCCTGCATTGTTTAACCAAGATGATTTAATCGAGCAGCGCACTATTGCCGGAGTACATACCCTCACGCCAGGATTAACCGGATGGGCTCAGATCAATGGTCGAGATGAACTACCCATACCCCAAAAAGTAGCTCTCGATGTTGAATATATGCATCTTCAATCTTTTTGGTTTGATCTCAAAATTATTTTTTTAACATTTTTAAAAGTATTGCGCAAAGATGGAATCACTCACTAATACTCTTCGCATTGATAAACTCACACCATTTGGCTAAAATACACCCACTAAAACACGGAGCAACAAATCCTATGCTAAAACTGCAAGAAGAACACACCTCTTTACGTACAATACTCATTCTTATGGCCATAGCTTATCTTTTCTCTATATCAATGCGTTTTATTTGGGTCAATGAAGTAAGTTCTGTCCCCCAGTTTCACTGGAACAATGAGCTCATGATTAGCAATAATGATGGCTACTCATTTGCCGAAGGAGCACGCGATATCCTACAGGGACATCATGAAGAACATGATTTGTCTCCCGTTGATAGCGCCATGTCAAAAATTACCGCTTTACTCTCACAAATAATACCCGTCAGTTTTGAAACATTAATTCTCTATATGCCTTCTTTCATTGGTTCCCTTATTGTTATACCCCTAATTTTGATTGGAAGATCTCTAAATCAAACAACCATGGGCTTTATCGCAGCGCTCATAGGCTCCATTGCCCACAGTTACTACAATCGCACCATGACGGGCTATTACGATACCGATATGCTCAACATTGTTTTGCCTGTTTTGGAAGTGTACTCTCTCATTCTCGCACTAACCCATCAGCGTAACCGCTATCTTATTCCCATTACCATCTCTATTGCTTTGTATCAATGGTGGTATCCGCAAGCCTATGCGTTAGATACGGCTCTTTTTATGATAATTATAGGTTATGCTCTGGCGTTTGATCGTAAAAACATTTATATCTATAAAATTGCCCTTTTTATCCTCATCGGTATTTTAGCAATACCTCTTATCAGTAAAATAAGCTTGGCATTAGTCGTATTTGCTTTTTTTCACTTTCGCAATGAACTCTCTCTCAAATTCTTTTGGCCTCTCTTCGCGGGTATCATGGGAATATATTTCTTCACGGGCGGCGTTGATCCAATATGGGCATTACTCAAAGGATATGTCTTTAGAGACACCACAGAAAACACTTTACAAACAGCTGTTTTAAATTACTACAATGTAATGTCAACGGTCAGAGAAGCTGGGCATATCCCATTTACGCTTTTCGCTGAACGCATCAGTGGACATGTTATCACTTTTGTATTGGCCTGTATCGGTTATGTTATGGCGATCATCGCCTACCGCCCTTTGCTCGTCACACTTCCTCTCGCAGGGCTTGGCTTTCTTGCCATGTCATCTGGATTACGTTTTACCATCTATGCCGTACCTGTCATGGCAATCGGTATTGCTTACCTGATTGTGTACCTCTCTCAATTTATTCAAATCAAAGCCGTACGATATGTTTCAATGCTGTTATTGACAGTAGCGATTCTTTACCCTAATTACCGTCACATAAAAGAATACATGATGCCAACCGTTATGACTACGGGGGAAGTAGAAGCACTGCATCAGCTGGGTAAAATAGCTTCTGCTGAAGATTATGTGGTTGCGTGGTGGGATTATGGCTATCCGATTCGCTACTACAGCGATATCAAGACATGGATAGATGGAGGAAAGCATTCAGGAGATGTAAACTATCCTGCTTCATTTGTATTGACTGCCAAAGATTCTACTTCAGCAGCACACATGATGCGGCTTTATACTGAATATACGGAAAAAGGGTTTAGCGAAACCAACAAAACAAAAAATGATTTTGAATACATGATGGAAAAAGAGGGAGTTAGAGATCCTAATGATTTTATCACCACTCTTGCCCTCCCAGAATATAAGCTGCCGCAAAAAACCCGTGATGTTTATTTGTACTTGCCGTTGCGTATGATGGAAATCTTTCCTACGGTTGCGCTCTTTAGTAATCTGGATCTCACAGGTAAAAGTCAGCCTCAACAGCCGTTTTTTTACTCCACACGATCCGTTCAAGACACAGGCCAAACGATTGAACTGGGGCAAGGGCTCTCTATCGTAAAAGCATCCAGCACTCTCAAAATCGGAATGCAGAGCTTGCCGATTAAATCTTTTTACCAAGTAGGCTACGATAAAGATCAAAAAGTTCAAGTGAACCAGCAAAATTTTGCATCTGAGGGATTAAGTGTCATTTACATGGCGAGCTACGGACAGTTTTTGGTTCTTGACGATTATTATTTACAATCCCAATACATTCAGATGTTTGTCTTTGAAAACTATGATAAGAATTTGTTTCAACCGGTCATCATGAGCCCTATGACCAAAATATTCAAACTCAAAATTTAACGCATGCAAGAAAAAAGAGGTTTGTTCGCACCCAGTTTTACCAAAAGGTTAGTTTTCTTTTTGGGAGCTGATTTTGTTTTATTCTTCGTATCACTGCACTTTGCATACGCTTTGCGATTTGACTTTTCGGTTCCTACCGAATTTATGCATCATTTTTATCTCACCTTTTTTACATTAACCCTTTTAAAATGGGGAAGTCTCTATATTTTCGGTGTCTATCATCTGACGTGGCGCTATTTCAGTCTTCATAATGCTCAGCAAATCATACTGGCACATATTCTAGCAACAGGACTTTTTTTACTCATCTTTTTATCCTATTCAGAACTCTTTTCACCTCTACCTAGAAGTATCATTGCGATTGATTTTGTCCTATCTCTATTTTTGGTTGGAGCATTACGTCTCTCAAAGCGTCTGATATCAGAACAACAATCCAAAATCTCCACTAAGCCTATGATTATTATCGGGGCTAATCACAAAGCCGTAGCTTTGATCAAAAGTGCCAAAAATGGAGATATCCCCTATTCCATACAAGCCATCATTGCGTGGGAACCCTCGACTTTCAACTTATGTGGATCATACATGGATGCAGTCAAGATATATCCTCCCCAGCAACTCGAACGACTGTGTAAAACGTATGAAATACAAAGCGTTGCCATCACGATTGATCTCCCGCAAGATGCGCTTAAAAGTCTTCTTAATCAACTGAGCTCGTACAACATACATGACATACAGCGTTCGGTGATTCTTGAAAATAATACCACATCGCTGAAGCAATTTTCCATCGAAGACCTCTTGGCCCGCCACCCGCAAGATCTTGACAAATCTGCTATCTCCTCATTCATTCAAAACAAAACCGTTCTGATTACAGGTGCGGGGGGAAGTATTGGAAGCGAAATAGCACTGCAATGTGACCGTTTTGGGGCTAAAAAGCTAATTTTGATCGATCATAGCGAATACAATCTCTACCAAATTGGGGAAAAACTTCCCGAAGCTACTCTTCGCTTGTGCAATATTTTGAATCGTGCTGCTTTGGATGCCATCATGGAGACTAAAAAACCTGACATAGTAATCCATGCAGCTGCTTACAAGCACGTTCCGCTGTGCGAAGCCAATATCCAGTCCGCTATCATGAACAACGTTCAGGGAAGCTGTAACGTCATCGACAGCGCCATTGCGTATAATGTCCCTAAGATTGTTATCATCTCTACGGATAAAGCGGTACGTCCTACGAATGTTATGGGAACCACCAAACGCATCGTGGAGCTTTATGCTCAAAATGTCGATTCCAAAAACTCTGAAATCGCAGCAGTGCGTTTTGGGAATGTATTGGGCTCCAGCGGCAGTGTTATCCCAAAATTTAAATCACAGATTGAATCAGGCGGACCCATTACCCTCACCCATCCTGATATCACCCGCTATTTTATGCTTATCAGTGAAGCATGTCAACTCGTACTTCAAGCGGCGGCCATTGCAAAAGGTAAAGAGCTCTTTATACTGGATATGGGAGAGCCTGTTAAAATTGTCGATTTGGCGCGTACGATGATCAAGCTTTATGCGAAAGAAGAAATTGAGATCGTAATGAGCGGTCTGCGCCCAGGTGAGAAGCTGTATGAAGAACTTTTAATAGATGACAGTGAGCAAAAAACATCGTATGCATCCATCATGATAGCAGGCTCAACCCACTATCCAATTCAGCAGCTCAATGCTGATATTCAATCCCTGCTGGAAGCCACGGACCCTGTAGCAAACCTCAAAAACATCGTTCCTGAGTTTACTCCGGATACGTCAAACCTGTAAGCTTATACTTACAGTTCGGTTTTGAGCACGGCACCATTGGAAGCGTTTGATACTAAAAGGGCATAACGTTTTAACCACTTAGAAGTAATCTCTTTTTTATACGGTTTAAAGTTGTGTCTGCGTCTTTCAAGATTCTCATAAGAAACATTTAACTGAAGCAAATGAGAATCAACATCGATCTCGATCTCATCACCATCTTCAATGAGTCCAATCATACCGCCCTCAGCAGCTTCAGGACTCACATGCCCGATAGAGGCACCACGTGTAGCTCCAGAAAAACGTCCATCGGTAATAAGGGCAACTGATTCACCCAGACCCATACCCATAATCAATGATGTAGGTGCAAGCATCTCTTGCATACCCGGACCACCTTTAGGACCTTCATAACGGATAACAACAACATCGCCCGCTTTTACTTTATGTCCCATAATCCCTTTGATCGCTTCATCTTGAGAGTTAAAGCAAATAGCCTTACCTTTAAATTGACGCATACCTTTTGCAATACCGGCAGTTTTAACAACAGCACCTTCTTCTGCAAGGTTACCAAATAAAACCGATAATCCACCTACCGGAGAGAACGCATTTTCATTTGTGTGAATGATATTCTCATCCAAAATGACGGCATCTTTAATACGCTGGGCTAAAGTCTCACCTGTAATCATAAGAGCCGATGTATCTAAAACATTACCTTCTCGACGGCTTACTTCCTTCATAACGGCGTTAACACCACCGGCATTATTAACATCTTCCATATGTACCGTAGAAAGCGATGGTGAGATCTTAGCAATATGAGCAACTTTATCCCCGATCTTATTGATATCTGCGATGTCAAAATCAACATCTGCTTCTTTGGCAATCGCTAAAAGGTGTAAAACCGTATTTGATGATCCACCCATAGCCATATCAATAACAAAAGCATTATTAATCGCTTTATGATTGAGTATATTTTTCATATTGTATTTGCTGGGATCTTCCATCTTGGCAATTTCAACAATACGCTTTGCCGCTACTTTCACCATTTCAATACGTTCAGGAGTCATAGCTAAAACAGTACCGTTACCCGGTAGTGCAACACCCATAGCTTCACACAACGTATTCATAGAATTTGCTGTAAACATGCCCGAACATGACCCACCGCTCGGACACGCTTCACACTCTATCTCTTTAAGCTCTTCATCTGTCATTTTACCTTCAGCATGTTGCCCGACTGCTTCAAAAGCCGTTGCCAAATCGATTGGAGTACCGTCTTTTTTATGACCGGCCTTCATAGGCCCACCGGAAATGAAGATAGTAGGAACATTAACACGCAATGCACCCATAAGCATCCCCGGAACAATCTTGTCGCAGTTAGGAATACAAATCATCGCATCAAGTTTATGTGCATTCATCACCGTTTCAATAGAATCTGCAATTAGCTCACGAGATGGAAGTGAATACAACATCCCATCATGACCCATCGCAATACCGTCATCCACGCCAATCGTATTAAATTCAAATGGAACTCCCCCTGCCTCTCGAATCGCTTCTTTGACGATACGGCCGTACTCTTGTAGGAAGAAGTGTCCCGGAATAATATCAATATGAGAGTTCGCAACACCGATGAACGGTTTATCGAAATCTTCGTCTTTAAGCCCTGTTGCCCGTAGTAAACTTCGGTGGGGAGTCTTATCAAACCCTTTTTTGATGGTATCACTGCGCATGAAAATCCTTTGGATAAATTAATACATTAAATTAGGAGGATTATAGCCAAGAGGAACTCTCAAAAACTTTCAATTACGCATAAAAATACAAAATTAAGAAATACTCTTTACAGACTACCAAAAAGTTGCTATACTTCCACTCCACGAAAAGTATGCGGGAATAGCTCAGTGGTAGAGCACGACCTTGCCAAGGTCGGGGTCGCGAGTTCGAACCTCGTTTCCCGCTCCATATACCTCAGTTGAAATATCAACCTTTGATGTCTTAACTGAGGTATTTTTTCGTTATCGTTGCCCGGATGGCGAAATCGGTAGACGCAAGGGACTTAAAATCCCTCGGTGGTAACACTGTGCCGGTTCAAGTCCGGCTCCGGGCACCATTACATGGGTGGTGGCATGGCCAAGTGGTAAGGCGCTGGTTTGCAAAACCTTGACCCCCGGTTCGAATCCGGGTGCCACCTCCAAATTGTAAAATATACTCATTTTTATGCGGGTCACTGGCAGAGTGGTCGAATGCACCGGTCTTGAAAACCGGCGAGGGTTAAACCTCCCAAGGTTCAAATCCTTGGTGGCCCGCCATCATATATAAATCCCCCCTATTTACTCAATCAAAATACGCCCATTCAACAATCAAGTGCAACAACGTTATTTTTATAGCCGAGTATTTTTCCGTTCTATTATTTAAATTTTTTAAAAATCTGTGCGTGTGATCCAAGTCGAACAAATGTCAGGGTACTACCATCGTCACTTAGCTGATACACCAAGAGCCAATCATTTTTTATATGACATTCGTGAGTACCAGTCCATTCCCCTTTTAGGGGATGATTCTTGTGCTTTTCATGTAATTCGTCTTCGTGAAGTAATGCGGTCATGATCTCTTTAAGGAGGGTAAAATCCTCAGTCGAGAATTTACCACTTTTCTTTTCTCGCTCAATGTCTTTTTTAAAAAAGCGATGATACTCAGGAGCGTACATTACAATCCTAAATCGTCAAATAGCTCTTTTGTAGAAGTATGCTTGATGGTATTTTTACCCTCTTTGACTTCTTTAATCGCCATTGTAGTTTCCTCATTTGGAAGACGAATTTCAAAGGGCAGCCCCTTGTGAAGTACCACACTGTGTAAAAATAATCGTGTAGCTTCACTGGTAGTCAAACCCATCTGTTTGAGGTACTCCGCAGCTTTATTTTTGATGTCAGGATCAATACGGACAGTCATAGCAGTTCCAGTCATAATATCCTCCTCTTTTTTATTATTGTACATCAATTGATGTATATAGTCAACCCTACCCCTGTAACGCTTCACAAGACACTTACTCAAAATCCTTCGTTACTATCCTAACTCAAATAATTGCTTTCTTGTACTATAATGGTGTTTCTATCAGTTTATACATTATTATCGGATTGGCTTTTTATGACCAAAGAAATGACTTCTCCAAAAATACCTTTTCTCAAAATTCTTCGTTGGCAGTTTTCTAAATACCTATCCAAAAAAATTCCCAAAAAAGAAGCGTTGAGTGTTCAAACCCATTCACACCTGCCACAAGGTGAATACGCGATGTGGATAGGCCATGCGACACTGTGGCTGCGGCTGGGAGAGACCACTGTTGCCATTGATCCTGTTTTGGGGAATATACCGATGCATCGGCGTTTCACTGCGCTCCCGCTGCCCAAGGAACAACTACGGGCAGACATCGTCCTCATAACCCATGCACACTACGACCACTACGATAAAGCCTCTGTAAAATTTTTACTTTCACAAAATCCAGACCTCATCATCGTCGCTCCCGCAGGATTTTGGCGCTACATGAAAGGGATAATTGACAGAGAGCAGTGTTTCGAGATGGAGTGGTGGGAATCGTTGATGGTTGGGGGACTGTTTATCACCCTGACACCTGCAAAGCATTGGAGCAAACGAACCCTCTTTGACACCAACAAAGCGTTATGGGGCGGGTATGTGATACAAAACGAAGAACACACTCTCTATCATAGCGGTGACAGTGCTATGGGGGATCATTTTAAAGCTATCGGGGAGCGATTTGAGATAGATGAAGCATTTTTACCCATTGGCGCCTATAAACCTGAATGGATCATGAGCCACAATCACATTAATCCACCCCAAGCATTGCAAGCTGCCATCGATTTGGGGGCGCAAACACTTATCCCGATTCACTACGGCACATTTGATCTCTCTGATGAACCTCTAGATGAACCACTGGAATGGTTCAAAGAATGTGTGGCGCAAGATACTTCACATCTCGAAAGTTATATTTTGAAAATTGGGGAAGTTTATCGCTTTAGCAATACGTCTACCGATAAATCAACCTGATCACGCACCGTTAAAAATACCATCTTTGGCGGTTTTATCCCAAAATCAGACATCTTCATCATACTGGAAGCTTTGATACTGACCTTTGAGCCTTCTTGCCCAATTGTGCCCTCGAAGCTCATAGGTTTCGTAACGCCATGCAAGTTCATCGTCCCTTTAAGAAGATAATTGTTTCCTCCCTTGACTGAAACTTCTTTAATCTCAAAAACAGCTTTGGGAAACGTATCCGATTCCAACGTTTCTTGCATATTGGTATCGCGTTTTTTGTTATCGCTGATTAAATCCGCCATACTTATTTCAATTGTGCCGCGTAATGTTGTTGCGGCTTCCTCCATCCAGAGACGAGAAACAGCTTTTTTAGCAGTAGGATCGATGCTCGAATCCCCAAAAACTTCTGTATGCGCTTTGATCGATCCCGATTCGAAGCTCAACGGCCCCGCGTATAAAAAACCACATGCCATTATGGCCAACAAACTTATTTTTCTCATGATCGTACCCCTTGTTTTGTAAATGACAACACTATCCCGCCACCTGCTAAAATGATTACAGCGATCCACAGCATCTGCTCCAATGCAATCAGATTGGCAACCGATGTGGCAACCCATCCAACACCCACCATACTTACCCCGATTAAACGTATATTATGCATCCTGATGAGCTTAGAGAACAACAGTACATTATAATACGAAATCGCAATCGGGTAAACAATAGCCAGTCCTACTGCATTGCCTGTATAATACATACCGTAGCTTGCTACAAATAACCCAAAAATAGTCCAATGGCTCTCCCGTAGCGATTTTTTAAACCGGTATGCTAAATAAACACCAACAAGATGAGCTGTTATAACCAGCGCAGTAAAGTGACTCCATACATCTAAAGTGTGTGACCGGCTCAACGTCTCAAACAGTGCCGAATCGGCAAAAATCCATAACATCATCGAAATGACCACTGATACAGGAAATACTTCTGTCTCAAAAGCTGAAGTTTTTTGAACATAAGAAAAATACAGAGCAATGATTGAAATCATCGGCAGTGCAACTGCAATAGTTCCTCTCTGTGCAAAAGGATAGTCATACAGTGCCGTACCGATCGCGTATGAAATCGCCATTCCCAAAGCAAGCCCAAGACGACTTTGAGATTTAAAGATATGCAATAGCAGAGGGGTTGTGTATCCCACTATAAACCCAAGCACCAACAACAATCCCAATGAATAATTGGGATAATACCATGAAACGATAATTTGAATCGCAAACATAAAAAATAGCTCTTGGCGCAGATTATCATGACGCCAATAGGCACTAAGTAAACTTCCTATTATCCCGCCAATAGGAAGGGGAAAAATATCGTGTATATGAGAATCAAATGCTCCTACCACACCCGTTTGGACAATCAAAAGGTAATAGAGAAGCTGGGAGGCTAATACGATCACCAAAAGATTCATGCTCTCTCTTTGAGCCACAAAATATAAATCATCGCATATGCAGCATCATAAAGCGCCACTATCAACGCGATTTCATCCAATATCTCCGCCATGTACAAAGCGCCAAAAGTGGCTGAAACCATCAAGCGGATTGCAGCGCTGACACCCGCCATGTTCATAGCATCACCACTAAGACCAAACCAATGTACCAGCCCTGTCCCCATCATAAAAGCAAACACGACGTACTCATATGTACCGCTAAAGCCAAAGCCCAATGCCGGGAAGAGAAGTGCTCCCGACAGAATCAAAAGCATCCCTCCGCCAAAATCGCTCAAAAATCCAATCAGATGGTACCACCCCATAAGCGTACGCTCACAGATAGAGAGATCTTTGAGGGCCATATGTCCTATCATCAGGATCAGCATGAGCCCAAAAAGCGAGCGCAAGCCCCATAACAGCTGAACATCCCCCTCAATCCATCCCGCTTCAATCAACCCTGCAACAGTAAGAGTACCTGCCATCAGCGATACCAGTAATGTCCAGCCTATTGCGTAGGCTTTGGTAAAAAGAGAGGGGAGAATGCGCTGCATAATGGCAAGCGCCATAAACGCGATCCCTATTCCCATCGCGACATGCGCATGTCCGATAACCAAATCGTTACGGTGAATCAGCTCACGAATCTGCGGAAAGAAAAGAAGATTTCCCTCAATATCCACAAAAAGAAATGCCACTATGGATAAAAAGAGGTACGAGTCGCTCTTGAAACTCAATTTTGCATCACGCCACCATATCCACAGAAGAGGCACATACAAAAAGGTTAAATACTGAAAAAACCACTCTTCATTGTAGCTCAACGTGTGAAAAAAGTTTCGAATGATCAGCGACAGGAGATAGCCGCCCAAAGGGATCATCCACAAGATATGTCCTCGTGGGACAAACGCCTGACGGGCACTGAGCTTGATCAACAAATAATACAAGGGAATCAAAGCAAAACTCATCCCAAGAGTATTATCCCCATGCGGACCGATGAGAGTATGCTCTACTTGGCCGTATTGGGGATTCATCAACACGATCAGCAGTATGGGAGCAATCACGACAACCGCCAATGAAACATTCACCCACAAAGGGCGGTATTCGTAAGCGCGTAACGCATCGATGAGTGCGAGCAGATAAAACACTCCGCTAAAGGCGAGAAGGAAATTCAGCTGATAAGGAAAATCATAAAAAGGCAAACCACGCAGATTTCCAAACAGCAATGCAAACGTCATAAAAAGTAAAAAGATATTCCAGACTGCAAAATAGCGTTTTAGATGTTTGAGGGCACGGCTACTAAGCACCCCGTCTTGTTCAAACAAGGAAAACGGGAGCAGTGAGAGCATCAAGGGGACAAACCCGTACAGCATCAGCGAAATATGAAGAGAGCGGGCCCGCTCCATGTTAAGCAGCGTCATGCTCCCCTCCACCCCCAGTAATTCCAAAGAAAAAACCAATCCGGCAAAAAGCCCTAAAACCAACCAAAACAATGCAAGCCGTAGCTCAGCTTCGAGAAATGCTTTTAACACGGCCATCCTCCATTTCAATGATTACATCTGCAAAGTCTTTGATCTTGGGATCATGAGAAGCCACGACAAATGCGGTTCCCTCGCGCGAGAACTCTTTAAAAAGCTCATAAACTCCCAGCGCATTTTGCGTGTCCAGATTGCCTGTAGGCTCATCGGCAAAGACAACGCTGGGGTTGTTGACAAGAGCGCGTGCTATTGCGGCACGCTGTCGCTCTCCACCTGAGACCTCATCGCTGTACCGCTTTGAAAGCCCTCCGATATGTAGACGCTGCATAAGAACATCACTCTTTTTAGTGTCCAGTGCTGCGAGTGCAATATTTTCACGAAGGGTCAGATACCCAATCAAATAATGAAACTGAAAAACGAAACCGATGTGCGTACGGCGGAAATGATTAATGTTGTCAATCTTCTCCAATGCCAAGCCGTCATACGTAACGCTTCCGCTTGTCGGGCGAAGCAAAGTGGAAACAATCGATAAAAGGGTTGTTTTTCCGCTCCCGCTCTCGCCTACAATCGCCACAAACTCTCCCGGATGAATCTCAATGTCCACACCCCGCAGTACGTGCTCATGGCCGTAAAAATGTTCCAATCCCACAGCTTTGATAATCATTGGTTCCCCTTGGATATCAAGCTCATAGGATCGACACGTGAAGCGTACACTGCAGGCATGAGCGTTCCAAACAGGGCCATTACTATGGTGACAACAAAGACCTTGACCAGCATCGCCATCGTAATCTCTCCGTTAATGTACCCTTGAAATTTATCCGCATGCTCGATAAGTTCCAATATTCCCTCGCTAATCCCCCACGCAACCCCAAAAGAGATAAGGGCAATAATCAATGTTTCACTCAGCAGTTTGCCGATAATCGTCCACGACGAGAGCCCAATGGAGCGCATGATTCCAAACTCCGCTTTGCGGTCGTTAACCACCATGCTCATCATGCTCACAATTCCCAATATCCCCATCATAAAAGCCATCACGCCAATCACATCCGAACTGGTCTGGATAATTTTAAACTGGTTGTAGGAGTCGATAAACGCATCGGTTGTTTTTGCCTCGATCTCTTTATCCATACTATTGATTTGATCCACTACGACAGCGCTGTTGCCCAAATCAGAGAGGCTAATGAGAAAAAGAGAGCTGCTTTTATGAAACAATTCTCCTCCATCGCTCAACGGCATGACCACTCCACCATCCTCGAATCCGATAGAGCTTTTAAAAACACCGCTTACAGGGTACTCTTTTTTCGACACATGAATACTTTTGGGATGTTTGAGTGTCTCATAAATTTTAGCCCCCAAAATCACTTCGCCTGCCTTGGGATAATTCCCTTCTTGAAGCGTATAGCTGTCAAATCGGTTATCGCTGACACCGTATATGGCTACTATCGGAAGACGATCAACGGGAGATGCCCCTACAATCAAAGAATGGACTTCTTTGACGCCGTTTAGTTTGGAAATCGGCAGACTTAAGGAGTTATTGATATCACTGAAAAAAGTATCCGCGATCTCTTTTTGAGTGACAATAATATCGCCATCGGTTTTAAGCATAGAGCTGTACATGCTCACCACTCCCCCGGCAATCGCACTGATCAAAAAAATAGCCGCGATCGAAACGGTCATGCTCATAAAGATGAGTGCCGTTTTAAACCGGTTTCTGCGCAGTGCTTTGAGGGCGGTAATCATTGCTCGATCGCAGCTTTGAGTTCATCTGTCGTTGTGATGAAGGTGACTTGTGTGAGGAGATTATCTTGAAACTTCATCACCGTAATTTTTTCTTCTTTGGACGGAAACTGCAATCCCTGCTGTTCATCTTGAATCAACAATACCGTATGGATATACTTGCGCATTTTTGGCAACGCAAACAGCTTTGTAACCAACCCTGGCATTTGGGAGATATCTGCTATGAACACGGCATTGTATTTGTTTAAATACTCTTTGTCTTGAGTATTCAGGTATTCATTGACCGTGGCCCCCGTCCCTTTTTCATATGCCATGATAAGCGTTTTAGGCATTGCTGTGAGAGTTGTGTGATTCCCATGCTGATCTTCTAGCTCCAAAGGAGCAACATTCTGCCCCACCGTATAGGGATCTGCCCAAACACTGATGGCGAACATTACCGATAGTATTACTTTTTTCACACTTATCCTTTGCGATATTTTCTACCGATAGTATAGAGCGAAAAAGCTAATAAAAAGTGTTTTTAATTTTTATTTGTGGGTAATGGTACTGAGTGTGTTTTGGATTTCGCGTAATTGTTCCAAAGTAAGGTGAAAACTTTCATCCATTGCTTTATCAAGATGGTTCATCTCGGTAAGGGTAATTCCCAATGGATCTTTTTTAACCGCTTTAGCAATGCCATCGCTCATCGTGATATTGTCGAGTTTTTTTCCGGAATGACGCAAGAAGTAGGTGAGAAAATAACCGCCCGAATGATCTTTTTCAATCGCAACAATTGAGCGTTTTGCTCCGCTTCCCTCTAAAGAGATGTTGGGTGCAAGAATTTTGAAATCATCGATGCTCAGGTATCCGACATAGACTTTGGTATAAATATCGTGATATCGCTGTGTCGCACTGCGACGGAAAAAATCCCAATTGACAGGGTTCCCTCCGTTACGTAACGACCGCATCATCCATGTGAGGGTGCTGTAATATTTAAACGCCGCAACTTTCAAATCATCCGCATGAGCGATTTTATCGCTTTGAACACGTACCATTTGAGCTTTGGGCGCTTTGGTACTCAAACTCTCCAAAATATGACGCGCACTGTAAGGCTGTGTCATCCATACGCTCGCATACTCAGGCAATTCCGATGTTCCCGTCGCACCCTCATTGAGAACCAACAAGGCTTTAACGTTGTAACGCGGGAACAGCACTTCGAGCAATGCCCGTTTTTTACGAAGACGTTTTTTCAGATTACTGACCGATTTAACGAGAGTCATTTCAACAAAATAAAGCTCTTTATCCGTAAACAGCAATCCATCGAATTCCCCGATCTCTTTGTGACGGGCACGATAGATAATCTGCCCTTTCCAACTCACCGAGAGAGCATCGCTTTGGGCATGAGTACGATTTTTGTGAGGACCTTTGATAATAAACTGTTTTATTTGAGGTTCATTGGCAGCATAGCGGAGCAGTTTTTCATAAATGTAGTTTTCATAGACTTCCCCCTCAAACGAGCGAAAAGCACTCACATAGGCTTCATCTTCCATCGTCAGACCCTTCGCTCCAAGTGAAAGCAAATGGTCAATATTATAATCATAATATAACAGGTTATCCCCGAGATCTTCATCTCCATGAGGGATTACGGTAGAATTAATAGTTAACAAAACGAGCCTCTTTATGAGCATTTATAGGCATCATCCATAACGCCCACAGTATTTTAGCGAAATTTTGAATTAAAAAAACTCTATTTTGCCTTCATCGGTTTAATCTTCACTTTTGGCTCTACATGTTACACTTTTTACATGCAACCATATACACCAACCGATGATCAGATCCGTTCCCAGTTTGTCAGTTCGCTCATGAACTATTTCAAAATTGAAGAGGACGTTTTTTTGCGTTCTCACATCGATGAACTGATCCGGCCCATAGCCGTTACACGTTACAGCAACTTTCTTCATCGCCTCTCCACACGTACTCTTGCCTTTAAAACGGGGATTGAAAAAATCGCTCTCATTGCGCAAGAACTCATCGAAGAGCAGCTCTCTCCCCTGGCCCAAGAAGCCAAAGAGCGCACCCAAAAACTGTACAATCTCATGTACGATCTGCGCCGCAGCATCACCGAGGAGCGCAATGCACAGCACAGCGCCCTCGCACGCTTTGAAAACGTTAAATTCACGTCGATCAAGCGGGCTGATTCAGCAGAGTTGTTGCTGGATTCACTCGACATCGATGTCATTCGCAACGTCACAAAACAATGGATTTATGACTACGTCACCTTGGACAGAGGAGTGTTTGAAGCGCGTATCGAACGGGAATATACCGACCTGCTCCTAGAGCGTGAACGTGCCAAAAACACACAAAGCATTTCCCACGCAACCCAAGCGGTCCTCGGCGCAAAACGATTATGATCACCCTCCCCATATCGCTCATCGACCGTGAGGATTTAAGCCTCTTAGAACGTGCGCTGCTTCCGCTGATTGTTCGTCACGGTTTTACGTGGGGGGAAAAATTTAAACCCTTAAGTGCCTCTCTTTTGGCCGAACATTTGCGTCACAGCACCAAAGAAGTCGTTCATGCCCTCGATGCACTGACGGCCAAGAAAATCCTGAAAACAATTCGTGAAAAAACTTCTGATGGCGTCATGATTCTTTACGTTTTAGAGCCGATCCAAACCCTCCAAAGCAGTGCTATCTCCACGAACCTCGCAACCCAATACAGCGACAGTAACCACTATCTCAACCTCTCCAATGAAGCGTTTCAAGAACTGCACGTCTATGCGCTGGAGGCTTGTGACCGTGAAGGATTACGACGGGAACTTTTTGATGATTTTAACCTCTACCAGCGCAGTGAAAACCGTCGTTCGTTTGACTGGTATGCCGAGTTTGAGCGGTGGATTCGCCGATCGCTCTCCTCAAATGCCCCGGCACTGGCCACACCATCACAGCTCGAAGAGAGTAAACCTTCGGGCGAACAATTCGAGATGGCTCAATATTTTATCCGCCGACTAAGCTCTGTCGATCCTCAGTTTGAAGAGCCTTTTGATGTCATGAGCTGGGCTCGTCAGATTCAGTATCTGATCCAATCCGAGAACTACACGCTGCTGGATGTCAAAGCAGGGATCGATTGGCTCTTCAGTGCCAAGGGAGACTGGTTCCGTCCCAATGTCCCCGACGCCTTTCATCTGCGAAAACACTTCAAACGCATTATCGGTCATACTCGAAGCTTTCGTGACGGGGCTGCCAAGCTTCCCGACGGAATCAACATTTTTGATATTATCGGACGAGAATAAAGACTTTTTTTTCTCATATTCTACGCCACAATATTTTTATAAAAGATTACACGGCGATAGGAGCACGAGATGCATACTAATGCTATTTAACTAATAATATTAATAAAGGAATTATTTTTAACGCTATATAATCCTCTAAATTATTTTTTAGGATATCGCCCGTTCCCATGAGTTCCTGCATATTTATCACCTTTTTTATCAGGATAACTGTTTCACGAACCATTGATTCGTGCTTTAAAATAACCCTTTGATAACGCTGGCTATTTCTCTTACCTGTATCGCGATGGCAGGATGGATCATTTATTTGATCAAACGTTCCAGCCCCGACAACAATCGATATCATGCTCTTTTTCAATCTTCTCCTTCAGCGCTCATTGAACTCGACGAAAAATTCACTATCGTGGGGTGGAACCAAAGCGCACAACTTACCTTCGGATGGAATGAGTCCGAAGCAATAGGTCAACATGTGATTGACTTTCTTGTTCCTCTAAAAGATCGAGGGCATGTCTATTCTACTTTGCAAAAAGCACTGAAAGAGGGGAAAAGTGACTCCAAAAATTTTAATCTTACAAAAGGAAAAAAAGAAATATTTTGTGAATGGCATAACAGCCAAATCGACCATAACTATCCGGGAATACTCTGTACTGCACGAGACATTACCGAGATAACCTCTCATGTATCTACCCTAACACATCAAGCATGCCATGACCCTCTTACGGGGGTAACCAACCGTGCGGTTATGGATGATCGGCTTCATCATGCCATTGATCGAGCACAACGCGCCGGTTCCAAAATCGCCCTTTATTTTATTGATCTTAATGATTTTAAACTTATAAATGATCAGCATGGGCATGAAGCCGGTGATAAAATACTCATAGCAATCGCATCTTCGCTGCGTGCTTGCTTACGCAACAGCGATACAATCAGCCGTTTTGGAGGGGATGAATTTATCATTATTATTGAAGACATAGAAGGGGAACAGCACACGCAATCTGTCCTTAAAACGATTGAGGGTGCCATTTCAGAGCCAATATTTTTGGATGATGAAGTCTCCTTGGTAACCAACGCAAGTATTGGAATGGCTATCTATCCCGATGACGCTGCAGATGCTGATTCCCTTATCAAAGCTGCTGATATTGCCATGTACATTCAAAAAAAACAAAAAACAAAAAAAACCCGTACCAAGCCGGCTACTCGAAAGAAAACTCCGATGTCTCTAGAACTCCCATTATACTCCGATACGCCCCATCCGTAATCTCACTTTAGTTATAATCACTTGGCTTATCTACACAAGGAATTATCTATGAATTTTCGATATGCATTGCTTATCTCTTTTGCAACTCTCTTAAGCGCCAACCCTGAATGCTTTCAGCAGGGCTACCCTGATTTGGTACAATCCGCGAATGAAATATCCATTATCTTAAAAGACGGTACCACTCTACCCTACCGTACCTCATCGCCTAAGACCTCATGGGATGAAAAAATCAACAATGCCGATTTACAAACGCAGCTGTCTCAAGCGTATGATGCAGGGGGAATCCTTACCCCTCCTGCCTATCTCTTTGATCCGGGTCGATTGCGTTACCAGCCGTTTTTTCAAGCACTGTATGGAAAAAATAAAAAAGAGATCGAAGCGAACCTCGTCACCATAACATGGCCAACGCTCAAAGGCAACACAAAACTGCGTGTCAATCGTTCGGAAGGAGTGGACAAGAAACTCTATGCCATTGGTCAAGAAATTGCAAAACTTCCAAAATCAGACCGTATTTGGGCAGAGGGCGCATGTACCTACGAATACCGCGTTATCAAAGATACCGATCGCCTCTCTATGCACAGTTTTGGAATTGCCATTGATTTAGCTCCCTCAAAGACCCAGTATTGGAAAGGAGAAGCTACCAGTGAAACCGCAAAAATAGGGTATAAAAACACCATGCCGCTCTCCATTGTCCGTATTTTTGAAAAGCATGGATTTATATGGGGAGGACGATGGTATCACTACGATACCATGCATTTTGAGTACCGCCCGGAACTACTCGCACCCTCATGCATCAATGCCCCAAAACGCTAAGATGCACTGTGGTATAATTTCCCCATTATTTTGACCCTAAACAAGGCACCTTTTATGAAACAAACAATTACCGAAAAAATCTTCTCCCAACACGTCGGAAGAACTGTATATGCAGGTGAAATCATCCGCTGTCCGATAGATATGGTTATTGGAAATGACATCACAACTCCTATTTCGATCAAAGCATTCGAAGAGTCCGGGGCAAAAGCACTGGCCAACCCTGACGGTTTTTCTCTTGTTTTGGATCATTTTATTCCTGCAAAAGACATAGCTTCTGCAAACCAAGCTCGAATAAGCCGCGACTTTGCTAAAAAATATGCTCTCAAAAACTTTTTTGATGAAAAAGACATGGGAATCGAACATGCTCTGCTTCCTGAGAAAGGACTGATCGTTCCGGGTGATGTCATCATTGGTGCCGACTCTCATACCTGTACCCACGGTGCGCTAGGCGCATTTTCGACGGGCATGGGATCAACCGATTTGGCTTTTGCCATGATTACGGGAGGAAACTGGTTCAAAGTTCCTGAGAGTATCAAGGTAGTCCTCAGCGGCAAACCGGGAAAATACACAACGGGTAAAGACATCATTCTCGAAGTGATTCGTATGATCGGTGTGGACGGTGCCCTCTACCGCACGCTGGAGTTCACTGGCAGCACCATCGCTCATCTTAACATGGATGATCGTTTCAGTATGTGTAACATGGCGATCGAAGCAGGTGCTAAAAGCGGTATCGTTGCGTACGATGATGTCACAGCAGCCTTCTTGGCCGATAAGCCGTTGGCCCGTGAAGCGAAGCTGCATTATTCTGATGAAGACGCTACATATGTTCAGGTTCTTGAAATTGACGTAGGGAAACTCGAACCCGTTATCGCCTATCCGTTCTTGCCATCCAACGGACACAGCCTAAGTCAAGCGGTTTCCGACAAAATCAGAATCGATCAAGCATTTATCGGCAGTTGTACCAACGGACGCTTGGGCGATCTCAAAATCGCCGCTGAAATTCTCAAAGGCAAACGTGTTCACCCGGATGTGCGTCTCATCGTAACCCCTGCAACACAGCGTATCGCACGAGAAGCAACTAAAGCGGGCTACATGGACATCATCATTGATGCAGGCGGGGTTGTCTCCAATCCTACCTGCGGAGCATGTTTAGGTGGCTATATGGGAATTTTGGGCGATGACGAAGTAGCTATTGCTACTACTAATCGTAACTTTGTTGGACGTATGGGATCACGCTCTTCCAAAGTCTATCTTGCCAACTCAGCCGTTGCAGCAGCATCTGCTATCACAGGGTACATCACCGATCCTGATACCATTAAATAAAAGGACTTTTCCATGAAACGCTCAATCCTTGCTCTTGTTACTTTAACAACTTTTCTAACCCACAATGCATCGGCATTTGATTTTGGCTCCGTCATGCAAGCCGTAGCCCCAATGGCGGATGCCGGACTTTCAACAAATCCGTTGGTAGGTAACCTCACCAAAAACCTTGGAGTAACCCCAACCCAAGCCATCGGAGGAAGTGCTGCACTTTTAAACGATGCGAAAAAAGACATGAAACCCGCAGATTTTCAAGCACTGACGACTAAAATGCCCCAAGTTGGAACCCTTATGGCAGCTGCTCCTGCCTCAACCGGAACCGTTCAATCACAATTTTCTGCCTTAGGAATGAAACCTGAGATGATTGGTAAATTCACCCCTTTTCTTCTTGACTACATTAAAAGCGGCACAACTCCAGGAATGATGAATCTAGTTCAAGCTGCGCTGGCAAACTAATGTTTGATCTCCCCTGCATCCTTTTTGCGGGGGGTAAAAGCTCCCGAATGGGACAAGACAAATCCCTTCTTCCCTTTGGAAATTATCCTACACTTGCTCAGTATCAATACGAACGTTTGAGCAAACTTTTTTCGAGTGTTTATATCTCTTCCAAAAGTCGTGACAAATTTGATTTTAATCCTCAGGTTATCGAAGACCCTATAAATTCTGATTTTGCTCCAACGGCAGGATTTATAGCCGCATTTGAACACCTAAAGAATGAGCGAATTTTTGTACTGAGTGTTGATACCCCTTTTGTAGATGAGACTGTTATTCAAATACTCTTAGAGGCCGACACACCACATTATGATGCCGTTGTTGCTAAAACCTTGACAGGTACCCATCCTATGGCTGGCATTTACCATCAATCTCTTTTAGGTGAACTCAAACGGATGCTAAATGAAGGTGATCATCGTTTAATAAAACTTCTCGCATCGGCAAAGACCCATTATGTCCAATTCCCTTCCGAAGCGCCATTTAGTAACCTTAATCACCCAAATGAATACGAAGAAGCCATTTCGCGTTATAATAATACAAATAAATCAAAGTGACTCATTATGCAATTAACCCATTTAGATGAACGTGATCGGCCAAAAATGGTTGACGTTTCCGATAAAAACACTACTTCACGTGTCGCGATCGCAAGCGGGCTGATCACGATGAGCCCCGAGGCTTACGATGCGGTTGTCAATCAAACCGCAAAAAAAGGGCCCGTTCTCCAAACCGCCGTGATCGCCGCCATTATGGGAACTAAAAAAACCTCCGACCTCATCCCGATGTGCCATCCGCTGAACCTCAGCGGTGTAAACTGCGACATCGATGAGCTACCGGAACTTCCGGGATTTAGACTTACCGTAACGGCAAAGCTTAGCGGTCAAACCGGAGTTGAGATGGAGGCATTAACCGGTACAAGTATCGGTTTGCTGACCATCTACGATATGCTCAAAGCCATTGATAAAAGTATGATTATAGGCCCCATCCAGCTCGAAACCAAATCAGGAGGAAAAAGTGGAGATTATAAACGATTCTGAGCAAAAACTGCAGCTCGAATACCCGTGTAAATGGGTCTACAAAGTAGTGGGGTACGAACGTGCAGGTTTGGAAATTGCCGCTATCGAAGTTTTCAGTGAGCGTCATTACACGCTGGTTCCCTCAAATACCAGCAAAAGCGGAAAGTACATCAGCATGAACTTAGAACTCTTAGTTCATAATGAAGACGAGCGAACCTATTTTTATGAGACACTCAAAGCGCATGTTCATATAAAAATGGTTTTATAACCTTTACAAACTTTTCCAAGGAGACAATTATGGATCTAGAAACCTTTAAACGCGACATTAAAACACGCTATAAATCCCTATCTTCTTCCTCTCTGGATCGCAAACTGGAGACCATTATCACCTCTGTTAATGAGGAGTGGTCCCTCCAGCCTACTGCACTGAGTCTAGCAGAGCTCAAAGTTTTAAGCAATGCCTTACTCGAAGAAGAAACAGCAGAACTTCAAGACTCTCTAGAAGACTTAATGGCACAAAAAGAACGCATAGAACGTCAAATAACACGCAAGCGTGATGATCTTCAACATCTCAAATACACCCTGTTCAATGCCCTCGAAAAACACATGGGCGATGATGCTGCTCAATTGGAAAAACTGCATCAAATCAAACTTCAGTCTATCGACCTGCTGGATCTGTTAGAAGAGATGATTGAATCGGCTATTATCACCACTTTGGAAAAAGGGTCTGATATCGAAGAGACATTGCATGAAATTATCAAAGAGATCACCTTTGAAACACTCAATGCCAATGTTCTAAATGCAGTGCGTATCCGACGTATACTCTCCAGTATTCTTCAAAGTGCTCTCAATGTTGCCGAAGCCACCCCAAACCAAGCCAATACCATTTTACGCGGTTCCATGCTGGGTATCCGATCGGCACTGCATAAATCAATAGAGAAGTTTAGACTCTACTTGCTGTATGTACCCGAAGAAGTAAAAGCCCTCTACCGTGAAGAGTATAAACTTATAGAAGATGAACTGGGGCAGATCCATACGCTCTTTGAGCAAATCGTTCACTCTTTGTCAAAAAACAATTCACCTGATATGATTGATAAACTCAAAGCAATTGGGGAAGATATCCGCTTTGATACCGAAGAGCTTTCCATCTTGTCTCACGAAACGGTTGAATTGTTACGAAGTAAATTAAGCCGTTTAAAACAAGAGATGAATGATCGCAGAAATCAGTTAATCAATTCGGCTTCTGCCCAAGAGGCTAAAGCTATGGGGGCACGCGCCTGGAGTGTTGCAAAAGCAGCCATCAAAAGCGCAAAAGAGGTTATGGACAAAAAATAGGGATATTATCTGTCCCTAACCCTTGTGGATTATTACTTCGCTAAAGGGTTTGCGTTGGATACATCAACGCCGCCCAAACTGTGTATGATAGACGGAATCTCCGTATCAAGCTCCTCAATCTTCTGAAGCTTCTCTTTATCTGTAATACCCAATGCAGCTGCCCATGCGCTTAGCGTTGGCATACCGATAACAATCTTGTTTTCACCTTTTTTGACATACGCATACATTGAGCATGGTGCAAAAACTGCGGCTTGCGGCAATGGATCTTTACCGTCAAAGATCGTATAGGAAAACGGAATATGACAAAGAGACCAAACAACAAAATTTGAATAATCAGGTAACATTTCATTCTTGCTATTGAAACTGTGCTTCATGTTGTAAAAACCGGCAATGATGTAGCCCTTCGTTTGAAAGGTTGTCTCAAACTTCTCTTGAAACGCGTCAAAGAAATCATCGATATCCTCAGGCTCTTCAAAAGGAATTTCAAAGTTCATCATATTCTTTTTCGCATAACCTTGGATCTTTGTATAGCTTTTTTTAGCCTGAGCTCCATACTCTTTTTCGATCGCTTCATCCAGCGGCTTGAACATATTAACGTATTGATCTCGTACATCTTTATCGGTTATGTGGAGTATATCCAGCGCAGCTTCTGGGGTAATATGGGTTATAACCGTTTTCATATCTGATTTTTTTCTATAGATGACCAAATTGAATGGGGTAAAACCGCCTATTCTAGGATCTTTGTTGAAAAGCGGTATCGCATTCTTATCATTTACAAGAGATGAAAACGACAGCTGACTCAAAGAGGTCTCTCCCTTGAGCTGTTCATATACAAGATTAACATTGTGGTGCGGATCACTTAGAAAGAATCCTAGCTTTTCGAGTGGCTTTACTGTAAAATCAAAAAAGGCTTTGTCAAAAGCGATGTCTTTATTCTCTAAAGTATATTCAACTGCAAGATTTTTATTACTGCTTGGAACATACCCATCCGTTGCCATCAGTGATGTTATAAGAGTTGCACTAAGTAATAGTGTCGGAACAATTTGGCTTAATAATTTCATGTATATTCCTCTAAAGTTTAAAGATAAAACAAATCACATTATTTGCTTTAGTGTTTAAACTTGCCCGCGATGGGGCAAGCAGATTTGTACTAAAAATTAATTCAAGCCTTCTAGAATCTTGGTAATCATCCCTTGAGCTTCATAAAGTTTATCCATTCCTTCTTTGTCTTTCATACCCAAACTTGTAATCCAGCTGTCAACGCCCAAGTATCCGATATGAATCTTATCTTCACCTTTTCTATGATAAATGTACATAGAACAAGGAGCCCATGCACCCGCAGCAGGATAATATTTTGACACAGGATAAATAACATCAAATTTACAGATAGAATACGTTACATAGATGTCATACTCATCAAATCCAAGAGGAGCAAAAACATCCGCTTGTAAATTCATGTAGTTTGGAAGCAAAAAGCCCAATGGCTCCATTTCACCTTCAAATGCAGCTTCTATATTTCCCTTAATCTCTTGAATCTTATCAGGATCAGTTTCTGTCATATCAATGGTAAACTCTTGTTTATAGGATGCTTTAGCATCGACGATAGGAAAATTCGTTTTCTGAAATCCACCCTTTGGCAGTGCTGCCTGAAGTGCTGTTTTAACCATTGCAGCATAAGCAATCAAGTCAGGATCAGTCTCTGGAATATTAACAGCCTTAGCCATCCCCGTAAGGGTAAGAGTAGCTATGTTCATCGTTTTTTTAGTGTCGTCAGACCAGATTGACATCGTCAACGGAGTCAAAGAACCAAACTTAGGATACTTTTTTATCAATTTAACCGTCAAATCCGTATTGGAAAACATTGCTAAATTGTATGTTTTATAATGAACCTTCCCAAATCTTTTCTCAAAAGGTGAGTTCATATTGTTGTCTCCACCTACTGTGAGACCACTTTTTTCAAAAGCTTCATCAATTGTTTTGGTTGTAATAGCACCATTTGCATTAGGAGCACTGTAAACTTGGACACTTTGACCTTTATTGAGCTCTACGGGCTTTGTCTTTGCTGCTGCATTAGCCATTGTTCCTACTGCAAGCAAAGAAATAAGCACAGCTTTGAATATATTTTTCATTTTTACCCTTTTTATAATATGAATGTGACCTACATCACATTTTTACAACTAACATTTGTGAAATCAGATAATAATATCATCTTTCTTAATGGTGCCGCTTATAATAGCTTTTGCGAACACCCCTCTGTCGTTTTTTAATACTTCTGGTAACTTTGGATCGAGGAGAGATAACCCATTGCAGAGTGTACAATTTTGAGTTATTTCTAAAACTGCATCTCCTATTTTTAACCGATCTCCGACAGATAAGTGATTGATGTTTTGATCAATCAATATGTTTTCACCCAGGCTGCCGTACTCCAATTCAACACCATTGCTTTTAGCCAATGCATATGCAGTTGCGGAAGTAATCAGGACTAAACGGTTGATGTTCTTGGCATAAAATTTATCCTCAATAACACCCATCTCATCCAGTTCAAGCTTCTCTTTAGCGACTCTTCTTTTTTCGTTATCAATGGATATAAAAAGAGCTAAAACTCGAGACTCTACTGACATGCAACACCCTGATTCTAATCTTATTATCTATTTTACAGTATCCATCTTTTTTTTGAACGATTGATAGCCCATCGTTTTGTATGCAAAACGATTAACGTATTGCAAAACTACAAGGAATTGATCTTTATCTTGATATCCTGGCACAGCATGTATTATCTCATTTTTAGCATTTAAAAAGAGCGAAGATGGGTATAGATTATAACCAACATGCTTTGCAAAATCACGACCACTTCCTTTAAAATTCTTATATTTGACAACATCATCTTCACTTATATTGATGTGCAGATAAACGAAATCTTTATTTATAAGTTCTTTTACAGGATCATCATCGAGCGTAAACATCAGCATACTCTCACAATACCCGCAATCCGTTCTATGAAGAAAAATAAATAAATGCTTATCCTTCTTTACAGAGTTTTTTACAATAGCGTCAATATCGATATTGCGTGCGAAAAGAGAAATATTGAATGCGATAATAAAAAGAAAAAGACTTGCGATAGCTTTATGCATAGGTGAATCCATTTTCAAGAGAAAATGATAGAACCATTTTCTCTTACGGAAATAATAGAATTATTTAATAACTGCATCCGAAGTTTCAGTACCACCCAGTAAGTCTACCCAAGTCATAACGATTTTATCGCCTACATTAGCACCTTTAAATGAAAATTTAAAGATAGGATTTTTTGATAGAAACTGGCTTGTTGACATATCAAGTACAACTTTGTCGTTTACGGTTGCAGTGATGTGCGTTATAAAGTTAGCTTCTACACCTTGTTTTTTAGCTGTATCATACGTTAGCATAGGGTGTTTTGCCATAGCTTTTACCGTTGTGACACCGTCTTTCAATTTTGCTTTGATTTCCATAATTTTTCCTTTAATTCGATTATTTTTTTATACGCGAGCGGAAGGCAAATCAGCCCTCACAACCACCAAGGGCAACACTCAAACTCTTTTTCGCTGAGTAAAGTTTTCCATCTTTACCTTCTACGATAACCGTTAGAGTTCCGCTTTGTTTCATTTTTATCTTGATTGAGAAATCAATAATACTGTTCTCGTTGAGCGTAAATGCACAAACCGTAGCTTCAGGGTTAGCATCTTGAAATACTGCAACTGATTTTGCAGCGATATCTGATGAGAAATCAACAGGAACCGCACCACCGTTAGCCGCAACATCCGGAGCAGTCAATGTAACACCTTGTTCGATTGTTACATTGGTACCGTACATTTTTGTAATTGCATCATCAACCGTATGAGCCGTCCAAACAGCAGGTTTAGTCTTTCTATAATCTTCTGCGCTAAGCGTTCCTGGAACGAGTGCAGCTGCTGCTGCAACGATTCCAAAACCTAAAAATTTTCTTCTTTCCATGATGATTCCTTTTGTTTTATTTACTTAAGTTGACAATATAATCAACTATTAATTTAAACTCTGCATCCGACAAATTAGCTCCGCCTTTTGCTGGCATTCCGTTAATTCCTTCAATACCGTTTTTATAAACAGCATCCATCCCTTTTTTATTAACCGCTGCCCATGCCTTAGCATCTCCTATTGCAGGAGCGCCCATACTTTTGTTAGCATGACACATAGCACAGTTTTCTTCATACGATTTTGCTGCATTAAATTCTTTAGACTCTACTTTTGGTAAATCTTTAGCCGTTGCCATAGGTGGAACGAAGTCTTTAATACCGCCATTGGTTACATAAACATTTTTAACCGTCGGTTTTTGACAATCTTTCATGCAACGTTCAGACGGTTTAACTTTTATTGCACCATAATTCGCAGGATTTGCATAGTATGCACGAACACCTGGGAGAGAATTTGGACCATCAATCTTTGGTTCAAAACCATCTTTGTTAGGCATTACAATCTTCAAAAACTTTTCGCGATCAAGTTCATAATCATCATCAACCAATACGCCGTCAATCTTAATTTCATTCAACTTAAGGATGTATGCAGTGAGAGCATAAACTTCATCCTCAGTCAATGTGCCGGTCGCCTGATGAGGCATAGCGTCCTTGATGTACCACCAAAGCGTACTGGCTTGTGGCCAATAAACTCCAAATACACGATTTGGACCCTCTGCACCCTCTTCACTTCTTTGACTCTTCAAAGTTTCCATCATGCTGTATGCATTGCCTTTTGCCAATGATGGGTATCCAGCTCCGCCAGCACCAAAGTCACCGTGACATGAACCACATTTAGCATCATAAATATCTGAACCCTCAGATGCATTACCATGCCCCTCAGGTAAACCTGTACCATCAGGCATAACATCAGTATCCCAAGCTTTCAACTCATTTTCCGTTGGAATACGGCCATGATTGATCTTCATAGGTGCTGCTACGCGATCCACAAGATACGGACCAGTTTTGCCATTTACTACTGGGTAAAAGACACCGCCGTCAATGCTAGGCTTCGCATGTGCAGTATTTGAATTTGAGAATCCAAGACCACCGCCTGCACAACCTGCTACAAATAGTGCTGCTGCCGTAAATACCGAAGCAGATAGGATTAATTTACGATCTAATTTGAACATGATTCACCTCTCCATTTTCTGTTACTTCCCATGTTTCAACTGCATTTCTATGATAGACAGATTCAACACCCATAACAGACGTTTCTTCATCGATTGTTGGTTGAATGAAACCTGCATCATCCATAGCACGAGATGTAAGCAAGAGTTTGTCACCTTTTTTATAGGTGTGCATATAGCTCCAACGCGTCCAAGATTTAGGAAGCACCAAACCTTTTAGTTCTGCTTGAACGTACGTTCTTCCTCCGTCGAGTGAGAAATCTACGCCTGTAATCGTACCCATTCCTGACCATGCAAGACCTTCGATCTCAACTACGGCACCATCTGGTAAATCCGTCCAAGGAATCTCTGGTGACGGAGAAACTACGGTTGAATTAACTTCATTTGCATAAAAATGCTGGATTGCTTTACCGCTTGGTTTAAGCGCTGTATATTTAGATGTCTCTTCTTTACAATACCAAGGTTCAGCAGCAAATTCTAAACGTCGCAACCATTTAACACAAAGGTTTCCTTCCCAGCCTGGGAGAAGCAAACGCACCGGATAACCCTGTTCTGGACGAAGTGCTTCACCGTTTTGTCCCCAAACGATCATTGCATCATCGAGGACCTTGTCCATAGGAACCGTTCTACCCATCTTAGAACTGTCTCCACCCTCAGCAAGCATCCATTGTGCTTCTGGCTTGATTCCAAGATCGTCTAAAATAGTTTTAATGTAAACACCGGTCCACTCTGCAGAAGCCATAAATCCTTTTGCAAACTGAACAGAGTTAAACTGCGTTGCTCTCCACTCTTGTCCCCCGTTAGCCGGACATTCAATAAAGTGAATGCGCGTAACACTTGGATAACGCTTCAATTGCGCCAAGGTAAGAACGATTGGCTTTTCAACCAATCCGTGAATCATCAAACGATACTCTTCAGGATCGATATGAGCAGTCCCGCCATGAGAACGGCTAAAGAAAAGACCGTTTGGTGTAATAATACCCTTGGACTCATGGATAGGAGTTACTGCGATACTTGCTCTAAAGTTACCTGAAGACAACAATTCTGTACTTCTTCGTGTAACATTATGCTCATACGCTGATGGAATCCCGTACAAGTTCGTTGTAACCGGATCACCCCACTTTGTCGCCCATTCTGGAGTTTTCATAATTGCATCATCATCTGCAAAAATACTGGTTCCAGCTAATGCAGTTGCCGACAAAGCAGCTGTTTTTCTAAAAAAATCTCTTCTATCTAATTTTTTGTCATTAGATAAAGAATCATTATTGCTCATCTTTTCTTCCTTTTCTGATTAAGTGGAGCGGTACCCATTCTCGGGACTACTCAATAAAGCGACTAATACAATACTGGTTTTAACCTTAGTAATGCATTTATTTTTATCACCAATTTAACTGCAACCGTAATACTACACTAATTTAATTGTCATTAGTAAACAATGCCCACTATATTTGAACCCATATGTTACCACGTGACTCACTCTGAATATTTAACTGCTAAGATTATCCCATGCTCAATGAAATATTGTTATGATTGGTCATTCTTCTTGTATATTCCAAGAAGCACATAGATTTCTTGCACTTCATCACTGTAAAAAGGGATAACGTATCCCTGATTTTCAATCTCTTTTACTTTTTCACCCTCAAAATACTCAGACGGTTTATATTTGGCAATTTTACTTTCCATATTAATAATAACCGTATCCAGATACAATTTAAAGCTTTTGGCACCGTTGCTGTCTTCTTGTTCCAATGCATTCAAGATTTCATGAAGCTGTTGTTGAAACAGCGTTGAACTCAAAATATGTTTCATTGATTGATAGTATGGGGGGAAATGTGTCTTGGAAGCCAGGTAGGTTTCTAGCTCTTGCTGTAGCTTGGTTTTCATTTTTTCTCCACAATGTTTCCTGATGCCAATATATCGATAACAATACTAAGAAGCATGGAGGAAAGATCTCCCGCCGTGGGAAGATCGTTTACAAAGAATTATTTAAATGTTTTTTCTAGGTTTTTCAAAGTTGCGGCAGGAACCGTCATAATGTTTGCAAATCCGCCCAAGTCAAGCAATGGATAGCTAATTGCAATATGGTATTCCGCTTTTAACGCTTTAGCTTCACCGTTCTCGATCAAAACAGGCCATGGAAGAACTTCAGCTTTATCCGTTCCCACTTTTTTAACAAAACCGCTTGTACGCTTATCCAATTCAACAAACGCCAAATAACGATCGCCGCTAAGCTCAAGCGTAATTGCTTTTGCCGCTTTTGCTTTAGCCAATAAGTCAGCAGTTGTTCCCGTACCGACAACACCCATATCTTTATAATACGGCATACCGATCATAAAGTGGTAATCAGCCAATTTAGCAAACTCCCATTGATCTTCAGAGTTAGTCAATGGTCCGAATGCTTTTTCTAAAGCAGTATACGTAGCAGATGCAGTAGCATGATTGTACTCGTCTTGCAAGTATGCTTTACCGAAATAAATAGGGTTTGCAATGTGTACTTGCTTACGCTCATCATCCACCAACATACGCCCTACTGCTGCAAACCCGCGCATTGGCTTGTTTGCATCTGCTTTCATAGCAGCATTGGTATATAAGATCGTAGTACCGTTTTCAGCCGGCTTATACGTACCGACAACTTCAAAACCTGCCGCTGTTAATTTAGCTTTTGCTGTTTCAACATCAACATAAGCTCCAATTCGATACGTAGAGATCATTTTATCAACGGCTACGCCGCCTTCGATTTTTGGTGCTGCTGTCGAGCACCCTGTGAACGCAACAGCAAATGCCAATGCGATAAGCGATACTATTTTTTTCATAATTCTGTTGCTCCTAATTCTTTCATGATTTTGACGATGTCTTTATCCAATGTATAGATTGACTCAACCATTTTTGGGTCATTAATCCCCATTACCGCAATCCAGTTCTCAAGACGAGGCATACCTACCATCAACTTGTTAGAACCTTTGTCGATGTACATGTACATTGAACATGGTGCGAAAGTACCCGCATCAGGACGACCGCGGTTGAAGATTCCCTCGGAGAATTTGAAATGACACAGAGAATAAACCCAATACGCATCAAAACGGTCAAATTTTATACCCGCATTATCCATTGACTCTTTCATGTTTTTATAGCCGGCGATAATGTACTTATTTTCTTCAAACTTTTCTTCAAATTGACCTTGGAAGTCACTGATGAATGCTTCCAAATCACCCGTACGCTCAAACGGAATTTCAAATGTCATCATAGGCTTGGCAGGCAATGCCTTATAGTCCACGTATTCTATTTTTGAGCTGATCTCTTTTTCAGTCAACTTATCCAAGTCGGCAAAAGGTGCCGCAAATTGTGCGCGAACTGCTTTGTCTTTGACACCAACGATATCAAGCATCGTCTCAGGCATAACATGACCTACATAGGTTTTGTTTTCACCCGCTTTTTTATAAATGTGAAAATTAAACGGTGAAAAACCACCAAGCGCTGGCTCTTTCATCAACAATGGTCCAACTACTTTGTCATTGGTAACCGAGAAAAATCCGAGATTATCCAAGGTAACTTTGAAATTTGGATCAAAATCAGGGTGTGGTCCTGTTACCCCTTTGACCGTTTGGGTTGGTGTTCCCCATTTCTCTTTATACGCATTGTCAATGTGCTCATGAGGATCTGATAAAATGAATCCGATCGGTTCGATTTTTTCATTTATCATTGTCATATACGCCTCAGATTTATCGCCCTCACCGACGTAAAACTTTACCCCTTGAATTCCAAATGCGACTGAAGCCGCCAATGACAGCGCAGTAGCCCCTATCAATAACCGATTAAACATGATTCTCCTTTTCATCTTTCGCTTGCAACAAGCGAATATGTTCCATTGCTATTTTATCACAAGAGTATCAATTCTTCCTTGTATGGAATGAATTGAACTATTTTATCTCTAATGCAGCAATAGTTAGTAAATGAGTGTTACTTTATGAAATACCTTATCCTAAAGTTACTCTGTAAAATTAAAGATAAAAAATGTGAAGGAATTGTGAAAGAGGGAGCCTGCAAAAAAGCAGGCTGTAATAATTAGAAGTCGAAGGTTACTTGCATGCTCAATGCAGATTGGCTGTGTTTTGTTGATGTGTTCCCCAATGTATCACTCGCTTCAGGTGCGTAGACGTAGGCGACATCAACAGACGTCTTTTTAGTAAATGCATAGCTTCCACCAACCGCATAGTGCGATTCAACAGTCGCCGGAAAGCCCAAAAGATTCAACATGTTAATGTTTCCATTGGCATTGTTTACAATAGGGCTTTTTGCGTAGTTATAACCTGCCCGGATCGCCCATGCGTCTTGGGTATGCTGATACCCGATGGCAAAAACATCTTGATCTTTCCAACCAAAGTCTTTGTATCCAGCGGCACTTTCCCAATTGATACGTTTGTAGTCCAACGCGATTACGCTTCTGCCCATTTCATACGCGATACCCGCACCCATTTCACTAGGTTGTTCGAGGTCATCGCTCAATCCGCTTACGCTAAAATCTACAGCTGCTCTTGCAATTTGTCCGTCATACGTCATTTTGATTGGAGACTTATAAACAAGGCCAAGGGTTACGTCTGATACATTGTACGCTGCACCTACGGTATAACCAAATGCCAAATCCTGAGCTACCCCCTTGGTAGAACTGTTTGTGTATGACATATCCAAAGCACCGTATTGCAAGATCGGAGTAACACCGATACTAAATCCGTTATCGGTATACGCGAGCGGAAGACCAAATTGCATCAACTGCAAATTTGTCACCATTTCATAGTTTACACCAGTACCGCGATAATCAACACCCATACCCGCAGTACCCCACATACCAACACCCCAGTAAAAATTATCCGTCGCTTTCATCGCGAGAGAAACCGCAGGGATAACGCTGAAATCCGCATCGCTTTGCTGAAATCCACTTCCTGTATTTGTTTCAACATCCGGCATAAACATCGTTCCGCCAAAAGAGATCTCTTTGCTCTTAACCGCAGTGATAAGCGCTGGATTTGCAAGTGCCGATTCCGCACCGTGACTGATAGCGATACCCGTACCCGCCATACCCAGTGATTTTGCACCGATACCGATGAGATGATCTCCATTGGTCGCGTACAACGAAGTTGAGAGTACAGCAAACGCTGTGATGAGTTTAATATTTGATTTCATGAGGTGTTTCCTTCCAAATGGATGTCAATAGTGACAATTAAGTGATGGAAGATTAGCAGAAATAAGATTTAGATTGGATTATACGAAGAAGATAGAGGACAAAACGCCTCTATCTTGAGTAAGAAAATAATTAGAACTTGAAGTTAACTTGCGCCGTAACCGCATCTTGACCATGATTAGTCGTAATTGTACTAGCTCCATTACCCAAATCATAAGCATAACTGTTTTTTACTGTCGGTGCATAAACATACGCCAAATCGGCAGAAACGGTTTTACTAAACTCGTATGTTCCACCCAATGTATAGTGTCTCTCAACGATTGCCGGGAAACCTAACAAATTAAAGACATTTCTAAGTGCTCCAATGCTACCAGCTCCATTAGGAGATTGCTCACTAATTGGACTTTTCGCGTAGTTATAACCGGCACGCAATGCCCAGCTGTCTTGCGCATACTGATAACCAAGCATGTACACATTTTGATCTTCCCATTTGAAATCTTCATATCCTTTAGCATCCGACCATTTGATGCGTTTGTAATCCGCAGCAAAAGTATGGCCATCTATTTTGTACGATGCACCAAAACCAATCTCTGCCGGTTGCTCCAACTTATCATTTGTATATGTAGTTTGACCAAATTGCTGCATTGCTTTAGAAATTTGCCCAGCGTATTCCATCGTGATCGCAGATTTATACGAAGCACCAACGGTTAGACCTGATGTTTCATAGGAAAGTCCAATGTTATACCCCATACCGAAGTCTTGTGCTACCCCTTGTGTTTGACTCTCTCCACCTGCATTTGTAGTTCCATTCGTATCATAGTTAATGTCCAATGATCCATACTGAAGAACCGGAGCGATACCGATGCTCAATCCATCTACTTTATACGCCATAGGAACAGCAAACTGCATCAATTGCAAATTTGTAACCATATTCATATTTGATTGCATCCCCGTTGCTTGACGATAATCAGTACCCATTCCTGCCACACCGTACATACCGACACCGATGTAGAAATTATCATTCAACTTACTCGCAACCGATACCGCAGGAATAACAGATAAGTCGGCTTTACTTCTAGAAAAACCTGCACCCATGTTTGTTTCAACATCTGGCATGAAAATGGTTCCACCAAATGAAACTTCAGTTCCTTTAACGCTAGTAATGTTAGCAGGATTAGACAATGCAGATTCCGCACCATGGCTCATACCGATACCGACACCCCCCATACCGCGTGATTTCGCACCGACACCAATAAGATGATCACCGTTTGTAGCGAATGCCGCTGTAGAAGTAAGTGCAACTGCTGCTGCAACTGCTAATTTGATAGTACGTTTCATTAATTCTCCTGAATAATAATTAGTTCGAATAGTAAACCATTCGTTAACACTGTCATTATAGGTCTGTTAAAATTAATCGAAACTTAAAATTGCTACTTTATTTAATAGTATTTTCTTATAGTTACTATCATATCTGTAATACGACGCTTTAACTATAAGAAAAAAATATTTTAGTCGTCATATATTTCTATTAACTACCATTATATAGGAATAATTCGTAATAGTGTCTGCAAAGATGTCTATTATTTATACAGCAGTATATTTCAATAGATGTATCAAATTGTAACAAACTAGGTGATAATAATGTGATAAAAATAAATCGAGGAGATAAAAGGAAGGTAATAAACGATTAAAATAAATTATATTTGATAGTTTAGAATGTGGATTGTAAAATAAAGGGGGATTAGTAATCTGAGGCCAGGCGGCGACCTACGTTTCCACACCTGAAAGATGCAGTATTATGAGCGAAGAGGGTCTTAGCTTCCGGGTTCGGAATGGGACCGGGCGTTTCCCCCTCTCTATAGCCACCTGAGCACTCAGAATCGAATCTATCGAGATAGACTCTGATCTGAGTGATTTTGATCACTTGGATTGTCATTGTTAAGTCGTCAACGGTGTAACTTTATGCACATTCCACCTTATGCTTAATAAGGCGATGAGCATAGATAAAGACGAACGTTCTATTAGTACTAGTCAGCTGAAAGAATTACTTCTCTTACACACCTAGCCTATTAACCTTGTAGTCTTCAAGGGAACTTCAGGGAGAGTTCATCTTGGAGTTGGCTTCCCGCTTAGATGCTTTCAGCGGTTATCACATCCGTACGTAGCTACCCAGCGATGCTCTTGGCAGAACAACTGGTACACCAGTGGTACGTCCAACCCGGTCCTCTCGTACTAGGGTCAGCTCTCCTCAACTCTCCTGCGCCCACGGAAGATAGGGACCGAACTGTCTCACGACGTTCTGAACCCAGCTCGCGTACCGCTTTAAATGGCGAACAGCCATACCCTTGGGACCTGCTCCAGCCCCAGGATGCGATGAGCCGACATCGAGGTGCCAAACCTCCCCGTCGATGTGAGCTCTTGGGGGAGATCAGCCTGTTATCCCCGGCGTACCTTTTATCCTTTGAGCGATGGCCCTTCCACACAGAACCACCGGATCACTATGACCGTCTTTCGACTCTGTTCGACTTGTCTGTCTCACAGTCAGTCCGGCTTATGCCATTATACTCTACGAAGGATTTCCAACCCTTCTGAGCCGAACTTTGTAAGCCTCCGTTACTTTTTAGGAGGCGACCGCCCCAGTCAAACTACCCACCAGACAGTGTCCTCCATGTGGATAACACATGCGAGTTAGCTATCAGAATACTCAAGGGTGGTATCTCAAGGATGCCTCCACTGTAACTAGCGTCACAGCATCAACAGCTCCCACCTATCCTGCACAAAAGTATCCCAATAGCAATGTCAAGCTATAGTAAAGGTGCACGGGGTCTTTCCGTCTTTCCGCGGGTAGGAGGAATTTTCACCTCCACTACAATTTCACTGGATCCCTGGTTGAGACAGCTCCCATCTCGTTACGCCATTCATGCAGGTCGGTATTTAACCGACAAGGAATTTCGCTACCTTAGGACCGTTATAGTTACGGCCGCCGTTTACTCGTGCTTCAATTCAATGCTTCGCTTGCGCTGACACATCCTTTTAACATTCGAGCACCGGGCAGGCGTCACACCCTATACATCCTCTTACGAGTTAGCAGAGTGCTGTGTTTTTGGTAAACAGTCGGGAGGGACACTTTGCTGAGACCCGTTTCGGCTCCAAGAGTAAATCTCTTCACCTACTGCGGGCACACCTTATACCGAAGATACGGTGCTAGTTTGCAGAGTTCCTTAACCAGGGTTCTTCCACGCGCCTTAGAATACTCATCTCACCCACCTGTGTCGGTTTACGGTACGGGCAACAATTATTCTCGTTTAGAGGCTTTTCTAGGCACGACGGCATCATCGATTCCAAGCGCACTCCGAAGAGCTTGCTCGGCCTGTAAGATCTCGGTCTAACGAAACACGGATTTGCCTATGTTTCAACCTACGTCCTTCGACCCACTATTCCATCAGTGAGCTCGATTAGCCCTATGCGTCCCCCCATCACTCAAACGAATAATTGTCGGTATTGGAATATTAACCAATTTGCCATCGTCTACCCCTTTCGGACTCGACTTAGGTCCCGACTAACCCTACGATGACGAGCATCGCGTAGGAAACCTTGGGTTTACGGCGAAGCAGATTCTCACTGCTTTTATCGCTACTCATGCCTGCATGCTCACTTCCAAACGCTCCAGCACTCCTTACCGGTATACCTTCAACGCTGTTTGGAACGCTCTCCTACCACTTGGTATAAATACCAAATCTAAAGCTTCGGTGCATATCTTAGCCCCGTTATATTTTCGGCGCAGAATCGCTAGATCAGTGAGCTGTTACGCTTTCTTTAAAGGATGGCTGCTTCTAAGCCAACTTCCTGATTGTCTCAGCAACTCCACATCCTTTTCCACTCAGATATGACTTTGGGACCTTAGCTGTTAGTCTGGGTTGTTCCCCTCTTGACGATTGATTTTATCACCCACCGCCTGACTCCCGAGATTACGCATGAAGTATTCGGAGTTTGAAAGGGTTTGGTACCGCGGTAAGCAGCCCTAGCCCTGTCAGTGCTCTACCCCTTCATGTTACGACTCGAGGCTATACCTAAATATATTTCGGAGAGAACCAGCTATCACTAAGTTTGATTGGCCTTTCACCCCTATCCACAAGTCATCCGAGGATTTTTCAACATCCACCGGTTCGGTCCTCCACTGGCTCTTACACCAGCTTCAACCTGCTCATGGATAGATCACTTAGTTTCGGGTCTGCAGCATCTGACTAATTCGCCCTATTAAGACTCGCTTTCGCTACGGCTTCCCGTTTGGTTAACCTTGCCAGACACCACAACTCGCAGGCTCATTATGCAAAAGGCAGTCCGTCACCCTTCATAAAGAATAGGGCTCCGAATGATTGTAAGCCATAGGTTTCAGGTTCTATTTCACTCTGCTCACCGCAGTTCTTTTCACCTTTCCCTTACGGTACTAGTTCGCTATCGGTCTGGTAGTAGTATTTAGGATTGGAGGGTGGTCCCCCCGGCTTCAGTCAAGATAACACGTGTCCCGACCTACTCTGGATCCTGCTAGCTGTTTGTCAATTTCAAGTACGGGACTATCACCCTCTATGGTCGAGCTTTCCAACTCATTCTTCTATCGACTCGCAATGCCGTATGCAGTCCGCAACCCCGGTTGTAAACAACCGGTTTGTCCTAATCCCATTTCGCTCGCCGCTACTTTGGGAATCTCGTTTGATTTATATTCCTCTAGGTACTGAGATGTTTCACTTCCCTAGGTTCGCCCCCCGAAGGGTAACATACCTCTCGATATGCTGGGTTGCCCCATTCGGAAATCCCCGGATCAAAGCTTCTTGGCAGCTCCCCGAGGCTTATCGCAGCCTAGTACGTCCTTCATCGCCTCTACCAGCCAAGGCATCCACCTATGGCCCTTAATATCTTTTTCTAATTTGCGCTCATCGCCTTACTAAACATAAGAACGGAATAGGAACAAAGTCCCTATTCCTACGCTGGCCGCTATGGCACTAAAGCTTCACCTTGCGGTGAGATTTAGAATCACAACTTTCAACGCCTTAATATCAGTAAGGAAATGAAATGTGTTTGTAGTTACGTGGTATAGATTTGACTCTATACCGTAAATTTGTTCTTATAGATTTGACTCTATGTAAACATATTTAGTTGACGACTTAACAATAATAATTCAAATAACATTTAGACTTTAAAAGTCTAATTCAAACACTAACAACTAGTACTTGAATCAGACTTCGTTTCTGATCTATATCTGGTGGAGAATAGCGGGCTCGAACCGCTGACCTCCTGCGTGCAAGGCAGGCGCTCTCCCAGCTGAGCTAATTCCCCAGATAAGTGATCGATATGGTGGGTTTGAATGGACTCGAACCATCGACCTCACCCTTATCAGGGGTGTGCTCTAACCAGCTGAGCTACAAACCCAATGTATATTATGTCAAATAACATGGATCACTGAAAACTAAGTAGGCAAACGGTCTAACACAATACTCAGTGAGATTTTAAGATGACGCGATCAAACGAATGATCCGTCGTTACTCTTAGAAAGGAGGTGATCCAACCGCAGGTTCTCCTACGGTTACCTTGTTACGACTTCACCCCAGTCGCTAATTCCACCGTAAGCGGTAGCCAGTTTGGCATCCCGATTTCGGGTGAAATCAACTCCCATGGTGTGACGGGCGGTGAGTACAAGACCCGGGAACGTATTCACCGCAGCATAGCTGATCTGCGATTACTAGTGATTCCAGCTTCATGTTCTCGAGTTGCAGAGAACAATCCGAACTGAGAGACGCTTTAAGAGATTGGCTCCACCTCGCGGTATTGCAGCTCTCTGTACGCCCCATTGTAGCACGTGTGTAGCCCTGGCCGTAAGGGCCATGATGACTTGACGTCGTCCTCACCTTCCTCCTCCTTACGGAGGCAGTCTCTTTAGAGTGCTCAGCCGAACTGTTAGCAACTAAAGACGAGGGTTGCGCTCGTTGCGGGACTTAACCCAACATCTCACGACACGAGCTGACGACAGCCGTGCAGCACCTGTCACCAAGTTCTAGCAAGCTAGCACCAATCCATCTCTGGAAAGTTCTTGGGATGTCAAGGCCAGGTAAGGTTCTTCGTGTATCTTCGAATTAAACCACATGCTCCACCACTTGTGCGGGTCCCCGTCTATTCCTTTGAGTTTTAATCTTGCGACCGTACTCCCCAGGCGGAATGCTTAATCTGTTAAGTGCGTCACCGAAAAGACGAGCTTCCCGACGACTAGCATTCATCGTTTAGGGCGTGGACTACCAGGGTATCTAATCCTGTTAGCTCCCCACGCTTTCGTGCATGAGCGTCAGTGCAGGCCCAGGGGATTGCCTTCGCCATCGGTGTTCCTCCGCATATCTACGCATTTCACTGCTACACGCGGAATTCCATCCCCCTCTGCCGCACTCCAGCTTTGCAGTCACAAGCGCCATTCCCAGGTTAAGCCCGGGGATTTCACGCCTGTCTTACAAAACCGCCTGCGCACGCTTTACGCCCAGTAATTCCGATTAACGCTTGCACCCTACGTATTACCGCGGCTGCTGGCACGTAGTTAGCCGGTGCTTATTCTTACGGTACCGTCATTAGCCCCAGGTATTAACCAGGACCGTTTCGTTCCGTACAAAAGCAGTTTACAACCCGAAGGCCTTCTTCCTGCACGCGGCATTGCTGGATCAGGCTTGCGCCCATTGTCCAAAATTCCCCACTGCTGCCTCCCGTAGGAGTCTGGGCCGTGTCTCAGTCCCAGTGTGGCTGGTCGTCCTCTCAGACCAGCTACAGATCGTTGGCTTGGTGAGCCTTTACCCCACCAACTACCTAATCTGATATCGGCCGCTCCAATCGCGCGAGGCCTTACGGTCCCCCGCTTTCATCCATAGATCGTATGCGGTATTAGCGCAGCTTTCGCTGCGTTATCCCCCACGACTGGGCACGTTCCGATACATTACTCACCCGTTCGCCACTCGTCAGCACCTTGCGGCCTGTTACCGTTCGACTTGCATGTGTAAAGCATGCCGCCAGCGTTCAATCTGAGCCAGGATCAAACTCTTTAGTTCGATCTTGAAAATTACTCATAAAAACGGAATTGAAGTGAACTTCACTTCTATTCTCATGAGCGTTTAAAGTCTTGCGACTTGGTCTCTTTCGAGACCGTTTCGCAATCGCCTTCAAACGCCCACGCTTATCGGCTGTGTATTTTTAATGATCCGGCAGATTCAGCGGTTTTCACCACTTTCGTCTGCTTGCTTAGCTGCGATCAGCTGAGCCTCGTAGTATACATCAGTTTTTG
>JAUYAU010000006.1 GCA_030693335.1 Sulfuricurvum sp.
GAAACTAAACCATAGACCTCGAAAAATACTTGGCTATAAAACTCCGCATGAAGTGTTCTTTGCTAAAATTGCACAATGGATTGATGACTCGAAGCTACACTATAAAAATAACGTTGTTGCACTTGATTGTTGAATGGGCGGAAGAAGAGTGTTAAATGTGGCGCAGCCGACGAGACTCGAACTCGCGACCTCCTGCGTGACAGGCAGGCGTTCTAACCAACTGAACTACGGCTGCACAACTAAACAATGGTGGGAATTACAAGACTCGAACTTGTGACATCTACCTTGTAAGGGTAGCGCTCTACCAACTGAGCTAAACTCCCGAAGAGTAATAAAAAAATAAAATGGCGCAGCCGACGAGACTCGAACTCGCGACCTCCTGCGTGACAGGCAGGCGTTCTAACCAACTGAACTACGGCTGCACATTTTGACTAATGGTGGGAATTACAAGACTCGAACTTGTGACATCTACCTTGTAAGGGTAGCGCTCTACCAACTGAGCTAAACTCCCATGTCTGTTTACGAACAAATGGCGACCCCTAAAGGATTTGAACCTCTGTTCCTACCATGAAGTGATAGTGTCCTTGGCCACTAGACGAAAGGGTCAATCGACTACACATGGTGTCCCGTGATGGATTCGAACCATCGACCCCTTCATTAAAAGTGAAATGCTCTACCAGCTGAGCTAACGGGACCTCTTCAATCATCATATAAACGGTGATTGGGAGGGCGAAATTATAGGGGAAATGAGCTTTATTGTCAAGCTAAAATGTCTCAATGGGCAAAAAACAATTCTCTGTCGCTGTTAATAAGCATCTTGACGGCCATTAAAACGCTTTGTTCTTGAATGTATCGACGGTCTCCATGAAACATAAACCGCTCTGTGTGGACGGCTGTTTTAGAGCGTGCGCTGATATAAACGGTTCCTACCGGTTTCGTATCGGTTCCTCCTGACGGTCCTGCTATTCCGCTTATTGCGAGAGCATAATCGGCATAGCTTACATTCATGGCTCCCTCTGACATTTGATTGACCACATCTGCACTCACGGCACCATGCGTTTCGAGCGATTCATCGTCTACAGCGAGCCAATTGGCTTTGAGGACGTTATCGTAGGTGATTAATGACCCCTCATATATTGATGAAGCACCGCTGTGGGACGTAAAATAATAGGCAAGTAAACCACCGCTGCAACTCTCTGCGAAAGAAACTTTTTTGTTATTTTTATGGAGGCGTTCAATGATGAAGGAGGCTATGTCTCCTGCTGTAATAACTTTATGGCTCATAAGCCCCTTGGTGGAAGCGATAAATTGAGCGAGGTTACCGTGTTTGCGTGTGTGTATTTTGAGTTTGAGCCATCCATCAACCAACTCGCTGAACTCTAATCGTACATCAAAGGTTTGGGATAAGGGTTCCAGCAGGGTCTGAGCACTGGAAATATCTTCGTTAAAAATATGAATGACGGCATTGCGATGTTCATCTTCGATCAAGATTTGTGGAAGCGGTTTACCCTCGTGTGCTTGAATAACATTGATATCCGAAGAATTGTAGTTGAGTAAATAACTGCCGTTTTCCAAGATACTGGCACGTGAGGGGATGAGCATTTGGTCTTTTAGGATTTGATTGTCTGCTGTAACGGTGCTTAACAGTTTCCCGACGATCGTAAAAGTACTTTTAGTAGTGATGATGATAACTTTTGATTCGTGCTTGAGGAGTTCTTCAAGATGGAGGAATAGCCCCTTGTCTGATTCGTCAAAATAAGAAATAGAATCAATCGCAGCAAGAGTTGATTTAAGTGTTCGTAAGATGTAGCGTTCGTATGCCTCGTTGAGGGTGAGTCGATTGCCGACAAAAATGATATCCCGTTTCATGCTTTTTCCGGTAATAAATTTGGAACAGTATAGCATAGCTGTCCATATGACAGCAAAAATTAATCCCCAAACCGCTATAATCTGCCACTTTTATACGCATATTTTAAGGGATGAGATGGATTATAAAGATACCCTCCTACTACCTCAAACACAGTTTCCGATGCGCGGAAATTTGGTTAATAATGAGCCGCAGCGCTATGCTGCGTGGATCGCCAAAGATGTTTATGGCAAGATGAAGACAAATCGCAAAGGTGCACCGACCTTTACCCTGCATGACGGTCCCCCTTATGCAAACGGACATACCCATATAGGTCATGCACTCAATAAAATTCTCAAAGACATTATTGTCAAATATAATTATTTTAACGGTAAATCTGTCCGTTTTACTCCGGGCTGGGATTGCCACGGTTTGCCAATCGAGCAGCAAGTCGAAAAAAAGCTGGGCGGAAAGCAGAAAAAAGAGCTTTTGAGCAAGGCAGAAGTGCGTAAGCTTTGCCGTGCGCATGCGAGTGAATTTGTGGATATTCAGCGTGAAGAATTCAAAAAGCTCGGGGTGATCGCAGACTGGGATAAGCCTTATTTGACCATGGACTATAAATTTGAAGCCAATATTTATCGCACACTGTGTTCTGTAGCGAAAAAAGGGCTCTTGATTGAGCGATCCAAGCCGGTTTACTGGAGCTGGGCTGAGCGTACAGCACTGGCAGAAGCCGAAGTCGAATACGAAGACAAAGAAGACTATTCGATTTATGTCGCGTTTGAGCTTTCCGATGAAGCAAAAATACGTGCAGGGATTGAAGGCAAAGCAGCAATGGTTATCTGGACGACGACTCCGTGGACGTTACCAGCGAATACAGGTATATCTCTCAATCCTGAAGAGATCTATGTTCGCACAGGCGATGGCTACATCGTTGCAGAAAAACGGTACGAAGCGATGCTGGAAGAGGGTGTTTTCACAGGCGCCGTCGTGCAGAAAATCGAAGCGAAAAAACTGGAAAACCTGTATGCGATCAATCCTCTTAACGGTCGAGGTTCTCATCTCGTACTTGGCGAGCACGTTTTGATGGAAAACGGTTCAGGTTGTGTTCACACGGCACCGGGCCATGGTGAAGACGACTATCGCATCGGTTTGGTTTACAATCTCGAAGTAGTTATGCCGGTTGATGAAACGGGATGTTATGATAATACGATCGTCACCGAAAGATTGCTTCCGAATCCTGAAACCTTTGTAGGAACCCATATTTTCAAAGCCAATGAGCCGATTATTGAACTCTTAGGCGAGAGTGCACTAAAAGTGTCCAAATTTCGCCACTCGTATCCACATTGCTGGCGTTCACATACGCCTTTGATTTTTCGTGCAACGAAACAATGGTTTATCAGTGTCGATGGTACTCCTGATGGTGAATCCAAGACGCTTCGTGAAATCGCATTGGGCGAAGTAGCCAAAACCGCTTTCTATCCTGAAACAGGTCGTAATCGTCTCAATGCAATGGTTGAAAACCGTCCGGATTGGTGTATCTCCCGTCAACGTGACTGGGGTGTTCCGATCGCGCTTTTCCGTGTCAAAGAGACAGGTGAAGTGATTTTGGATGAGAAAGTACTCAATTTTATCGCTATGATCTTTGAGATGCGTGGAAGTGATGCATGGTATTCTATGAGTATCGCTGAGCTTCTTTATCCTGGATGTCCTCATAAAGCGGACGACTTGGAAAAAGTAACCGACATTTTGGATGTATGGTTTGACAGCGGTTCGACATGGAATGCGGTACTCAAATCACGTAATTACGATGCGGGAACGTATCCGGCTGATCTTTATGTTGAAGGTTCAGACCAGCATCGCGGTTGGTTTCAGTCATCACTTTTTTTAAGTACGGCAGTTGAACACATTGCACCGTATAAAGCACTTTTGACCCACGGATTTACCGTCGATGAAAAGGGCGAAAAAATGTCCAAGTCAAAAGGCAACGTTGTTGCACCTGACAGTGTTTTAAAAGAATATGGTTCTGAAATTTTACGCCTTTGGGTTGCGATGAGCGATTATCAAGGGGATCTTAAAATTTCAGGCAATATCCTGAAGCAGACATCAGAGCAGTATCGAAAACTGCGTAATACCTTCCGTATTATGTTGGCAAATATCGATGGACTAGAATCTATCGTACCGTACAGTGAAATGGGTGAAATCGATAAATGGATCGTAGCAAAAGCCAAAGAGGTTTTTGATGAAACGCATAGATTGTTTGGCGAATATAATTTTGTTCACGGGATGAGCGGTTTGAATTATTTCATTGTGAATGAACTCAGCGGTGTTTACATCGATATTACCAAAGACCGTATGTATTGTGATGCTAAAGAGTCGATCGAACGTCGTTCAAGTCAGAGTGCTATGGCAATCATCGCCCGCTCGATGCTGGGACTTATTGCACCGATTTTGACTTACACGGCCGATGAGATTTTTGAGAATGCTCCTGCGGTTATCAAAGGGGATGCAATCGATATTTTTGACATTACCTACAGCTCTATTGACCCAGTAGAAAGTGACTGGGACTATGCAATAGTGAGTGTTGTCCGTGAAAAGTTCAATGAAATCGTTGATGGATTGAAAAAAGAGAAAGTCATTAAAAACACGCTTGAATTGGTTATTTCAACAAAATCAACGTGTGCGGCATCTGCTAAAAAAGAAGATATCGAAGAGTTTTTGGTTATCTCTAAATGGTGTGCATGCGAATTAAATGATGTTTTAGGAAGCTTTGAAATAGCGGGTGATGCGTTTAACATAGCGCGGGCAACCAAAGCAAAATGTCCGCGTTGTTGGAAATACCACAGCGTAGACGAAGAGACAGTCTGTGAGCGTTGTGCATCAGTGGTGGGTGTATGATCGACGTTACGCAAAGTGTGCCAATGAGTTTTATTATTGAAACGATTGGCGTTATTTTCGCAGTTATAGCGGTTGGTATTTTAATGGTCAGATATGCAAAACGAACAAAGGAGAACAGATGATTACCTTAAAAGAAGCGTTGAAGCTCTCTAAAGAGGAGATTGTTGCCCTCAAAGAAGAACTCAAAGAAAAAATTGCGGCGTATTCAGAGCTTAACGGTTACATTGATGTTGAAAACATCGGTGAGGGAATTCCCATCGCGATCAAAGATAACATCCAAGTGCAGGGCTGGTCGGTAACGTCGGGATCGAACATTCTCAAAGGGTACATCGCACCCTATAATGCAACGGTTATTGAAAAACTTATTGAAAATGGATTGAGTCCCTTTGGCCGCACGAACATGGATGAATTTGCGATGGGTTCTACGACGGAGAGCAGCTGTTATGGTAAAACGCTTAACCCACGTAATCACAATTGTGTCCCAGGCGGAAGTTCAGGCGGATCGGCGGCGGTAGTTGCAGCAGGTTTGGCGATTGCGGCATTGGGAAGCGACACGGGCGGATCGATTCGTCAGCCTGCAGCGTTTTGCGGAATTGTCGGGATGAAACCGACTTATGGCCGTGTAAGCCGTTATGGTTTGGGTGCGTATGCAAGTTCTCTTGACCAAATCGGACCGATGACTCAAAATGTCGAAGATGCTGCGATTTTATATGACATGATTCAAGGGCACGATCCACGAGACTCTACCAGTGCCGATCGTAATGACGGGATGGTTAGTGATAAATTGGATGCGAACGTCAAACTTAAAATTGCCATTGTTCCTGAATATGTCAAAGATGCTTCTTTGGATGTACGAAAAGCATATACAAAAGCAGTAGAAGCACTCAAAAACGCAGGGCACACGATCATCGAAAAAACACTGATGGATCCAAAGTACGATATTTCAGCCTATTATGTCACTGCAACGGCGGAAGCTACGACAAACCTTGCACGTTATGACGGTATTCGTTACGGAAACCGTGTTGAGGGTGATAATCTCAAAGATACTTTTTTACAAACGCGCTCACAGGGTTTTGGTCCTGAAGTACAGCGCCGTATTATGTTGGGGAACTTCGTTCTCTCCTCTGGATATTACGATGCGTATTATGTCAAGGCACAAAAAGTACGCTCGTTGATCCAAGAAGAGTATAATAAGATTTTTGAAGAAGTAGATCTCATCTTGACTCCCGTAGCTCCTCGTACAGCGTATGAGTTTGGTGCTTTGAATGATCCTCTTGAGATGTATTTGAGCGATATTTATACAATTTCGGTCAACCTTGCTGGACTTCCGGCAATTTCGCTACCTGTCGATACGGCAGAAAATGGTATGCCTGTAGGGCTTCAGCTTATCGGTGCTGCGTATGCAGAACAAACTCTATTTAACGGGGCTTTGAGTCTCGAAAACCAATTGAAAGGATAATCCATGAATATACGTAAACGCGCACTCACGTTTGAAGATGTACTTCTGATCCCAAAATACTCTGAGGTTCTTCCAAGAGATGTTAGTCTCCAAACGATGTTAACTCGCAATATTCCTCTGAATATTCCTATGGTTTCAGCGGCAATGGATACGGTTACGGAATACCAAGCGGCAATTGCTATGGCACATTTGGGCGGTATCGGAATTATCCATAAAAACATGGACATCGAAACGCAAGTCAAACAGGTTAAAAAAGTTAAAAAATCAGAAAGCGGTATCATCATCGATCCGATTGTTGTACATCCTGATGCAACGCTTGAAGAAGCCGAATCACTGATGAATGAATTTCGTATTTCAGGTGTTCCGGTTGTGGATGCGCACAATAAACTATTGGGTATTTTGACGAACCGTGACATGCGTTTTGAAAAAGACCTCACAAAAAAAGCAAATGTTGTAATGACGCCAATGCCTCTGATTACGGCGATTGCTGGAATTACGCTTGAAGAAGCGGCACAGATTATGCATAAAAACAAGATTGAGAAATTGCCGATCATTGATGATAAGGGCCACTTAAAAGGACTTGTGACGATCAAAGATATTAAAAAGCGCATTGAATATCCTCATGCGAACAAAGATGACTTCGGCCGTCTTCGTGTAGGTGCTGCGATCGGTGTGGGTCAGCTTGATCGTGCGCAAGCCTTGGTGGATGCAGGCGTTGATGTATTGGTTTTGGATTCTGCTCATGGACATTCCAAAGGAATTTTGGATACAGTCAAAGCGATTAAAAAACAGATGGTTATTGAAATCATTGCCGGAAACGTAGCGACAGCAGAAGCGACTCAAGCATTGATTGATGCAGGTGCAGACGGTGTCAAAGTAGGTATTGGTCCCGGATCAATTTGTACAACACGTATCGTTGCAGGTGTGGGTGTTCCTCAAATCTCTGCGATTGATGAATGTGCTGCTGTTGGTCGTAAACATGGGGTACCTATTATCGCTGATGGGGGTATTCGTTATTCGGGTGATATCGCCAAAGCATTGGCTGTTGGAGCTAGCGCGATTATGGCGGGTTCATTGCTCGCAGGTACGGAAGAATCTCCGGGTGATACAATTATGTTCCAGGGACGTCAGTATAAATCGTATCGCGGAATGGGATCTATTGGTGCGATGACCAAAGGTTCAACCGATCGTTATTTCCAAGAAGGTACTGCGGCCGATAAGCTTGTACCAGAGGGGATCGAGGGGCGTGTACCGTATCGTGGAACTATTTCTGCTGTCGTTCATCAAATGATGGGCGGATTACGCTCGTCTATGGGATATTGTGGGTCTGAGAGTATTGAAGTGTTTTGGGATAAAGCAGAGTTTGTTGAAATCACGAGTGCAGGTTTGAAAGAATCGCATGTACACGATGTAATCATCACACAAGAAGCACCAAACTACCACGTTTAAAAAAGGAACAACATGCAATTACAAACAGAAGCACTCCACGCTGGCTATGAAAAAGACGGTCAAAGAACGATGGCAGTACCTATGTACATGAGTACGGCATTCGATTTTGGGAGTACCGATTTTGCGGCGAGTAGTTTTAACCTAGAACAAGGGACTGATAATGTCTATACTCGAGTAGGCAACCCCACAACAGCAGTTTTGGAAAAACGATTTGCCGTTTTAGAAGGTGGAAGCGGTGCATTGGCTGTAAGTAGTGGAATGAGTGCGATATTTTATAGCATTCTCAACGTCGCACAAGCGGGTGATAATATTGTAGTTGCCAATCAACTCTATGGCGGAACGGTCACTCTTTTTTCTCAAACATTAAAACGATTAGGGATTGAAGCTCGTTTCTTTGATATTCATTCACCTGATACCGTTGAAGGATTGGTGGATGATCACACCAAATGTCTATTTTTTGAGAGCATTACGAATCCAAGTATCGATGTTCCAAATTTTGATTTATTGATCGCAATAGCAAACAAACATAATATTCTTACGATCGTTGATAACACCGTTGCGACACCTATGTTATGTCAACCGTTATTATTGGGAGTGGATGTTATCGTTCACAGTGCAAGTAAATATACTACAGGGCAAGGGCTTGCAATTGGCGGATTGATTGTAGAGCGAAAGAATCTTGCGGAAAAAATCAAAGGCAACCTTCGTTATCCCGATTTTAACATACCTGAAGTAAGTTATCATGGATTAGTTTTTGCTGATTCTGTTGTGAGCGGTGTATTGTTTACCTTTAGAGCCAGAATGATATTGATGCGTGATACGGGTGCAGTCTTAAGTCCTTTTAATGCGTGGTTATTTATTCAAGGGGTTGAGACGTTGTCATTACGAATGAAACAACACTCTCAAAGTGCGTTAAGTATTGCTCAATGGCTTGAAAATCATCCTCGTATAAAGAAAGTGAACTATCCGTTGCTTAAAAGTGATAAAAGCCACACCAATGCACAGAAATATCTGAGCAAAGGGGCGAGTGGATTGTTGAGTTTTGAAGTAGAAAACTTTGAAATGGCAAAAAAAGTTCTGGATAATGTTAATATCTTCTCTATCGTAGCTAATATCGGAGACAGTAAATCGATCATCAACCATTCTGCCTCTACAACACATCAGCAACTAAGTCCAGATGAGTTAAAAAAAGCAGGTGTGAGTGAAGGTTTGATCCGTTTAAGTGTAGGATTAGAAGATTGTGACGATTTAATTGCTGACTTGAAACAGGCATTGGACGCGTAAAGAGACCTATGCTAAATCTCCAAACAAAAACGGAACATTTTACAAACCCTCTGTATTTGGAGAGCGGGCGTATTTTAGAACCTTACGATATTGTTTATGAAACGTACGGTGAGCTAAACGAAGCAAAAGACAACGTGATCGTTGTCTGTCATGCTCTGACGGGTTCGCATCATGCTGCAGGGACCTATGAAGGTGACAATAAGCACGGATGGTGGGATGGTTTGATAGGTCAGGGAAAAGCGATTGATACCGACCGTTTTTTCGTGATTTGTGCCAATGTCATCGGGAGCTGTTTTGGTTCAACAGGTCCTATGTCTGCGCATTACCCGTATAATGAACCGTATCGCTATAAATTTCCGGTAGTGAGTATTTTAGATATGGTTAAAGCACAACGAATACTGTTTGACCGTTTGGGTATTCATGAAGTGCACGCTATTATCGGAGGATCGATGGGAGGGATGCAGGCATTGGCCTTTGGTGTCTTTTTCCCTAATTTTGCAAAAAAAATCATTGCCATGGCGACCACACATGCTACACAAGCCTGGGCAATTGCTTTTAACAAAGTAGCCCAAGAAGCTATACTTAAAGATCCTGAGTTTAAAAATGGATACTATGATCCAAAATCCATCCAAGAAAATGGTCTCAGCGGGATGGCAATCGGACGTATGGCTGGACATATAAGCTTTCTATCGCCTCAGTCAATGGAACGAAAATTTGGACGTGAGTACAAGCGGACGGATGGTTTATTTGAATTGTTCGGAAAGTTTCAGGTGGAATCGTATTTAGAGTACAATGGATATAATTTTACAAAGTGGTTTGATCCGTTGTCGTATTTATACATTACCAAAGCCATTAACATACATGATCTCTCCAGAGGGTTTGACTCGTTGGAAGAAGCTTTAGACAAAATTGTGTCTGAACTGTATTTGGTGGGATTTGAAAAAGATTTTCTCTTTTTGCCCTCAGAAATGGAGCATATTGCAACAACAATGAGAGCATGCGGAAAAGAAAATGTGGATTATGTTGAGATACAAAGTGATTATGGGCATGATGCTTTTTTAGTTGAAATTGATAAAATTGATCAGTATGTAAGGGATGCACTATGTTAGAAGAAGAAAGTTTTGAAGATAAAATTACCAATGCAAAAGCAATTTTAGAAAAACTTATGGATCCGGCACTTCCAATGAATGAAAGTGTCAAGGCATACGAAGCCGGAATGAATGAGCTCAAAATTGCTGAAAAGATGTTGGAGCAAGCGCAGTTGCAAATTCAAATCATTAAAAACCAGGATCAATAATGCGCTGCGCCATTTTACAGCTTCCTTCCATTGGTATGGGAAGCAGAACATTGGAAAATTACACAAAAGCAGCGCAGCAAAAAGGGGTCAAGCTGATGCTTTTGGGAGAATACCTTCTCAACCCTTTTTTTAAAGAGCTGGTGAATACTCCCATTTCAATGATCGCTGAACAAAGTGCTCATCAGATCGAAACACTCAAAGCGCTTGCGGCTAAATATGAAATGGTTTTCATAGCGCCTATTGTGACAGTTAAGAAAAAAGAGTGCTGCAAAATGATTGCTAAAATAAGCGGACGCAGTGTTACGTATTATCCGCAGCAATTTTTGATCAATTATCCTCATTGGAATGAAGAGGCATTTTTCTCCAATCCAGTTGAACCCGTTAAGGCGCCAATGATGTTTTCTATTAATGGTTTTAAATTTGCTGTTATGGGTGGTTTTGAAATTCATTTTGATCCAATGTGGGATATGATTAACAGTAAAAGTGTTGATGTTGTTTTGTTGCCCAGTGCATCTACTTTTGAATCACATAACCGATGGCGTGAGCTGATTAAAACCAGAGCGTTTACGCACAATTGTTACATACTGCGAGCAAACCGTGTGGGTGAATATCATGATGAGGCGCATGCATGGAAGTTCTACGGTGATTCGATGTTGGTTACTCCTGATGGAGATGTAGAGAGTGATTTGGGTAATACGGAAGAGTTATTGATAGTCGATTTAGATCGAAAGATGCTTCGTGAAGCTCGAAAAGGATGGGGCTTTAACGAAGCGCTTAAAAAACGGAGAATACTTTCATGATGCACTATTTTCACAGACAAGTACAGTTATGGGGCGAGGAGACGCAAACTTTGCTGCAAAGTAAGCGTATTGTTATCATCGGTAGCGGCGGTTTAGGTTCTTCACTAGCATTTGCTTTGGGTGCATCTGGAATTGGTGAAATCCATATGGTAGATTTTGATACGGTAAGTTTGCATAATATTCATCGTCAAATCGCTTTTAAGATGGGTGATGAAAATAAATTTAAAGCAGACATAACGGCACAGCTCATCCAAGAGCGTTGCCCGTATGTCAAAAGCTATGCGCATGTATGTAATTTTGAAGAGTTTGCACTTAAGGAGATTGAGGTTGATCTTATTATTGATGCGACAGACAATCTGCCTACACGCGGAGCTATTAATACCTATGCGAAGAAAATACAAAAACCATGGGTTTATGGGTCAGTAGAAGCATTTAACGGCCAAGTATGTTTTTTTGAGAAGGCTTCTTTTACGGAATTGTTTAAAATTACTCAAAAAACTCCAGCAGGTATTGCGGCACCTATCGTCATGCACATTGCTTCTCTTCAAGCCAATTTAGCGTTACGTTATTTGGCTGGACTTTCGGTTAAAAAAGATCAGCTTTCGTATCTATTTTTCAATGAAGAGGGAGAACTGATGACTCAAAAGTTCATGCTTCCCCAATCAAATGAATAATTTACAGTGCTGAAATGTATTTGGCTAGAGATTTGATCTGTTCAGCACTCAATGATTTAGCTTGTCCTGCCATAAGGGCTTTCATCTCTTTTCCGTAGCTGCCTGATTGATATCCATGTAAAGCATCTTCGACCTGCGAAGCTGACCATCCTGCAATTACTTGTGACTTCCCTAAGGCAGGTTTGTCTGCTTTAGCACCATGACATGAGGCACATTTTTCTCCATAGAGAGCACTTGCATCTACTTGTACAAGTTTTTCTTTTACTTCTGCTTTTACTTCTTTCACTACTTTTGGAACAGAAGGTTTTTTAGGTTCGGTTTTAATCTTATCAACAGGTTTTTCAACAGGTTTTGATTCAACTATCGGGGTTGACTCTGCTTTAGTTGGGGCAGTTATGGATTGGGTTGTTTGTGGAACAACAACGGCTTGAGGTGCATCTGAAGAAGTTGTATTGACTTCTTGTGTTATTACCTTGGTATTGTCAACGGAAGGGGCTTTTTGAGCGGGTGCAGTATCGTTACATCCTACTAATAAAAGAGTACAGAGCAAGGGAATGAGCGTTTTCATGTTTATCTCCTAATTGTTTAGGATGATTGTACACTATGTATTTTATATTTTAGATGATTTTATTTGATTGAGAAGAAAAAAAGTGGGAAAAGTGACTCATTTTGCACCGAGGTGCAAAACTTATCGCTAAAGCTAATTACTTAGCAGCTTCTTCAGTAGCAGGTGCTACTTCAGCAGCATCAGCAGCAGGTGCAGCAGCATCAACAGCAGCAGCATCAGCAGGCATTGCTTCAGCAGCAGGTGCTACTTCCTCAGTTGCAGCAGGTGCTGCCTCAGTAGTAGCTTCTTCTTTACTACATCCAATAAACATTGCAGCTAAAAGCATAGCAAGGGCGATTTTCATCATGTGTGACTCCTTAATAAAATATGGTGGAAGTATACACTCAGCCTATAATTTTGTCAAGAGATTTGTGTGTTTTCTTTATGAATTCCTTGAGAATCCCTGTTCTTAGGGATTCTTGAGAGTTCTTTTTTCTATTTTTATGTGTAAAATGAGGTACTTTTATCAAATAATAGGTGGCTTTTTTTGCTTTTTTTTGAGTAGTTTACCAACTGTTGTCTTTTTTGAGGTTTGGTTTTGTGGTAATGATGAATGATGATCACTCTATTTTCTATCTTGTAATGCTATTCGCTTTTTTTTCTTAGAATTGAATACGCACTTTTATAGTATATAATCACGGTTTATTTTATTAAAGAATCGAGTATTTGTCGTGGCGTTTAAATTCTTAGTCTCTCCTCTAGTTTTGTTGGCAACCTTGTGGTTGTCTGTTCCTGTATCTGCGGCTCAAAGCATTCCTGTATTGTGTTATCACCGTTGCGGTGCTGAAGTTAAAGATTCAATGACCATTAAAACGAAAGATTTCGCTTCTCAACTGGATTGGCTCATCAAAAACGGTTATACCGTTATACCTCTTGATACCGCGGCACGTTACCTTAATGGCCAGATAAAATCGATCCCTGCCAAATCAATTGTTATCACCGCAGATGATGGTCACAAAAGTGTCTACAGTGATATGGCTCCTATTATTAAAAAGTACAAGGTTCCTGTTACCTTGTTTATTTATCCAAGTGCGATATCCAATGCCAAGTACGCCATGACATGGGATCAGTTACGAGAGCTCGAAGCTACAAAATTGTTTCATGTAGAGTCGCATACCTATTGGCATCCGAATTTCAAACGCGAAAAGAAGATGCTTTCAAAAGAAGAGTACGAAAAATCGGTCCACGCGCAATTGTACAAATCAAAAGCGACGTTGGAGAAAAAAATGGGGCATGTGATCAAATATCTCGCATGGCCGTTTGGAATCTATGATGAGGATCTTTTAAAAAGAGCAAAAGAAGCTGGATACGAGATGGCGTTTTCAATCGATCATCATCATGCTAAGTCTACTGAACCTTTGATGGCAAAATCACGTTACATGATTATCGACGGTTATAATCTAAAGAGATTTGAATCGATCAGTAGCGGGAAAGAAGATAAGTAAAAAATCGTTATAATATGGGACTATTTATCTCATATTAAAGACCGTCCTTTGCACTTTGAACTGTACCCTTTTGAAAAATTGACCTCCCTTTTAGAGGGAATTACCCCTAACGTCGCTTATACGCCTATCGCGCTTACCATTGGTGAACCGCAGTTTGAAACACCGGCATTTATCCAAAAATCATTGGCTATGCACTCTGAAGAGCTGCGCCGTTATCCAAAAACGGCGGGTGAATCGTATCTCAATGAATCCATGCGCAGCTTTGTCAAGAGCCGTTTTGGCGTGGAACTTAAAAGCGATGAGCTGATCAGTTCATTCGGGACACGTGAAGTGCTCTTTAATTTTCCGCAGTATTATCTGTTTGATAAAAAAGAGCCGGTGATGGCCTATACCAATCCGTTTTATCAGATTTATGAGGGGGCGGCGATTGCAACCCGATCCAAAGTGATTCATCTCAATTTAACTCAGAACAATGCCTTTAAACCTTTGATCAATGAAGAAGAACTGGCCGTTTGTGATTTGGTTATTCTCAATTTCCCCAACAATCCGACTGCTTCGGTATTGTCGGTTGAAGAGTTGGGCGAATGGGTCAAACTTGCCCTTAAACATGATTTTTGTTTAATTAATGACGAATGTTACAGTGAAATTTATACGGCTCAAAAAGTTCCATCATTGCTCGAAGCATCGATACATGTAGGGAATGTCAGCTTTAAAAATGTTCTTGTCATTAACTCGATCTCCAAACGCTCTTCGGCTCCGGGATTGCGCAGCGGATTCATCGCCGGGGATGCAGAGATTTTAAAAGGGTATGCCCAATACCGTACCTATGTGGGATGCGCATCACCTTTGCCTCTTCAAGCTGCTGCGGCAGTGGCGTGGTCGGATGATGAGCATGTGCAAGTGGCACGTAATGTGTATGCTGAGAATTTTAAAGCGGCACGCGAGATATTGGGTGTTGAGACATCGGATGCGACGTTTTACCTTTGGCTTAAAGTACCCGATGCATTAAAATTTACGCAACGTCTTTATCAAGATTACAACGTCAAGGTTTTGCCAGGAGAGTTTTTGGCCCGTACAGATCACAGCGGTGAAAATCCGGGTATCGGGTATATTAGGATTGCATTGGTCGAAGAGACTGCGAAAACGATACAAGCGCTTATGCGACTAAAGGAGGCACTACATGGATGAACTCAAGGGAAAGATTTATAATGCACAAGCGGCAGGTGACATAGCGGCATTGTACGTACTCGAAGCGCAGGCGCATGAAGTATTTGATGACGATACGTTGATGGCCTATTATGCCAATATTTTAGATCTTGCATTGGAACGGATGACCAATGCGTTGGAAAACCTGGAGCGTTTGGACATGAATGAGGTTCAGGATTTTGCAACCCTTCGAGCCTTGTACGAATATGCGATCGAGCATTACAGTGCGGGAAGCGCGCATGATGCGAGTGCTCTTTTTGAAGTCATCGGCGGATTGAGCAAAGATGAGCCGTTTAACGAGGCGATGAAAATGCACCGCGCGGCATGCGATGCAAAAATCCCGTTTGACGATTTTATCGATGAATACGTGGATATGAAAGCGGTACAAGAGAGCGGAAAGTTCTACATCGGCGAGTTCAAAAAATGCATTGAAGAAGCAGGAGAAGAAGCATGAAAATTCATTTTATCGGCATAGGGGGAATCGGTATTTCAGGTCTTGCAAAATACATGCGTTTTAGCGGTCATGATGTGAGCGGATCGGACATGAAAGATACCCATATCACCGAGCTGTTGCGCAAGCGCGGGATTACGGTGTATATCGGCCATGATGCGGCGAATATTCCTGATGATTGTGAGTTGGTGATTCACTCCGCGATCATCAAGCCAACCAATTCTGAAATTGTTGAAGCCCATCGTCGGGGGATAGAAGTCCTCCATCGCCGTGATGCACTGTTGAAAATTTTGAGTGAGAAAAAAGTGTATGCCGTATGCGGTGCGCACGGAAAGAGTACAACGACAGCAATATTGGCGGCGATCATGGACGGCAGTGCGATTATTGGTGCAGAATCCAAAGGGTTCGGCTCGAACGTCCGTTATGATGGCAGCACCGATGTATTACTGTTTGAAGCCGATGAGAGCGATGGAAGTTTTTTGAACTCCAATCCGTACTGCTCGATTGTCACCAATGCCGAGCCTGAGCACATGGAGTATTACAACTACAACATTGACGAGTTTCACAATGCCTATAAACGTTTTATCGAGATGGGAAGCGTACGGGTGATTAATGCCGAGGATCCGTTTATGGCGACATTGACCTGTGATGCGTTGCGCTTGTATCCAAGTACCGATATTACGAATATTACCTATACGTTGATCGATGATGAGCCGTACACCCGTTTTCATCTCAAAGGATTTGGCGAGTTTGAAGTATGGGGCTTTGGGGAACACATCGCGATGGATGCTTCACTGGCGATCATGGCGGCGGCACAAACGATGAGCATCGCTTCGATTCGGGTGCACATCCTTAACTTCCGTGGAATTAAAAAGCGTTTTGATGTGATTTTCAAAGGATCGGATCGTGTGATCATCGATGATTATGCTCACCATCCCACCGAGATCAAAGCAACCATGCAATCGTTGACAACCTATGCAAAGCTCAAAGGCTTTAATCGTGTCATAGCGATCTGGCAACCGCATAAGTATTCACGTACGATTGATAATCTGCAAGCGTTTATAGAGTGCTTTGAAGGGGTGGATGAGTTGGTCATCCTTCCTGTTTGGGCCGCGAGTGAAGAACACAGAGATATTGATTTTGCAGGCGAATTTTCCCGTTACAACCTCATTCTGGCGGATAAGCTTCACCGCCAGGGCGATACGATCCAAGTGATTATTGGAGATACGGTATACACAACGTATGATAAAGATTTGATCGTCGGATTTGGGGCAGGGGATTTGACCTATCAATTACGGGGGATCAAATAAACGATGGGATATTTACTCTGGTTTAGTATCGTTATCATTGTCTTTGTTTGGATGCACTACTTTACCGAATTAACATGGCGTCAAAAGTGGATTACTCTTTTGCTCTTGAGCTTGATCATTGTTAATGCAGTTCTTTATAATATTATGAAAGACTTGGAAAGCAAACATATCAATGAGATGCAGCTTAAATACACCAATGGCGAAACATTACGATGCAACGGAATAAACGTTGATAATAAATCATTTGGTTACAGTGTTGGAACGCAAAGTTTTATCGGTAACAAAGATTCTCGTTATCCCAACCAAATCTTTAGTGCGTCAGAGTGTAAATGACCGCTCTTTCTCCTAATCTTGCCGAGCTTTTCGGAAAGCTCGATCTTCTGCCTCACCTCTATGAGCTAGAGCACTTTTTCTCACGTGCGCAAAACGTCGCTATTCCCGGAGATCAAGAACGCCACTATCGTTTTATCCAAGCTCTTGACTTGCTGGAATTCAAAGCTCCCTCAAAAAGTATCCCCTTTGAAACCATCATCAACCATCTCAAAAAGCAGGGTGTTTTACGCTTTGAAGATATTTTTGAGCTTATCAAAGTAGTCCGCTATTTTCGCACCCTTCGTAACCGTGAGTTCACAGGGCTGATCGGGGAGTGGATGGAAACGATTCAGATTCCTGAACCGTTTAATGAGATCGACGACTATTTTGATGAGACGGGTAAATTTATCGAATCACGCGATGAAGAGCTGCACCGTATTGCACAGCGTATCAAGGCGATCAAGACAGAGATAAACGAGTCGATGAAACGGCTTTTGTATACGCAAAAACTAGCTCCCTATCTCGTGGATACCCAAGTGCACTACATTAACGATGAAGAGTGTCTGTTGTTGCGCGGGGGATTTAACCATGTGTTCAAGGGAGCGGTGATAGGTCGTACCGCAGGGGGATTTTTCTACGTAGCTCCCGATGCGATACTGCGTTCCAAAGAACAGCTGCGCCATGTGATGCAGGACCGTGAGGCAAAGCTGTATGAATATGCCAAGCGCTTTTCATCCAAACTCTCACCTCTGACGCCGTTTATTGGATTTATCGACCGTGAGTTTGAGCGGTTTGACCATTATCAAGCGCGCGTACTGTTTGCGAGGTCTAAAGGGTATGCAATCCTCAAACCGCAAAGTGACAATAAAATCATCCTCGAAGAGTTCTCTCATCCTGCTTTGCACAAGCCAAAACCTGTCAGTGTCCAGTTTAAGGGTAATCTGTTGATGATCACAGGGGTCAATGCGGGCGGTAAGACGATGCTGCTCAAATCAATCCTCAGTGCCTGCGCGATGGCCAAATATCTCATCCCCATGAAGCTCAATGCACATAAATCTCATATCGGCGGATTCAAACGTATCGAAGCGGTCATCGATGATCCTCAAAGCGTCAGTAATGATATCTCGACCTTTGCAGGACGGATGGTACAGTTTAGCCATCTGTTTGAGCATAAAAATGCCCTTGTCGGAGTCGATGAGATCGAGTTGGGTACGGACAGTGACGAGGCGGCAGCACTTTTTGCCGTGGTCTTGGATGATCTGATCAAACGGGGGCAGAAGATCATCGTCACAACCCACCATAAACGTCTAGCGGCATTGATGGCGGATCGCGATGATGTGGAACTGCTTGCGGCCATCTATGATGAAGAACACCGTGTTCCTACCTATGAGTTTTTAAACGGTGTAATCGGGAAAAGTTATGCATTTGAGACAGCTTCGCGCTACGGGATCAATCAAAACATCATCAGCCGTGCTAAAGTGCTGTACGGTGAAAATCACGAAAAGCTCAATATCCTTATCGAGCGGGGAAGCGAACTCGAACGTGCCTTAAAAATAAAGAACAAAGAGGTCGATGAGCGATTGGACTCGCTTAAGAGTCAAGAACTCGCACTCAAAGAGGCGCGTGAAAACCTGCGCAGTGAACTCGATACTGAAAAAAACCGTCTACGCGCTTTGTACGATGCAGCCACCAATGAAGCCAAAGAGGCAGCGCGCGGTATGGATATGGCCGCTATACACCGTCAGATGAATAAAGCGGCGTCAATGATCCCAAAAGATCAGCCTCTCAAAATTTCTGAACCTGAACCGATTGTTTTTACAGTCGGGCAAACGGTGAAATATCGAAATCAACGTGCAACCATTGTGAGTATTGGAAACAAAGATGCGATGATCGAGGTTGAAGGGATGCGCTTGCGGGTCAAACTCTTTGATCTTAAACCCTCAGGAAATCTCCCTAAAAAAGTCAAAACAACGCATACTGCGCAGATCGAACAAAAAAGCGGTCTCAAACTTGACCTGCATGGTTTACGTGGAGAAGAGGCGTGCGAGCGCATGGATAAATTTCTCTCCGATGCTCTTTTGCAAGGATTCGATGAGGTGATCATCTACCACGGTATCGGGACGGGCAAACTCTCTTATGCGGTCAAAGAGTTTTTAAAAGTCCATCCGAGTGTCAAAAGCTTCACCGATGCCCCTCAGCATCTTGGCGGGTTTGGGGCGAAAGTGGTGAGGTTGTAAAATTGGAAAAAATCATTCTTCAATTAAAAAGGCTAGAAAAACATTATGAACATACAGTCAAAACATATGATGAGATTTCAATGCTTGACATGGCACATACCCTCAGAATTTGGACTGAACTAAAATCGACTTTGACAACAGACTATGATAGTTTTAAAGAAACTATATTCTGGACTGCTACACCAATACGAAAAATAATGAAACATATTCATAATTCTCAGTATGTATTAGCTTATTTGCCTAAAGAAGGTGTAACTACATATGCTAGTAAAGGGCAATTTGCTGAGAGTACACATTTTGATAATGAAAATAAATTCTCTTTGGCTGTTAAAGTTAAAAACACTGGTCAAGCAATTTTGTTAAGTCAGTATGGTTTTGTTTCAAAAGCTTTAACACAAGAATATGTGAATGCAATTGGAAATGAAAAAGATACAAAATGCAGCTATATAAATTGGTTAGGTAGCGAAACAGTAAGACTGCAATACAAAAATGAAACGGGCGAACTTGAATCTTTTACACTATCAAGAGAAATGCTTATAAAACGCGTGGCAAATGTTTATGATGCTTCTCATACATCTTTAAATGATGAAGGTGGTGAAAATAGGTTTGATGCACCTATAAAATGGTTAATGGGCTTCAAATGTGGAGGATTGCCTTTACCATGTTTTTTATTACTTAAAGTGGCTCAAGACATTCTTGAAAATGTCCCTATATTACTAAGTAAATCAAATAAATGAGGATAAGGGGGCGGGAGGTTACTATGACGTTTAGCCCTTATAATTTTCAACACCTGTTCCATAAGTCATTAATTATATAATTCAAACAAAAAGAGAAACAATGCACACATTTCAAATTGCAGAGTCCGTATTAGATGGTTATAGAAATGACAAATTAAGTGATGTAAGAATCAACTTTTTAATCACACAAGCCAATGAACAGCTCTCAGAAATGGCTCAAAACAAAGAACTCTATGACAGTTTTTTAACCAAAGTGAAGGCACCTGAAAGAATAGATAACATCATACTTTGGATACTTCTCATGTCCAATGAAGCAATAGGCAGTAAATACATACGAGAGTTCAAAAAAGATTTTAGAAAATTTATTCCAGTGAGTGATCTAGCTGATTTGTTGCTCTACGCTATTCATCTAAAAAAAGTTAAAAATGTAGAGTTAGACGGATTTGATTATTTATTGGAATACCAAGAAGAAGGGATAGAAGTGATGGATCAATATGCTTTTACCAATGTCTTGCTTTACATTCAAACATCCAAAGAAGTCCAAATGGAATTTTGATAGAGATTAGCTGAATCAGATGATCCAGTGTCGAATCGGAATCCTCATTCTGATTCGATAGTTTATTAATGGGAAAACGACCAAAGAGGACCCGATGGTCATATAAACGGGCAGTAACATACTCTCCAGCGTATAGTGTTCGATCCCAAAAACGCCGATAAATGATCCCAGAAAAAAGCAAATCCATACCAGTGGTGTTTCCTCATCGGGAGCCGTAATCACAAAGCGCAGTGTCGGCAAGAGGGCGCAAAAATCTGCGGCTATGGCTATGACCGTAGGTAAGACTCCCGAACTGTTTTTAAAAATGAGCCAAACCACAATGGCAGTGAGTCCTACAAGTAAAGAGAACTTTTCAAGCGTATCCGGTTTGATATACTCACCCTTGAAGAGGGTCAATACAAAGATCGTCATCGGGTTAATCCAAAAAATAAGGGTGAGCATCCGGGTGACCTGATCGGCAGTAGATGGGGTGATGAGCCAAAAGGCAAAACCGATCACACTCCAGATGAACCAGGAAATGCGGTTGGGCTTGACGGTACCGCGAAAAATACTGATCGTGTAAGGGACAATGGAGACGGCAAGAATAAATTGGGCTAATAGACCTAAATAGTAAGGTTCTAGCATCTTATTTGATGAATACGGATGAATTTGATAGCCATGTACTGATCCTTTGTCGCATTATATATTTCCTCCGATTAATCTAGCAGCAGTATAATTTCTATCATAGGAGAATTAATGAAAAAAGTTCTTATTTTAAGCGGTGCAGGTATCAGTGCCGAAAGTGGTATTCGTACCTTTCGCGATGCGGATGGTATGTGGGAAGAGTACAACGTCATGGATGTGTGTTCCGTTCAAGGCTTCGCGCGTAATCCAAAGCTGGTTGCTGATTTTTACGATGCACGTCGTCATGATCTGCGTGATAAACTTCCCAATGCAGCCCATGAGATGGTGGCCCGTTTAAAAGCCAAATACCCGCATCAAATCGATATCTTGACTCAAAATGTTGATGATTTGTTTGAACGTGCGGGTTGTGATGAGGTGATCCATCTGCATGGGACGTTGACACAACTGCGATGCGAGGATTGCGGACGGGTATTTTCGATAGGGTATGAGTCCCAAATAGGGGTCGTGTGTCCGGGATGTGAGAGTGATCGGATACGTCATAACGTTGTGATGTTTGGGGAAGCGGCTCCGATGTACGTGAGGCTTCAAGAATCGGTTGATGAATGTGATCTGCTAGTGGTCATCGGGACGAGCGGTCAAGTCATCAATGTAGCAGCAATCGCACAATGGTTTGATCATACAATCTTGAATAATTTTGATGCTGACCCGATGCTCGATCGCCATTTTAAGATTCGATACATTGAAAAAGCAACGACTGCCGCAGAAAAGATCGAGGCGGATGTGGAGAAGTTTTTAAACGATTGATTTTTTATAAGCAGTGTAGTATAATATTCCCACTTAAGTAGGAAGGATTAATTATGACCACTATTGGGATTAAAGAGCTCAAAGACAATCCTGCGATATTGACACGTACACTTGAAGGACATGATGTGTCGCTTCTAACCAAGCGTGGACATCCTATTGGTATTGCTTTGCCTTGGAATGATGCTATGTTTGAAAATGGCTACAGACAAACCGTTTTAATAGATGGATATAAAGAAGGTAGTTTGAGTCTCTCACAGCTTGCACGTGCGTTAGAAATGACAACGGAAGATGCATTGGAGATGGTTGGAAAACTGGGTATATCCATGATAGATGGTGATCTAGAAGATGAAATTTTGATGGCTCATAGTCTCGTATGAATTCAACGATCGTCGTTTCCGATGCAACCGCATTAATTGTTCTATCCAAAATCGGGCGTTATGATCTTTTGTCTAACCTCTGGGAAAGTGTTTTACTTCCTCGTGAAGTATGGGAGGAGATAAATGCCAAGACGTTTACGACCCATCCGATTTTAAGTGTGGTTGATGCCCCAGATAATACTACTCGAAAAGCATTGTCATTAATACTGGATGCTGGTGAGAGCGCGGCGATAGCTTTGGCGCATCAGGATAATTACGTTTTGATCATAGATGAGAAAAAAGGGCGTAAATGGGCGAAGAATATTGGTGTTCGAGTTATTGGTCTCATTGGAATAATATTGATCAATCTGGAACGAGGTTTGATCAAATCAAATGACGCACGAGAAATAATTGTTCGATGTGATGAAATCGGATTTAGGGTATCGGCGGGTGTTAAAGAGCGATTTGAAATGGAGATCAGGCGATATGAGTAAATTACTTATTGAATGGAAAGAAGTCACCAGAGTAGAAAAGTTTATGGATGATGAGGATGAAATCAATGTTCTTCATCATGTCATATATGATGAGAGTGGTACAGAGATTTTTTGGGACGATTCAATCATTTATGAGGCTATTATGAGCCGATTTTTTCGACGTTATCCTGATGCTGTTTTGGACTTGAAAATTGATTTTAAAGCGGGTGTCCATTGGAGCAAACAAATTTCGAATGCGTTAATTTTGGCTCAGATGGTTAAACATATATTTAACGAAGAAACGGACACACCATTTTCCCATGGTTACGCAGAAGAAGAGTGGGGGAAGTCATATCTCAATTTGGTATATGGTGAATCGGAAAAACTTTTTTTTGATAATGTATGTCGTGTGATGGATCATTTAGAATTTGATTTGACAAAATTTAAAGCGTGGTTGATTCCTAATTTTGAGGATGAAGATGATAAATAAGGTTATCTAATGGCAAATAAATGGAACATACCTACTTTGATAGAAGGAACATTGGAAGATTAATTTTGCTTCTAAAATTCAGTTATAATCATTAACAAAAACAAGGAGTTACAATGCTAACCTTATTTATCCGATTTCTTTTAATTATTAGCCTTTTATCAGTCTTTTCTTTTGCAGAAGATTTAGAGGACGGATGGAAAGCTTATGAAAACAAAGATAACAAAACATTGGGTAGTGTGTTTTTAAAATCTGCACATCAAGGTAACACTGTGGCACAATGTAGACTTGGATTTACATATGAGCATGGTGATGGAGTAGCTCAAGATTATACCATTGCAATTCACTGGTACAGTAAATCCGCAAAGCAAGGTAATGCTGAGGCACAATTCCGGCTCGGAACTATGTATTATAATGGCAAAGGGGTAATGAAAAATAATATGATTGCCTATGCTCTTTATAGTCTAAATAATGATACAGGTAGCCTAAGAGATCTAACCGCTCAAGATCTCACGACTGAACAGATCAATCAAGCACAAGCTCTTACTCGAGAGCCTAAAAAATTGTGGGCTTTGATCGAAAAAACGCAAAAAATAAAAAATGAGCAGTAAATAATAGATGAAAAAATTTGGTAGGTTAAATTAAAATGGAGTTTAATTCACTAATTAAATTAAGAGACCATTGGCACATTATTGAAAATTTAGAATTTATTGAAGCAATAAATGAAACTGAAAAATCAGGGATTAGAAGCTTATTGCTTTTAAATCAAGTAAATATTATTCAGGTTAATTGTACATCTTTAACATTAGAACTACAAAAAGAATGGGATACTATACTTTTTCAGCTTGAAAATTGTCCTCAAGATATTGATCAGGATAAAGGAACTATCGAAGCCACTTTAACTTTTTTAGATGATGAAGCTGTTTTAAAAATAGCATTGGATATTTTTAGTTTTTATAAAAGAGTTCATTACGTTTGTGATGTTGAACGATTAAAAAAATACTCCTACCATTACTATGTACTCGATGACCCCATCACGACCGATGAAGAGTATGACCGTTTCTATCATATCGTGGTAGCGTATGAGTCAGCGCATCCCGATGAAATCATCCCCGATTCACCCACACAGCGCGTAGGTGATCAGCCTCAGGATAAGTTTGATAAAGCACAGCATCTCAGCCGTATGTGGAGTTTGGAAGATTTATTTAACAAAGAAGAGCTGGATACATGGGTAAACCGTATCACGAAAGTTTATGGGGATGTGAAGTTTTACAGCGAACCGAAGTTTGACGGGGCGAGTTTAAATCTCATTTATGATGATGGTAGGTTGGTTCAAGCAATCACTCGTGGAGATGGGACGATAGGGGAAGACGTTACCCAAAACGCGAAAACAATTCAGAGTATTCCGCTGAGCATCGATTACCAAGAGCGCACTGAAATACGGGGTGAAGTGGTGATTTTCAAAGAAGATTTTGAGAAAATCAACGAAGAACGGCTTAAGGGCGGGGAAAATCTGTTTGCCAATCCGCGTAATGCTGCGGCTGGGAGTTTACGACAGCTCGATACGCGTATCACAGCATCGCGTCGTTTGGTTTTTATGCCTTATGGTATCGGGGCGAATAGTTTGGACATTGCAAATCTAAGCGAACGGATGGAGTGGGTCTATGGTTTGGGCTTTCGTAATCCTCATATGACTCATGTATGTGTGAGTGCCGACGAGATAGAGACGTTTTACCATGAGATGCGTGTTGCGCGGGATGATTTTGCGATGCTATTGGACGGGATGGTGATCAAAGTCGATTCCGTAGCAGTGCAAGACGAGCTGGGGTATACGGTGAAAAATCCTCGTTGGGCGGCGGCGTATAAATTTCCTGCGATTGAGAAACTCACGACGCTTAAAGAGGTGATCTACCAAGTAGGGCGTAGCGGTGTTGTAACACCAGTGGCTATCGTAGAACCTGTCGATATTGAGGGGGTGACGGTAGAGCGCTCGACGTTGCACAATTTTGATGAGATAGCCCGCAAAGACATACGCATCGGGGACAAAGTTATTATCTTACGTAGCGGCGATGTTATTCCCAAAATCGTGAAGGTCATTACAGCAGATCGTGATGGGAGTCAGATGGAGATTGAGCGACCAAAACACTGTCCCGTCTGTAACAGCGAACTGCTCGATGAGGGGGCATTAATCAAATGCCAAAATATCGATTGTGAAGCGCGGGTGGTAAATTCGATCATCTATTTTGCCTCAAAACCGTGTCTGAACATCGACGGGTTAGGAGACAAGATCGTTTTGGCACTGCATGAAGCGGGATTGGTACGCGAACTGATTGATCTATTCAGTCTGACACTCGAACAGCTTTTGAGTTTGGAAGGGTTCAAGGAAAAAAAGAGCAGAAATCTTTTGGATGCGATACAAGCGGCAAAGGGGTGCGATTGCTGGCGCTTTATCAATGCTTTGGGGATCGAGCATATCGGCGAAGTGGCTTCCAAAACATTGTGTTCGGCATTTGGAACTGCCTTTGATAAGGCAAATCGAGAAGATATTTTGGCGCTGGAGGGATTTGGCGTAGAGATGGTCGAATCCGTTCTTGAGTTTGTTCGGGTTAATGGCACTAGGATCGATGCTTTGCGAGAGGCACTTTCTCCCGTTGAACCGATTAAAAGAGTTGCTGTAGAAAATCCGTTCAAAAACAAAACGGTCGTGGTAACGGGAGCGATGAGCGTTCCTCGAGACAGTATCAAAGCGATGCTAGAAGAGTTGGGGGCAAAAGTGGCTTCATCGGTCTCAAAAAAGAGCGATTTTGTCATTTATGGCGAAGATGCGGGAAGTAAATATGATAAAGCGGTAGAATTAGGGATTGCATTGCTCACTGAGAGTGAATTTAGAGATATGATTGGAAATAATTAATGCGTTTAGACAGTTATTTGGTTGAATTGGGATTAGTGGAAAGTAGGAATAAAGCGCAACAGTTGATAAAAGATCATGCTGTGAGTGTGGATGGAAAAATCATCGATAAAACTTCATTTGAAGCAGATGAAACAATGACAGTCACAATGGCAGACAATACACAATACGTGAGTCGTGCCGCAATCAAACTCAAAGGTTTTTTACCGTTCATGGAGTGTGATTTGAGCGGATTGAATGCCCTTGATATCGGTTCAAGTACCGGTGGATTTACCCAAGTTCTTTTGGAAGAGGGAGTTGCACATGTGACGTGCGTCGATGTAGGCAGTGATCAGCTTCACCAAAGTTTGCGCAATGATGGTCGAGTATCTGTGTTCGAAAATACCGATATCCGTAATTTTAACCCTGAAAAAACATATGACATTGTGACGTGTGATGTTGCATTTATCCCTTTGGAACTCGTGCTTGAGTCCATTGACCGACTAAGTGTACGCTACATCGTAATCTTGTTCAAGCCACAGTTTCAAGTGGGTCGCGAAGTAAAACGGGATAAAAACGGGGTTGTCAAAGATAACAGTGCAATCGGTAAAGCGATGATTAAATTTGAAGACACCTGCTCACTTTTGGGATGGAAACTTATCGCTAAAGAGACAGCACACATCGCGGGTAAAGAGGGAAATCAGGAAACGTGTTATGGCTTTATCAAAGATTAATTCCATCGCCATTGGCGGTTTTGACGGGATGCACATCGGGCACAGAGCGCTTTTTGAGCAATTGGGTGAGCATGGGGCGATTGTGGTTATCGAGACGGGGTATGCGAATCTGACTCCAGGCCGTGAGCGTGAAAAACATACTCATTATCCGATTGTCTATTATCCGCTTGATGAGATTCGCCATTTAGAGGGTAAAGAATTTGTAGCCTATTTGCTCATGCAATTTCCCAACTTAAAAAAGATTGTGGTGGGTTATGATTTTCATTTTGGAAAAGACCGCCGCTATTCCCATCAGGATTTGAAGGACTTTTTTGCTGGCGTTGTGTGCGTCATCGAACAAGTCACCATTGACAATGACTCGGTTCATTCTCATAAGATCAGAGCGAAACTCCAAATCGGGGACATAGACGGGGCTAACCGATTTTTGGGGCACAATTATTGTATTAGTGGCAATGTTATAAAAGGTCAGGGGCTTGGGAAAAAAGAGTTCGTTCCTACGCTAAATCTGGAGTGCTATGGATTTTTAGTTCCTCAAGAGGGTGTGTATGTTACATTGACGCGAATTGATGATGAAGAACATTACCATCCATCTGTTGCATTTATGGGACATCGGGTCTGTACCGATGGCTCGTATGCGATAGAAAGCCATATCTTGGACATGGATGTGCAGAGTGTTCAGAGGGCAACGATTTGCTTTGTCCGTTTTTTACGTAAAAATCAAAAATATGAGACTTTGGAACTGCTCAAAAAGGCCATTCAAACCGATATATCAAACGCAAAAAAAGAGCTTTTCCATTTGAGTTTATAGAAAATTTTCTAAATTAATTTTTTTCTTAAGCAGTGTCTTAGTTATTGGAGTTTACATCAAAAAAGAGTTAGGTTTTATGTGCGAAAGTTGAGTAAACGTAAAATTTAAAAGCTCCCCTTTACTCTCTAAATACTATAATCTTTCTATATTTTTTCAAGGTTTTTTTATGAGTATCCCTCCATTTACCCATCTGCATTTGCATACCGAATATTCCCTACTTGACGGCGCCAATAAAATTTCGGCATTGGCGGCGCGGGTCAAAGAGTTGGGGATGACGTCGGTGGCGATGAGCGATCATGGGAACATGTTCGGAGCGATCGATTTTTACCATCAGATGCGCGATGCGGGGATCAAACCGATCATCGGAATGGAAGCGTATATCCATAACGGTGAAGAGCTGGGGGATAAGAGCATCAAACAGCGTTTTCACGTCTGTTTGTTTGCCAAAAACGAGGTCGGATATAAAAATCTGATGTATCTCTCCTCTCAAGCCTATATCAACGGCTTCTATTACTTCCCCCGTATCAACAAACAACTCCTTCGTGAGAACAGCGAGGGGATCATCTGCACCTCTGCGTGTTTGCAGGGTGAAGTCAACTGGCACCTCAATCTCAACAGTGAGCGCAATGTCAAAAATGGGGCGTTAGGATACGATGAGGCTAAGCGTATCGCGCTGGAGTATAAAGAAATGTTTGGGGATGATTTCTATCTGGAGATCATGCGTCACGGGATCGCGGATCAGCTCTTTATCGATGAACAGGTGATTCGTATCTCTCAAGAGGCTGGGATTAAACTCGTCGCGACCAACGACACCCACTACACCTTTCCGGGTGATGCACAGTATCATGAAGCATTTATGTGCATCGGGATGAATAAACTGTACGATGATCCCAAGCGTATGCGCCACTCGGTTCATGAATTTTACGTCAAATCGCCTGAGCAGATGGCACTGTTGTTTGCCGATATTCCTGAAGCGCTGTATCATACACAGGAGATTGTCGATAAGTGTCAGCTCGAGCTTAATCTAGGCAATCCTACTCCTCCCAATTTTAAATTCACCACCGAATATGCCCTCGAAGAGGGATTGGTTATCGAAGAAGATTCTGAATACTTTATCCACCGTTGCCGTGTCGGTTTGGAAGAGCGACTCAAACATGTTCCGCAGGAACGATTCCAAGAGTATCGTGATCGCCTCGAGTTCGAAATTGGGGTCATCAATCAGATGAAATTTCCGGGCTACATGCTCATCGTTTGGGATTTCGTCCGTGAAGCCAAACGTATGGGGATTGCTGTAGGACCCGGGCGCGGATCGGCAGCGGGGAGTCTGGTAGCGTACAGTTTGGAAATCACCGACATTGATCCGATGAAATACGATTTGCTCTTTGAGCGTTTTCTCAATCCTGAGCGTGTGTCGATGCCCGATATTGATATGGACTTCATGCAAGCACGCCGTGGTGAGATTATCGACTATGTGGTGCGTAAATACGGACGGGAGCAGGTAGCGCAGATCATTACCTTTGGTTCGCTGTTGGCCAAAGGGGTTATACGTGACGTCGCGCGTGTTTTGGACATGCCGCTTTCTCAAGCGGATATTATGGCAAAATTGATCCCTGATGAGTTGGGGATCACCCTCAATGGGAAAACCAAAGGGGGCAAAACAGAAGACGGTGCCTACCAAAAAGAGCCGAAGATTCGAGAACTCATTGAGGGTGACGCGAGCGCGATGCGCGTTTGGGAATTTGCTAAAAAACTCGAGGGTCTAAAGCGCAATGCGGGGATGCACGCGGCGGGTGTTGTTATCTCCAACGAGCCGCTGTGGAAAAAAACCCCTATTTATAAACCCTCGGGGGAAGAAAACTACATAACGCAGTATTCGTTGAACTATCTCGAAGACGTTGATTTGATCAAATTCGACTTCTTGGGACTCAAAACCCTCGACGTTATCGACAGTGCTATCAAGCTGATTAAAAACCGCTATGAAAAAGAGGTCGATTGGCACGCCATCGATGAAAATGATCCTGAAGTGTACAAGGTGATCCAAAGCGGTGACACGATCGGAATGTTCCAAATCGAGAGTTCGGGGATGCAAGACCTCAATAAACGCCTTAAGCCCAGTTCCTTTGAAGACTTGATTGCGGTCTTGGCACTGTATCGTCCGGGACCGATGGAATCTGGGATGCTGGATGACTTTATCGAGCGTAAACACGGACGTCAAGCGATCACCTATACGTTCCCTGCGATGGAAGCGATTCTCAAACCCACCTACGGGGTCATCGTTTACCAAGAGCAGGTTATGCAGATTGTTCAGACGATCGGCGGATTCAGTCTAGGCTACTCGGATATTATCCGTCGAGCCATGGGTAAGAAAAAAGATCTCTCGGCGTACAACGATGAGTTTAGCCAAGGGGCGGCTAAGCAGAACTTGGACTATAAAAAAGCCTCCGAACTCTTTGACCTGATTGAAAAATTTGCAGGATACGGATTCAACAAATCCCACTCCGCTGCGTATGCGATGATCACGTTTCAAACAGCATGGCTCAAAACCTACTATCCGCAAGAGTTTATGGCGGCATTGTTAACGAGTGAAAAAGACAATACCGACAAAGTGGTGAAATACATCGATGAAGCCAAACGGATGAAGATCTTTTTGGGAGCACCCGATATCAACCACTCACAGCTAGAATTCTCTGCCATCAACAAAGACGGCCAAGATCAGATACTTTTTGGTCTAGGGGCGATCAAGGGGGTTGGAGAGGCGGCAGTCGAATCGATACTCGAAGCCAGAACTGAGGGTGAATTCAAAGACATACAGGATTTCATCAACCGCATAGAACCTCAAAAAGTAAACAAACGGGTGATCGAATGCATTATCAAAGCGGGGGGATTGGACAGTTTTGGCTACTCACGCCGTGCACTCTTGGAGCAAGTAGAGATGATGGTGGAGACCGCTAAAAAAAGTTCTACACTTCAAAAAGATGCACAATTCAGTCTCTTTGGGGATGATGACGAGGTTATGACGGTTGAGTTAAGCCTCAAAAACTATGAGGAATACGATCTCAAAGCGCTCTTGGAGTTTGAAAAAGAAACGTTGGGCTTTTATGTCTCAGGTCACCCCCTTGATAATTTCCGAGAGGCGATTGACAGTATCAACTATACGTTGTCATCCGAATTGGAAAACATCGCGGATGGATCGAGTGCGATTTTCATTGGAAAAGTCGAAGAGATCAAGGTGAAAATGTCGAAAAAAGGGTCACAGTTTGGACTGGTCAGTCTCATGGACTTTCACGGCAATATCGAGATGATGCTCTTTACGGACAAGCTCGAACAGCTCGAAAAAATGGATCAAGATGAACCCATCGCATTCAAGGTCAAAGTAACCCATACCGAAATGTTCACCCGTATCAGCGTTACGAAGATCATGACGTTAGCCGAAGCGAAAAAAGAGGCGAAAAAAGTTGAAACCAAAATTGTCGAAGCACCGCAAGAGCCTCTTGTATTGCGCATCCGATTGAGTGACAATCTCGAACCGCTTGAAAAACTTTATACGCTTGTTCGCCGCAATCCCGGACGCCGCGCGATCAAACTGATCATTGTCTCAAAACTTGCCGATGTTCTGATTGATTCGGCGATACGGGTAGATAACAAGGTGCTTGAAGAATTAAGCGGTTTAGAAAATGTGGATGTGATATGAAGATTGCTATAATAGACTGAGTACTTTATAGTTTGTGAGAATATGAGAGTTGGAGGATAGATGAAAATCAATGCTATTACGATAAAAAACTATAAGTCGATTAGCGAGATAGATGAGCTCCCACTTACTGACTTAAATGTTCTTATCGGTGCAAATGGTGCTGGAAAATCGAATTTTATTTCTTTTTTCAAAATGCTTAATATGATTATTGAAAAGCGTTTTCAAGAGTATGTAAAAGTTGGAGGTGGTGCGGATAGTATTTTGCATTTTGGTTCAAAACATTCATCTGAAATATATGCAAAAATAGATTTTCATAACAACGCCTATAGCTTTCATTTAAAACCAACAGATCAAGATACACTTTTTTTTGCTGAAGAAGCAACTCCGTATATCGGAGCAAATGTAATTGGTAGAGTGAATGATGAAACAAAGCTTTTTGAAACAAAAGGTTCAAAAGTTAGAGGTTCTAGTTATAAAGGTGTTTCTGATCACGTAATTGATGCTTTACAGTCTTGGCAAGTTTATCACTTTCACGATACGAGTTCAACAGCCGGAGTCAAAAAAACCTGCGAAGTTTCGGACAATAAAAAACTTCGTCCTGATGCTTCGAATCTTGCAGCTTTTTTATATTTGCTCAAAGAAAAATATCCTGATAGCTTTTTTATGATAGAAGAAACAATTAAATTAATTGCTCCATATTTCGATCGATTTGTTTTAGGACCTGATGCTCTAAATACAGAAAAAATACGCTTGGAATGGCGTGAAGTTGGAAGTGATCATTATTTCAATGCTACGCATCTATCGGATGGAACGTTACGTATGATTTGTTTGGCAACATTGCTATTACAGCCAAATGCTCCTGATACAGTTATTATTGATGAACCTGAACTTGGGCTGCACCCTTATGCAATCACCGTTTTGGCAAGTTTGATGAAAAGTTTTGCGGTAGATAAGCAATTGATCGTTTCAACTCAATCTGTTACTCTGATAAATCATTTTGAATCGAAAGATATTATTGTCACTGATAAATCAAAGGGTGCCTCACATCTTAGGAGGCTCGAAATTGATGAATTAAAGGATTGGATAGAAGAATATTCTTTAGGTGAAATTTGGGAGAAAAATATCATTGGTGGTACGCCATGAAAAAAGTGTTGGTATTAGTCGAAGGATTTACCGAAAAAAGATTTGTAGAAGATATTTTAAAGCCTTATTTCCAAGATAAAGGGATTTTTGTAATAGCACGAAATTTAAAAGGTGTTGGAAATTATGGGATTATTAATAAAGAAGTTAACAATCTCCTAAAGGATCCGAGTGCTACGTTAGTGACGACGATGATAGATTATTATCGATTGCCCAGTGATTTTCCGCAAAAACAACATATAAATCAACAATTACATAGTTCTAAGAAAGTAGAAGTTTTAGAAAATGCTTTTGGGGTAGATATCCGGAATCCAAAGTTTCTACCATATTTACAACTGCATGAATTCGAGGCATTACTTTTTAGTGAAGTTTCCCATTTTTCAAAAGTTTTATCGACAAAAAGTCATGTTTCCCATTTTGAAAAAATAGTTCAAAATTTAGAACCTGAAGAGATAAACGATCAACCGAACACGTCGCCAGCGAATCGTATAAAAAATATATTTCCTCAGTATCAAAAAGAATCGCATGGCGCAATTCTTGTGAAAGCAATTGGATTGGAGAAAATGAGAGAAAAATGTCCTCATTTTAACCAATGGATCGAAACGTTGGAAAATTTATTATGACACTTTTGAGTGCTTCCGACCCACAACTTGATTTCGAAAACCTAATCGAGCAAGTCACACTGACAAATGAACCAATTTTTATCAGTGGGAATAACAACCAAACTGCTGTTTTGATCTCAGAGACAATGTGGGAAGAGATTCAAGAACGCATGGATACGATGATAGCCGATCAGCCTATAAATGAGCTTAAAAGCGGAAAGAGTGAGGTCTATACGCTTGAGGAAGTGATGCAAAAATTAAATTTAGACAAAGAGTAAACAATGCGTGAATTTAACGAAAAACTAATTCAATTTATCGATGCCTCTCCAACGCCGTTTCATGCTGTGGAACAAATGGTGATTGAGTTGGATACCGTTGGGTATCAAAGACTCAATGAATCGGAAAAATGGGATTTACATGATGGAATGGGTTATTACGTCACACGCAATGATTCGTCAATCGTCGCATTTACCTATCCTCCCTATTTTGATAAAGGGTATACCATTGTTGGAGCGCATACCGATTCTCCTCATTTGCGTCTCAAACCCAATCCTGTGACTAAAAGTGCCGGTATGACACGTTTTGGGGTGGAAATGTATGGCGGGGTGTTGCTTAATCCTTGGTTTGATCGTGATTTGAGCCTCGCAGGTCGGATTGTCTATTTGGATGAAACGGGTACGCGGTGTGAAAAACTCATCGATATCAAACGTCCTATCGGTGTGGTTTCATCACTTGCGATACATTTGGATCGTGAGGCAAACTCAAATCGTTCTATTAACGCACAAACCGATATTGTTCCGATGATGGCGTGCGGGGAAGAATTTGATTTTGAAGCCTGGATACTAAGTGAAGCGGGCGAGAACGAGGGAAAATTATTGGCCCATGAGCTGAGTTTTTACGATGTCCAAAAGGGGTCGTTTATCGGTATCAATAATGAGTTTGTGACGTCTGCACGTCTGGATAATCTTTTGAGCTGTTATGTAGGATTGCAAGCCCTTATTCATACCAATGACCCGATGATGCTAGCATGTATGGATCATGAGGAAGTTGGTAGTGACTCACATGTAGGAGCAGGGGGAACCTTTGTCGAGGAGGTGCTTCGCCGTATTGCCGGTGAAGATTTTTCTACTCTTATGCGTCAATCGCTGATGGTATCGTGTGACAATGCCCATGCACAGCATCCAAATTTTCCCTCAAAACACGAGAGTGAGCATGCTCCGCTGTTGAACCGAGGCGTTGCTATCAAAATCAACTCCAATCAGCGCTATGCGACATCCGCACGGACGATGGGGCGGTTTGTTCAATGTGCCCAAGCGATCACTGTTGCAACGCAAACATTCGTAACGCGCAGTGATATGGGGTGCGGATCGACAATCGGCCCCATCAGCGCAACGCGTTTAGGGGTAGAAACGATCGATGTGGGTGTCCCGACACTGGCAATGCACTCGATACGAGAGTTGGCAGGGAGCGAAGATGCTTACGGTTTGTATCTAATTCTTCTGCATATTGGTGAAGTGTAATGTCTGAAACGCTTTCGCCCGAAGAACTAAAAGCCTTTATTGACCAAACCTACAAAGCGGAAGAGGAATTTGTTGCCCTGCGTCAGTCATACGATCATTTGCAATCAACGATAGAGCAAGTCATCGAGTTTTTGCCTAACGCTATATGGATTGTCGAAGAAGACGGTTCCATCTTTTTGCAAAACTCTCAAGCAAAAGCATTGGGAAATTTGTTTGAGACATTACGTTGGGATGAACAGGATTATGAAGTAGCTTTTGGTGATAGGTCGTATTTGATCAAATCGGCACTGCATAATGAAAAACAGCTCTTTAGTGCTACCGATATTACCGATCAAAAACGTAAAGAAAACCTTGCCACCATGGGACAAATGGCGGCACATTTGAGTCATGAAATCCGTAATCCGATCGGTTCGATTGCCCTTTTGGCGTCAACGCTCATGAAGCGGGTCAAAGAGGAGAATAAACCCATCGTCAGTGAGATTCAAAAATCGCTTTATCGTATCGAGCGCATTATCAAAGCGACGTTGATGTTTTCCAAGGGGATCAGTACCCAAAAAGCTCCCCTGCAATGGAGCGTGATTCGCAACGAGCTCAAAAATGCCATCGGTTATTACAGCTATGCCAAAGAGATTCAATTTATCTTTCCGCAAGAGGACTTTGAACTGCAAGGGGATTTGGATCTGTTGGGGATGCTTTTTTCAAATTTCATATTTAATGCCATCGATGCGATCGAGCTGGATGATGAACATGAAGAGGGAAGTGTAGAAATCGTCTATTCGAATACAGAGGGTTTACATCGTTTTGCCATCTATGACAGCGGTATTGCAATCGTCAATGAGAAACTGCTGTTTGAAGCGTTTAAAAGTACCAAAGAAAAGGGAAATGGACTGGGATTGGTGTTGGCCAAAAACATCGCAAATGCCCACGGAGGGAATGTTGAACTGTGCACCAGTGGACGCAAAGGGTTTATTATCACGCTGGGCTAAAATCCCTTTTGGGCGTTTTCCAATTCCAAAACAAGTTTCCATGTTTTGACGATGGAATCGGGATTCAAAGAGATGGAGTCAATTCCCGATTCCACTAAAAACTGGGTAATCTCGGGATAGTCCGAGGGGGCTTGGCCGCAGATGCCGATGTATTTTTTCTCTTTTTTACACGCATCAATCGCCATTTTCAACATCCGTTTAACCGCTTCATTGCGCTCATCGAAGATGGAGGCTACGAGGGTACTGTCACGGTCAACGCCCAAGGTAAGCTGTGTCAAATCATTGGAACCGATACTGTAGCCATCAAAAATTTTCAAAAACTCATCGGCGAGGATGACGTTGCTGGGAATTTCACACATGGCGTAGATTTTTAAACCGTTAACCCCTTGTACCAGCCCTTGGGTATTCATAATCGCAATGGCATTTCGTCCCTCTTGCGGTGTACGGACAAAGGGAAGCATCAACTGCATGTTGGTCAATCCCATCTCATCACGTACCTTTAGCAACGCTTCACACTCCCATTCAAAGGCTTTTTTGTAAATTTCGGAGTTATATCGGGACGCTCCTCTGAATCCTATCATCGGATTTTCTTCTTTTGATTCATACGCTTCACCGCCGATCATATGGCGGTATTCATTGGATTTAAAATCACTGGTACGGACAATGACGGGTTTGGGATAAAAAGCGGCGCAGATCATACCGATTCCTTCCATAATCTTCTTTTGAAAGAAGTCCTTGGGATTGCCGTATCCTCGCATCAGGGTTTTGATTTCATCGGCGTTTGGAACGGTTTTATTTTCCATCATATCGATGAGTGCCAGGGGATGGGCTTTGATGGTATTGTTTATCACAAATTCCATACGTGCGAGTCCCACACCGTGATTGGGCAATCGGGCGTAGCGAAAAGCATTTTGGGGATCGCCGATGTTGAGATAGAGGTGTGTTCGAGGTTCTCCACAGTCACTTAGATCGAGGGTATGAGTATGATAGGGGATAAGCCCTTCATACACGTATCCAATTTCCCCCTGGGCACAGCTGATGGTCACTTCTTGTCCATCTTTCAACTGCGTCGTGGCATTATTTGCACCCACTATGGCACTCACCCCTATCTCACGGGCAATGATCGCCGCATGACACGTTCGTCCCCCGCGGTTGGTGATGAGGGCAGAGGCTTTTTTCATCACCGGCTCCCAGTCGGGATCGGTGTTATCGGTCACGAGTACTTCGCCCTCTTGGAACAGGTGAAACTCACTGCTGTTATGGATGATACGGACTTTTCCGCTTCCGATTCGCTCACCGACAGCCGTACCGGACAGAAGCTCTTTTTTAGGTATATCGGTATCAAAGACATACGAGGAGAGGGTGAAGTTTTTTTCTTTTTGGCTTTGCACCGTTTCGGGACGTGCTTGAACGATGTAGAGTTTCCCATCCACTCCGTCTTTTGCCCATTCGATGTCCATAGGAGACTCTTGACCTGAGAGCTTTGAATAATGTTGTTCGATAACATACGCATTTTTCGCAAGATACATAATCTCATCATCCGAAAGAGAAAACTGATGTTGTAAAGTCTCGGGTGTCGTTATGTTGAGGGTTTTGGAGCTATCTTTGGGATCATAGATCATCTGCAATCGTTTTGTTCCCATTTGACGTTTTAGAATCGTTGAATGGTGTGCCAAAGTTGGTTTGAAGACGATAAATTCATCGGGATTGATCTTACCGCCCACGATGTTTTCTCCCAGCCCCCATGTTGAGTTAATAATGATCAAAGAGTCCGATCCGGAATCAGGATCGATGGTAAACATGATACCGCTGCTGGCTTGATCGCTGCGGACCATTTTTTGGACACCCACGCACAAGCTGATGCTCATGTGTTCGAATCCGTTGCGATGACGGTAGCTGATGGCGCGATCGGTAAAAAGAGAGGCATAGCATCGGCGAACATGCTCCAAAAGAGCTTCTTTTCCACAGATGTTTAAAAAACTTTCCTGTTGCCCTGCAAAACTGGCAGTAGGAAGGTCCTCAGCCGTTGCAGAAGAGCGAACGGCGACATCGATTACTGGTAGGTCATAGTGAGCGCATAGAGTGCTATAGGCGCTAATAATTGCATCTGTTAGAGATTTTGGAAAAGGGGTGTTGAGAATAAGCATGCGGATTTTTTGTCCAACGCTTGAGAGAGAATCGACATCATCGGGATCAAGCGTTGCAAGTAGCTGTATGAGCGGTTCTTTGATACCTGTCTCACTTAGAAAAGTACGGTAAGCCTCTGCCGTTGTTGAAAAGCCAAAAGGGACTTTTATTCCCTGTTCCGTGAGATTACGGTACATTTCACCTAAACTGGCATTTTTACCGCCAACGGTACTCACATCCTTATTGGATATTTCATCAAAAAATCGGATAAATGGCATTTTTTTTCCTTTAAAAATCGTAATTGAGAATAAAATTTTGTTGGGTCAGACCATTTTTGCGAAAGATAAAGTTATATTCTGAAGATCCAGCTATTTGATAAGTTTTACCCCGTGCAACTTTTCGGGACATGAGATATTCAGCTCGCAGTCCTTTGAGTACACCGCTGAATCGATAAAAAATATCGATGTTCCATTGCGCATAGCTTGGAAGTCCGTATTTATTATATATCCAAGTTTTGGGATCATTTTTGACGTATTCGCCGTATCCCACCATCATATCCAATCCGTTCAAGCCCTGTTGGGCAAAATCGTGTTCGATGGTTGCCAGCCATGCATGGCAATTGCCGCTTCCATCACTGCGTTCACGTTTTTGAAACGTGTAAAGGGGCTCTTTTCCCCACTCTCTTGGAAATAAAAAGCGACCTTCGTCGGTTGTTTTCGTGTAGGCTAGGGTTAACTTTGATTTTTCATACTTTACAGCTGATTTGACACCATACGTGGTGCTTTTTTCCCCCTCTTGCATGTACGATTTTGCTTTGAGGGCATTGGTAGGTGAGGCAATGTTGTCCTCGCCATTGCCTCCATCGCCCGATTGACGTTGATGAATGTATTGTAAACCATAGGAAACTTCTACTTCTCCAAGAGGGTGAGAATACAGTGCTTCTGCATACCCTAGATTGAATATATTTTCCAAATAGTAATCCCAAAAATCCAAATGGATACCCCCATTTTGCTTGTAGCGGAGATTGGCGATAAAAAGACCATTGGAAGAGGTATTGCCGTAATAATTTCCAGCAACAGTAGCCCCCTCAATCGCGCTGTTTCCCATTTCATATCCATATCCCAAAGAATCTTCGACACTTTTCCACTCGGGTGTATTTCGATTCCAAAAAGCGTTGATGTAGCCTGTTTGGATACTCCATTGGGTCGATAAAGAGGATATTGCCCATATACCTTGCGCAAAAGTCGGGATCATTCGTCCGTCTTGAGGATTGACAAAGGGGGTATCGAGTTTCATTCGTCCTAGGGTAAGGGAGTTTTGCCCTTGTCGGTATCGAAGATAAGCTTCGCCGATATTGGTGACGCTGGATGCATCGAAATTGGTAGAATCGACTAATCCGACAACGTAGCGAGAATTTCTATTGGATGCCAGTGTCTCGATATTTTGAGAAGAGATATTATCGTTTACAAAGTGTGTCGTATAAGCACCTATGACCGCTTGCCAATTATTCCAATGCGGTGTTAGGTACAGCAGTTTTCCACCCACTGCGGTTGCCTCATAATCGTGCAGTGGCTCTTGGTAATTTTCAATCATCGCGAAAGCACGCATCTGCCCTTGCACTTTTCCAAAAGAACTTTCATAGCACTGTACTTGGAGTGGAAGTAACAATAACAAATTCAACAGTATGGGTACTGTTTTCATCATTTTAATCCTGAGTATTAGATGCTAGAAAACCCATGGGCTTTGGTTCGCTGAGATGGTAACCTTGGAAATAATCCACATTTAGCTCAATGCACTTTTGATACACTGATTCGGTGTGGACAAATTCAGCAACTGTTTTAAGACCAAGCTGTTTTGAAAAGTGGACAATGGCTCGGACTACGGTCTGTGCATTCGCATCGGTGTCAATATTTTTGATAAGCGAGCCATCAATTTTTAGTAAATCCACATTGAGACGCAAGATATGGGAAAAGTTAGAATATCCGGTTCCAAAATCATCCACAGCAATACGAACGCCGTATTCTTTTACTTTTTTAATAAAGGAAGAAACTTCAGAGTAATTATCAATACCATCACTTTCCAACAGCTCGATAATAATTTGATCTGAATAAGAAGAATGGCTAAGTTTGTAGAGGAAAAACTCTACGGTAGGGGCATCTAGGATATCATCAAGGGAGAAATTTACAGAGACGCTGGTTTCTGAAGATTCAACAAAAGAAAACGCTGTACTGATTACAAATTTTGTAATGTGATGGTAGAGATTTGAACGTTTGGCAGCTTCAAGGAAATAGTAGGGAGTGACCACCGTGCCATCATCTTCTATTATGCGAATAAGGGCCTCATATTCAACGATATTACTTCCAACATCATAAATAGGCTGATAATACAGAGCCAAACGATTTTCGTTAATCGCATCATTCACCTTTTTACTCCACAAAATATTTTGTTGATATTCTTGTTTTATATGCATATTTTCACTGTACACTAGGTAACTTTTACGACGTTTTTTAGCTTCTTTGAGTGCCATATCGGCATTAATCAGTGGAGTAGAAAAATCATCGGAATTGGAAGTATGGATAAACATATTAATTCCCATAGTAAGGGTAATATGGATATGAATACCTGAAAAATCATAGTGCATTGTTTGAATATTGCTCAAAATTGATTGACTAATGCCTTCACATTCATGACCTGATATAGGTTTAAGAAGAACAATCGCATATTCATCTGAGGGCATTTTGTATAAACGCATTGGGTACTTTCTAATTTCCTCTTGGATAGTATTGCCAATAGAGAGAATAACTTTATCTCCAATTTCATGGCCATAAAAGTCATTAATCTCTTTAAAATTGTTTATGTTCAGCAAAATGATTGCATAAAATGATTCTTGCTGTAAGTCCCTTAAAAGAGCATGACGGTTTAGATAGCCGGTTAAGTGATCAACATAAAGCTGATGGGATAATCTTTCGTTTAGATCTTCTTTGATCTTGATGTCTTCATTGATTCGTCGAATGAGCATAGTGAACCCAATGGTAAGAATAAAAAACGAAATAAGCGTCAGTATGAGAGTAATGGCGCTTAGTTGAAAAATTTGTTTTTTGTAGTCTTCTTCATCTTTAGTGATATCAATAGAACAGATAATTTTTGCTAGAGACTTGTTGGCGTATGTTTTTATGTCTTTGGCAATAAATACAAATGTTTTCTCTTCAACAGCATGCTTAAGTGATTTGGGAAAGGCATAAGTATAGGGTAAATATTCAAAGAGAGTATCATTGGAGGAGATGATAGCAAATGAGTCATAGGTTCGAAATCTTTTTTCTGGCAACAGGGCAGCAATTTTTTTGGAATCAAAGGCAAGGGCACTTTTAATACCCGAACGAAGGTTCAGCCGATTTTGCAATCGTTCGATTTTAGAGGAAGTTTGTAATATTCCCAAAAACTTCCCTTTTTTAAAAATCGGGACAATGTTCACGATAGAAATGTTGTAAAGCGTAACATCCATGGAGGTAATTGGTTTTTGTTCTTTAAGTGCAAGTGCAATCATCGGACGTTTATTAGCTATGTTGTCTCCAAATTTATTTGGATCAGTAAGGCGTAAAAAATGATGACCGTCACTTTGGATGAATCCTGCGAGATCAACATCTCCTTGAGCATTGGCTTTGTTGAAATAGGGGATAGCCAGGGTTAAAAGTTTATTTCGGTCACGTGCAGAAAATGCATCCAGTATAGCACTGTCGGACATCAGATTAAAGGCAAATTGAGTTAGTTTTTTTTCGGTATCCGCAACTGCAAGCTCATAGGAATTGTCGACGAGTTGACGATGGGAGTTTATTTTTTGGTTTAATATATCCTGTTTGTCTTGCACAATAACACTGAAAAAAAAAGCAATTAAAAAGGTGAGCAGCGTTAAGGTAAGCAATAACGCTTTTGTACGTATTTGTTCCATTTTAATACCTACTATAGGGTTAAAAAATATTATAACCTAAAATACGATAAAAAGCGATGTAAATAAACTATAGGGGGATTGATTCGGGTTTGCTTAGGTAATATCCCTGTATATAGTCGATACCAAGCTCGATACACTCGTCATAAATATCTTGGGTAGAAACGAATTCAGCAACGGTTTTGATATTTAAACGATGAGCAAACTCAACGATTGTACGAACAATATCTTGTGCGCTAAGATCGAGATCAAGACGTTTGATAAGGGACCCGTCAATTTTTATAAAATCTACATTTAGCTTCATAATATGGGCAAAATTGGAGTAGCCTGTTCCAAAATCATCAATGGCTATTGAACATCCATACTCTTTTACCCGTAAAATAAATGCCAAAACTTCTTGATAGTTTTCAATCCCTTCACCTTCGAGAAGTTCGAAAATAAGTCGATCACCAACAGGATGTTCGGCCAGATGTTCATAAAGCAAAGTTTGGATTTTTGGATCGAGTATATCATCTATGGAAAGATTGATCGAATAGCGGTGCGGTGTCGCAATGAGCTGTTTGAATATTTGGCGGATTACAAATTCAGTGATATGAGAATAAAGACGTGACTTTTTAGCAATATCCAAAAATAAACCGGGCACAATCACCGTCCCATCTTCGTCAATGATTCGTATGAGGGCTTCATATTCAAAGATGTCCTGAGTGGAAGCTTCATGAATCCCTTGAAAATAAAGGGCAAAGCGGTTGTGGTTAATGGCATCTTTAAGCTTTTTACTCCACAAAATATTATTCTGATACTCTTCTTTAATATGCAGCGAATCGTGATACTTAACAAAGGTTAAGCTTTTCTTTTTCGCTGTTTTAAGTGCCATATCCGCACGTCCGAGCAAATTGCATCCCTCATCAAAGCAGATATCTGCTCCCATGCTAAACGTGATAAAAATGGTAATAGAATCAACTTCACAATTGATGGCATGAAGACGAGTTAAAATTGTTTGGCACATGGTATCAAACTGTTCAACATTAATGTATTCATTAAGCGCCAGTGCATATTCATCCGAATGCATTTTATACAACTTTAGAGAATATTCTTGGATAATGACTTGAATGGAATTTGCCATTTCTTGGAGTATCTTATCACCAATTTCATGACCATACAAATCATTAATCTCTTTGAAATTGTTAATGTTGAGGAGCAAGATGGCAATGTGCTTTTTTTCTTGGATGTTTTCAAGAAGCGCTTTTCGATTTGGAAGGGCTGTAAGGTTGTCCGTATGGAGCTGATCATCTAATTGTTGTGTCATTTGAGTGGATAGGGTACGTATGCGATTAATAAGAGCTTTGAAGCCGATATGCAATATGATCCACAACAGTGATAATAATAGAAAACTGATAAGCAAAACGTTTTTAATTTCTTTTTCATACGCCAGCTCATCATCGGTGATGTCCAGTGCACAGATCATTTTGGCTAAAGGTTTGTGAGCATAAGTCATTAATTCTCGAGAGGCAATGATATAGGTTTTATTTCCTATCTTATAACTTAAAGAATCAATAAATGAATAATCAGCAGGTAATTGCTCAAATAATGGATCATTGGAAGAAATAAGTGAATAAGAACCATACGTTTTTGATTGATGATTCGGTAACATTTGATGGAGAGCTTTGGTGTCAAAAGCAAGAGCGCTTCTGATCGCTGAATGGGCATTTAGGCGATCTTGTATTCGTTGAATTTTTGCGGCTACTTGGATTATGCCTATGAATTTATCTTCTTTAAATACAGGAATAATACTGACAAGAGAAATATTGTATTTGGTGACATCCAAAGAGGTTAGAGGTTCACGTGTACGTATAGCCTTTGCGAGCATGGGCCGTTTTTTGGTGATATTGTCGCCGAATTTTTTTGGATCAGTTAGACGGAGAAAATGAAAACCGTCCTTGTGAATAAAGCCGGTCAAATCAACATCACCCCGAACATGGGCATCGTTAAAATACGGAACAGCAAGGGCATAGAGAGCATGGCGATCGTGTGCTTCAAAAGCATCCACGATACGATGATCGGCCATCAGTTTACACGCAAAATGGTTGAGCCCTTTTTCAGTATCTAAGACAGAAAGTTCGTAGGCATTTCGCAAAAGTTGACGGTGAGCTTGAGTTTTTTCGTCGAGTACCCGCTTTTTGTCTTGTAAAATAGAGTAAACAAAGTAGCCCACGAGGCTAAGGACAACCAGCATAGAGAACAATGTTGCCCTAATTCTTATTTTATCCACTCATTTTCCTATTAAAAACATTACGTATATCATAGCATAAAAATGGAGAGTTCTTAACTAAACCTTAATTAACTATTATTGTTTAAAAAGGATAGACCCAAGACGCACTAAATTGGAGCCGCACTCTATTGCAAGCTCAAAATCATTGCTCATCCCCATAGAACACGTTGTGGCGTTGGAAAGTTTATCAAACAAAGAACGGGTAGTTTCAAAACTTTTTTTGACGACGTTACGGTCATCGGTATGGGCTCCGATACTCATGATTCCCTGAAGATGAAGATTGGGACACTCACTCGTGATTTGTGCGTAACGATCCAAAAACTCTTCGGGAGTGAAGCCTGATTTGCTCTCTTCATAGGCAGAGTTGACCTGAACCAGCGCGCGCAGTGTTTGCTTCTCTCTAAACAAGCGCTCTTGAAGTGCAAGCGCCAGATCAAGAGAATCAATAGAGTGGATCATATGAGGACGTACCGTCAAAAGCTGATTGATCTTATTTTTTTGCAGTGTCCCGATGAAATGCCATTCCAATGGGAGCTCGTTCAGTAAATCTGCTTTTAATTTTAAATCTTGAACTTTATTCTCACCAAAAGCACGCTGCCCGATAGCGTACAAATCACGTATAGCATCTGCCTCCACATATTTACTCGCGGCAACGATTTTAACAATATGATGTTCGCTTACACGAATACGTGCACGTTCAATTTTCTCAATGATTGCATCAAAATGACGTTTTTGTTCCAGTGTATTCATTGCATTAATCTCGTTATATCGTTGTATAAACCCAAAGTCATAAGTCCTAGTAAGATAACCCATCCGCCTATGGTGAGTTGGGTAATGACTGCCTCGCTTGGTGCTTTTTTACGGATTATTTCATAAAGGTTGAACATGATATGCCCTCCATCCAAAGCAGGGATAGGAAGTAGATTCAAAACCCCTAGATTGACCGAAATAAGTGCCGCAAAGAAAAAGAGACTCATCCATCCGTATTGGGTAGCATCGGCAGTGATTTGAACGATGCTGACCACTCCACCCAACTCTTTGGTAGGAACAACGCCGGTGATCAGTTTTTGAACACTTTGAAAAATCATCAAAGAAGCATTGAGCGTCTCTTTTGAGGCATATCCAATGGCTTCTAAAGGGTTTAAGTGCAGAATATGAGTATCACCCGATGGCGCAATTCCAACCATTCTTTTATGAATCTTTTCTTTAAACATATTAGTGGATTCACTCATGCGAGGAGAGAGTGTGACAAACACAAGTGCATTTTTACGTTGCACTTGCAAGGTCAACTCCCCGTTCGAGGAGACAATTGCTTCTGATATTTCTTCCCATTTGGAAATGGAACTGCCATTGATGGCTAAAATACGGTCGTTTTTTTGCAGACCCGCAACACTTGCCGGTGAATTGACAGAAACCATACCGATAACCGGAGAGAGTGCTTTTGGCCCGCCAAGAGCAATGGAATACAATAAAAACCAAGCAAGTAAGAAGTTTGCAAGAGGTCCCGCAAGCAGGATGATGATCCGCTGCCAAGGCTTTTTTGAATTGTAGCTGTCATTATCACTGCTGATGAGTGTCGGGTCCAGATCATCCTGCCCTTTCATTTTGACATAACCGCCCAAAGGGATCGCGCAGATTTGCCATTGCGTTCCAAGCCAGTGGAATGAAAAAAGTTTTTTACCAAATCCAATACTGAATACTTCCACGAAGACACCAAAAAATTTAGCGGCAGAGTAATGCCCTAATTCATGAAAAAAGATAAGGGCAGATAAAACGGCGAGGGAAACAATCCAACTCATGCGATTTCCTTGCTACGGTATGCTTTTGCAAAACCTGAGAGATATTCATAGCCGGAATAGACCGTAACAGCAACTGCCATCCACAAAAGAACATTTCCCCCATCCCAATGCATGAGTAAAAACCCAATAGCGATCATTTGGATAACGGTTTTAACTTTACCCATGAATGAAGCACTTACATCAATTCCGATTGAGATAGAGAGGGTACGCAGACTTGTGATAAACAACTCACGTCCGATAATGATATAAATTGCCCATGCCGAAGCAACACCAGCCATCATAAGACCTAAAAAAGCAGCCAAAGTGAGCATTTTATCGGCCAAAGGATCGAGAATTTGCCCGACGATGGTAATTTGATCCAGCTCGCGTGCGATGTAACCGTCAAAAAAATCGGTAACGCTGGCAAGGACAAACAGCAACGATGCGGTGTAATAGCTCCAGCTGATATGCCAGCCGTTATCGGTAAAAACTTGCGGATTGAGAATCACCCAAAACATCACCGGAGCGATGAGCAGGCGAGAGAGTGCGAGGAGATTGGGGAGATTAAACACTAATGGTTTCCTTTGTTTTTTATGCTTTTTTCTACATATTGCTCTATATTTTTTAATATTTGTTCAATGTCACTAAAAACATCTATGGCTATATGTATTCCTTCAATGACTTCATCTTCATTATTTGGGTATTCATGCGTTAATTTATTTCTGAGTTTGCGATATTCCATCCATTTTGATGCATCGCCAATAATCTCAAATTTTTCTAGCTTGTCTAACACATCGAGCAAAGACATCGTATCATTGTATTCACCCAACTCATCTAAAAAGAATTTAAATAATTTCTCACCCATCATATCTTGAAGCTTAATAAATCGGTAGATAAAAGTATCAATGGTTTTGATTTTTTCAAAATCTTCAAACAGTTCACAATCCAAACCATTTGGCCAGTTCTTGATTTCACTACGTGCAGATTTTGCACGGTTCAAATGGAGCTTTGTTTTTTCAATAATATCATTTATCATAAAGCCACCTTAGTCTTTGATATGGTTTCATAAATGTTTTGATGCGCTTTAAAGGGTGTTTTTACGATTAAATCTACTTTTCGAAGTATCCCGTTTAATTCGAGTTTTGTTAATATTTTAATTTCGTCTTTAATTGTTAGATTGTGATTCGTTTCTACATAAATATCGATGTCGCCACCTTTTTTTGTATCATCGGTACGACTACCAAAAAGATAAATTTTTGCATCATCGATATAGTTCGAGATTATTATTTTGATAGTATTTTGATCCTCTATTGATAATCTCATACAATATCCTGATTGATTTTAGTGATTATAGCTAAATTGGGCCATAGCTTAGACATTTAGTTTGTCATTCAGCGAAACTTTGATCGGACTAAAGCTCTCTTCCATTCTGTTCTGTACCTCTTTGGAGAGGAGATAATCATCTAACATTTCCATGAGTTTTTCATAGGTTTTAGAGGGGACGAGATAGGCACTGGCGACGTTGTGATTGAGAATTGCCACTACTTCTTCTCCCGCATTTTCGAGAATTTGAGTGGGTGATTTTTTGAGTTCGGTGATGCTTGCCGTGTAGTTCGCCATTATCGGTTGCATATTAAGTACCTTATTAAGTGTCTTATTTGATGCACTATTATACTATGATGGAGTGATAATGTCAAAAAGATATTATTTTCTTGTCATATTTGTATAAGATAATTGAAATAGATGCTTCAAAAACAATCTGTCAAAAATTTTAAAGGTTACACTGGTTTTTGGATGATTTGAGGTTTAGATTTGCAATTGGCTCATAATTTAACTAAGTTTTGTGAAGTCTAGATACTTTTTAAAATATTTTTCGTCAGTTTCTTTTAATAGTTTGTAAAAGTATTTTAATATTTCAGCCGAGTTATTTGCATATTCGCTTCTTTGGGATTGTTCAAGTTCACTATTTTCTTTTAGTTCAGTTTTATAAAATTGAATATCGAGGAATTTTTTATATACTTCATCTAAATGCATAATTATATTTTTATCAAATAAATAAGTTGCTTCTTTGGTAGATATTATAAAGTCTCTTAATTCATCCTGCGTTAGATTCCCATGTTTAACAAGTGAAGCAATCGCACTTTTATAACCTTGTACAACTTTATATCTTTTTTCATATAAGTCTAGCTGAATCTTATAATGATTTATTTTATATTGTTGATAAGTAATATACATACCAAAAATAGTTAGTACAAAAGTTAGGTATTTTATCCATTCAATTTGAGAAGAGCATTCCATTACATCTCTTTTTGTTTTATATTAATCATATGTATAAATATAATAATATTTAATTCAGTAAAATAATATTCTGTTTTTTATTGAATTAGTATAATTATGTAGTTGGGCTTGATTAAGTTTGATTTTTTGACCATTTTCATATGAATATCCATCAACTGCGATTCGCCCGTCAAAGTGGTATTCATTAATTAGATTGCCATTGTTGTCATATAGATATTCAGAGCTATACTTAGGATAATCGTGATTATTTTCTTTAAAGCTTTTTCTAATTAAAAGACCATTAGCGTCATATAACCTATCTTCTCCCTTCTCTATTCCATCACTATAGTTTAATATTCTTCGAAGTTGACCATTTTCATGATAACATTTATATTCTCCATGGGGTGTATACTTGTCTATTTCAGAGTAACCTTCAACTAATATTAACTTTTCTTGATGTAGACAATGTAAATTTCCATTTTTATAAAATGACTCACATGTCAGTATATTATCTTTTGGGGTACATATGTCTTGTAAATTTCCATTTTCATAAAAATTTTTAGTAGGACTTATTTGTCTAGCATTTTCATAATTTGATATATGATAAATATTTCCGTTTTCTCGAATACCAACAGTCGCTCCATGACGTTTACCACTTTTGTATCCTCTTGTCATTGTTCCATATGATGTGTGGTAAATCCATTCACCATCCAATTTATTGTCTTTATATGTAGAAATACTCTCTACTTTTGAATCTTTATCATACTCAATTTGTTTACCATCTAGTTTATTTTCTTTATAGATAGAAATGCGCTTTACTTTTGAATCTATATAGTATTCAATTTCTTTACCATATTTTTTATTATTTTTATAATAAACTATTGTTTTTATTTTATTTGTATTCCAAAAATATTGTTTCTGAGCACCATTTTTTACCCCATTTTTATATTGAATGGTAGCTACTAGATAATCATAAGTAGTTTCGGAATGATGATTCTTGGTATATATATTTGCCATCCCATGCATCTTGTTATCCATACATTCAGAAACAATTTTTACATTTCTAAAGATATAAAAATCCTGATCATTCTCTGTATTTTCATAAAAAGTACAAGGCTTTGCAAATAAACTGAGTGGTAAGACAACCAATAAAATATAAAAGTATAACTTTTTCATTGTCATCATACCTACTTAATAAGATTAAAAGAATCATTTTAGCAGAAAATTAATTTTTAATGTATATTTTTGTTTATTAGAATCTGGATCCAAAATTAAGCCGGAAATGACAAGGGTTAATCATCTAAAGGTAGTTCCACCATCAACAACGATCGTTTGACCTGTAATCCAGCCAGCTTCCTCAGTACAGAGGAAATAGACAGCACCTGCAATATCATTAGGTGATCCCATACGGTTCATAGCGGAGCGTCGGATAGTTTCAGCTTTTACTTCTTCATAGTTGGTAAATGCTTTTAGGGCATCAGTATCGATCGGACCACCTGAAACGGCGTTAACACGGATGTTCATCTCGCCCAGCTCTACTGCGGCATAACGGCTCATTGCTTCTACTGCCGCTTTGTTGGTTCCGTGACCCGCATAGTTTTCGATGTAGATGAGATTACCCGTACTGGACATGGTGACGACTGCTCCGCCGCCTACTTTTTCCATACGTTTTGCCGCTTCTTGAGTTCCCACGACAAATGCGTTTACTGTTGCAGTATAGATGTTGTTAAGACCACGCGGTTTTAGGCGCATAAACTTACCGTATCCGCCAACAACGGGACGGCCATAAATCATTGCATTGCTGACAAAAAAGTCAACACGGTCAAAATCAGCATCGATCGCTTCAAAAAGAGGTTTGAATTCATCTGTTTCTAAAATATTAAGCGGATAGGCGCGTGCTTTGATCCCGTATTTTTCTTCGAGCCCTTGTGCCAATACAGCGGCAGTTTCGGCGTTCGAATTGTAGGTAAATGCGATGTTGACACCATTTTGTGCAAATTTTTCAGCGATGGCTTGACCGATTCCTTTGGTGGCTCCGGTAATTACCAGTGTTTTGCCTTTCATGTTCGTCATTTATGCTCCTTGAATCGTGTAATTTTGCATGACTTCTTCAATCATTTTTAGGTTGGCTGCGCTTGGTGCAACGAGGGGAAGGCGATATTCCAATGTATCGATAAGACCTGCGATGTACATAGCGGCTTTGATCATAACCGGATTGGACTCTAAAAAGAGAGCCTTGTTAATCGGATACAGCGTATCGTTGATTGCTTTTGAACCCGCAAAATCACCTGCCAATGCTTTGGCAACCAACTGATTTTTCATATCAGGCAAGAGGTTGGAAGTCACAGAGGTGATTCCAGCACCGCCACATGCTAAAATAGCGTAGTCAATCGCATCATCGCCTGAAAAAACTTTGAGTTCTGGTCTTCTAGATAAAAGCTCGATAGTACGCTCAATACTCCCCGTGGCCTCTTTGATACCGTAAATATTTTCTACATCATCAAAGAGTCGAATAACAGTATCGGCACTGATATCCACAACGGTACGTCCCGGAACATTGTAGAGCATAAACGGTAGATCACTGACCGATTGTGCAATCGCTTTGTAGTGCTGATAAAGTCCTTCTTGAGAAGGTTTATTGTAATAGGGAGCTACAGAGAATATTGCATCAACACCGCATTTTTGGGCAACTTTTGCAGCTTCGATCGCTTCGGCTGTCGAGTTGCTCCCTGCGCCTGCGAGAACCTTGGTGCTTGTTCCTTTGCACACTGCTACGGCGATTTCCATACAAATGCGGTCTTCATCATAGCTAAGCGTTGCACTCTCACCCGTAGTACCCACAGGACAAACGGCATTGATCCCGTTGGCAATTTGTCTGCGTATGAGATCAGCGTACTTTTGCTCATCCAGTTTTCCGTTTTTGAATGGAGTGATAAGTGCGGTTGTCGAGCCTGTGACTAGATTCATTTTTGACCTTTACGTAAAATGATGGTGGTTGATTTATCCATGTCAAAATACTGTTTTGCTGTTTCTTGGATATCAGAGGGTGTCAGTGCATTGATCGAAGATTCATAACGCTCGAGAGGTGAAATATCGCCGCGTGCGAGGTAGCTTCCAAACAGTTCCGCTACTGAGGTAGAACTCTCTAATGAATAGATGAAATCAGCACGGGTATTGATCTTTATTTTGTCCAATTCTGCTTTTTTGATCGGTTTTGATTGGAGTGCTTTGATCTCTTTCCAAAGCTCTTTTTCAATCGCCTCAGCGGTAACGCCTTTGTTGGCAATGGCTAAAAACAAAAAGACGCCCGGATCGATGGTTTCCATATTGTAGGCATGTATTTGGTTTACAAGGCGTTTTTCATCGACGAGTTTGCGGTAAAGACGTGAACTCTTGCCGGAGCTTAGAAGCTCACTGATTGCTGAAAGTTTAGGTTGATCGGCGTGTTGAAAATTGGGAATAGGAAAAGAGATAGCGAGCATCTCTACTTCACTTTCTTTGTGAACAATGACACGGCGTGCTCCGTCTTGTTCCGGTTCAACGATTTTTGAAGTTGGAATTTCAACCGTATTCGGAACACTTTCAAAATATTTTTTGGCTTGTTCAAAAACAGTTTGCGGTTTGATGTCACCCGTTACGACGAGAATGGCATTTTTTGGCTGATAATAGGTTTTATGAAAGTCTTGGATATCTTGAAGCGTCCATGTCTGTATATCGTTCATAAATCCGATCGGAGTCCAGTGATACGAGTGGTAGACATACGCGCTGTTAAAGAGGCGAAAATAGAGGTAGCCCATCGGGTTGTTATCGGTTCTCCATCGGCGCTCTTCAGCCACTACATTACGCTCGGGCTGGAACTCCTCGTCTTTGAGATTGAGATTTTGCATTAACTCGGCAAAGAGTGTGAGCGATTTTCCCAAATTGTCGCTGCTGGATTTGATGTAGTAGTGCGTATGGTCAAATCCCGTAGATGCGTTGTTGAGTCCGCCGATGCTTTTGACCTCTTCGTCAAACTCACCCGCTTTGAGATTTTTAGTGGATTTGAAGTTCATGTGCTCGAGCATGTGAGCGATACCGCTTTTGCCCATGACCTCGTTGCGGCTTCCTACTTTATAAAAAATATCGGTAGAAATAACACCTGAATGGTTGTCCATAGGAATGGCAACAACTTGCAATCCATTGGAAAGCGTTTGGGTTTCGTAGTGAGGCAGAGATGTGGCCATTAAAGTTCCTAGCGTAAAAAATAGTATCGTAAGGGTTTTCATTGACGATCGGCGCCAATGGCTTGTGTGATAGAGGTGTAACCGTCTTGAGCGAGTAAATCGATAAGACCGCTGTTGATCTCTTCAACCACTTCAGGCCCTTTGAAAATCAGAGAACTGTAAAGCTGAACCAGTGAGGCTCCCGCACGAATACGACGATACGCTTCTTCGGGAGTCGATATACCTCCTACGCTGATGAGGATCGTTTTCCCAAACAGCTCTCGTGCGATAGCGTCAAAGATGTAAAAACTGCGTTCACGTAACACTTCACCGCTGATTCCGCCAATGTCTTCAGGATCGCTAAGGAGGGAATAATCAACGGTGGTATTGGTTGCAATGATCCCATCTGCCCCACTTGCTACGGCATGGACACACAATGCTACAGCTTGGTCCTCAGACATATCGGGAGCGATTTTGAGAAGGATCGGTTTAGAGGTGAGTGTTTTAGCGGTTTGAAACAGTTGAGCTATAAACTCTTCATTTTGCAAGTCACGTAAACCCGGTGTGTTGGGTGAGGAGATATTGATAACCATGTAATCGGCGTATGGATGCAATGCCTTGATGAGCGTTGTGTAGTCTTTGAGGGTATTTTCTTCGGAGGTAAGTTTGTTTTTTCCGATATTGACACCGATTGGGCTGCTAAAGGGGTAAATGTTTTTCAGACGATGAGAAATACGGAACAATCCGTCGTTATTGAATCCCATCGCGTTTTGCAAGCTCTCTTCTTCGATATGGCGCCAAAGCCGTGGGCGGGGATTTCCTTCTTGAGGTTTTGGAGTAAGGGTACCGATTTCGGTAAATCCAAATCCCATTGCTAGCGTCCCCTCGATCATGGTGGCGTTTTTGTCAAAACCTGCGGCAAGGCCTACGGGATTGAGAAAAGTACGTCCAAAGATTTCTTGGGTCAAAGAAGGATGAGTGACAAAATATTTAGTGATAAAGTGGTTTAATAGAGGCGGACATAGGCCGGCACCGCGTAAAGCAATAGCCCCTAATGTATGTGCATTTTCGGGCTGAAGCTTGAATAACCACGGTTTTAATGATTCGTAATCGATCATAGGTACTTGCCTTCTTGTGATAAATTGGTGCGATTATACTCTAAAATGGTTTAAGGGTAAAAATTAAACCATTTCACCCGCTAAGCGGCGGTAGGCATCGGAGGTTTCCAAAAGCTCTTGATGCGTGCCTCGAGCAATGATTTTACCCGCTTCAAAATACAAAATAGCATCGGCATGGGTGATGGTACTCAGACGGTGAGCGATGGTAACCGTTATCTTGTCTTTAGAATATTCATGAAGGGCATTTTGAATCCGTTTTTCACTCTCATTGTCCAATGCGCTGGTCGCTTCATCCAAAATAAGCAGAGAAGCGTGTTTGTAAATAGCCCGGGCAATGGCAATGCGCTGACGCTGACCGCCTGAGAGATTGGCTCCAAACTCTTGCATCATCGTGTAGATCCCCTCAGGCAGATTCATTGCAAACTCGATTGCATCTGCCATTTTCAACGCCTCGATGACTTTTTCTTCATCGACATCATTTCCATAGGCAACGTTGGCGGCAAGGGTGTCTTGGAAGATGTAGACCCGTTGGGATACACTGGCGATTTGGTGGCGCAGGGAGTTTTGGGTGTACTCTTTGATGCTATGATTGTTGATCATGACAGAACCATCATCGGCATCGTAAAAGCGAAGCAGCAGGTTAACCAGCGAACTTTTTCCACCGCCGCTTTGCCCTACAAGAGCAATGTTTTGTCCTGCGTGAATGGTGAGATTTAATGCTTCAAGCGCTTTTTTATCCCCAAATTTGAGAGTGACGTTCTCAAATTGGATGCTTTCAATCGGTTCGGTGAGCTCTTTTAGTCCGTCTTGGATTGCATTGTCGATATCGAAAATATGAAAAACCCGCTCGCTTGCGGCAAGGGCATCTTGAATTTTTCCGTAAATGGTACTGACACGGCGAAGCGGCTGAAATACAAGACCTACTGCGGTTAAAAAAGCGGTAAATTCTCCAACACTCATTTTGCCTGCATACACTTCACGCCCACCGACATAGATAACCGCTGCCAAACCGATGGCAGCAATGATTTCCATGAGGGGAGAAACAAGCTCATTGGTGTAGGTGGATTTCATGTTGATTTTGAAAAAGTGCTCGTTGTCCTGTTTGAAACGTGCCAGTTCATACGATTCGGTTGCATTGGCTTTGATGATTTCACTGTTGTTGAACACTTCGGTGAGACGGGTCATAACGTCGGCATTTTTTTCTTGGGAACGGTGTGATAATTTTTTGAGCCGTTTGGTAATGGAGATAAGGGGGACAATAATGACGGGCATAACGATAAGGGACCAAAATGCCAACACAGGGTTCAGCCAAATAACATAGCCGACCAATGCCACAACGGTAATGCTCTCTCGGATAAGCTCAGGAAGCATCGAAGAAACGAAATACTGGACACGGGCAAGATCATTGGTAACACGTGAGATCAGTTCCCCGCTGCGGTTTATATAGAGAAACTGCATATCCATATGCATGATCTTCTCTAGCAGGTCTTCACGTAGACGTGAAATAATATGCAATCCGATGTAGTTGGTGTAAACCGATTGGAGATATCGGCCCAATGATTTTAGGATATAGATTCCAATAAGCAGCAGGGGGATAAAAATGAGCATTTCCGGCTCTTTTTTGATAAACATATTGTCCATAATCGGCTGCATGATGTGGGCTGTTCCTGCAGTTGCGGTAACCGTGAGCAATATCCCGATGAGTACCATTGCATAATGAAATTTATACCCTTTGATGTAGGGCCAGTAGCGTTGATAAACCTCTTTCAATTACTGATCTCCCAAAACGTACCGTTTGCCGTATCCATGATCGAGACATTCATACTGACCAGTTCATCTCGAATCGCATCGGAAGCTGCGAAATCTTTGAGTACTTTGGCTTGCGAGCGTTTTTCGATTAGATCGTTGATTTTGGCTTTGGTTGCCTCATCCAGACCGAATTGAAAATACTCATACGGATTTTGACTTCCGAAGCCTAATACGGTTTCGATGAAAGTAAGTGAAGAGATGAGTTTTTGGCGATACATTTTATCTTTTGCATTGGCATCGAGGGCATCATTCGCGTGGGAAATAAGCTCATCGATGAGGGCGTAGGCTTTGGAGACATTTAGGTCATCGCTAAGTACCTCAAGCAGTGCCGCTTTAAATTCGGTATCGACTACGTCCGCCGTGAGCCCAAAAATACGTTTTTTAAGGCGATAAAGGCGATCGAGTCGTTTTTTAGAAGCAATCAGATCCTCTTCATTAAAATTAAAATCCCCACGGTAGTGGGTGCTTAGAAGATAAAACCTCAATACTTCACCATGGTAGGCTTTGAGGGCATCTTTGAGAAAAAAACTGTTCCCAAGGCTTTTGGACATTTTTTCGCCATCTACATTGATAAAACCGTTATGCATCCAATAGCGGGCTAATTCGTGATTGGTCGCACAGCGTGTTTGTGCGGCTTCATTTTCGTGGTGAGGGAACAACAGGTCTGCCCCTCCGCCATGGATGTCTATGGCATAGGTCATCCCTTGATTGGGAAAATATTTATCAATCATGGCAGAACATTCCAAATGCCATCCGGGACGTCCGGGACCAAAAGGGGAGTCAAACGAAACCGAGTCATCATGGACTGCTTTCCAAAGAGCAAAATCGGCGTCATTTTTTTTCTCAGAAACTTTTTCAACGCGGCTGATGTTTTCGCTGCTTTGACGGTTTGAGAGGCTCAAATAGTTTTTATCACTGGCGGTATCAAAATAAATATCGTCGTTGCTGATCGTATAGGCGTGTTTTTTGTCCAAAAGTTTTTGAATCATTGTCACCATGGCGTCAATAGATTCGGTTGCTTTGGGTTCAAGGGTTGGAGGATGTACCCCGATTGCGCTCATATCACGATGATAGGCATCGGTATAACGTGAAGCGATTTGGCTTGGAGCAATTCCAAGTTCTGTAGCTTTGTTGATGATTTTGTCATCAATATCGGTGATGTTGCGTGCAAAAGTCACTTGATAGCCATTGGCTTCCAAAACACGACGTAATAGATCAAAAGCCAATGCGCTCTTGGCATGCCCCAAATGAGCATCATCATAGACGGTCGGTCCGCAGACGTAGAGGGAAACTTTTCCCTCGATAAGCGGTTCAAATTTGCATTTTGTTTTTTGTACACTGTCGTATAGGAACATCGTTTCTCTTTTATCGTATTAAATTGAGTAAAAAATGGTTTAGAGTATAAAATAATACTCCAAAAAACCCAACACCGAGGATAAAGTAGAAACTGTATTTGGTTTTGAGAAGATTCCAAACGATTCCAAACCCTATCTCTCTGGCAGTTAGAATGAGCTGAGCAACCCCTCCGATACTTCCGGCTAGCGCTAATCCCGCAGCTCCCATCGGTTTCATAAGTAAGAGTGAAAAGATAAGATTGATGATGAGCGATATTCCTGCTATTTTGGCGGCTTTCATGTGTTTGTGCATGGCGTATAAATAGAGCGAAAAAAGTTTTGCAAGCCCAAAAGGGATGAGTCCCACCATGTACATCATCAAGACATCAGCAGTGTTGTGGGTGTCTTGTATCGTGAAATTTCCTCGCTCAAATAACAGCCAGATAATAGGCTCAGACAAGAGAACACCACCCAAAACCGATAAACCCAACAATGCGCTCAGCAGCCAAAATGATTTATGGAGGTTTTTGTAGGCAAGAACATGGTTTTCGTTTTTGATTGCTTTGGCGATAGAGGGAAAGAGTGCCGTCGTAATAGCCAGGGCAATAATGGCAAAAGGGAGTTGGAAAATACGGTTGGCGTAAAAAAGGTACGAAACCGAACCTGCGGCCAAAAAGGAAGCCAAACTCGTATCGATAAAAGAAGCGACTTGCGCCGTAGAATTACCTAGCAATGAGGGAAAAAAGAGGGATGCGAATTTAGATTCTTCCTCTTTTACATCCTTTGTTTTACGGTATTTCCATCCCCCTACAAGAAGTTTTAAAAGACCTTGTTCTCGAATTGAGTAAAGATGGGTAAGTACTTGTAACAAGCCGCCTATGAGAATCGAAAAGCTGAGCGCATAAACGATGGTTTTGGGATCACTGTGACTAAAGAGTAGGAGTGCGGTAACCATAGCGATATTGAGCCATACGGTGGAGAATGCGGTGGTGAAAAAATGCTCTTTGTGTTGCAGTAACGTCCCTAAAAATGTGACGATGAAGATGAGGTCCAAATACCAAAAGTTGATCATCGTGAGCGGTGCTGTTTTGGCAATCAGATCCGCGTTCCAGTCCCAGGCCAGTAATTTGGTCGAAAATTCGGGAAAAAGGGTCACTAATAACGATAAAAAGACGATAAAAGCCATAAATCGGATGAAGATGGCGACCGCGAAAACACTTTTTTGTTTAGAGGCGATGTAGGAGGGCATAAAACTTTGTGTAAATGACCCTTCTGCAAAAATACGGCGAAAAAGGTTGGGAAACTTAAATGCCATTAAAAAAATATCACTCCACATATTGGCACCCAATACAGAGGTCATGAGTATGTCTCGTACTAAACCGCTAATGCGTGAAATAAGGATGCCAAATGAGTTGGAAAAAATCGATTTAAACATAGATTAATAGGACCATTGTTAAATTTTACGTGAGTTTAACCGATATGTGATTAAAATAGCCAAATAGTATACATATAAAGAAAGGGGATTACAATGGTGGATTTACCGCATGTCAGAGTTATTTCTGAGAGTTCATCCGCTATTGTTCCTTTTGTTGTCCGTACCAATAACATTGCAAAAGAGCTAATGCAAGCAGCATCTATGCACAAAGTGTCTGTTCACTCACTTGACTTTAGACTCTTGGAAGTTCAAACGCTTAGTCTGATGGCTAGTGAAGTTAAAGCTGATTCAGATGAGTGGAATGAACTTTCCCCAGCGGATATTAATGCGCTTGGGAATGAACTTTATCTAAATCCCAAGTTTGAGCTTAAACAAATGTACGAGGCAGAAATTTTCTCTATTACTGAAGTTGGAAAACTCGATCATATCGAATTGTCCATTGCCGGCAATGCAACTCTTTGTAAAATTTATTTAACGATTAAATCGGGCAGTGAGCTGATTTATGATGATACCTTTGAGGAAGACTTTTTTGAACTCATTATGAAGAAAAAGCTTCGGGCAAACCTCATGATCGGGATTTTTGATTCTATGATGCACAGCAACCTGTCAGAGTTTCTAGCCAAAGTAAAAGTTAATGGTTTGTATCGTGTTAAAGAGCAAGAACGTTTTGTTGTAGGGGAGGGCATAGAACCTATGCCTACTGTTGACGATGCATTGATAATGCATTATGATAAAAAGCAAAATGGTCTTGATGAAGCAGGACGTATTGATTATGCAAAACGCGGGTATATTATCAGCGTGGTAGCCAATGATTTGCTTATAGAATACATTAAGCCAAGAAAAGGGACGAGCGGTCGCAATTGCAGGGGGGAATTCATCACCACAAAAGAGCCGCTTATTCGTTATGAACCCACCTTTACTATAGGTGAAAACATCCAACGTGACGAAAATGATGTCAGAATTGAATTCCGTGCTAAAACAGGTGGTTATGTTACCTTTGAGGGTGGCATGTATGACATTAAAACCCAGATGGACGTTACTGAAATCAGTTTTCGCTCCACGGGTTCGATTGAAACCCAATTGGATGCAGATGTATCGATTAATGTCAAAGAAAAAGATCCGCTCAAAGATGCCATAGGTACGGGTATGGAAGTGACTGTGAATGTCATAAACATTGACGGAAATATTGGCCCCGATGCAAAAGTAACGGCACACAAAGCTGTTGTAGAAGGACAGGTTCATAACAGTGCAACGATTACGGCGGATGATTTAACGATCAATGTTCACAAAGGCAAAGCTTATGGAAAAGAAATCCATGTGACACGTCTAGAGCATGGAAGCGTGGAAGGTGATCATGTCAGTGTCGCTCAGGCAACAGGCGGAATAGTACATGCAAAAGAGATTGATGTAGAGTTATTGGGATCTCATACGAAATTGACAGCATCAAAACGTATTGAAATTCAAAAATTACAAGGCGGCGAAAATATTTTAACGATTGACCCTTTGCTCAATGAATCACGAGAATTTTTAGACGAAGAACAAAGTCTCATGATTGAAGTTAAAAAAGTGATCCATGATGTGGCTAAAGAGCTTTCCGCTTATGAAGAAACGATGACAAAAAATCAACCTGTCTATGAAGATATTAAACGAAAATTGATTAACTACAAAAATAACGGGATAAAAATTCCCATTGCCTATGCACAAAAATATAAGCAGTTTCAAGAATTTAAATTTAAGCTTGATGCATTAAGAAAAGAGTATCAAGATAAATTGGACCATTATGCTTTTATCAGCGGACGGCACAGGGCATTGCAAGATGAGATATTTGAAGCACGCGTTATTAATCATGATCGCTGGCACAATTACAATGAAATTATTTTTAAATTGATAGACCCCCCTATTGATATTACGTTTTTTCCTCCAGATAACAGTGTCGGCGGTATATATGGGTTGCATATGAGTGATGAGGGAATTTTTTCAATTAAGGTACTGTCAAAATGATAATAGGATTAGAAGGCAATATTGTTTATAAAGAGCCGTCGGCAATGCATTTGGATGTTAATGGGGTAGTTTATGAGGTTTTTATTTCCTTGCATACTTACAGTGCATTGAGCAGTGAGCGCATTAGGGTACATACAACGCACATCATTCGCGAAGATGCGCAGCAGCTATACGGTTTTATCCAAAAAGGTGAAAAAACACTCTTTGAGGGGATGCTCAAAATCAACGGAATCGGTCCCAAAGCAGCGCTTGCAATCTGCAGCACCTTTACGCCGGAGCAGTTTGCAGGTATTATTACGTCTAAAGATGTCAATGCGCTCAAAAAAGTTCCCGGAATAGGACCTAAAAGTGCAGGGCGTATCATGGTGGAGCTGGCAGGCTTTGATGCCGTACTGCTGCAAGGTGATACCGTTATCAGCAGTGCCGCAATCGAGGCTTCTATGGCGCTTGAATCGCTTGGATTTAAACGAGAGCAAATTGCCAAAGCATTGAGTGCTTCCAGTGCAACCGATACGGCCTCTTTGGTACGGGAAGCATTGAAACAATTACAAAAACTTTAACAAGGAAGACAGTGAAATTAGCAATTTTATTCGGCGGAGCCAGTTACGAACATGAAATCAGTATTGTCAGTGCGATTACGGTTAAAGGAAAACTCTCCAATTTTGATTTGAGCTTTATTTTTTGCGATCAGGATCATCGTTTTTATCTTATTGATGATGCGCATATGAAAGCCATTACGTTTTCGAGAGCAAAACATCTCAAAATGCCACAACTTGCATTGGTAAAAGGTGGATTTGAACAGCGCGGACTTTTTGGCTCAAAGTTACACGACATGCCTGTTCTTAATCTCATTCACGGCGGCGATGGTGAAGACGGTTCGATAGCGGCACTGTTTGATTTTTATGGAGTTTCATTTATTGGACCGCGTAAAGAGGCGTCGATGCTCAGTTTCGACAAACACTACACCAAATGGTTTGCACAGTCGATGGGTGTTAAAACACTTCCATACGAAGTGATTACGAGAGAGAGCAGTAAAACGATTACGACACCCTATCCGTTTATTATCAAACCATCCTGTCTTGGCAGCTCTATAGGAGTAAGCATTGTACGTGAAGCAAGTGAATTGGCATATGCGCTGGATGTAGCGTTTGAATTTGACAATACTCTTTTGATTGAGCCGTTTATTTCCGGAGTTAAAGAATACAATCTTGCAGGCTACAGTGCACATGGAGAGATTACCTACTCGATCGTCGAAGAGCCGCAAAAAGTGGAATTTTTGGATTTTGAAAAAAAATACCTCGACTTTTCACGATCTGCAAAAGTGGCCGAAGCAGCCGTTAGCGATACGCTCGTAACTCAATTGAGAGAAGCATTTGAAACTCTCTACTCTCCGTTATTTGAGGGTGCATTAATCCGATGCGACTTTTTTGAGATTGAGGGTGTTGTGTATCTCAATGAGATCAATCCGATACCGGGTTCCATGGCAAATTATCTCTTTGAAGATTTCAGCGGTGCGATCAATTCCCTTTTAGGGTCATTGCCTGTCAAAAAAGAGATTCGCATCCAGTACGATTATATCCACTCCATTTCTCAAGCCAAAGGGAAATAAGAGTGGCAGTAAAAACGGTTCATTATAAGGGCGCTACGTTTTCTATCAGTTACGAAATTCTTAACCCCAATCAGCCCTCTGATGTTATTTTTTTACATGGATGGGGTTCGAATAAAAATCTGATGAAACAGGCATTTGGTAAAACATTGTCTACTTTTCGCCATATTTACATCGATATGCCTGGATTTGGAGGTAGTAATTGCGATGTAGCACTCCAAACGACCGATTATATCCAAATTATGGAACTTTTTTTGACGCAAATCGATGCTCGTAAAAATGTTATCTTAGGACATTCATTTGGCGGAAAAGTAGCCACCTTGTTAAACCCAGAACTTCTGGTATTGGTGGCTTCGGCGGGAATTTTGGTTCCTAAAGCGTTAAAAATCCGTACGAAAATAGCCCTTTTCAAGATGCTAAAATTTACAGGGCTTACCTCGCTGCGATCGTTCTTTGTCGCACCCGATGCGCAAGGCATGTCTGAAGTAATGTATCAAACATTTAAAAATGTGGTTAATGAAGATTTTACGGATTATTTTAAAGCGTTTAAAAATAAAGCTTTGTTATGTTTCGGCAAGCAAGATACGGCAACCCCTTTGTGGAGTGGAGAAGTGATTCAAGGACTTATCATCGACTCGCGTCTGGTTGCGTATGAGGGAGATCATTATTTTCTCTTGAAAGAGGGCGCTTCGATAGCTGGAGAAATAGAAAAAAGTATGGATAAAAAGGAAGAGTAAATGGAACCAACACAGATGATCGCTCTTGGAGCTAATTTTCTTTTTGTTTTTGCCTTGGGCTGGTATCTTATTACCAATTTGCAGTGGTACGATTACCGTATAGAGCGTGTTGTATTGCGTCACCATAAGACGTGGTGGCATGTTTTGTATTTTGTACTTCCTTTTATCCTTTACTACGTACTTGGTACGTATGGGCCGTTTGTGTTGGTTGCCTATATCCCCTTTTTGTATCTTTGGCATGCCAAACTCGATAAAAAACTGGTTTTGACATGGCGTGTAAAGCGTTTTTTGATTCTTTTGCTTTTTATTACCGTCATTTTGAATACTCTTTGGACCCTTAGAAGTATCAGCGATACCTACAGTGTCTTTTTACCGCTGGCTCTTGCGTATTTGGCTTCATGGGGAGTAGAAAAGTTTTTATTTTTAATGTACAAAAAAGAGGCAAAGCGCAAGATTGAATCCATGAGTGATTTGACAATTATTTGTATTACGGGAAGCTATGGCAAAACGTCGATGAAAAATTTTATCGCCCAAACACTCTCGTCGAAGTTTAATGTCTATGCAACACCCCGCAGTGTCAATACGATTGGCGGTATTATTCGCGATGTCAATGAATCGCTTCCTGTAAATACGCAAGTGTATGTTTGTGAAGCAGGGGCCCGTGAGTTTGGAGACATTTATGCGATCACACAGCTTCTAAACCCTCAAATCGTCGTGGTTGGTAAAGTGGGGCCTCAGCATCTGGAGTACTTTAAAACTGTGGAACGTATCAAGCAAACCAAACTAGAGATTATCCATTCCAATCGTCTCAAAAAAGCGTTCATTCATACTTCCGTGACAGATGTTCCGCATGAAAAAGTGACATTTTTTGGGAACGATATTCACAATCTCAATGCGACCTTGGAAGGGACCGATTTTGATCTTGCTTTGAATGCAGATGTGCACCATTTCCATACATCCGTACTGGGTGGTTTTCAAACGATGAACATGAATGCCGCTATTTTAATAGCGTATGAAATGGGAATGAGTGCGGAAGAGATCGAGTCAGCAGTGTACCATCTCAAAAGTGTTGAACACCGTCTTGAGCGTATTGATTCCGGTGGGAAAATCATACTGGATGATGGCTACAACGGCAATATAGATGGAATGCTGGAAGGGGTACGATTGTGTTCTTTGCATACTGGGCGTAAAGTGATCGTAACGCCTGGATTGGTAGAAAGCACGGCAGAATTAAACCGTGAACTTATTAACGCTATCAATGGTGTATTTGATATCGCCATCATTACAGGACAGCTCAATGCCGCACAGTTTGAATCCGAACTCAAGGTTAATGAAGTGGTGATGCTCGCAGATAAAGCGCAGTTGGTCAAGACGCTGGGTGAGGTGACAAGGGCTGGGGATATAATCCTTTTCGCCAATGATGCACCGAATTTTATTTGATGAATAATATCCTTTACGCTCCATGGCGCAATGAGTACGTAGCGGGAGCAAAATGCGAAGGGTGTGTATTTTGCCATATTAGTGAGAATGAAGCTTTGGATGAAGAACATCATGTTTTGTATCGTGACGAGCATTGCTTTGTCGTCATGAACCGTTATCCCTATACACCGGGTCATTTTATGATCATTCCCCATTTCCACACCGATGCACTGGAAGCTCTTGATCCATTGACATGGCTGCACATGAGTGCCTTGGCGCAAAAAGGGGTACGTATGCTCAAAGAGGGCTTTAATGCTCATGCGGTTAATATCGGAATGAATTTAGGGCGAGAAGCAGGTGCCGGTATCGCGGAACACATTCACATGCACCTTGTACCGCGTTGGGAACGGGATACGAACTTCATAACATCGATAGCACAAACGCGGGTTTATTCTACTGATTTTGAAAAGATTTATAATCGGCTAAAAGAACATTCAAAAAAATATTTGAATTAGCAGCGATTCCTTTTAGGGAATCATGCAAGTTAACGTTTTTATTTGAGGTTAACTTGTATTCGACGGTTTTGAGCACGCCCTTGGGCTGTTTTATTGGTAGCGATAGGTTGTTTTTCACCCATTCCGGTAGTAGTAATACGATCTGCTGAAATACCGTTGGCGATTAATTTATCACCCATTGCTTTACTGCGTTTTTCTGAAAGTGTTTGATTGTATTTGTCTGAGCCAACATCATCCGTATGACCAATAATTACTACTTTTGCGGGTGGATTATCGTGCAATATTTTAACTAGGTCAATGATATCACTTTCATTTGATGCTGGGATTACACTTGAATTATGCGGAAAGTTTACGTGTAGAGTTACACTTATTGGGCATCCTACGGGATTGACTTTGTATCCTAGTGGAGTATCGGGACACTCATCTTTTGAATCAACGACGCCATCCTTGTCCGTATCTGTTTCAGGCACAGCTTTAGCGACAACTACTGGCGGGACAACTTTTGGTGCCGCATAGGTTGTCGCAACCACTTGATGATTTATCATTTCATCATAACCGGTCGTATACTGCGTGGGAACAAGATGTTCCGGACATATTTCATGACCTATGGGACATGAAGGATCTAGGGCATACCCTGAAATACTTATCCCCAAAGTTAATAAACAAAGGATGAAGCCGGGTTGTCGAGAGTGAAGGTTATGCTTTTGCATTTTAGTACCTTTGGCTAATAATTTTAAACTTAGAATACATTTATACACTAAAAACAATTAAATTAACAATACACATTGCAATCTTTTGTTGTAAAAAATTATTTATTAGGTAATTTTTTATATTTTATCAGGTACTATGCGATATTGATTATCGTGTAAATTGGGAATAAAAATACAACAGCTTATAAGGGGAAAAAAATGATACATAAATGGGCGATAGCAGCAACTTTTTCGTTATGTGCAATTTCAGCATTGAACGCTTTTAGTTTGCAAGATGGAACAAAAGAAGTTATCACAACGCATCCAGTTGTATTGGAACGTTTGCATAACTATCGCGCTACTTTAGAAGATTTGAGAACTACCGAAGCGCAGTTTTTACCTACATTAGATTATACAGGGTCGCTTTCCCGTGAAAAAACAAAAGCACCTGTTACAAATCAAGTGAACAGGTCTTTTACTGCTTATGATCATTCATTGCAATTGACGCAGAACCTCTTTAATGGTTTTGGGTCACTATACGAGATTGATTATAATAAAGCACGTATTGTTTCTGCATCCTACCATTATGTTGAAAATGTTAATGATCTTGCTTTTTCGTTTGTAACTGCATACGTCAATGCGGTAAAAATGCGTGATATTTTGATAATAGCAGAAGCAAATGTAAAATATCATGAAGACATTACGGTAAAAGTTCAAAAACTGTTCGATGCCGGTTTGACAACACGCTCTGAATTTGAAAAAGCGGACACTTTGCTCTCTTTGGCAAAATCGAATTTGGTTGTTGCTCAAAATAATAGAGACGATGCATTGTTTAATCTAGAACGTGTATATGGCAAGCGCGTTACGATGGAAGATCTGCAAAAGATTAACTTCGCAGGGGAGCTTCCTGATTCTTTGGAATCCATGAGAGAATATGCGCGTCTGCATAATCCCTCTATTTTAGTAACGCATTACAATATTAAAGCAGCCAGTGCACAAAAAAAAGCAGCATATAAGGGATATTATCCAAGTATTGACGCATTCGCACGTCAAAGCTGGGCAAGTGATACTGGAGGTCTAGCTGGCAATGATGATCGTACAAAGTTGGGTCTGACACTCTCTTATAATCTTTATCGCGGAGGAGTGGATCAAGCGCTAATTCAAAAAAGTTTGAGTAAAATTAACCAAGAAAGTGAAATCCAGCGTGATACGCTTCGTAAGCTTGACGAACAGGGATCTCTGTCATGGGCAGCTCGTAAAAACATAACAAATCAAATTGAACATCTGAAAAAATATGAAGCAAGCAGTAAAAAAACGATTGAACTTTTTCAGCGCGAGTATGATTTAGGACGACGAACATTACTTGATTTGCTAGTTGCGCAAAGTGATCATATTGCAGCCCAAACACAAATCGTTAGGGCTGAAAATGATCTTTTAATGGCACATTATAGAATTCAAGATGCTATGGGAAATATGGTATCAAGTATTCTTGGAACACAAAAAGATGAAGTTTTCAGCACGGTAGGTCTCAATGCACTGGATAACCGATCGGATAATGATGACAGAGTGAATACCATGTTTTTTGCAGACCGTAAAAGCGGGAAGTATCAACAAGATACAGAAAAATAATAGTCATTAAGTAATAAATATAAATTTTTCAAGAAGAGAGAAGTATGAATGGATGATGAAAAAAAAGTAACTATTTCAGATCCAGAGGGAAGTGCTTTTGATACCGATCCACTTTTACAGTGTTTGGTATTGTTTACACAGTTATACCATAAACCTTACAGTGCAGATGTTCTGAGTGCAGGACTGCCTGTTCACCCTATGTCCAGTTCAGCCCGTCTCTATAATTTAAAATCTTCAAAAGGACTTTTCGCCCGTGCAGCAAGTCGTGCCGGACTTAAAAGTACGTTAGTCAAGCGACAACTCTCCGATATATCTCCTTTGCAACTTCCAATGATATTATTATTGGATAATTTTCAAGCATGTATTTTAGACTCCATTTCATCAGATAAACAAACATGTAAAATTGTCCTTCCGGGCGAAGAAGCAATTCAAGAAACGGTTGCATTCGATGCATTGGAACAAGAATACAGCGGATTTGCATTTTTGATAAAAAAGCCGTTTGTTTACAATGAAAGTGATTCACTTACTCTTAATGTAAAACATAAACATTGGTTCTGGGATACGCTGAAACTTTCGAAAAATATTTATATGGATGTTATTTACGCAACTGTGTTGGTCAATTTATTTGTATTGGCCAGCCCAATGTTTACGATGAGTGTGTACGACCGTGTTATTCCCAACAATGCTACAGAAACATTATGGGTATTTTCTATTGGGGTATTGCTGGTATATACTTTAGATACTTTTTTGAAATTTACACGTGCTATATTGCTTGAACGGGCAGGTAAAAAAAGTGATGTGATTATGTCGTCAATTATCTTTGAAAAAGTGCTTGATCTCAAAATGTCTTCACATCCAAAATCAGTCGGATCTTTTGCCAGTAATCTCAAAGATTTTGACTTCATCAGATCCTTTTTAACGAATGCTACCTTGACCACATTGGTTGATTTTCCTTTTGCCATTTTATTTTTGATTGTTATTGGTTATATCGGTGGCTGGATTGTTTTGGTACCGATTATAATGATGCTGCTTATTGTAGCGTATGCACTTTTTTTACGTGTCCCTTTGCGCGATAGTATTGAAGAAACTCATAAAGCATCTGCGGCTAAAAGCTCGATTCTCATTGAGTCACTTCAAAATATTGAAACACTTAAAACATTAGGATCGCTTGGTGCAGTACAGTGGGCATGGGAAGAAGCAACGGGCGAAATTGCTCAAAAGAGCTTGAAATCACGTCTTTTATCCACTTCTATCACAAATGTGACAGGCTTTTTAACACAATTAACAACCGTCTTATGTGTGATAGTGGGCGTTTATTTAATAGGTGAGCATGAGTTAACCATGGGTGGTTTGATTGCGATTGTGATTATTGCGGGACGAACGGTAGCCCCTATGGGACAAGTCGCATCGATGATAACAAATTATGCGGATGCAAAATCTGCATTTGATGTCATTGATACTATTATTGCGCAGCCATGCGAACGGCCTCATGGTAAGAAATTCGTAACACGACCATCTCTGAAAGGTGAAATAGAATTTAAAGATATTGTCTTTTCATACAATGAGGGAGAAACTCATGCCCTTGATGGAGTATCATTTTCTATCAAACCGGGTGAAAAAGTAGGTATTATTGGTCGCATCGGTTCGGGGAAAAGTACGATTTCTAAACTCTTACTCAATCTTTATGAAGCAAATAGCGGATCAATATTACTCGATGGCATCGATATAAATCAAATTGATCCGGCTGATCTACGAAACAATATTGGGTATGTATCACAAGATATTAATTTATTTAAAGGAAATGCAAAAGATAATATTGTTTATCGTAATACACGAGTAAGTGATGAACAAATGATTCGGGCGGCTGTTATTTCAGGTGCTGATGAATTTATCCGCAGACATCCAAAAGGCTATGAAATGCCAATTGGGGAAAGAGGGATGGGATTATCCGGAGGACAGCGTCAGAGTATTGGTATTGCTCGTGCGATTTTACTCGATTGTCCGATTGTTATCATGGATGAACCTAGTAATTCGATGGATCAAGTGAGCGAGAATCGACTCATAGGAAATCTAAAAACCTATTTAGAAGACAAAACAGCAATCATCGTTACGCAAAAAAATACGATTTTATCGGTTGTTGATAGGATTATCGTTATGCACCAAGGTAAAATATATTTGGATGGTCCTCGAGATGAAGTCCTCGCAAAACTAGCTGGAGGGACACATTGAAAGAGAAAAAGAAATTTTCATTTAATGCCGATGATTATAAATTCATGCGCAGCTTATCCGCTGCTGTATTAGAAGAGACTCCAAGCAGATTACGCGCAGTTTTGATGTTTTGGGGTATTACGGTAGTTGCAGTAATACTATGGGCAGCATTCTCACCTATTGATGAAATTGTACGTGGGGATGGTAAAGTCATTCCCGGGGGTGAGAACCAGATGATTCAGCACCTTGAGGGTGGAATACTGAGTGAAATTTTGGTGAAAGAAGGACAGCGAGTTCAAGCAAATGACACGTTATTGCGTGTTGATAACTTAACATCCTCTGCCACATACGACAGTTCTCAATACAAATCTGCTGAATTGCGTGCGAAAATTGTACGTTTACGTGCAGAATCAATAGGTGCGCCATTTTCACCCAGTGCAGATGATATGACAAAAATACCGATGCAAATTATGCAAGAGCGCAGTGCCTATAATTCTAATCAAGAACGATTACAATCGCAGCTCTCTTCGTTAAATGATCAATATTTGCAAAAGAAAAGTGACTTGATGGAGGCACAAGGACGTATTGGCGAACAAAAGCATGCACTTGCATTAATAAAAGAAGAAGTTGCTATCACTGAACCATTGGTAGCAGAGGGAATTAAACCAAGAGTAGAATTCTTAAAGCTTAAACGAGAATACAGTGATGTATATGAGCGGTATAATTCAATTGTTTCATCTATTCCGAGATTAAATTCCGCTATCAATGAGATCAGTAGCAGAATGCGTGAAGCACGATCTGACTTTACAACAAAAGCCCGTATTGAGTTGAATGAAGTAGAAACGGAGTATAAGAGAGTTGGGGCAGAGGGTTCAGCGCTAGAAGATAAAGTTTCTCGTACGGTAATAAAATCACCTATCAACGGTATTGTGCAAAAGATTTATATAAATACGGTTGGCGGTGTTATTAAGCCTGGAGACAATTTGATTGAAATTGTTCCAACGGAAGGTGGTTTGCTTGTTGAAGCAAAAATTAAACCATCTGACATCGCATTTTTGTATCCGGGGCAAAAAGCAATTGTCAAAGTAACCGCCTATGATTTCTCAGTCTATGGATCAATGGATGGGACAGTATCAACGATCAGTCCTAATACAGAAACCGATGAAAAAGAAAATGTGTATTATATTGTACGCATTCAGACCAATAAAAAATACTTGGGAAGCAAAGAAAAACCACTCAAAATTATTCCTGGGATGATGGTCAATGTGGATGTTATTACCGGTAAAAAAACGGTTCTTGAATACATTTTCAAGCCTTTACTAAAAGCAAAACAGTATACATTTACGGAGCGATGATGAATTTGTATTTAGTCAGTGATGATAATGTTCTTTTGAAATATTGGAGATCCTCCTTTGTCGAGCTTTCCCCTATTGTTATGCGTTCTTTGGATGAGCTAGGCAGCGTGGAAGGCTCTATCGTATTTGTATCTGATGAAATGTTGTCCCATGGGTATGATGGTTATTCGAGAAATAAGCTCATGGTATTGTCCCGCACCCCTGATTTTGTCCAATCGCAGAATTTTTTACAAAAAGGGGCAATGGGATATGGCAATGCGATGATGCATGAAACCTACTTGCACTCCTCGTTTCAAACTCTTAAGGAAGGGAACGTATGGTTGCACCCTCCCTTCTTGACTCAGTTGATTTTACAAGTACGTCAGGATAATACTCATAAAGAAATTTCTTCTCATGTATTGGATGCATTGAGCGTTCGCGAGAAAGAAGTTGCTCTTTTGCTAGGCGATGGCAAGAGTCATGTTGAAATTTCTGTTTTACTTGATATTACTGTTCGTACAGTCAAAGCGCATGCTACTTCTATCTACTCAAAATTAGGTGTTAAAGACCGTCTTGCTCTCTCCCTCATGATTCACTCGTAATCTGTTAGATTTAGGTTAAATTAGTACCTAAGTACAATTGTTATTTATCAATTTTTCTTCTATAATTCATGAATATAGTTATCTAAAAAGGATTTCCCATGAGTATAGAAATTGGTGCAGTTAAAGCAATCGTAGGTAAGTTTTGGATTCACAGCGCAAACGGTGAAAGTCATTTAGCGGTAGTTGGTGAAATGCTCCACCAAGGTGACCGTATTGTTGGTGACACTGCGAATGCTGCGAATGCAACACTTTCTCTTGATCTTGTGGGAAATACAACAAAAGACATAGTGTTGGGAGCTAATGATGTCCTGATGCTGGATCAGACATTTTTGAAAGATGTCCTTACGATGGAAGATGCCCTCGTAAACAAGGCATCATTGGTTGCGGCATGGGATGCACCATCCGAAGAACTTTCTATTACAATAGAAGGCAATAAAGATGCTTTAGCCCTAGCCGATACGGAAATGGTTGATGGAGAAACGGCAGCAGGGGGCGCGGCAACTGATGGCCAAATTTCACCTGCTAATTTTGATGAGCGTACAGGTGGTATAACGGATGTTAATACAGGGCTGTTAGATACTAATGTGGACACTCAATCAGATACACAATCTGATAATACCCTAGCTCCTATAATCCTCAACCAAAATCCGATCTTGACTGATGACAATTCAACTGGAAGCACTGACGATGCTCTTACCACACTCGAAGATACCGCATTGACGATTGCACCAAGCACATTGTTGGCAAACGACACCGATCCTGATGGCGATACTCTCACGATCACAAGCGTTCAAGGAGCGGTTAACGGTACTGTTGCATTGGTTGATGGCAACATCGTCTTTACACCGGATGAAAATTACAATGGACCTGCAAGCTTTACCTACACCGTTTCAGACGGCAATGGTGGAACGGCTACTGCTACGGTCAATGTTGGGGTGACAGCGGTGAACGATGTTCCAACAATTGACGTAACCGCAGCAGCGACATTCAATGAAAACGATGCCGTTGCTGGTCAAACCGTTGCGACGTTCAGTGCGAGTGATGAAGAAGACGGTACATTAACTGTAGCTGGCGGTCAAGTGACTTTCACAGCAGGTACAAATGCTGCTGGTTACTATGCATTCGACGGTGAAAACGTAGTTCTTACTCAAGCGGGTGTAGATGCGATCAACGCAGGTATGACATTGCCAGCGGTATCTTTGACAGCGACAGATAGCGGCACGCCTGCGTTGACGGCTACCGACAGTGATACACCAACCTACAACGCTCAAAACGATGCACCGACGATCGATGTAACGGCAGTGGCGGCGTTCAATGAGAACA
>JAUYAU010000012.1 GCA_030693335.1 Sulfuricurvum sp.
ACACAAGACGTTTTATGTGCTGGTGTATTACCCAAAAAGGAAAAAAACTTGTTTATTATTAGCTTTTGTGAGAACCATGAGTCTCATAGAACTTCAATCAGATTGTAACGTTTGATTGAATAAATGCATTATACGAAGGAGACATAATGGGAACAGTAGCAGAATTTAATAAGATTACCGATACAGAGGATTTTTTCGATTTTTTCGATCTTGAATTTGATGAGCGCTTGGTCAATTCTAAGCGGTTTCATATTATGAAAAAGTTTGGAGAAATGGTTGACAGAGCTAAGCAAAACAATTGGGATAGCGATACAAAGTTGCTTGAATATTATAAATTTGCTCTCATCACTGTCTATAAAAATTTTGAAAATGGCTACAGCCCATCGGCTGCTGATGTATGGGAGATGTTTGATAAACCAAGTGCATGCGGTACGTGTTCTACCTCAAGCAGCTGTAGTGATGTAGAGGAGGTTAGTCATGGAGTCCATGCCTGCACAAGCACAACCGCAATCTCTTTCTGATTATCTAGAACAAACAGCCGATACGGCCCAGGCGGGGTTAGAATCATTTGAGCACGATGCAGAAGCAATGCCGATTAATAATGAAGCTAGAAAAACAAATCTGTACAAGATGTCTACGAAAGATGAAATACTACCTTTATATCGTGTCGGCGAACGTGTACGATTAACGAAAACCATTCGCAATGATGGGACTTTTCCTCATGCTAGAAACGGTGATGTTCTAGTAGAAGCAGGTGCAGAGGGTTATGTCCGAAAAATCGGTGATTTTTTACAAACAATTCGTATTTATGAAGTCAATTTTATTGAACAGGGATTTGTTTTTGGATGCAGAGAAGCTGAAATAGAAAGTGCCCTGGAAGATGACGGTTATGATGAAGTAGCTGAAGAGTTAAAATGGCTCAAAGAACATAGAGCCAAGAGGGCTGCTGAGAAATTGGCGCAATCTCAAGAAGGGGAGGCGTAAGTCACTTTTTGAGATATGTACATACTTTGATGATGTGACTGTTTGAGCATGTCAATAAAGAAAAATTAGGAGGAAAAAAATGGTTAGTGTCATTTTTTGCGGATTCGGCGGAGGTCAGGATAAACGTGTTTTTGCTAAAACAGGTGATGTTTTATTAAGAGTCGCACAAAGCAATGGTATCTCAATACCATCTGATTGTAAAGACGGTATGTGCGGCAGTTGTATAGTGCGTGTTGAAGACATCGCAACAGACGAAATGCTTGCTTCTACAACAGAAGATTACTCATCAAAAGGACAAGCAGTTTATATGGATGATAAAGAGCTTGAAACATTGATCAGTATGGGTGCTATTAATAAAAAAGAAGCTGAAATAGCACAGCAGTTTAACCGTCCGACACCTGTACGTCTTGCATGTCAATGTGCAGTTAAACAAACCTCCATTTTGGTCAAACCATTTAACTAAAAGTTGCCTGCGGGCCAACCACTAAATGAAGCACTTTCGTTTAGCATAACATCATAATCATTAAAGGAGTTGGGATGACAACACGTGTAGAGATTATAAATGACTTTTTGGCAATCAATGTAAAGCCTGGGAAAACGATACAAGATATCGTAGAAGCATCAGGAAGTGCATTGCCTTTTGGCTGTAGAGACGGAGAATGCGGCACTTGTGTTGTAATGATCGAGTCAGGGATGGAGTTTATGAGTCCTATCAATGACAAAGAGAAAGCGGTGCTAAAAACAGTTGCCGAAACAAGTGCTAAAGCACGTCTAGCGTGTCAAATGAAAGTCGTACAGCCTAACGGTCTGGTCCGCATAAAATACTAAAATTTCGTTCAATCTGAGTCTGTCAAAGGATTTCATGGTTCGACAGGCTCAACATGAACGGAAACTGACTTCTTTTTAATCACCTATATCTTCTAAATATCCCTATAATTTTTACCTAGAACAAAATATGCAGTCACTCTATTATATTTATAGATTTTAGGTGGTTTACGATGCACACAACACTCTCTTTTAAACAAAAGCAACTGCCGAGATTGTCTATGCAAACATGGTTACCCTTATTGCAATGTTCGCTTAGTGATTTAGAAAAACATCTCCAGGTAATTACAAATGAGAATCCTTGCCTGGAAGTTAAATCAGGATTTGAGGATTCAAATACGCAAGCCGGAGGCTCTTCTGCGTATGGGGCTTTTCAAAATTATGTGTCCAATGCTTCAAGTGATCAAATTGAGTGGCTTAGCATTGCGGGTACATCTTTGTATGAAAAACTGGATGAACAGATTGCTGCCCCATTGTTTCCCACCCCTATATCGCAACAAATTGCAAAACAAATTATCTTTTACATCAATGATGAAGGTTATTTTGATGGAAATATTGATGATATTGCAACGCAATGCAATACAGATGCACATACTGTTGAGCGGGTGCGTCAGCGTTTCGCCAATTTGGAACCATCAGGTGTTGGTGCGGTTGACTATAAGGAGTCATTTTTATTTCAACTCAATGATTATGATTTGGATGATACCTTAAGCATCTTGCTTTCTGCGATGATTTTACAGTTTGATAAAATGGAGAAATTTATTAATAATCCACGCTTTGGAGATGCCAAACATGTGTTGCAACAGCTAAAAAACCCTCCTGCATTAGAGTATATGGAGCCTGAAATACAAATTACTCCTGATTTATTTATAGAGTTTGCAGAATCAGAGTTTAATATACGTATCAATCATGCTTTTTATCCTGACCTACAAGTCAACATGATTGATAAATATGACAATTTTGCCAAACAAAAATTTAAAGAAGCAAGAGAATTGGTCAAGTTGCTGGATTTGCGCAAAGCAACTTTATACAATGTTGCCCTTGTACTGATTGAAAAACAGTACAGTTTTTTTATGGGTGGAGAACTAAAGCCACTTCGTCTTCAAGACGTTGCGGATGAGCTTGGATTTAATGAGTCAACGATATCGAGAGCAATTTCTGATAAGTACATTCAAACCGAAAAAGGTCTTTTTGCGTTTAAAGATTTTTTTTCTAACTCTATTGGCGAAGTATCAACCTCTGAAATCAAACACTATTTGAAACGTTTGGTCCTAAGTGAGAATAAAGAGGATCCGTTCAGTGATAAATTGCTTCATGAGATGATTGAGGAGAAGTTTGGAGAAAAAATGGTGAGACGTGTCATTGCAAAATACCGTCAAGAACTCGATATACCATCGTATAAAGAGAGAGCATTTTTGTATAAGCTTGAGATCCTTTGATTATGGTTATAGCAGTCTATATGTTCTGTTTCGTTAAAATCTATAATTTAATGTTAATATTATAGCAAGGTTATCTGCTATAGAATGACTCTACATCAATTAAAGGGATTCAAAATGGGTAACAAAGTTAAAAATATCGTCAAGAAACAAGTAAAAAATCTTCTGAAAAAAGAGTTAAAGCAAGAGGTCAAAAAGCAGATTAGAAACTATAAAAGAAAAGAAAAAATTGAAAATGGAGAAAATGTTTCGGCCGAATAGCCAAAATTATTACCTTGGCATCCCTTTTGGAAACAGATGGGATGCATTCTTCTTTCAAAAACCCCCATAACACCTTCGATTTCATTATCATAAAATACACATGATCATTCACATGCATAATTTATTTCTGACGTAATAGATTACAAAAATGTCGTATTTATTAAGAACATCTATTGCAATGTTTCTGTATATGAACATCAATCCAAGGAATGAAAATGGCACGTGATACATTAATCGGTGGGGCATTATGGGAAGAGTACTCCAATGAGGTACAAAGACGTATGAATGACCCAATCAACATGGGCGAGATAACACAAGAAGAAGCAGATAAAGCTGAAAAACGACTGATCATAGCTGATTTTGGTGCAGAGAGCTGCGGAGATGCCGTACGACTCTATTGGATGATTGATCCAAAAAACGATGTCATCATCAAAAGCCGATTTAAAAGTTTCGGTTGCGGGACAGCGATCGCGAGTTCTGATATGATGGCAGAACTTTGCATGGAAAAAACCGTTGATGAAGCGTTGAAAATCACCAATATCGATGTAGAAAAAGCATTGCGTGATGATATAGATATTCCTGCCGTTCCAGGGCAAAAGATGCATTGTTCGGTAATGGCATATGACGTTATCAAAAAAGCGGCATCAATCTATAAAGGGGTTGATATGTCGGAGTTCGAGACAGAGTTTATCGTTTGCGAATGTGCACGTGTCAGCCTCGATACCCTCAAAGAAGTGATTAAACTCAACAAGCTCGGATCAATCGAACAAATTACGGATTACACCAAGGCGGGCGGTTTTTGTAAATCGTGTATCAAACCGGGCGGTCATGAGAAAAAAGATGTCTATTTGGTAGACATGCTTGCCGAGATTACCGAGGAGTTGAATAAAGAGGCGATCAGCAAAAAAATCAAAGAAGCCAAGGGTGACGGCAATTTCAATGCGATGAGTCTGGTACAAAAACTCCGCAGTATTGAATCGATTCTCGAAGAGTACATCCGTCCGACGCTTAAAGCGGATAATGGTGATGTTGAAGTAATCGATCTCAAAGAGGTCGAAGACGGTCATGAACTCTACATCCAGTACAAGGGTGAGTGTATGAGCTGTTCGATGAATACGACGACAACGCTTGCAGGTATGCAGGATATGCTTAACTTCAAGCTCAAAACCAATTTACGCGTGATGGTCGTCTAATGTCACACGCAACCAAAGAGGGGACATTCGGATACATGAAAAAATTTGGATCCTATTCCAAAGATTTTTACCGTTTTAATGGAGATTTGTTCTTCCCTTCATTGGGTATTGGTACCTATAAACCTGAGCCTTATAAAGAAGATAATTACATTATCAATTTTGGTGAAGCGATTAAAACGGCACTTCAAAACGGTATTAATTTAATAGATACCGCTATCAATTACCGCTACCAAATTTCAGAGCGTGAAATCGGCGAAGCATTGAGTGAACTGTTCGCCAGTGGCGAAATAAAACGCGATGAAATCATTATCGCATCCAAGGCCGGATTTATTCCACTGGACTTCCCGTTTCCTGATAATCCATACGGCTGGATCAAAGAGAACGTTATAGATGCAGGATTGGCTGCTGCTGATGAAATAGTGATTGACCAACATTGCATGTCACCTGATTATTTGCGTTGGAGTGCCCAGCAGTCATTAGAGAATTTGGGTTTGGATACCATTGATATCTTTTTTTTGCATAATCCCGAAACACAACTGGGCTACATCGACTCCGATACCTTATACAATCGGATACATGAAGCATTTAAAGTGTTTGAAGAACTGCGAAAAGAAGGCAAAATAGTTTCATACGGGATCGCCTCATGGAATGGTTTTTTGTATGAAGAGGATCATGAGGAGTATCTTTCCCTATCCAAAATACTAGAGATGGCACGCAATGCCGGAGGTGACAGTCATGGATTTAAATATCTTCAAAGTCCGTTCAACTTGGCTAAACATCATGCGTATAGTTATCGTAATCAGCGTTGCGATGATGGGTTTTATTATCCGCTGATGCATGCGTGTGAACGATTTGGAGTAACGATGATTGGATCATCTCCGCTGTTGCAAAAAAACCTGTTTAAACGTCCATTTTCATCTAAGATAGGTGATCTGATGAAAACGGCCGATCTTTCAGATGTTGCAAGCGCATTGCAGTTTGCACGATCAGCTGGAGCTATTTGTTCAATATTCGGTGCGGTAAATCCTTCTCATGTTCTTGATAATGCCATTTTGGGATATGTTCCATGTGCTGAGACAAGCGCCATTAATACTCTAACGAATGAAGCCAATGCTGTATGATGTAATTGTAGTAGGCAGTGGCATATCAGGGCTATATGCAGCACTGTATGCCAGACGCGCAGGATTGTCCGTAGCACTGATTTCAAAAAGTACTCCGCTGCGCTCAAATTCTGCGGTAGCATCAGGTGGTATTAATGCCGTGATGAAAGGGATGCGCAATGATCTGCATCGAGAGCATGTATCGGACACCCTAAAAAGTGCTGATAAGCTAGGACGCCCGTCTACCGTAACGGCGATGGTTGCTGGAGCGGCAGACATTATTGAAGAACTCAGTTCTATGGGTGTTGTGTTCGATCGTGAGGAAGATGGCACCATTGCACAGAGACCTTTTGGGGGGACATCAACGAAACGCTCCTGTTACATAGCAGATCGTACCGGAGCATCGATTACGCAAACCTTGTTTACACAATGTCGCAAAGAAGGGGTACAAGTATTTCCTAACCATCTTCTCTTGGGTATTGCTACCTTTGAGGATCGATTGTCGGGAATCACTCTTTTGCGCCGTCGTGATTCTCAAGTGATCGCTTTTGCATGTAAATCACTGGTCTTGGCAGGCGGCGGTTATGCTGGAATATATCGAGGTCACTCAACCAATTCTCAAGAGTCAAGCGGAGATATATTGGCAATTGCATTGCGGGCAAAGATGAGACTGGTAAATATGGAATTTGTTCAATTTCATCCTACGACGCTTTTAAGAAGCGGAACACTTATTAGCGAAGCAGCACGTGGTGAGGGAGCCTATATCGTTGATGAACACGGTATACGTTTTACCGATGAGCTGCAAACACGGGACAAACTGTCACGTGACATTATTCGTCATCAGATGCAGGGGCATACTGTCTATCTTGACTTTCGTCATTTAGGTGAAGCGTTTATTGATAAAAAACTCCCCTCAGCTCGTAAACATGCCCTAAACGGTGCTGGTATTGACATACTCACCGAGTTACTCCCAATAACTCCATCGGCACACTACACGATGGGTGGAATTTGGAGTCGAGATGATGCATCGACGGACATAGACAACATATTTGTCTGTGGGGAGTGTGCGTATAGCGGAGTTCATGGTGCAAATCGTTTGGGTGGCAACAGTTTGCTTGAAGCTGCTTATTTTGGAAAAGTTGCCGGAATCAATGCCGCCAATTCAGCAAAAAAAGGGAAGTTTCATCCGATCGATTATGCAATAGTTGCTAAAGAGTCACGCTATATTGAGATGATATTAGAGGGTGAGAGCCGTTATAACATTAATACGATGCGAACAAATCTCGGAAATATTTTGTATAAAAATGCAGGGGCGTTTAGAAGCCATGATTCTCTTGCAGATGCATATGAATACATTCATTACCTTATGAAGCTGTCATCAGGTTTGTGCTGTGTAAACAAAGAACGAAACGATAATGTGGAACTTATGTCCATTATAGAATTTCGCAACTCTCTTACGGTTGCTGAAGCTATGGTAATGAGTGCATTGGCGCGTGAAGAGAGTCGTGGCGTGCATTACCGCGATGATTTTCCCTATAAAAATGATAAAAATGACAATGTTAATACGATCATAAGACGTTTGGCGGGTTCATTTTTACGTATAAGTTTTGAGGGTCATCTTTCATCAGACTGGTGGTATCGGTTTCGCAGGTTTTTTCATGTCTTATAAGAGATGAATTTCAGATAATATTTTAAGGAGTAGACAATGGCAAAAGTAATGTTACGAGTGGATTCAAAAAAAGAAATCTCTTTTTATTTCGCAAAAAAAGATATGGAAGAGACAATCACAAGCGTTGAGTTCGATACGGACGACAAGTGGGGAGGGGAAGTGGAGCTTAGCAATGGAGAAAAATGGTTTATTGAACCGGGAATCAAAAAATTCCCCTCAGAGATGGTTGCAAAGCGGCTCGGAGATTAAAACTCGATCCCGTACTGCTTGATCTTATAGCCGATCTGGCGTGCGGTCATCCCAAGCAGTCGTGCCGCTTTTGTTTGTATTCCGTGGGAATCGATCAGGGCTTGGACAATGGACTCTTTTTCCAGTTCCAATAGAGTCTTTTTGGTCATAGGCGCATCACTAAGAACTTCTTTTAGAGGTGCAGGAGCAGTTGAAACATATACGGGTTGAGGCATTGCCACCATTTCAGGCTGCATGTAGAGTTTTTGATAGTTAAAGGGCAATACATGGCTTAACATTTCGGGAGCAATCTCACCATCAGGACAGATGAGGACAATACGTTCCATGGTATTTTGCAGTTCTCGTATGTTTCCAGGCCATGGATAGTCTAGCAGCAGTTCCAGTGCAGGCTTGGAGAAATGCATATTTTTACGATGCTGTTTCATGAACCGCTGTAGATAATGTTCGGTGAGCAGCTTAACATCTTCATAACGCTCACGTAGGGGGGGAAGGTTAATGGGAATAACATTGAGACGATAAAACAAATCTTCACGAAATTCTCCCTTTTGAACCATCTCTTCCAAATTTCGATTGGTTGCAGCAACAAGACGCACATTGGTTTTTACTGTTTTACTACCCCCGACACGTTCAAATTCCTGCTCTTGCAAGATACGTAAAAGTTTCACTTGCAATGCTGGAGTTATGTCTCCGATTTCATCAAGAAACAGTGTTCCTCCATCTGCGAGTTCAAATCGTCCTTTTCGCATCTCTTTTGCATCGGTAAAGGCCCCTTTTTCATGACCGAAAAGCTCGGATTCCAGCAGTGTCTCACTAATGGCAGCGCAATTTAGTTTTATGAATGGACCGTTTTGACGAAGGCTAAGGTTGTGGATTGCAGTGGCTATAAGCTCTTTACCTGTTCCAGTCTCTCCGCGGATTAGAATCGTAGCATCAGCAGGAGCTACGGTATTTATCAAGCTAAACACTTGATTCATTTTGGTACTTTTACCAATGATATTCTCGAACTTGTACTCTTTTTGACTCTCTTCTTTGTAATAAGTTTTGAGTTCGGTGATGGATTCTTTTTCTTTAACAAGTTTTTGCTGTACTTTGAGGGATCCCATAAAAAGGGTCCCGACAATCGTAAGCATACGGACAACCTCGTCAAAATTCAGTGGGGAATTTTTACCGATATTAGCCGATATTACTCCAGCAACTTCTTCATCTTGGGATAATGGTACTGCGACGTATGAAACCATTTGTGTAGATATATTTCCCATTTTATTGAGATAATTGATATTGTTATGAATATTTTCAATAACGATTGGTTCACCGCTTGCAGCAGCGAGTCCTGTTGCCCCTTCGCCAAAGATATAGGTTGCCATTTTCTTTTGATAAGGCTCAAGGTCTATGGATATGAGTAACTCAAGCTCTTTGAGTCCATCCTTTCTTATAAACACGGCGCAACGTTCCAAATAGCCGTGTTGCTTGAGCTTGCGCATTGATTTTTCAATACAGTCATGTATGTCGGTACTGCTTGTCAGTAAAAGAGCAATTTCATACAAAATATTTATTTCTTTGTATGCGAAAGTTAATGCACACGTTTGGCACTCTAAATTCGTTGGTATCTTTGCTTCATATGTCATCATAGGGTGACCTTTCAAATAAGGTGACATTATTGTAGTACATAATTAAGATTATTATCACCATAAATATGTACAAATAATAATCAGTTAATAGAACTAAATTTGCACTTATAACAAAAATCACGACAAGGATTAAGGATGCAAATTACAGTACATGGAGTTCCAACACCTTTGGAAGGTAAAGAGATGACAATTTGGCGTGAAGCACCGGCAGCACGTGTAACCGCTTTGGATGGCAGTCAAAATGTTATCGGCATGATTGCTCCTACCGCACAGCTGCTTATCGCAATTCCATCGCTTAAAACCGAAGTATGTTCATTGGGGGCAAAAAAGTTCAATGAACTCATCAAACAGTTTAAAAAACTAAAAACGATCATGATTACAACAGATGATGCAGAGTTTGTCAACAATTTTGTAAGTACTGAATGCATTGATGTGGCTGATGTAGTCATCGATACCAATCGAGATTTTGCAAAACGCTATGGATTATTGATCACGGAAGGAAAACTAAAAGACCGACTTGCTCGTGCAGTATTTGTTATTGATCAAGAGGGAATGATCAGCTATAAAGAGGTTGTCCCTGAGATCACCGATGAAGTGGATTACGATAAATGCATCGAAGCGGTAGATAAAGCGGCTAATTTCAAGAAAAAAGGGCATGAGCACGAAAATTGGATGAAAGTTTAACGATAGGGGAATATCATGGTAGAGCAATATTTGACATGGCTAAATGAGAATGGATTTACGGGTGAAAACCTGGAGGAGAAAGGATTTAACGGAAATACGCCATTACTTGTTGCTGCATTGCAAGGTAATGCGATGATGGTATCACGTTTGATTGATGCAGGTGCAAATTTGTATGCCGTGAATAACGATTTTAACGGAGTATTATTTAATGCAGCTTATGCAAATTCTCCCGAAATAATCCGTATGCTCATTGTTGCAGGTGCAGATGTGGATGATACGAATGAAGAGGGGACAACCGCACTTATGTATGCAGCGTCAGCATCTCGTGCTCAATGTGTTGAAATGCTGCTATCGTTTAATGCAAATCCAACACTGCAAAACGTAGATGGGTATAGTGCTATAGAGCTAACCTGTGACCGTGATGTTTTTAGACAGCTTAGAAGTGCGTGAAAAAACGCTTCTGACTCCACTCAAGATTGCTCAAAGAACAACGTATTTAGAGTGGGATTCTCAACCGACACTTTTTAAACAATATCCTCATTTTTGTTATCGTATTTCACTGCATGATGTTTCAGCCTTATCATGGTTATCGCATTTGCGATGCATTACCACACTGCGTACGGTTTCCCAAAAGCCTTATTATCAACTCAATGTTCCCTCGGCCGGTAACCTGCACCCGTTGGAAATATATGTGCAAGTACGTAATGTCTCTGGAGTATTGTGCGGTATCTATCATCTTGATACACTGTCTGAGCAACTCGTGTTAATACAGGAGATCGAGGATGACGGTGTGGAATCGTATATGGGTATTACAAAACGCTTTAACGGTTTTATGGTGATGATGTCGATAGTTCCTTTTCGATCTTCGTGGAAATATGGATTACGTGCATGGCGTTACTGTTATCTTGACCTTGGACATCAAATTGGTGTGCTCAATGCTACGGTGCGACATTTTGGGCTAGAGCTGACAAAAATGTCGCATTGTGATACCGATAGGTTAAATCTGAATATGGGCATGGGCGATGATGAATACATTACCGCTGTGTATGGAGTCGGAACAGTGGGAAATCGCCCTGTAAAAGAGTTAAAAAATGCATTCATGAACGTTGCCCCTACGAATTACACGATGAAAGATATCGCATTGGCAGAGAGTATAAAAAATAACCCCGCATATTTGGATAACCATGATGTGTCACAATGGAGTGATTATCTTGGTATAAATCGCAATAGACGCAGTGCAAGAGAGTTTTTTGCATCAAATATGAATGACCGTATCATGGCTGAATTATTAGAGTTATCTGTTCCTAAGTCCCTTGAAGTTGTTGCTGTTGTTTTGCAGGCACACGCTATGCATCTGGGTATGTATCGAAATGGTATGTTCTCTATGGGTGGAAATTATCGTGATGAGGTCGTTCAGCTGTTGTTGGGGCAGCGCTTTATTGCAGGTGCAAATATGGTGTTTTTAATTTATGCACAAAAATTTACAGCGCACTCCCATATAGAAGCAGGTATTTATACTCAGGATATTTATCTGACGTGTGAACATTTTGGGGTTGGATGTAGTGGTATTGGAGCTTTTTATGACGATGAAGGTTCCAAGTGGTCTAATAATCCATTGCTGTATGCAGTGGCTGTAGGAGGAAAAACAGGATGAATGAAATCGATAAAGCGCATGAAATATTGGCGATATACCGTTTTTATAAAATGGATGGAAAGTTATACCATTACGATGAAGACGACCGTTTGGATGAGTTGTTTGATGCAGTTATCATGGCCATTAACGATTGCGGTATACTCAAACCCCTTTTGCCAAAAGAGGAGTTTGTGGTTCCGTGCAAAGGACTGTTAAATCAGGAAAAAGCATGGCTTCAACGTTTTGAACATCAAGATACGCGCGCTTTTTTTCTAAGCGACATATATGATTTTTTACGACTATTTACAGGACCCACGCAACTACGAGTAGGGTAGCTCGAATAACTTATGCATTGGTATCATAAAAAGAGTATGCAAGGACACTAATGCTTCCCGCGATAGTTGAGATCAAAAGTGGTGTATATTTTACCGGTGCATTTGACCCGAAAATCCGTACCTTTGATATTATTATGAAAACGGCCAATGGTAGCTCATACAACAGTTATGTTGTGCGCGGATCGCAGGGGGTTGCGGTCATGGATACCGTAAAAAAAGAGTTTTCGGACGATTTTTTTACGAGATTAGAGCGTGTATGCAGTTATGACGAAATTCACTATATCGTATTGCATCATTTGGAGCCTGATCACTCTGGTGCATTGATTGAACTGATGAAACGTGCACCGCAGGCAAAGCTCATTATTTCCGGGCGTGCGGTAATGATGCTCAAAGGGATTGTAAAAGCGGATATCCCTTATGAAATAGCCACAACCGGAAAAATTATCTCGCTAGGCGATAAAACGATAGAATTTTTGATGACGCCATTTTTACACTGGCCCGATACGATGAGCAGTTACCTGCATGAAGAGAAGCTGTTATTTAGCGGAGATGTATTTGGCAGTCACTACTACGATGAACGTCTTTTCGACGATAAAGTCGGCGATTTTATGTATGCGTTTCAATATTACTATGATCATATCATGCGCCCATTTAAACAGCATGTACTTAACGCGCTAGAGCTTTATCGCAAATTTGATATCGACATTATCGCACCCTTGCACGGACCTATTTTGCGTACAAATCCAATGAGTTATATTGAAAAATACGCATTGTGGAGCTCCCAGTCAAAATTTCGAAAAAATGTACTTGGAATGAAAATGCTTTCGGTATTTTATATTTCCAGCTATGACAATACCCATAAAATGGCCGAAAAAGTGACGGAAGGTGCCGATAGTGTCGGGGGAATTCGGGCGAGTATGTATGATCTTTCATCGCTGGATGAAAGCAATATGATCGATTTGCTTGAAGAGTCTGATGCGATTATGATCGGTTCACCAACCATCAATGGAGATGCTGTTAAACCTGCATGGGATCTACTGTCATGCATGGCGTTCTTGGAGAGTGCTGGAAAGATTGGAGCGACCTTTGGTTCATATGGTTGGACGGGAGAAGCTCCCGAGATGCTGCATGAACGGCTGCGCGGACTAAAATTCCGTGTCCCTATTAAACCGTTAAAAATCAAACTAATACCTACGGATGATGAACTTAATGAATGTTTCGGATTTGGTCAAGAGATTGCTGAAATTGCTATGGGTAAAATGATTGAAATGGATTTGTAATTAATAATCTTAGTATGAAATATGCATTTACTGTAGCAGTTTACTTGGAGTAATTGCTATGAGAAATAAAGAACATGACATTATGTTTCATGAGATCGACAGTTATCTTAAAAAATACGCTGTAGATGAAGAAGCACGCTATTGCATCGCCCCATTAATCGCCCTTAAATCATTGGAGATGAATCATCTGTATCAGGATCTTGGATTTAAAAGCCGTACTCAAATGGGTGCGTATATGGCAAAGCATTTTCCTAAATTGGCACAGATTAAACCTAAAGATAAATTGTGGAAAAAATTTCTCTATGACGCAATCGGTAAAGTAGCACCGGCATGCGCTTCATGTAATGATCAAGAACACTGTTTTACGTGTATAATCGCTGAGGCATCTGCGTGAAGACACCCTCGATTACAACAACTGACCTTTACACGCATCTGGATACACTGATCAATACAGACATACCTGTTTTCATACACGGCTCTCCCGGGATAGGTAAATCCTACATTGTAGCCGACATTGCTGCTAAGCACGGGCTTGAGTTGGTAGATGTACGATTATCACAAATGGACCCTGTAGATTTACGCGGTGTACCCGCAATTCGCAACGAACAGACCGTATGGATGGCACCTGTCTTTTTCCCAAAAGACCCTGATTCAAGCGGTATATTGTTTCTCGATGAACTGAACTCTGCGCCCCCATCAGTACAAGCGGCAATCTATCAGCTGGTACTGGATCGTAAAATGGGAGAGTATGAACTGCCGCGCGGATGGCGTATCCTCTGTGCAGGGAACCGTATCAGTGATCGCGGTGTCGTATTTCGTTTGCCCACACCACTGGCAAACCGAATGGTCCATTTGAGTGTGGAAGCACGGTTTGAGGATTTTAAACTCTTTGCGATACGAGAGGGTCTTCATCCGTTTGTCATTGGATTTTTGAGTTTTCGCCCCGATTTATTGACATCTGAACCCGTTAGTGAAGATGACAGCAATCCGGCATTTGCAACCCCTAGAAGCTACCATATGCTGTCGAATATTCTCAAGCATAATGACAACACATCTGCTATCGCTCCTATTGTATACGGACTTATCGGATACGGGGCAGGGATAGAGTTTTTGTCGTATGTAAAGGTGTATGAAAAACTCCCTGATGTTGGAGCTATCTACGCAGGAGAGTATCCGCAAGTTGACCGCAGTGAGCCTGCATTGTTGTATGCGTTGGTATCTGCATTGGTAGAGTTGTATCGCGGCAGTTCACAGCAAACAGAGCATCTCTTTGGTTTTTCCCAAAAACTTCCCACTGAGTTTGGAGTGATGCTGATCAAAGATGTAATTGTGAAAGATGAGAGTATTGCATTAAGTCCAATGTTTGATGAATGGATTGGGCGGTATGGCGACTATATCCTTTGAAACAGTGTAAATCCACCAAATTGGCTTCGGTGATAGCTTTTTGAAATTCTAAATTGGTAGTGTCACCACTGGATAAGTAATTTCCGCTTGATAAGCCTAAACCGATTGAGAGCATAGTGAAAATTTTTACATCAAAATTGATTTTGGATAAAAATATTTTAGCTAAATTTTCAATTCTACTTTTCCATTCGCATAGTTATGAATCAGTGCTTGGATGATATTTTGATATGAGATACCAATGTCTTTTGCACGTTGTTTGACAAAATCCAAATCAGATTGTTTCATGTTGATGGTGATTTGCTTTTTTTGTTTGAGATAATCGAGTGTATTAGTTGCCATTGTTTTTATTTTTTCATTATCAAAGGCAATACTCTCAACCTCTTCGTGCTCAATTGCATCCAGTAATTTCAGTTCGTCTGTATCGTATTTCATGACACATCTCCTTTGTGTTGTTTATGTAATTTTCGGCTAGGGATGATGTTTTTGAGAAAAACATCATCACCATCTATCACATAAGGGATATAATGAACATATCCACCTATTGATATGACATAGATGTATTGGTTTGGATACTTATCCTCAAGTGGATGCTTGTAGTGGTCAAGGACACCATTTTTAGATAATAATTCCACAACCTCTTCAAAACTATAACCACGAGTTGCTTTTAAGATGCTATTTTTATCCTCATTCCATCTATACATACACTTCCTTTTCCATATATAAGCATTATATTTCATCTATATTAAATGTAAAATTAAAAAAATGTGTAGTGGTTCATATTTTAGCAAAAATCATATTTTCCTATAGGACACATAGCACAAAAGTTGCAATCATAGTTGAAACGATACAAGGATATTCCCATCAAAAACCGTCTAGAAAAAATACGGGTTCAGTTTCTCTTTGACCATCCGTTTTTAAGTGTCCTAGCTCTCTCGATCCCTCACAAATACCAAAACAATCCTCATATGCTCTTCGAGACGGACGGTGCAACCATCCGAATTGATGCGAGCAAAGCATGGGGTGTTGACGATAGCAAGTTGAAATACCTTTATGCCCATGTACTGCTGCATATCCTCCTCAAACACCCGTTTCGTATGCGCGGACGAGACAATCCGACGTGGAATCGAAGCTGTGACATCGTTATCGGGCTATTGCTCGGCGATTTTAAGCGTGTTGGGTCTGCGGATGATGATGCGATCGTCATCGAATCATTTCGCGACAAAAGTGTCGAAGAGGTCTACCATGCTTTGTATCGCGAGAGCGATGAAGGGGAAGGCGTACCGAGCGAGGATAACCCGACACTGCAAAAGATGGATATTATCGAAAATGAAGGTGATACCAAAGCAGCCGAAGAAGAGATTGATGCGCTTATCATCCAAGCGATGGGTGCGGCACGTAAGCAGGGAAATATTCCCTCCTCACTGCTTGAGATGTTTGATGAGATTACCAAACCAACCGTTGATCTAGCAACCATCCTTCATACCTATATGAGCGAGAGTTTTTTTGACAAAGAGTCTGATTTTTCCCGTCCAAACCGCCGTTTTATCCATCAGGAACTTTATTTACCAGGTTATCGCTATAACAAAAACCGCCTGAGTCTCTTTATCTTTCTGGATCGCTCTATGAGCATAACGGCCGATGTATTTGGTAAATTTCTAGGAATAATTGATGGGATATTACGTCTGGGGCATGATTTTGAGGTGAGCGTCATCCCTTTTGATGAGCAAGTGGCCTATGACGAAATGGTGACCTATAATGCGCAAGATATTTGTCCCAAAGTTGTCTTTGCCAAAGGCAACGGAGGTACACAGTTTGAGCCTGTTTTGGAGTATTTAAACACGCATGCAGGTGAAAAGAATCTGGCTGTCATCTTGAGTGACGGCTATTTCAAAATAGAGAAATCCCCCGCTGTGCAAACACTGTTTTTACTCAGTGAAAAGAAAAATATCAAAAGGTTTGAGTCATATGGCGACGTCATCTACTTTGAACTATAGAGAGCATATAGAATCGCTCAAAGACGATTTAGACTTTGAGGAACAAGGCGATGCTTTTTATTTGTTTCATGAAGATGACGAAGCACGATTGTTATGGGCATTTCACAGACCAAGCGGTTCACATATAGCCCAAGTTGAAGATCCAAATACCGATGTCGCAATTATGGGGTTTAATCACTCACGTTTGGGTGCCTATGAGCGGTTTACACATCTCAATCCTGTCATTATTAAAGACCCTGAGTTTCGCCATCATATACGTAACCGAAGCCGTATGCTGTTTCGTGCATTGGTGGATAATGATTTTACAGAACTGTTGGCAGTGTTGGAGTTTGCCCCTGTCTTTATCGATCAGGCATGCGATCAGATGATTAACGGGCGTATTTGGAATGAACATTATGCCTCGGCGCTCCATGCTTCACAGTTTTTAGATATGACAAAAGCGCATCATAGCCAGAAGCTTTTCGAGGGAGTGATCCGGCGTTTGAAGCCGTTAAAACATTTTAGATTTGATGAAGCAAAAGAGTTACTGTCTCAGTTATACGATCAGGCACAGAAGTTGCATCCAATTATTCTAGAACATTACGTAAAAGCATATGAGTTGTGGATTACAGCTGAAAAACTTCATCCTCTGCAAATCATCGTATTACGTAAACAAGTCCACCATTTAAAGGCCTCCTATGAATGCGAACAAATTAAAAGTGATGAAAACCATCTTCAATCTAAGTGATGAGTGGGAATACAACATCTACGAATCAGACGATATAGCCGAATATGCCCGAATGGATAAAACAGAGGTCAAAGAGATTATCTCTGAACTCTACGATGAGGGATATTTGGGTGAGTGTATGAGTGCAGGGGATGATGGATACGACACATTTTATCTTAACCGTCGAGGACGAGCAGTCATCGGAATAGAGTAATGGTGAAGATGAGAATTTTATTTGATTAATCTGTTTGTTGATTAAAATTTAATCATAAAAAATGTCTTATATTCCATCAATTATATTATAATTTTTGCATGTAGAAAAATCGGGAGGAAAATATCTCTCATATTGTTCAACAAATGGATACTAGGGTTCCGACTGAAAAGTGCTGGTCCGAGAGTATCCGGCCTCGTAAGCGGCTACACGGAGGGATAAAAGCCCGGGAGAGAGAGGTATGTCTCCCCGTTTTTTCTCAATAACCGTTTAGGAGGATTTCATGACACATTCATTCACTCAGTGCACATCTGCTGCAGGCTCATCAAAACTCATATCACCAAAACTCTCAACTCGTCTTTCATTGGCCGTTTTGGCTCTTGCAGTTGCATCAACAACTATGTTTGCCGCACCCAAAACCAACTTTAAAGTTGCATGGACCATTTATGCCGGCTGGATGCCGTGGGATTACGGTGCTCGAAAAGGGATCGTAAAAAAATGGGCAGATAAATACGGCATCAAAATCGATGTTGTACAGCTTAATGACTATGTTGAATCAATCAATCAATACACAGCAGGATCGTTTGACGGATGTGTCATGACCAATATGGATGCATTGACGATTCCTGCTGCAGGTGGGGTGGATTCTACGGCTGTTATTATCGGTGATTACTCAAACGGTAATGACGGTATTGTTTCTAAGAGTGCTAAAAGTATGAAAGAGCTTAAAGGTCAAAAAGTAAATCTGGTCGAGTACTCGGTATCGCATTATTTATTGGAGCGTGGGTTGTCATCTGCAGGTTTGAGTGCCAAAGATGTAAAGACGGTTAATACATCGGATGCAGATATCGTATCAGCGTTTAATTCACCGTCAATGAAAAACGTGGTGACATGGAATCCTCAGCTTAATGAAGTCAAAAAGGTTCCTGGCGCGAAGATGTTGTTTGATTCTAGCAAAATTCCGGGTGAGATTATCGACATGATGGTAGTCAATACGCAAACGCTTAAAGATAATCCAAAATTAGGCAAAGCGTTGACTGGTGCATGGTTCGAAATTATGGGAATCATGTCAAAAAATGATGTCAAAGGGATTGAAGCACGCACAATGATGGCAAAAGCATCAGGTACATCACTCAAAGAGTATCAATCTCAGCTGGCAACAACCAAGATGTTCTATACCGCTGCTGAAGCCCAAAAGTTTACGGAAGATGCAAAACTAATCACAACCATGGGAGAAGTGAGTAAGTTTTCTTATGCTCATGGATTGTTAGGGAACAAAGCGAAAAATGCGAACTTTATCGGGATGACATTTCCGGCTAACAAAGTGCTTGGAAATCCAAAAAACATGAAACTTCGATTTGATTCGCAGTTTATGAAACAAGCAGCTCAAGGGAAACTGTAATCCATGCGTCTGATCAATCTGAATGCCGGACGGTTTACACCGCTTTTAAAAATCTTGCCGTTTGTGATTCTAGCATTGATCTATTGGATTGCAGCGGATGCACGCCATGCCCTGAATCCGGAAGATAAACTTCTTCCGACTTTTGAGGCGATTGGAGATGCTCTCAAAATAATGGTGATGGAGCCTGATGAGTTGACGGGAGAGCCGATTTTATACACCGATACCATTGCCAGTTTGTCTCGCATTGCGAAAGGGCTTGGGATTGCTACGATCATCGGTCTTGTCTTTGGAATCGTGCAGGGTACCTTGCCCCTTTTTCGAGCGTTACTGTCACCGTTTTCAGCGGCAGTATCGTTAATACCGCCAATCACGATATTACCAATATTGTTAATCATATTTGGGTTGGATGAATCGGCAAAAGTGGCTTTGATCGTCATCGGAGTCGCTCCATTTTTGATCCGTGATACACAGCAGTACTCTATGGAGCTTTCTCAAGAGCTGCTTATCAAGGTTCAAACACTTGGGGCATCGACATGGCAGATTATTATACGTGTCGTTTTACCTCATGTTATGCCTCGCCTTTTGGACGCGCTAAGACTTTCATTGGGGGCTGCATGGCTTTTTTTGATCACGGCAGAAGCGATTGCGTCATCCGAAGGTTTGGGATACAGAATCTTTTTGATGCGCCGTTACATGGAGATGGATGTGATCTTGCCCTATGTCGCATGGATTACCCTTTTGGCATTTCTTATGGATTGGAGCTTGGCCGTGATCATCCGTAAAATATTCCCCTGGTATCGAAAGGAGAAAAAATGAGTTATCTACAAATCAAAAACGTATGGAAAACCTACGAAGAGAGCGTGATTTTAGAAAAACTTAATTTTTCCATAGAAAAAGGGGAGTTTTGTACCCTTATCGGTCCATCTGGATGCGGTAAAAGTACCTTTTTACGGATGTTATTGGGACAAGATACTCCATCGCGCGGGTCTATTTTACTCGAAGGTGAATCGCTTTCATCAGAGCCAGGCAGTGATAGAGGGGTGGTATTTCAAAAATATACCCTTTTCCCGCATCTCAAAGCATTGGAGAATGTGATGCTGGGCTTAGAAATGGAACATTCTCCCTTGTTAGGGAAGGTATTTGGAAGCACGCGCAAACGGATCAAAGAAGAAGCAATGGCAATGCTGAAATCGGTTGGACTTGAACAATCGGCACATAAATATCCATCTGAACTGTCAGGTGGGATGCAGCAGCGTCTTTCTATCGCACAAGCGCTGGTGAAAAAGCCAAAAATCCTTCTGTTGGATGAGCCTTTTGGTGCGCTTGATCCAGGGAGTCGTGCGGATATGCACGTGCTTGTCCGTGGATTATGGCAGACCTATGGGCTGACGGTGTTTATGGTCACCCATGATGTTAAGGAAGCCTTTGAATTGGGAACACGACTGTTGGTCTTTGACAAGGTACGTAATGATCCTCACGCACCTAATGCCTACGGTGCTACGCTAGTAAATGATATTAAACTGGATAGAAATAAACGAAAATATAAAGGAGAAACCTATGACACAATTAATGAAACCACTGTTGCCTGAGTCAATTCTCTTTGATGAGATTTTGCCAGGTGGCGGACGCTGGAGTAAGATCATCCGCAAAGGACAAGTCCTTCGGATTATCAATACGGAAGGGACAAGCGGTCTGTCGGCACTGTTTTACAATGTCCATGAACGTACCGAACGTTATAACGCGGCAGATACGGTCAAGATTCAGTACAACGCCTATCTCAAAGCTGGCAATGCACTATATTCCGATATGGGCCGAATTTTGATGTCGATTATTACGGATAGCTGTGAAACGCACGATACGGTGTGCGGTTATACGATGGCTTCGGATATTGAAGCACATTGTGGAATCGGTAACTATCAGAGCAAGCGTAACTGTTATTATAAAAACGATTTTGATAACTTTCTCGTGGAACTTGGAAAATATGGTATGGGACGCCGTGACATTATGCCGTGTCTGAATCTTTTTGCGGATGCGAAGGTCGGTGAGGCTGGAGAATTAATCTATCGTGAGGATACGGTGCCTGCAGGTAGTTTTATCGAACTGCGTGCTGAGATGGATGTATTGGCAGTATTTTCCAATACGGTACATATTTTGAGCACGGATACATCGTATGATGTCAAACCAATCAGTCTGATTGTCTATCAAGGAGATGAAGTTGCCTCCGATGATCCGTGTGTGATCGACTCAGAGCGTAGCGAGCGTGCATTTGTCAATACAAAAAACTACATGAAACAGTTTGCTCAAGGAGGAAAAAATGTCTGAGATGATTTACGATGAAACGATTCCTGCCGGAGAGCCATGGTATAAAGTGGTTAAAGCGGGAGAAGTCTTACGAATAGTTGATTTGGAAGGGTGTCAGGCGGTTGATACCCTTTTTTACAATGCCAATGATGTCACTGAACGCTACAGTGCTCCGCAGACCATCGTTCGTCAAAAAAATATTTTTGTCGAAACAGGGACACAACTGGTTTCCAATCTGGGAAATACAATGATGAAAGTGATCAGTGATACCTGCGGACGTCATGACACTCTAGGCGGTGCGTGCAGTGCTGAGAGTAACACCGTACGCTATGCATTAGACAAACTGGATATGCATTCGTGTCGGGATAATTACCTCTTGGCATTGGGACAAATGGGGATGGACAAGCGTGATTTGGTCAGTAATATCAATTTTTTCATGAATGTTCCGGTTGAAGCTGATGGGACATTGGCAATTATCGATGGAATCTCTGCACCTGGAAGTACATTGGAACTGTTTGCGGTGATGGATACGCTGGTCTTGATTTCCAATTGTCCACAGCTCAATAATCCGTGTAATGCTTTTAATCCAAGTCCTGTAAGACTCAGTATCTATAAACCTGTTTAATAGTAATTTATAAATTTTTCATGTGAGGAAAAAAATGTTTGCCAAAGTACTGATTGCCAACCGTGGGGAGATTGCATGCCGCATCATCCGTACGCTTAAAAAAATGAAGATTTCTTCTGTAGCAGTCTATTCGCATGCAGATGCGGGATCACTTCATGTTATGATGGCCGATGAATCGGTATGTTTAGGTGAACCGCCTGCAAAAGAGAGCTATTTGGATGGTGAAAAAATCATTCAGGCGGCAAAAGAGACGGGAGCGGATGCGATACACCCAGGATATGGCTTTTTGAGTGAAAATGCAGCATTTGCACGTCGATGTGAAGAAGAGGGGATTGCCTTTATCGGTCCAACTGCAACCCATATGGAGGAGTTTGGTTTAAAACATACAGCGCGTTCCATGGCCAAATCTCAGGGTGTTCCTTTATTGCCCGGCACGGAACTTCTTAACAGTGTTGAAGAAGCTTTGAATGCTGCTGCACTGATCGGTTATCCGGTAATGCTAAAAAGCACTGCTGGCGGTGGCGGAATTGGGATGCAGCTGTGTTATAGCGATTATGAGCTCAAGAATGGTTTTGAATCGGTCGGGCGTTTGAGCAAAAGCAATTTCAGTCAAGGCGGCATTTTCCTCGAAAAATTTGTAGCCTCTGCGCGCCACATCGAAGTACAGATTTTTGGTGATGGCAAAGGAAAGGTTGTTGCATTGGGAGAGCGTGACTGTTCGCTTCAACGACGCAATCAAAAAGTAATCGAAGAGACACCCGCCCCTGGTTTATCCCAGGAGATCAGAGAACAGCTATGCCGTGCTGCGATCCATTTAACCTCTGCAGCTTCCTATAAATCAGCAGGTACGGTGGAGTTTGTGTATGACACCTTGGAAGAAAAGTTTTATTTTCTAGAAGTCAATACACGGTTACAAGTCGAACATGGGGTAACCGAAGAGATCTATGGTGTTGATTTAGTTGAGTGGATGATTCTCGAAGCATCAGGAGAATTGGGTGATACCCTAGATAAAGTCTATACAGCAAATGGCCATTCTATCCAAGTTCGTGTCTATGCCGAAGATCCTCTCAAAAACTTTCAACCAAGTTCGGGAATTTTGAGTGAGGTGATTTGGCCTGAGGGTTTACGATGTGAGACATGGATTGAACGTGGCACTGTGATCTCTCCGTATTATGATCCGATGATTGCCAAGATCATTGTCCATTGCGCAACGCGTGATGATGCCATCAAATCGATGTACAGTGCACTCAAAGAAACAACGCTATACGGAATCGTGACGAACCTCGGATATTTGCAGTTTGTATTGGATCAAGAGGTTTTTACAAAAGGTGAGCAGACTACCAAATATTTGGGGACACTGGCCTATGCACCCTCAATTGTTGAAGTGATCAAGCCAGGAACGCATACCACCATACAATCAGCTCCCGGACGTATCGGATACTGGGATATCGGTGTTCCGCCATCTGGCCCTATGGATTCACTCTCATTTCGATTAGGGAATCAGCTTCTGGGCAATGATGCAAAAGCACCAGGACTTGAGATGACGGTGACCGGATCGACGTTAAAATTTCATTTTCAAACGCGCATCGTATTAGCAGGTGCCGTGATGAAGGCCCAGCTTAATGGGGTAGATGTCTCTTATTGGGAAACGATCGAGATAAGTGCCGGTGATGTTCTTAAAATAGGAATGATAGAAGGTGCAGGTGCCCGTACCTATTTACTAATCGAGGGTGGATTTAAAGTACCTGAGTATTTAGGCAGTACTGCGACGTTTACACTGGGAGAGTTCGGCGGTCATGCGGGTCGAATCCTACAGATCGGTGATCAGTTGACAACAGTTTCGTACAATTCTGATAAAACTTCGGCGGTATTGGATGAGAAGTTACGTCCAAAAATGACAAATGAGTGGGAAATAGGGGTCATATATGGTCCACATGGAGCTCCTGACTTCTTTAAAGAGGAGTACATCGAGACATTTTTTGCTACCGATTGGGAAGTGCATTATAACTCCAATCGTACGGGAGTGCGTCTCATCGGTCCTAAACCGCTTTGGGCACGGGAAGATGGTGGTGAAGCAGGTCTGCATCCCTCCAATTTGCATGATAATGCCTATGCAATCGGTACCGTTGATTTTACGGGGGATATGCCGGTCATATTGGGGCCTGATGGCCCTAGTTTAGGCGGATTTGTTTGTCCTGTTACGATTGTCAGTGCAGAACTGTGGAAAATGGGGCAGCTTGGACCCAAAGACAAAGTCCGATTTGTCCCGATGACCTATGATGATGCCGTTTGGATGGAAAGAGAAATTGAAGGTAACATCGCAACGCTCAATGGTGTATTACCATCCTTTCCAGATTCAACTATTGCTAATCCTATAGTAGCCCAGATCGCTGCCAATGATTGTCACGATGCGGTGAAAATACGTTTATCGGGTGATCATTATGTCTTGATCGAGTTTGGTCCTATGGAACTTGATCTGACATTGCGTTTTCAGGTACATGAACTGATGCGTCGTCTCAAATCTGCCAATGACAGTCGCTTGATAGACCTGACACCCGGAATTCGGTCATTGCAGATCCATTACGACAGCCAAAAATTGTCTTTGACCCAATTATTGACGTGGATTGAGAGTGAACTGTCCGGCATGCCGGCAACACGTGATATTATTGTCCCTAGCAGAACCGTATATCTCCCTTTATCTTGGGATGACTCGGCAACAAAGCTGGCAATCGAGAAATACATGCAATCCGTACGTGATGATGCACCGTGGTGCCCGAGCAATATTGAATTTATCCGACGCATGAACGGTTTGGAAAGTGTTCAGGATGTTCAAAATATTCTTTTTGAGGCGGAATATCTCGTTATGGGATTGGGAGATGTCTATTTGGGAGCCCCTGTCGCGGTTCCTGTCGATCCGCGCCACCGTTTGGTCACGACGAAATACAATCCGGCACGTACATGGACGCCTGAAAATGCTGTGGGAATCGGCGGAACGTATATGTGTGTTTACGGGATGGAAGGTCCGGGCGGTTATCAGTTTGTGGGGCGAACCGTGCAGATGTGGAACCGATACAAATCGACGCATGATTTCAAAGCAGGGAAACCATGGCTACTGGAGTTTTTTGACCGCATCCGTTTTTATCCTGTTTCAGAGGTTGAATTGCTTCAGATGCGAAAAGATTTTATTAACGGTACGTTTTCTCTGAAAATAGAAGAGGGAGAGTTCTCTTTAGGTGACTACCTAGAATTTCTAGAGACAAACAGCGAGTCGATAAGTGCATTTAAAAAAATACAGCAAGGCTCGTTTGATGAGGAACGCCAACGATGGGAAGCTTCAGGAATTTCAGCGTATGTGAGTGAAACACTCGAAACTGATGATGCGTCTGATTTTGCAGAAGTTCCTGTCGGATGTGAAGCAATTGCGAGCTTTCTCTCTGGAAATGTCTGGGATATCTCAGTCAAAGTAGGGGATTACGTACACGAGGGAGACACTCTCGTAGTGGTTGAGGCTATGAAATCCGAAGTGATGATCGAGTCGCCTGTAAATGGCGAAGTAATACAGATATTATGCACCCAAGGTGATACTGTCCATACGGGAAATACCCTTGTTATCATAAAAACACAGGGTATATCATGAAGCAGTATTTATCACAACGCAGTTCACAAGGAGCAATAGGATGAATACATTAAAAACGATCAATGACTATTTATACAAATACAGAGAGCAGGGGCATTCTGTCAGGGAAGTCTTACAAAATTGTCTGAATACGTCAGTAAGTTTTGATGACAAAAACATTTGGATTACCAAGGCAGATATGGCATTTCTCGAACCTTATTTTCTACGATTGGAAAAATGTAATCCCTATTCACTACCTCTTTACGGTGTCCCTTTTGCTGTTAAAGATAATATTGATGTTATGGGTTTACCGACAACGGCGGGATGTGCAGAATTTTCTTATTTTCCGAATGAACATGCATTTGTGGTTGAACAGCTGATCAATGCGGGAGCTGTCCCCATCGGAAAGACAAATCTCGATCAGTTTGCTACAGGTCTTGTGGGGACACGCAGCCCCTATGGAGAGGGAATCAACCTATTTGATCCAGAATATATCTCAGGTGGATCGAGTTCGGGTTCCGCATTAGCGGTTACAGCAGGCATCGTCCCCTTTTCTCTGGGTACTGATACGGCTGGATCAGGACGGGTTCCCGCGGCATTTGGTAATATTGTAGGACTTAAACCGACACGGGGTGCACTCAGTATCCGCGGGGTTGTCCCGGCATGCAAAAGTCTCGATTGTGTCGCTATTTTCGCTCAAACGTGTGATGATGCGCAAGATGTTTATGATTTGTGCAGTCAATATGATCCAGAGGATTCTCATTCTCGTGCAAAAAGCACTATCAACTCTTTTGGTGAGAGTTTTCGTTTTGGTGTGCCACGTGCGAATCAGTTGGAATTTTTTGGAAACAATGCCTACAAAACTCTTTTTTGGGAGAGTGTTGAACGACTCGAAGGCTTGGGGGGAAGTCGAGTTGAGATCGATTTTACACCATTTATGGATACGGCGAAATTGCTTTATCATGGTCCATGGATAGCGGAGCGTTACTGCGGTATTAAAGAGTTTGCTATGACGCAAAGCGATGCGATGCTGGAAGTTACACGGGGGATTGTTCTCTCGGGGACAATACCAAGTGCCATTGATGCTTTTGAAGGATTTTACCGTCTCTCAGATCTAAAACGTATAAGCGATGAGATAATGAAAACGATCGATTTTTTAGTGACTCCAACGGCAGGGACGATCTATACACGAGAAGAGGTTCGTAACAATCCGCTTGAGTTAAATACGAATCTGGGCTACTACACGAACTTCATGAATTTACTAGATCTCTGCGCATATGCTGTCCCTGTAGGATTTACACAGGAGGGTTTACCATTTGGTATCACACTGGCCGCACCTGCATGGAGTGAACATTCGCTTTTAAATATCGGTACAAAGTTTTGCGCAAAGAGAGAAACCGTTTTATTAGCTGTTTGTGGTGCACATATGTCAGGTCTGCCTCTTAACCATGAATTAACCACCAAAGGCGCGAAGCTGGTAGAAAAAACGTTTACCGCTCCTTTGTACCGATTTTTTGCAATTGAAAGTTTTACTCCGCCTCGTCCGGGCCTGGTTAAAATAAATGAGACTGGCGGATCAATCGAAGTGGAAGTGTGGGAAGTTCCCAGTGAGAGTTTTGGAGCGTTTTTTAACGGAGTTCCCTCACCATTGGCCCTTGGAACATTGACATTGATCGATGGAAAAACGGTCAAAGGATTCATGTGCGAAAGTTATGCCACTGAGGGGGCAAGGGAAATTACCAAACTGGGTGGATGGCGAAGTTATCTTGCCACCCGATAAACATTTTTACATTAGGCGAATGGTGTAATTACACCGCTCCGAAAGAGGCTTTTCCGCCACGTTGAAATGATTTGATATCTTCGTATGTTTTTTCACTAAGACGAAGATTACTGCGTAGAGTTTCTTTGACGATCGCATCGATTTTGTCTTTGTCGGTCATCTTTTTTAAATCTCCTTTTGAAAGATCGGCGATATCGAGCAGGTCATTCCAAACCGAACTTTCATCCAATGCGTAGGTGTTGAAGGTAATCCCCTCGTATACAAATGACCCTTTGCCGTTAATATCAGAGACAAAGAGGAGATATTTGCCATTGGGTGTCATGAACTCTTTATATTTAGCTACGAAATCTTCGAAAACATCCAATGATGGAAGTTCAACTGCCAAAAAGTCGATGGTGTCGCTGTTGGTAGCCAACAACACTTGTTTGACGATTGCTTTTGGAGGCAATGTATTTTCTGATGAGATCACTTTACCCTCGGTCACGATGAGACATCCGCGATAGGCGTATTTGTACGATTCAGTTGGGCCGTTGAATACGATCATCCATTCGAGTTTGTTGTCTGCGATGTAGCTTTGTATTGACATGGTGTTCCTTTGGGTTTGTTTTACAGATGCAATACAATTGTTGTTCTATGTGTACAAAAAATGCATTTAGGTCTGTATAACGATCAAAAGGACAACAATGAACCCTCAAAGTGCCAAACGCTCTCTCGCACATTTATGCAAACGCAAAGTTCCCGTATTTTTATGGGGGCCACCTGGGATCGGAAAATCATCCATCGTGGCACAGATTGCCAAAGAAGAAGGAATCGCATTTATCGATCTGCGATTATCATTGCTGGACCCTACCGATTTACGCGGGATACCTTTTTTCAATGCTAAAAATGATACAGCGATTTGGGCACCTCCCGCTTTTTTACCCGATGGTACACATGAAAAAGGGATATTGTTTCTGGATGAGCTAAACACCGCTGCACCAATGGTACAAGCATCTGCATATCAATTAATATTAGACCGTAAAATCGGTGAGTACCTACTGCCTGATGGTTGGGCGATTGTCGCAGCAGGTAATCGTGAGAGTGACAGAGGTGTAGTCTTTCGTATGGCGGCACCGCTGGCAAACCGATTTGTTCATCTAGAGATGGAAGCCAATGTAGAGGATTGGCGTGTATGGGCGATGGGAGCCAATATCGATCCCTCAATCGTTGCGTATATCTCCCATCGTCCGGATGCATTGTTCGTTTTTAACTCAGAGAGTCGATCGTTTGCGACCCCTAGGACGTGGCAGTATGTCAATGATATTATGGCATCCCAACCCGAAGATGATCTTGTTTATGCGATGGTATCAGGAGCCATTGGTGAAGAACTGGCGGCATCGTATCTAGGGTTTCGATTGGTTGCTTCGCAATTGCCTGATTTAGATGCTATTATGGATGGAAATTGCACGGATGTTCCGACAGACCCTTCCGCTTTGCACATTTTGTCTACGGCATTGTCAATGCGTGTCAATGAATATACAGGTTCAAAAAAACTCAATAACCTGATTGTTTATACGCTTAAAATACCCGGTGAATTTGCGGTGATGATTATCCAAGATTTACGTGCACGTAAGATCGAGCTTGACCATCTAGAGGGCTGGCCATTGTGGATGCGTCAGTTTAATACTCTGTTGCGCTGATGACTTGCGAAGAACTGCTTCTAAGAGCCAAAACCTTATTGACCGTCAAGTATCCCTACTTTGGGATGCTGGCTTCTAGATTAAAACATGAGCCAAGTGACGGATTATCAGGCTACGCCAGCAATGGCAAGCGATTTATCTATAACCCTGATTTTTTAGGACGCCGTACTATAGAAGAGGTGATGTTTATCCTCACCAATGCGGTGATGCATCATGTGTTGGCTCATCAGCAACGACGTCTAAATCGTAGAGGAAAACTGTGGCAGTTGGCAACGGACTATGCGATCAATAATCTATTGGCAAAAAATGGTCTCTCAATCCCTATTGGCGCCAATTACAATACCGAATATGAGGGTATGTATGCCGAAGAGATATACGATGTGCTCAAAGAGGAATTTTTCGGTGAGAATGGGGATGCGTTTGGAGAGAGCGGTGATACGCCTCCGCAAGAAAATCAGGGAATACAAGAGGGTGATGATGCTCATAGTTTCAGTAACATTGATGGGATTGAAGATGATTTGGATACTCAAGATGAGTCCCAATGGCAGTATGCCGCATCTTTGGCGCATGAAGTGGCACAACGAAAAGGGGCCATGCCACTGGGATTGGAAAGACTGGGTAAAAAAGTAAAACCATCCGATGTGGATTGGCGGTTTGAACTTTACAATGCCGTGAACCGTCATATGCGTAACAACTACGCCTTTATGCCTCCCAATAAAAAGCATATCCATCGCGGTATTGCACTGCCATCTCTTACAAGCGATACGTTAAGCCTGTGTGTGGCCATCGATACCTCAGGCTCTATTGATGATCAGCTGCTAGGAGCTTTCATGGAGGAGTTTAAATCGATCATGCAAAACTTTCCCTCAGTCAAGATCGAGCTTATCATCGCCGATGCCAAAGTACATGCCCATCATACGTTTCAAGGCGGTGAACGTATGGATTTTGCTCTCAAAGGGGGAGGGGGAACCGATTACCGTCCGACCTTCGATTATGTCGAATCAAACTTGCCGATGACGACAATGTTGTTATATTTTACCGACGGTGAGGGGTCATTTCCGCGAATTGGCCCCAATTATGAAGTATTATGGGCATTATCACGAAAAGCGAAAGTACCGTTTGGGAGAGGGATGGTGATCTTTGATTCGTGAAAATGATACATATCCTTTTGATTATGCTATACTATTATTACAAATAGAATTAGCAAAAGGATTTGTATGATAGAGGCAACATTAGCAGAAATCCGAAAACCGGAAACCCTCTACAGTTATCATGACGAAATTGTCCATATTATTGATGGACGAAAAAAAGAGGAAGTTGGATTTTTTGTTCCAAAATCAATGGCAAAAGAGTTTCAAGCTTTTATCGATAATATTGAAAAAACGAAAAGACGTTCTTTGTTAGAGCGTATTGCAAAAGCTCAGGCAAGTGATCCGATCGAAGAGGGGGGCGTTGCGGATGGGCTTGTGTAAAAACGATATACATCTGGTAGATTTTAATCCTGCAAAGGGTGGAGAGATTGGAAAGCTGCGCCCGGCAATTATCATGAGTCAGGATGAAGACAACGCTATTCTAGCTACTGTGATTGTTATACCATTATCAATACAAATCGAACCCAATGCGCTTCCATATCGTTTAACCCTCCCAAAACGAGAAAAGCTAGAACAAATGTCTGATGCCTGTATCAACGAGATACGCTCCCTCTCCAAATCACGTATAAAAGAAAAACTTGGAATGATTACGGATGATGAGGCAAAAATTATCACTAAGGCACTGTGCGAGCTGATGGTGTAATCTAAAGATGGTCGCTGTAATCGCAAGAGCCGTCGATCTCAATGATCTCTTGAGCAGTCTTTTTAAGATCAAGCACATAGTCTGACAATAGGGCACTGTTGACACCGCACTCTTGTGCGATACAGAGAATCTCATCCGAATCTATGTCCGGATTACGAAGGCGCTTAAACTGATCTTCGTCCAAAGTGACACAGACTGTCTCTTGATCAGAACATAGAGTGAGTTTCATCCCTCTAGGCTCTGTAATGCTTCATTTATTTGGGCAAGTGCGAGAGATTTGGCATTTTCAACCTCTTTGTTATCCCACCAATATTCTATGACAGCATGTTCAATCTGCTCGATTTGCTCCATCCGTAAGTTTGCAAATACCTCATAAGAGCTAACCTCGTCTTTACTGACACCTTTTGATTTTGCAAGAGCATTGAGTGTCTCGATAATACTCTCTTCAAGTGGCTTTGGAGATATTTCCATGCGTGCATGATCGATCCATGCGGTTATTTCATCTTCCAGATAATCATGACCCCAAACTTGATAGCAAAGGATACGGTTGGTACTGTAAACCATTTTATGATCTTCGGTTAATACATCCGTAACTTTAACGACACCATCGTATAAATAGACTTCTATACGCTCGTTGTCTCGTAGCGTACAGGCACGCTCAAAGGCTATTTTTGCATGTTTTAGCAGTTCACTTCGTTGGTTTTCATTCATCATTATCTCCTTAGGTTTAATTCATATAGGGTATATCGAGATTCGAGTCTCGATCAAGTGCTTCAAAAGCGTATGTGCTTACCTCATGTATGGCAGTCATTTTTTTGTCCAATACAATACGTTGCAAAGGATGCAGAGGCGTCTCATTTAAAAGACGTTTTATTGCATTACGATAGTGCATAGTTATGATCGGATGCCATATATGCTGGTTATCATGGACTTGCTCCATAAAATGCTGCAAAGCATCACGGTCTTCCCCCTCTATTTTTGGCAATTTACGCATAACATTACGGACAAACTGTTTAGTAAAATAGGGTTCGCCCATTTTTAAAAGTTCTGACGCTGCATTTATATTGGCTGTATTTTCACTATAGCTGTAGGCATATCGAAAGTGTTCACACACGGCTTCGATATACTTGGGGTAATGCTCCAAAACCATTACTAGATGGGATAAATCCTGATCAATCAAAACTTGAAAAAGGGTTATGGTATTTTTACCCATACTTGCCCAATGTGGCTCGCCGCTTCTGATCGTATCTTTATCCAATATACGACGGTATTGTTCAATTTCCGTGATATCGGTTAACAGTCGACCAGAGTCGGAGAAAGTACTCATAATGCTCTATTGACAGCGTTGTGATAGTCCCATAGCCGTTTATAATGACTGTCCAGCTCGGAGAGAGTCGAATCAACGGTCATGAGTTCATTGATATATTCAAAACGACTCGTATTTTTTTCATACCACTTTTCCATTTCAATTTTCAATAGGTCTCGTTTTGCAAATGTTTCAGCAATAAGACGACGTATTTCATTCATTTCTGATGTGATAATTTCATTCATTTGCAGACACACATTCGCATACATCAAAAGTGGTTCCAGAATCTAAATATAGATCTGCATTTTCGGGCGTTACTTTTACTAGAGACTCCGAGATGGCATAGTGTATGGCATTTTCGAGTGGAAGAACTTCTTTACCAAGCCAAAATACATCCATTCCCGCATCCAGCATAGTGTAAAACGGGCCATTGCCTAAAAAACCGTATGCGGCAGATTTAGCCCCCTTTTTGAGTAAGAAATCTGCGGTTTTAATGCCGTTTCCGCATCCTTCATTTTCTACAATGGTATGGGAATCGGTTATTGGGTTAACTAGGGCAAAATATTTGGCATTTCCAAACAACTTCGTGCTCATTGTATTGATTGAATTTGATTCTACAGGGATTGCAATCATGCTAGTCCTTTCATACTTATTTATGAGATAAATGCATTTTTTGTTCTTCATCGTAGAATGACAATTGCAAATGAGGATATAAATAAACCGGATAGTGAGGGCAAAACAATGGAAGCAGAGTCATTGATGCAAAAAGCGATTAAAGCCTACGATGTTAAAGACTTTATGAGTGCTAAAAATATCTGGGAATCGTTGAGTGATTCAGATGCAAATGCTATGGTTAATTTGGGAAGTTTGTATGTTAAGGGAATGGGAATGGAAAAAAACATTCATAAGGCATACGACCTATTTGACAAAGCAGCATCTCTTGGACATGAAACAGCAGCCTATTATCTGGGTGGAATGTATGAAAACGGAATCGGTGTAACTGCAAACGTAGCAGAAGCTATTCGCCATTATACGGTTGCGGCGAAAGCGGGTATGTCAACGGCACAACTAAAGCTTGGAATAATGCTTCGCAACGAAGACATTAAAAACTCGATGCATTGGATGATCAAAGCAGCGCACGCCGGAGAAGCACAAGCACACTCACTGTTAACGTATGTAAGCAATCAAACGTCAGCTTCTGACATAAATGTCGCATTTCGCAAGATGGACGATGCAAAACAGCGCGAAGTAGTAACCTCCATTATCAGTGACAATTTGGCTCCAATACTCGCAAGTGACGGTGGCGGGGTTGAACTGGTTCATTATGTAGCCGGGGATACACCTGAAGTATGGCTGCGTTATTTAGGTGCGTGTTCCGGATGTCATCTGGGGCCTACAACAACGGCAGGGATGATTTTGGAGCAGTTTGAAAATGTGATTGATAAAAAGATCGTAATCTATCTATGGTAAGGGGATAATATGAATGCTTTTTCCGCACGTGTTGAATCAATAAAAAGCGATGAGTTTTTTAGTTGCATAACCATACAAGCAAAAGATAAACAGCTTAAACTGGTCAAAACAAAAACACCGCAATGGCTGAGTATCGGAGATGAAGTAGAGTGTCATATCCAAGAAGCGGCTATTTCCATCTGCAAAGGTGCAAAAGAGGGAAGTGTTTCGATAGAGAACCACCTCCCAGGAGAACTGCGACATTTTCGTAAGGGTGTGGTTTTGAGCGAAGTGAGCGTTGAGACGCCTTGCGGAATCATGAATTCTCTTATTACTACGGATGCATTTGAACGGATGGAACTGTGCGATGGATGCGAAGTGACATTGCTGCTAAAAGCCGTTGATATCAAACTGGTTCAACATACGCAAGCAAGCTAGTACGAAAAATGCAAAGATAAAAAATACAACGTTAATCAAGGAGTTTTATTATGGCAGTAATGATTACAGACCTTTGCATCAACTGTGATGCATGTATCGATGAATGTCCGGTAGGTGCGATATCGGGTGTGGATGAATCACCTCGCGGTGATTGGGAATACACCTATGTCAAACCTGAAAAATGCATTGAGTGTGTTGAACATGCATCGACACCGGCATGTGCAGCAGCGTGTCCTACGGAAGAGTGTATCGTTTGGGATATGCCGTATACGGCTGAATATAATGATTATTATGTCAACAGCAGTGACTATGTAATCAGTTCGAGCAAAAAACGCGGGTTATTGTCGCCTGAAGTTTCACCGCAGACATTCAGAGATGATATCTCTAGTGCGATGCGTGAGGCTAGAGCAGCCGTAGCGGTATAAAAGGCTTTACGATGCTTATTGCGTTTGCTTCATCAGATGGGATTCATGTCAATGAGCATTTCGGTTGGTCAAAAAGTTTTGATCTGTACCGCGTCAGTGATACTGATGCCGAGTATGTAAAAACACTTGACAGTTCACAGGATGCTATAGAAGATGAACATGAAAAACTGGCCTATAAAATCGGAACGGTAAAAGAAGCAGACATTATGTACTGCTCACAAATCGGTCCTACGGCTTCTAAAATGGTCCTCGCTTCTAAAATCTATCCTATGCGTGCAGCAGAAAGTGAGCGAATCGACGAAGCAATCGTGAAGCTTCAAGAATTGTTACTAGGCAATCCTCCGCCATGGCTTCTTCGTATTGTTCACACAACAAAAGATAAGGAATAAACTATGTCAGTAATTATCGATGATACGTGCATCACCTGTGATGCGTGTTTGCAACAATGTCCCGTCAATGCGATTGTAGATGATAGCAATAACCCTACAGGAAATAACCGTTATTATGTACAACCCGAGAAGTGCATCGAATGTGTCGGTGTATACGATGATCCGCAATGTGCGGCTATTTGTCCGAGTATCGGATGTATTACGTGGGATATGCCGTATACCAAAGAGTTCGACGCCCATTATCTAAATGAGGAAGTGTACAAACTCTCAGAGAAAAACGGTGTACCGAAGTCTCCGGCATTCAGAGAGAAAAAATATCGCAAAGATATCCCAAATGAAGATCGTGGTATCGGTAAGATCGTCCAGGAAGAACCTGAAGAGATGCAAGAAGTTGGATGATGGCCCCATACGAAAAAGTTGCCGCCAATCTCGACACTTTTGCTAAAGATTGTTCGGTGACGGTCGCTTTGAAAATAAGCGATGATTCGTGTAAGATGGATGCAAAACAACGTGCCGTTTTTATGGCTCTCTATGATGCATTGCCTTCTTATGAGAGTCAGATTTTTGATGAGAGTATCCATGCCTTGATTCACGAGGCGAGAACTGCACCTACTGCCGCCCATTATGCACGCATTAAAAAAGAACGTCAAAGAGCGATGGACATTATCACCCAAGATAAAATGAAAGCTTTCAAAGCTTCTGTACGTACCAGCCTCTTAATCACATCACTCACATAAAATAATCAGGCTTTTTTATCCATTCTCTGCGCTGGGTCAATTTGTATGGAAAAAACTTTTCCTATCCCTTGATCGAGTGATGGAACATGTATTTTTAAGCGTACTATTGCTTCTTCTTCATTTGATGCCATGATGGAATATAAATTACTAAATCCCATCACCCGAACATCAATCAGATACCACATTTATCATCCTACTTCATTTGTATATGCATAGGTCGATGAGATAGCACGTAGACGTTCTGCCGCTTTGGTAAAGACCTCAATCGTATAGTCGATCTCTTCTGCTGTCGTAAATCGGCTGAGACTTAGACGTATGGCTGTATGCGCCAGCTCCGGGTCTTCTCCGATAGCCGTCATAACAGGATTGGCTTCGAGTGATTCTGATGCACACGCGCTTCCCGTAGATGCAGCGATACCGGCACGGTTGAGATCCCACAGCATCGATTCACCCTCAATACCGCGCAAAGAGATGAGAATCGTATTGGGAGTACGGCGTGTACGATCCCCTACAACAATCGTATCAGGTATTTGTGCGATGGCATCCTCTAGACGATCACGAAGGACACGAACATCACTGTTCATCTTGTCCAAATGTCCCACTGACTGTTTCATGGCTAAACCCATACCGATGATATAAGCGACATTAAGTGTACCGGCACGTTTACCGCCCATTTGCTCACCTCCATGAAGGAGGTTTGGCAGTTCACACCCTTTTTTGACATACAACCCGCCGATCCCTTTTGGTCCATGGAATTTATGAGCGGAGAAGGTGAGATAATCAACCGATGTTTTTGTTAGATCTACGGACACTTTCCCGATTGCCTGTACGGCATCGGTATGGAACAATATCCCTTTTTCTTTTGCGATAACAGAGACTTCATTGACCGGGAAAATCATCCCTGTTTCGTTGTTTGCCCACATCATACTAATTAATATGGTTTTATCGGTTATGGCACTTGAGATGCGCTCAGCACTCACATATCCGTATTGATCCACATCCACAAAGGTCACTTCTGCACCGTTTTCCTGAAGAAAAAGCAGAGTCTCAAGGACAGAAGGGTGTTCAACAGCAGAAGCAATGATATGATTTTTACTAGGATCTTTGAGAATGTATTTAAAAAAGATCCCTTTTAAAACCGCATTGTTACTCTCTGTCGCGCATGAGGTGATGAGAATGTCATCCGCATCGGGAACATTGAGCGCATCGTACATATACCCCATGGATTCATTTAGATACGGGCGTACTTCCATACCGTATTGATGAAGGGAATTCGGATTGCCATACAGCTCTTCGAAAAAAGGCTGCATTTTGACTTTGACGATAGGGTCGAGCTTTGTGGTAGCATTGTTATCTAGGTAGACACGTTTCATTTTCAGTCCTCATAATGTAGGTTATTATGAGAAAGAATGCAAGATTTGTTCGAGAAGGGGGATTTATTTAAAAAGTTGAGCGTGTGAACCGATCCGCGTGAGCATGATTTGGTTATTGTCTTCATCGATATGGTAGATTATGAGCATATTAAAGATTATAGGTTTGAACAAATGATATATTCATTTCCTACTTTTTTACTAAATGAAAGCTAAAATAGTAAGTTTAAGAAAAAAAAGGGACAGGTTGCTTTTTATAACTGCATTATGCTATCACATCTCGTAGCATTTGTTCAATAGTCTCTTTCAACGTCTGAATATCATTCTTGCAGACATCAAACACTGCTTCGGCATTGAGATCGAAATAGTGATGGCTGATAATATCACGCATCCCTTTGACCGATTTCCAATCTACCACGGGATAGTTCAGTAGTAGTTTTTTGTCAGTGAGTTTGTCAACATTTTTGAGACTTTCTCCGATGGCGATCAACTGCATACAAATGGCATCGAGTTTTTCATGACCTGCTTCATTTTCTAAAAAATCATCAGAAGTAAGGATAGGTTCAAAGCGTTTGAGGATGCGCTCAGTTGCGCCGTGAATCTGAGTGAGTGTTTCGATCAGCAGAGCCTTTTCAGGCATAGACCGCTTCCTTTTGAATCCGCTCTTTTAAAAAGGTATTCATACTTTCACGGTAGCTGACCAAATCAACATGGGTATGCATCAGTTCTTCAAGATCGAGACGGATACGGGAGAGTTTAAAAAGATTAGGATGCTTCGTCTCGATCACAACATCGACATCACTTTCCTGCGTCGCTTCATCACGAGCCACAGAGCCAAAAATACCGATACGAACGATTCCGAATTCTTCAGCGTGATTACGCTTATATGATTGTAATACTTCTAGAGCTTCTTTTTGTTTCATACGGTGATTATAACCTAACTAGCACTCCATAGGCAATAGGGTGCTAGTTTTAGCCTCACGCTTCCGCGTGTTCTTCTTTGTAAACATAAATAGGTTCTTGCGTCGGGTCTTCGATGACCGCTTCGGTGATGGTGACGCTTTGGAGATTTTTCTTGGAGGGACAGCTAAACTGCAACGGCAGCATCGCCTCTTCGATAATGCTTCGTAAACCGCGTGCGCCTACACCATGATCGATCGCTTTTTGAGCAACAGCATCGAGTGCTTTGTCATCGAAATGCAGCTGAATACCATCCATATCAAAGAGCGCCTGATACTGTTTGATGAGGGCATTGTCAGGTTCTTGGAGGATTTGGACCATTTGGTCTTTACTGAGCTCACGCAGTTGTGCGATGACGGGAATACGACCGATTAACTCAGGTATCAATCCAAACTGTACCAGTGCTTTTGCATCGATCTTTTTGGCTTTGACTTCGATGGCTGTATTCATTTTTCCAAATCCGACTTTGTTGGACTTTTTGGTATGGGTATCAGGTACTAAACCTACAAAGGCACCGCCACAGACGAAGAGAACATGCGTTGTGTTAAACAATACCGTTTCGGTTGTGGAGTTTTTACGGCTCCCTTTGACGGGAACATAGACTTCGGCACCCTCTAGTATTTTCAGTAATCCTTGCTGTACACCTTCTCCCGATACATCACGTCCCATAGTAGAGGACTCTGATCTGCGGGCGATTTTATCGATCTCATCGATGTAGATGATACCGCGTTGTGCCAACTCGATGTCGTAGTTTGCCGCGGCCAGCAATCGTGAGAGGATGCTTTCAACATCTTCACCTACATAACCTGCCTCCGTCAATGCGGTTGCGTCTGCAACGGCAAAGGGTACTTGCATGATTTTAGAGAGGGATTTGGCAAGCAATGTCTTACCGCTGCCCGTAGGTCCCAGCAGGAGTATATTGCTTTTTTCCAGTTCGACATTATTGTAGACCGGATTTTCTATACGTTTATAGTGATTGTAGAGTGCAACGGCGAGGACTTTTTTTGCATCGACTTGTCCGATAATGTATTTGTCCAAAAACTCAACAATCTTTTCGGGTGTAGGAAGTTCCTGCTGCATTTGTGAACGCTGTTCATAACGTACCTCTTTTTGCAATATGGCAGAACACGTGGTAACACACTCATTACAGATATTGGTCGTCTCTGAAGAGAACATTTTTTTGACTTCGCTTTGAGGGCGTCCGCAAAACGAGCAGGTTTTTTCGGTACTCATCTTCAATCCTTTGCACTAAATTTTGTCAAGATCTCATCTGCCAATCCAAACTCGATGGCAGCCTCTGCTTCCATGTAGTTATCTCGATCAGACTCTTTTTCGATGATCTTCGCACTTTTTCCTGTTGCGTCAGCGAGTATAGCGTAGAGTCGGCGTTTGAGATTGAGGATATGTTTGGTGTGGATCTCAATGTCGCTGGCTTGTCCTGAGTAACCACCCAATGGCTGATGAATCATTACCTCTGCATTGGGGAGCATGTAGCGATGCCCCTTTTCTCCGCAGGTGAATAAAACAGCGGCCATAGAGGCAACTAGACCCATAGCATAGGTATGAACGGGTGCATTGATTAGATTCATAGTATCTAATATGGCCAGACCGCTCATCACTGATCCCCCAGGTGAACTGATGTAGATATGGATCGGTTCATTGGAGTCCATCGCCTCCAAATACAGCAGCTGAGAGACGATAATCCCCATCATATGATCATCGATCGCTTCAGTGATCACGATAACACGGTCGCCTAAGAGTTTTGAAAACAGATCAAAATAGCGCTCACCGCGTGGCGAAACATCTTTTACGGTAGGTAGGTATGGCATAGGGATCTCCTTTAAATGAATGCTTGGATAAATTCTTGAAGTGGCATATCGATGACTTCAATGTTATGTTTATCGATGAATTTTTTCTCTTTTTTACCCAGTGGCTGATCGGTGACAACGTACCCGCCCTCGAGATCAAAACTGAGTTCATTGGCAACCATACGGTCCGTATCGTGACCAAATGATGTCCCCAAAAAGAGGTATTTTTTTGCTTTACGGTAGGTTTTAAGGACTTTTGGAACTGCAAATCCTCCCATCGCCTCAGTGAGCCAATCAACGTAGTCAGCATCGGATATGACAAAGGTGGGATCAGGAAGCGGTGAACCCATCGGCTTGAAAAGTATCGTTTTGGCGTTATCCAGTACCTCATCTTCTACAAGGAAGTATTTTTGATTTTCAACATCGTATTCATAGGTTTCATAGCGATTGAGATCGCCCATAATACGTGATTTACCGATGATAAGACAATGCGGTGTATATGCCAACAGCTCTTGGAACTTGGTATCACGGTTGGTATCAACGATATAGCGCGGTAACATATCGACAATGCCTTTATGCAGCGGTGTCGGATCGAATGGTTTGGTATAGATGTGATTGATAAGCTGTGTCATGTATTCCACTCCGCGACGCTGTTCGAGATGCATTGCGGCACGTGAATACTCGAACATGAGTCGCGCAGCCATTGGACGACCGCCGTTCATTGCCAATATCAGCGAGTCGCTGTCGTGCGGTACTGCTTCACCTTCTTTGGTCATTACACCCTCAAACACGCCCAGCCCGAAGTAGGGGATAGTGGTTTGATTGCGTATCTCTTTTTTAATGGTTTCAAGTATTGTGTCCATCGTGATCCCTTTTGGAGCTTTGGACAAACCATTGCATTTTGCGTTCTTGCACTTAAGCGTGACATCCATGTCCGGTATAACAGTTCACAGCCGCTGAGATCTTCGGGAGTGCTTTTTCAAGGGAAAAAGGGTTGTTCAGGTCTTTGGGTATCTCATCATAAAACAGCGCTCCGTCTTTTGATACGATAAAGAGAGCTTTGGTAAATTCTCCGCATAGCTCTCCCTCTCCTAATCGAATACCGTAATAGTCTCCAAACTGGGTGTCATAGTCAAAACCGTAATTCCACTCGTTTAGACACGGATCAATATGCTCTTTTGTAGCGACCACTATTGATTTACTAATGACGAGTGAGTTTAATGCGAGTAACTCATCAATCTCATTTATCTGTGTAATCAGATCATCGTTAATAAATGGTACCGTTATGATAAGCTGGGTATGACCATTTTGTCCCCCTATGACAAACGGTTGATCATTTATGTCTTTGAGCGTCACTTTTTGGGAAGCATACCCGACACCTAATGGCATATCCTCAAGAAGCAGGGTGGATGTGTTGTATATTATTTGCAATTTCGGCTCCTATTATAAAATGATTGATTGCTGTCTCGACGTCTTTGACAATTGGAGGAATTTTGTAAATTTTTATTCCGACGTTTTTCATTGCATACAATGTATTGAGGCAATAATTGTCTGCAAGAAGATAGTCCGTTTTACCAATAACTTCTAATACCATGTAATGCTCGCTTACATGATAGGTGTCACCAGTGAGTTCAATTGGGCATTCACACGCTTTCATATGATGATCCTGAACCATTTTACCGCCAGACTTTTCCCATGGATTTAGTTTGGTGTCTATTAGACGGTAGCGGATATCTTTGCGATTGCCAGTGACTTCATACAATGCAAACATGGTTGCAGTACATGGGTTATCGTGATAAACACGCTTCATGGCATCCAGTGGTATTGCTATTATCATATAAAGGCTCCTTACAGTCTTACAATTAATGCAACTCCTGTTCTCGAATGGCTGTATTTATTTCTCGTTACAAAAGAGTCAACCTGATTGTTCTGCAAAGCACAAAATTGTCACGATTGTCAGTTAATGGGTCTTTTTAGTGCAAGAACACCAGTTGCATAACTCTCTGCAGAAATGGTTGGTGCTAGATGAGGCAGAATCATTGAATATTATTGATCAGAAAAAGGAGATCACAATGAGTTGTTCATCTACAGGAACTGAATCTTCAATGCCAGCGGATATTCAAGAGAAGATTCATAACCATCCATGTTATTCAGAAGGTGCACACCACCACTATGCTCGTATCCATGTAGCCGTTGCACCGGCATGTAACATACAATGCAATTATTGTAATCGTAAATATGATTGCTCTAATGAATCACGCCCAGGAGTTACTTCTGAACGTTTGACACCTGAAGAAGCTGCGAAGAAAGTTATGTTCGTGGGAGGAGAAGTACAACGTATGAGTGTACTTGGTATCGCGGGTCCTGGTGATGCATTGGCCAATCCTAAAAAGACATTTGAGACCTTTGGTATGGTGCGCGAATTTGCCCCGGATCTTAAATTGTGTCTTTCAACCAATGGATTGGAATTGCCAAATTTCATTGACGAAATGGTTGACTACAATATTGACCATATCACCGTTACCATCAACAGTGTTGATGAGACAGGTGAAATCGGTAGTCTAATCTATCCATGGATTTTCAAAAATAACAAGCGCATTTATGGAAAAGAAGCGGCACAAATTCTTCTCGAAAACCAACTCGAAGGGATGAAGAAATGTGTCGAAAAAGGGATCTTGATTAAAGCAAACTCAGTATTGATCCCAGGTGTCAATGATAAACATCTCCCTGAAGTTTCCAAAAAACTCAAAGAGATCGGGGTATTTTTACATAACATCATGCCGATTCTATCCGAACCAGAATTTGGAACAGCGTTCGCCTTGGCAGGAGTACCGAGTGCTACTGATCAAGAACAAATGGCAGTTCAAGAAGCATGCGGTATGGATATGAAACTCATGCAGCACTGCCGTCAATGCCGTGCGGATGCAGTAGGACTTATCGGCGAAGACCGTGGTTCTGAGTTTACCAAAGACACCTTCTCTGGACTCAGTTTTGACGAACTGCAAATCAAATACGATATTGAAGCACGTCAAGCGGCACAAGCGAAGATCGAAGAGTTCCGATTTTTCTTAGATCGTGCAAATGACCGTGTCCGTAAAGAGAAAGAAGAACTTAGCTCTAACGGTGTAACCATTCTTGTTGCGGTAACGACTGCGGGTGAGGGAATGATCAACATGCACTTTGGCAGTGTAAAAGAGTTCTTGATTTATGAAGCGGGTGACAAGGGGATTCGATTTATACATCATCGTAAGGTAGATGTAGAATATTGTGCCGGTCCTGATGGAACGAATCCGCTTGCTCCGATTTTGGAAAAACTCAAAGACGTACAGATAGTTCTGACCGCAAAAATCGGAGGATGTCCTCAAGATGATTTAAAAGCGGCAGGAATTGTTGCAGATCAAAGCTATGCGTATGAACCTATTGAGATATCAGTACTCAAAGCATCACGCAAATATTTTGGTATGGATGAAAACGCGGAAGTGAATTAAGGAACCTGTTATGGCACTCATAAATGACACTACATTACGCGATGGAGAGCAAGCAGCTTACGTCGCATTTAATACCGAAGAGAAGGTTCAAATAGCTACATTGCTCGATGCATGTGGAACGGATGAGCTTGAAATCGGTATTGCGTGTATGGGTGTCAAAGAGCGCGATGATATAAAAACGCTGCTGTCTCTGGGCTTGCGAGCTCGAATGATGACATGGAATCGGATGAAGATGGATGATCTAGATGCATCGTTGTCCTGTGGTATCCAAGCCGTTGATCTCTCAATTCCTGTTTCCGATTTGCTTATAGGTGTTAAGTTTGGCGGCAGTAAACTCAAAGTACTTAATGAACTGGAGAAGGTTGTCACCGCAGCTTCTAAAGAGGGTCTTTTTATCTGCATCGGAGGTGAAGACAGCTCGCGCGGCAGTCATGAGTTTATCCGTGATGTCATGGAACTATCGCTTCAATGCGGAGCACATCGTTTTCGCTATTGCGATACGGTAGGTATTCTGACACCTACGCAAACGTATAAAGAGATTAAATCGCTTACCGATCTTAATATCCTCCCCATTGAAATGCATACTCACAATGATTTTGGACTCGCAAACGCAAATGCTCTAAGTGGCATAGATGCAGGTGCAATCAGCATGAACACTACAGTAATGGGATTAGGTGAGAGAGCCGGAAACGCTTCATTTGAACAGATTCTCATGTCACTGAAACATCTGTACGGTGAAAAACGTGTAATTGATCCTATTTTGATCCGTAATTTAGTTCAAACCGTTGCCAGTGCCGCGGATATGACGCTCGCAACCAATGCCCCTATCGTAGGTGAACGAATATTTGCCCACGAGAGCGGCATACATGCAGATGGAATGATGAAAAATTCCCATGCCTATGAGCCGTATCAAGCGTATGAGGTAGGATTGCAAAGTTCTTATCCCATTGGAAAACACTCTGGCAGTGCGACCATACGTTATCACCTCAACCGAATGGGTATTATGGCTGACAACGGTATTTTGAGCGATTTATTACCAAAAATCAGGGAGATAGTAACATCACGCAAGCGGGTACTGGAATCATATGAGCTTAAATCACTTTATCAGGATGCAGCATGTATATAGGTTGGCTAAAGTATGTTGATGTCCCTGATCTCCTTAAAATTGCAGAAGAGACCGGTTGGTTGGTAGACGGTTATCACGTTAAACTCATGATGATGCACTCACCGCATTTGTGTTATGGCGCATACGATGAAGGTGTTTTGGTAGGTGCCGTTTTAGCCATTGAATATGAAGTATCTGCGATGATCAAATATTTCATGGTCAAACCGTCACATCAAAAGCAAGGGATCGGCAAGCGGTTGTTCACGACACTCTTTGGTGTGCTTCAATATGAATATCCTTCAATCTATCTGCATGCAAACCCTCAGCTCAAACGTTTTTTTGAACAAAGCGGTTTTGTGTCCGTGATGGAAGTAGGGCGATTTTTGAATGTCGGAAAAGTTCCCCCTTTTAGTTTTACCAATGCACAGGCTAAAGAGCTTGATGGCGGAAACTTTGATGCCATTATCCGAAAAATAGATTTAGAGACGTTTGGTGAAAATCGTATGGAGTTTATGCTCGATGAGATGGAGCGGAACAGCTCTCTTAAATTTGCACTTCCAAACTCATTTCAGCACTCCAGTGTTATTAATGCACGAGGAGTCTATTTGGGGCCATGGCAGTGCAAAGCAGGATATGAAGAAGAAGCAGAAAAAATGATGCAGGGTGTTTTGTATTTTAGGGGTTTAAAAAAAGTGCTCGCAGACGTACCCATGGGTAACAAGGCAGCGGTTGATTTATACGAAAAATACCATTTTCAGCAAAAAGGTACATTTTTGCACATGACATACGGCGCTGATCGCCATGTCAAGTTTGAAAATATCTTTTCATTTTCATTATAGGGGGAGATTATGAACTTATTAGAGAGCAGCGAGAATAAAAAATGCAGGATTCTTTCGATTAACCTGTCTGACAGTCTGACAGAACATTTATGGGCTATGGGTATTTATCCCCACGCTACCCTGTATGTGAAGCGATACGGCTGGTTTAAAAGCAGTGTGCAGATACAAATAGGGCAGCGTCTTATTGCATTGGGCAAAGATCAAGCTAGATCAATCGAAATATGTGCCGCATAAATTAAATCAAAGGAGAAAAAATGACTGAAACTGATCACAAAAAAGAGTTAGCAAAACTCAAACGTTTGGCGATTGAAATTGCTTCTGAAATACATGATATTGTAGAAGACACAGTGTGGACCAATCATGTAAAGATGCCAGAATTGGCTGAAAAACTATACACAGCTGTTGAAAAAGCAAACAGCTACAAGGCAGAGCATTCTCTGTAAAGGAGGCAATAGTGCCTACCAAAGAAGAAGTATTGTCTATGGAAATATGCGAATGTGGCAGTAAGACTGTCGCAGAAGCTATTAAAATATTTCAAGAAACATCACTCCCCTATAAAAAAGCGAAAAAACTCGTCACTGAGTGTGATAAGAGCTGCTGTCGTGCAGCTATTACCAGACTTTTTGATATGGCTTATTTTGGTAACTTTGATTACGATGAGATTGCACGACTCATCCAACTGCGACACGATAAGCTTGGAGAAATACTCGAGAGAATGAAAAGTGGGCGATGAGATTTCTATTAGACTGGCAAATCTGAATGATTTATCATCCATGGCAGATTTATTAAAAGAGCTTTTTACGATTGAAGATGATTTTCTTATTGATAGACAAAAACAGATACATGGACTGCAATTACTACTTCAACAATCAAATACTACTGTTCTTGTAGCACACTATCATAATCGTATCGTTGGTATGGTTTCGATGCAGCAGCTGATTTCAACTTCGATGGGTGAAAGAGTAGGGTTAATAGAGGATATGATTGTCCAAAGCGAATTTCGAGGACAAGGTATCGGAAGTTTGCTACTAACCTCTCTGATCACTGCGTCAAAGCAACTGGGGTATAAACGTCTCTCATTAGGTGTTGATCTGCGAAACACACCTGCTAAAGCCTTTTATGCTAGATTTGGTTTTCAGCCATCTAATATGGGATTGATGTACAAAATATGACATTACAATTATGTGTCATACCCCTGCATGACTCATTCCTACAATTTTGTCATATACGTCACTTTTTGTTGATTAAAATTCATTAAATGTAGAAAAAACCTTAGAACACCCTTTGCATCTAGGAAGATGAAGTTCAAAAATAAGGGGATAACATGGCTGGAGCAGCAAGCTTGCGTCAAATCGCGTTCTACGGAAAAGGTGGGATTGGTAAATCTACTACATCTCAAAATACATTGGCAGCAATGTCACACTATTTCGACAAAAACATTATGATTGTTGGTTGTGATCCAAAAGCGGATTCAACTCGTTTGATTCTTCATGAGAAAGCACAAGACACTATTTTGTCTCTTGCAGCGGAACTTGGAACCATTGAAGATGTTGAGATGGAGCAAGCGCGTCTTTGGGGTAAAGGTCTTTTTGACAAAGAAACTCCAGGCGGTTGGATTAACTGTACAGAATCAGGCGGACCAGAGCCAGGAGTTGGTTGTGCAGGTCGCGGTGTTATTACGGCGATTAACTTTCTCGAAGAAGAGGGTGCTTATGATGAAGAGGGTCTAGACTTCGTTTCTTATGACGTACTTGGTGACGTTGTTTGTGGTGGATTCGCTATGCCGATTCGTGAAGGTAAAGCACAAGAAATCTACATCGTTATGTCAGGTGAAATGATGGCGATGTATGCTGCTAACAACATCTCTAAAGGGATCTTGAAGTACGCAAACACAGGTGGAGTACGTCTTGCAGGACTTGTATGTAATGCACGTATGACAGACAAAGAGTACGATTTGGCACTAGAGCTTGCTCAACGCCTTGGAACACAATTGATTCACTTCGTACCACGTAACAACATTGTTCAGCATGCTGAACTTCGTCGTATGACGGTTGTTGAATACAGCCCATATTCTGACCAGGCTCGTGAGTACAAAGAGCTTGCTCGTAAAATCGTTTACAACGATATGAAAATTATCCCAACGCCAATCACAATGGACGAACTCGAAGAACTTCTTCTTGCATTCGGTCTTGAGGATGAAGTTGATGAATCACAAGTCGGTAAAGCGGCAGAAGCGTAAATAAAACGATTCCTCTTTTGAGGAATCTTTAATGGCCGTCATGAAAATGACCAATAACATCTTGTTAATAATGAAAAGAAAACAACAGAAAAAGGAGATTAGATGTTTGTATTAGGTTTTCACTTCCCAGCTTCAATGGGGAATCAAATTCCAGACGAATTAGTTGCAGAAAAAATTGCCGAGGTTGATATCAGTGATGTCAAAGAGATCAAACTTTTAATGGGTACAAAAGAGAGAGATAAAGAGTGGTTGAGCTACACAAACAAAGATACTTTTTTGTTTAGAGCAATGGTTCATTACTTCAAAGAAGAGAACCCTGAAAAAGCGCAAAAGTACATGATCTACATGAATCGTTATCAAATGTCAGCAATTTCAAAACGTGTTGATGCAGCTGATGATGAAACAATGAAATTGTGTCATCACCTCGATAATATGGAACAGTTCCGTATTGAAGTCGCGTAAGGAAGAGGTGTATTATGGGACCAGAGTCACTAGAAGCCAAACAAAAAGCGGCCATTGAAGAGATCTTAAAAGCGTATCCTGAAAAAGCGGCGAAAAACCGTGAAAAACACTTGGGTGTTGGATCTCCAAACGATGAAAATCAAAAAACGTGCGGTGATGTCCGCTCAAACAAAAAAACCGTCCCGGGTGTTATGAGCCAACGCGGTTGTGCATATGCGGGTTCAAAAGGGGTTGTATGGGGTCCTGTCAAAGACATGATCCACATCTCTCACGGTCCAATCGGATGCGGACAATACAGCCGTGCAGGTCGTCGTAACTACTATATCGGTGTAACCGGTGTTGATACCTTTGTAACGATGAATTTTAGCTCGGATTTCCAAGAGAACAACATCGTTTTCGGTGGAGATAAAAAATTGGGCAAATGTATCGATGAAATCGAATTGCTTTTCCCATTGAATAACGGTATCACGGTTCAGTCCGAATGTCCGATCGGTTTGATCGGGGACGATATCGGTGCAGTTGCAAAAACAAAAGCAAAAGAGATCGATAAAACGATCGTTCCAGTAAACTGTGAAGGTTTCCGTGGTGTTTCTCAATCACTTGGTCACCACATCGCAAATGACACAGTTCGTGACTATGTTTTTGATGCTAAAGTCAACGTAGACACAAGCGATGTTATTGCAACAGAATATGATGTTGCTATCATCGGTGACTATAACATCGGTGGTGATGCATGGTCAAGTCGTATCCTTCTTGAAGAGATGGGTCTTCGTGTTGTAGCACAATGGTCAGGAGATGCAACGCTCAAAGAGATGGCATTGACACCAAAAGTGAAATTGAACTTGCTTCACTGCTACCGTTCAATGAACTACATCAGTCGTCACATGGAGAAAGAATACGGGATTCCTTGGATCGAGTATAACTTCTTCGGACCGTCACAAACCATTAAGTCTCTCCGTAAAATCGCGGCATTCTTTGATGAGTCTGTACAGAAAAAATGTGAAGAAGTGATCGCTAAATATCAACCGATGATCGATGCGGTTATCGCAAAATACAAGCCTCGTCTTGAAGGTAAAACCGTTATGTTGTTCGTCGGTGGTCTGCGCCCTCGTCACGTTATCGGTGCATACGAAGATTTGGGTATGGAAGTAATCGGTACAGGTTATGAGTTCGCTCATGATGACGACTACAAACGTACAAAAGAAGAGATTTTCCGTTCAACCGTTATCTACGATGACGTCAACGAGTATGAGCTTGAAGCATTCGTTAAAAAACTTCAGCCTGACCTAGTAGCTTCTGGGATCAAAGAGAAGTATGTATTCCAAAAGATGGGTCTCCCATACCGCCAAATGCACTCATGGGATTACAGCGGTCCATACCACGGATACGACGGATTCGCGATTTTCGCACAAGATATGGATTTAGCAATTAACTCACCAGTATGGGCGCATTCAAAAGCACCATGGGAACAGGAAGGATGACGTCATGCAAGAAGTAGAAAAAATCGTAAACGGGAAAGACCTGTTTAAACGACCTGAGTATCAAGATGTACTCGCAAACAAAAAACAATTCGAATCTTCTATGCTTGCAATTAACCCTGCAAGAGTAGCAGAAGTTCAAGCATGGACTGAATCATGGGATTACCGTGAAAAAAATCTTGCCCGTGAAGCTATTACTGTCAATCCTGCAAAAGCATGTCAGCCTCTTGGTGCTGTCATGGTTGCACTTGGATTTGAGGGTACTATGCCTTACGTTCACGGTTCACACGGTTGTGTTGCGTATTTCAGAAGTTACTTTACCCGTCATTTCAAAGAGCCTACACCATGTGTATCGGATTCTATGACAGAAGATGCTGCGGTATTTGGTGGATTGGTAAACATGAAAGAGGGTCTGAAAAACTGTGCTGCAGTCTATAAGCCTAAAATGATCGCTGTTTCTACTACGTGTATGGCAGAAGTTATCGGAGATGACTTAATGGCATTTATCATCGCGGCAAAAGAAGAGGATGGCGGACAATATTTGCCGGAAGAATACCCAATTCCATTTGCACACACTCCATCGTTTGTTGGTAGCCATATCACTGGATATGACAACATGATGCACGGCATTATGTCTCAACTCACTGAAGGACAAAAAGGTGAAACAAAAAAACGTATCAACATCATCCCTGGTTTTGAAACGTACATTGGTTCACTTCGCTCAGTCAAAACGATTGTAGAAGCATTCGGAACAGACTATATAATGTTGGGCGATCACTCTGATCAGTGGGACATGCCTGCAGGTCAATACGAGATGTTCCAAGGCGGAACAAAATTGGATGATGCACGAGATTGTATCAATTCAAGCGCAACAATTTCGTTGCAAAAATACGCTACATCCAAAACCATGAAAATGGTTGAGAAACGATGGAAGCATGCTGGTGGATTCAGCAATCCAGTCGGTCTCAAAGGGACAGATGAGTTTGTTATGAAACTCTCCGAACTAACCGGTACAGAAGTACCACAAAAGCTAAAAGTAGAGCGCGGCCGTTTGGTTGATGCTATGCAAGACAGTTATCCGTACATGCACGGTAAAAAATTCGCTATCTGGGGTGATCCTGACTTCCTAATCGGTGCAGTATCATTCTTGTTAGAGATGGGTGCAGAGCCAACTCACGTTCTTTGTCACAATGCTCCTAAGGGTTGGGAAGAAGAGATGAGAGCAATGCTTGATACATCTCCGGCAAAAGACAGCTTGAATGTATGGGCTGAAAAAGATTTGTGGCACATGCGTTCACTTCTTTATACTGAGCCTGTCGATTTCATGATCGGTAACAGCTATGGAAAAGAGTTGATGCGTGACACAGGTACTCCGTTGATCTATATCGGATTCCCGATTTTTGATCGTCATCACCTGCACCGTTACTCTATCAGCGGTTACGACGGTGCGTTGAACCTTCTTACTTGGATCACGAACAAAGTTCTTGACCAGTTGGATGAAGATACCAAAGGTATCGCAACCACCGACTACTTCTTCGACCTTATCCGCTAAGGTTATTTTCTCCCTCTTGGGAGATACCTTCATACAAAGATCTTACTATGTCTGTACAAGATAAAATAAAAACTGAACTGTTACAAGAAGCGTATGCCAATATCGATAAGATATACGATTCAATCGATCAGCATTTTATCCTCGATGAAACACGCCGCGACAATGTGATCAAACACCTCAATATCCTCAAAGACGAACTGTATTTCGTTTTCCAAACCACACCGCTTTCCTAGAACACAATATGCATTATTTTTTCAAACCACTATTGGAGAAATATAATGGATCATCATGTTGTTGTTGAAAAACTATGTGCCTGTGCAAGACGAAAACAAATGCCGCAGATCAAGACTTTGGATGACAAAGAAAATGCTATGCGTATTGCACGGGCATGGGCACAGGAAATGAATGAAAGTTTCTGTGGAAAGCACTCATTCACTGCTGTTGAAATGGATGAGAATTATGTGATTGCTGTGGGAGAGGGAAGTTATTAGTTTCTCTGTATTTGTGTAGATTTTAAATACAATAAGAGGGTCTAATACACTATAATTATCGTATGGAAAATTTACTTTTATCAATCTTTTTAACGATTACCATCGCAACTGTTCTTAATATTATTCTGAAAAAATTTGGTATCTCCCATATCATTGGTTATATTGCGACAGGAACCATTATCAGCACTCTTTTTGGATTTAATGGACTTGCAAATGATTCATTGGATTTGATAGGAGAGTTCGGGATTGTCTTTTTGATGTTTACCATCGGACTTGAACTGAGTTTAGATAAAATCAAAAAGATGAAAGAGATTCTCCTTACAAATGGCCTGTTGCAGGTCATTCTAAGCGTCTTTGTTATTTTTATTCTCTCATATTATCTCTTTAGACTCAATTTCAATACATCTCTTATTATTTCTTTGGCTTTTTCACTCTCATCCACGGCCATTGTGCTCACCTATCTCAAAGACTCCAAAGACATACACACCCCATACGGACAAAAATCGATGGGAATTTTGATCTTTCAGGATCTCGCTGTCATCCCTATTTTACTTCTGATCACTTTTTTATCCAATGACACACTCTCTCTTGGTGAAGTCCTTGTTAAAACTCTCATCTCAGCCGTATTTGTTGTGGTATTCATGTTTACGTTGGGTGACAAGATTGTCAATGCATTGTTACAGTTTTCTGCAAAAACTGAGCTGGAAGAACTTTTCTTGGGCTCTGTGTTTTCGATTCTTATCGGAGCTTCACTTCTTGCACACAGTATGGGATTTACCTATTCACTGGGAGCATTTATTGCAGGGATGATCATCGCGGATACACGTTACAACGTCAAAGTGGAATCCGATATTGCCAGCTACAAAGATCTGCTTCTTGGTGCCTTTTTCTTTGGTGTGGGGACTAAAATTGATTTATACTATTTTCTTGAAAACATTCATATCATCACGTTTGTATTTATCTTTGCCATGCTCTTCAAAGCGGTTGCTATTTATGCCATCATACGACGAAACTCCGATAAAAATACCTCGGCCAAAACAGCGCTTGCGCTTGCTCAGATTGGAGAATTTTCCTTTGCTATTTTTACCCTAGCAGGGGGACAAAAGCTTATATCGCAAGAAATGGCGAGTTTTTTGATACTCGTGAGTGTGATATCGATGATTCTGACCCCATTCATTATTGGAAATATTTATAAGCTTTCATCATACTTCGAAAAAGAGTACTACGAATCGGACGTCATCACTCCCATAGAGCGTAAAGGTCACATTATTGTTGCCGGATTTGCAATTCTTGGTAAAATTGTTGCTGCCTCTTTACAGGCAAAAGGGGCAAATTTTATTATTATATCCGATAATTTAAAACACGTATTACATGCTAGAAAACTTGGATATATGGCTTATTTTGGCCACTTAAATAAACAACCTGTTTTGGAGTCATTGATGGTGAAAGAGGCAAAAGCTATCATTATCACCATGAGCAGTGAACACACCAGACGGTTGATTAGTGAAGCGGTGCTTGGTTACAGTAAAGAAGCTAATATTATTGTCAAAATTGACAGTGCTGATGAGCGAAAAAGCATGAGAGACCTTCCGGAGTTAGAGTTTGTCGATGCAAGCTTTGAAATAGCAGATTTACTTGTTAAACATGCACTTATAAAATAGTACAAGCGGAATAAAAAATCAAATACTATTTTAAGCAGTGTTGTCCTAAACTAGGGAGAAATTTCATGATATTTAGGAACTTCAATTGACCTATTACATAACAAAGCTCATAATCACAACGCTTCTAATAGTCCTTATATCTGAAATATCCAAGAGAAGCAGTTTGGCAGGTGCGCTGTTAGCGGCAATACCTTTAGTCTCAATATTGGCAATGACGTGGATGTATGTTGATACTGACAGCAGTACCAGTGCCGTTGAATTTTCAAATAGAATCGTTTGGCTGATTGCGCCGTCAATGACATTGTTTATTATTTTTCCTATTTTGATCAAAAAAGGGGTAGGTTTTTATTCCAGCATGGGTGTGGCGGTCATTGCTACAGTTACCGCTTATTATTTGATGATCTTGATCTTGGGGAAATTTGGGATTAAATTGTAAACGAGAATCGATATAATTTCAAAAAAAGGAAATTGTATTGAAATATTCATCACTCTTTTTACTCATAGTATTGATTTTTTCAGGTTGTACTACTAACATTGCCACTAACCCTTCTCCTGCTCCTTCAGTTCAAAAGTCATGTATCAATCTCGAAAAGCTCAATGTCTATGGATTTAATCATTTAGAACAAGTAGCCAAAGCGCTGCGTGAAGAGAAACAAAACAACAAATCGTTTGAAATCAGTATGTTTTTGTTGAGCAAAACCGTAAGTGAATATTCTGATATGTTTAAATCAAGTGCGCAAATCAGTAATGTTGCACGATTTATACCAATCCCGTATGCAGGAGAAGTATGCAGTACGACGAAGCTCGTTTCAAAAACTGCGCTAAATCTTGGTCAGACAGCCAATGCATTTAACCAATACAAATTAAGTTCTAATACTTTTTTGGATGAGTTTGAGAAACTAAATCGAAAAACGGCTACATCGGCGGAAATTTCAAAATTAGCCGTTTATGGCGATACAAAACTACTCTCTGATGCGAGAAATTTAGAACTTTCATTACAGGAAATTTCTTCATCTACATCAACCATGGCATCTGCTATGCAGAGTATTTCTGATGCGCTAGAGACAACAAACGGCTATGTGAATCATATGAAAAATTACGTCGGCATGAAGAATGAAGTAAGTGCTGATGAAAAGGGAAAAGTGGTTAAAAATCGTAATTCTTTGATAACCTCATTGACACATCTGAATCAAAAAATAGGGTTGCTTGAAAAAAGTGGACAAGTATATCGATACAACATTGCCAAAGCTCGTGTGTTTTCAGAATTGGCACTTGAGCTAGAAAAATAGAGTGGAAATCCAATGTTATTTATGCGATAGAAGACTCAAATTTGTTGACGCTCGTTATGGATTCTCGCAGAAGTGAAAAAACAGACTGAGGGTTCAAATGATGTTTTTCGATAAACTCTTGAATTGTTTCTACTTCAAATCTCTCAATATTCTCCGCTAATGATAGTAATTCACCCAATAGTCCCTCACGTTGCAGTAGGGCCTCAATAAGTTCAGAAGAAAGTTTCATTTCTTTTAATATTAATGATAATGGCAGTGACATAACGGCACTGGACAGAGACATAATTGCCACAAAAAATACTTTCCCTTCCTCCTCTTTATTGGCATTAGGATATATCAGCCTATAGAGTTTCCCCATCACCATTGCTCTATTCTGTACCATTAGTTGAAGCGGTGATTGATATTTTGAGTTGTTCACAGATTTTCCATAAATCAGAAGCATCAGCCAGCTGCTTAGAGCTTTGCGTCCTAATAAGGTCAATACTTGTTGAATCGAAGATACATGATTTTGCAAATTAAAATGCTGAGAGTTAATATAGCGAAGCAGTTGAAGTGTCAAATCAGAATGTATTTCAAACATACGAACCAATTCTTGTATCTCAACATCAGACATTAACATGTTGTAGAGTTGAATAATTGTAAAGGTATTGGCATCTTGAGTTTCATGTTTAAAGGATTCGGGTTCACTAAAATAATTTCCCTGAACATAGCGAAAATTGAGTCCAAGAGTGGTTCCATAGAGATTATAGTTGTTTATATGGGTACCGATCACATGAATAGGATAAGGTTCGATGGCTTTTTTTAATTTACTGAGGTATTGCTGTGAAAAATCTTTCATATTAATTTTGAGGTACGTGATATAGGGAAACAGGTATTTTAATTTTTTTAATTTAGGAATGGAATTTAACGTAATATCATACAAAGCGAGTTGATACCCCTCATTATACAACTGAATAATTTTATGATAAACCCGTTTGTCTAAGACAGTGGAATCAAGTATGGAGAGAATGAAATGTTCCTTAGGAATTGATTCAACCATATCGCTGAGTAATACAGTATGATCGATTTGAATAAAACCGGGGCGTTCACCTAGTATGTTTTTCACACCGTATGTATTTAATAAGCTGGAAATCAAAGTAGATACGGAGGCGCGTAATGAGACAGTTTTATCACCACAAATGGAAAAATATAGATCATAGGCAAATATATCACCATCATGATCAATAATAGGCTGCCTGCCAATAAAGTGAAAATCCATAAAATCTCATTTAATAGTATTAATTAAATATGTAATAATGTATTATAGTGAATTAAAGTTGTAAAAAAGTTATGAAGAGTAGGGAAAATTAGGCTTGACCCAAAAGGGTCAAAATAGGGTTATGAACAGTGTCCGCCGCCGCAGCAAGCTGAAGCTTCTTCTTCAACTTCAACAACAACTGGAGTTGACTCCCAGATACCGTGTTTTGTACAGTAACCATGTGCAACTAGTGTCAATTTTTTACCCATTGGGCGGATATTGAATGTTACTTCAGCATGAGATTTTTCGTTACCAAGTGTTCCTGGTACAAAAGTCGTCATAGCCAATTTAGTGTCACCATTAAAAAGAGTGATGCTTTCGATGTAGTGATCAAAATCGTCTGGATGCGTGTACTCTTGACCCATTTTTACATTTACTGCAAGCATTTGACCTTTTTTAGCTTCACCTACAACAGTGATAAATGGTGAGTGACGATCGATAAGATCTTTTTTTGCTTCTCTTTCTACAGTGTCAATATCAACGTATTTGTTAATTGTTGGCATGTTAATTCTCCTTGTGTTTTTTAATTATGAATAGGGCATTGTACACCGCTAAACTTTTAAACTTCCCTAAAGAGGATAGTTTATATCTTATTTAATTTTCATCAAAGCAACAGCCTGCTTTAACCAATTTATAGATAGAATAAAGGCTATATTAAAATACTATTTGGATGAATAATTATGCTAAAGCCACTCTTGATAGAAATCGGTGTCGAAGAACTTCCTGCGGTTCCTTTGCTCAAAGAATTGAATGAAATAGAAAAAAAATGGGTCGCCGTACTGGAAAAAAATGGTCTTTTGGGAGAGTTTGAATTTTATTACACACCAAGACGCCTCGTCCTATGGCATCGCGAGTTCAAAACCCAACAAGACGATAGAGTAGAAGAGTTTTACGGCGCACCTGTCGAAATGGCGCTTAAAGACGGTCTTCCGACTCCTGCCGCTTTGGGCTTTGCAAAAAAATGCGGTGTCGAATTTGATCAGCTCTCCAAAGCGCAAAAGGGCGGTAAAGAAGTTCTTTATTTTAGCCGTACCGTACAGGGAAAAGCAAGCAGTGAGATTTTGGGTGAAATGATTGAGCAATGGATCAAAAGCCTCAATTTTGGAAAATCAATGCGATGGGGCAGCAACACTGAAAGCTTTATTCGACCAATCCGTTGGGTGAATGTTATGCTGAGTGAGAATCAAGTGGATGTTGAGCTCTTTGGCGTAGCCTCAAAAGCGCATACCTATGTGCATCGTATCAGCCATTTTGAAGCGAAATCGGTTGACTCTATTCACCATTATTTTGATTTGCTTAAAGAAGGGTCGGTCACTTTGTTTCCTCAGGAGAGACGTGAGCATATTTTGGCCGCTTTTGCCAAACTTGAAAAAGAGCAGGGGATTACGATCGAGGTAGATGCTGACCTTTTGGATGAAGTCGTCGCGATTACTGAGCATCCAACACCGTTAATCGGTAGTTTTGACGAAACCTTTTTGGAACTTCCCCCTGAAGTCATTATCACCTCAATGAAAGAGCATCAACGCTATTTCCCGGTATTCAAAGACGGCAAGCTGATAAACGCGTTTTGTGTCGTATCCAATGCCCTATGTGATGACTTTAGCAAAGTAATAGAAGGCAATGAGCGCGTATTGCGTCCACGTTTGAGTGATGCTCTTTTCTTTTACCGAAACGATCTCAAAAAGGGTCTTGTAACGACGGGCTTAGAAAAAATTGTGTTTATGAACGGCTTGGGAACCTTAGCGGAGAAAATCGAGCGCGAAAAAATGGTTGCACAAGCATTGTACGATTTAGTCGGTTCTTCGATGTATATCGATAAAACCGCTTTGATGCGTGCGATGGATTTGGCAAAAGCTGATTTGATGAGCGAAATGGTCTATGAATTTACTGAGTTGCAGGGGCTTATGGGATATTACTATGCACTTGCTCTTGGCGAGTCCAATGACGTAGCCGTAGCGATCAAAGAACAATATTTGCCAAACGGTGAAGAAAGCGCACTGCCTAGCACTTCGCTGAGTGCTATTGTTGCGATGTCACTGAAACTGGACACCTTGATCGGAATGTTTAGTATCGGTGAAATCCCTACGGGATCACGTGACCCGTTTGCACTGCGCCGTGCGGTCAATGGATTGATTAAAATCGCGGTAGAGCATCAAATCCCCTTGAATTTTTCTACGCTTATTGATCGTTTGGCTCACCATTATCCGACTGGCAAAGAGTATAAGAAAAATATTGAGACCTTTATTATCGAACGACTTGGAGGTGCCTATGTCGGAGTCAATCCTTCAATTATTCAATCGGTGGTTGTCAAAGATACCGCCGTTGAGCTTGATGTTCTCGCATTGGATCGTAAAATACGGGCGGTTAATAGCATAGCATCATCTGATATGTTTCTTGAAGCATTCTCAACCTTTAAGCGCGTTTCCAATATTTTAAAAGACGAAGACATGAGCGATGCCTTTGCTGTCGATCCTGATTTCCTTCACGAAGATGCAGAGCGTCACTTGTATGAGGCCGCTTCTTTGGTCATAAAAGATCAACATACGACACTCGAAGAACGGTTAGACGCTCTTTTTGGACTGAAGGATTTATTGAACAGTTTCTTTGATAAGGTTATGGTCAACGCTGAGGATCTTCAAGTACGTGCCAACCGAAAGGCGCTTGTCGGAATGATTTATCAAGAGATATACGCAATTGCCGACATCAAAAACATTACCTTATGATGTAATCATTGTTGGTGCAGGGATAAATGGCTGCACCAGTGCCTATTTTTTATCACAAGCAGGATTGAGAGTCGCATTAGTCGATAAAACAGGGATTGCAGCGGGTGGCAGCGGTGCGGCAGGTGCGTTTATCTCTCCGAAGTTTCATAAACAAGGACCTCTCAAAGAGCTGATGGATGTGGCATATAATGAGGCCATTGAGTTTTATACCAATGTCTTACCATCCCATACCCTCCTAAAACCTCTTGTGCACATGAGTCAAGAGGATAATGAAGAACCTGTATATCTTGAAAAAAGCGCTATCGTAGATGCGCGCGCTGCATGCGAAGCATTAGCAGAGGGAATCGATTTTTACCGTTTAGACATTCAATCTCCATTTTACCGTGACAATATGTGGCATTGCGGAGACTTACAGTCATCTCACCTGGTATTAACTATCGGTGCTTATCCTAAAATCTTACCAGTCGATTATGTAGGATTACGCGGTATTTGGGGGCATCGTATCGATATTACGACCTCCACAGACATTCCGCATATTTTTCATCATTTTGTGTCCATCTCACCCACGTTAAAAGAGGGTGTTATCGCCATAGGTGCGACTCATAATGTTCATTACTCCCCATTTGATTTTGATATTACATATGATATTGAAGCAGGACGCTCAGAGCTCATAGAAAAAGCACTCAAAACATTAAAATTATATAATATTAAAATACTAAAAGACTATACGGGTCTGCGCAGCGGATCCAATGACTATATGCCGATGTTAGGAAGCTTGGTGGATGTAAGTGCGACACAGGCATTACATCCCCATCTACAACACGGTAAAGCCGTTGACCCTAAAGAATTCATTTATTATCCCCAGCTCACTATGATTAATGGTTCAGGCGGATATGGATTTGTTTTAGCTCCATACCTTGCAAAATGTCTCAAAGAGTACTTAGCGGATGGAATACCGCTTGATGAGGCTATCTCTCCTTCACGCTATTTTTCTAGGTGGGCAAAGAGAAAAAAGGGTTAATCGTAGACTACAACCCCGTAGTTATCGTCGATTCGATAAAAGCGTGAATCTGCAGTAATAGATAAATCATTAAGGCGCCCCAAATGAACATAACTTTTTCTAGTCAGGGCAATGCCATTTTCGGTAAAAAAACGTTTTAGATTGACAAATTTAATGTCATTAACGTATTTGTATTCGAATTGATTGTACAAACGCATCTTTTTATACGCAAATATATGACTGTCCATACTAAGACTCGATGCTGCATAGTTGGTAGGAAGCCATCCTGAGAGATCAGTGAGTGAAGATTCAATGTATTCGTACTTTTGAGGAAGGGTGTTTTTTTCGATAAAAACGTAGCGATTGAGTTTAATATGGCGGCTGTTATTCCAATAAGTATATGCAGGACTGCTCAATTCAAGCTTGCTGTTAATCTCTTTCCAGAGCCAATGCTTATCAAGAATTGAGTATAAAGCTGACATTTATAAACTATTCCTTATTCACTTGACGCATCATAGTTATTGAGGGCAAGCCGTTTCGCATACATAAAACGCTGCTTGTAATACCCTTTGTTAATAGCATCGTATTGAACACGTCTGTTTTTATAAGACGCATGAATAATTTGTCCATCACCCGCATAAATACCTACATGTGAAGGTTCGTCTTTGTAGGTGCGATAGAACATCAAATCTCCTACTTGTAAGTCATTGCTGTCAACCTCTTTACCATATTGAGCTTGTTCGGCTGCGCTGTGCGGAAGTGAAACCCCAAATTGGCTGAAAACTAGTTGTGTGAATCCTGAACAATCGGTTTGTGCAACTTCTTTGTTTCCAAAACCGTACGGAGTTCCAAGAAGTTGTTTAGCGCGTGCCATGATGCGATCTTTGACTGAATGTATATTTTCAAATAAAGATTTTTTTGATTTCTCTTCATTTTTTGCAATGACGGTACTGTCTGGGATAGTGGGACAGCTTATAGGGACAGCAATTGATGGTGAAACTGGTTTGCTTATCACTAGAAAAGGCAAAGCATCATTTCCAATTTCAGGTTTATCAGAAGGTGGAAGTGGTTTTACAGGTTCTGTGAGTACAACTTGTCGTTGAATCGGTGCTTTGGGAGTTATAGGAGCAATTATTTTTTTAAAAGGATTGGGTTCATCTTGAGTGGTATCAATGGTTCGAGTGACTTCACGTTCATATTCTAAAAAAAGTGACGGCTCTCGCCGCATATTTGAGTCAGCTTGCAGGGCACTGTTGAGGATCAATAATGAGAGTGTTAAACACCTTTTTATCATTCTTCCTCCTTACTGTACAGAATAATTATTTACTTAAGGTTCATTATATGCTAAAAAGCTTTATGATTTATTATAATTAACAAGTTTCATAATACGTTATGGTACACTACGACTATAAACAAACCGTTAATGAGGCAAGATGAAAGAGGCAATCGTACTACTGAATATGGGTGGTCCCAATAATCTGCGTGAAGTAGAAATGTTTTTAACCAATATGTTCAATGATCCTGCGATCATTCGTACCAAAAGCAATTTATTGCGCCGTTTTATTGCAGGTATGATTACACTGTTTCGTGCAGAAAAATCACAAGAAATATATCGAAGCATTGGTGGTAAATCTCCTATTGTAGATCATACCAAAGCATTAATTGAGAAGCTTCAAGCTCAAGTTGATCCGGAAGTTGTTGTTGATTTTGTGATGAGATATACGCCTCCTATGGCTCATGAAGTCTGTGCAAAACTAAAGCTTCAAGGGATTCAAAAGGTTTATCTGATTCCTTTGTACCCGCAATACTCGAGTACCACTACGGCTTCCTCTATTGATGACTTCGAGATTACTTCACGTTCAATGGGCTGGTTTCCGATTATGGTGGAAATTAAACACTTTTTTACCAATAAAACCTATAATGAATGCCTTTTGGCTCTAATCAAAGAGTCTTTAAAAAACGATGACCCTCATGAATTTGAGCTTATCTTTTCGGCGCATGGATTACCGCAAAAGATTGTTGATGGCGGTGATCCCTATCAGCGTCAAGTAGCTGCCCATGTTGAGATCATGAAAGATATTTTTCACCGTGAGGGGATCTATTTTCGCGGGGTTCATTTAGCCTATCAGTCAAAAGTAGGACCTATGAAATGGCTCGAACCTTCGTTGGAATCAATGCTGCATGCACTTACTAAGAAAAAAGTTATTATTGTCCCTATTGCATTTACGATTGATAATTCTGAAACCGATTTTGAGCTCTCGATTGAATATGCTGAAATAGCTCATGAGCTTGGATTCCAAGAATACCGTGTATCTCGATGTCCTAACGATCACCCTTTGTTTGTCCAAACACTTAAAGAGCTGTACGAAAAGATGCGATGATGCAGCGTATTGTGATTTTTGATATGGACGGGACACTGATTGATTCCGCTACAGATATCACACTCTCAATAAACTACGTTCGTCATCATCATTACGGATTGAATGATTTAAGCCAGCAATTTGTGGTGGATGCTATTAATGCAAGCCAGCGTAACCTTGCTTTTTTATTTTACGAAACACAACATTATGATGAGCAGGCAAAAGCATTATTCGAAGAACACTATCACACCCAATGCATCCAAAATGTCCGCGCTTATGAGGGAATTAGCGATGTTTTGCACAAATTGCACTCCCAAGGGTGTATACTGGGTGTCGCTACGAATGCACCGAGTAAGTTTGCAAAACGGATGCTTTCCCATTTAAATCTCTCAAACTACTTTACCCATATTATTGGCGCAGATAATGTAGCATTTCCTAAGCCCGATCCCCAGATGCTTGAAATTCATTTGGAACATCATGGTTTTGTTGCTTCACGTGATCGTGCATGGATGATAGGTGACAATACAAAAGACATGGAAGCCGCACGTAATGCTAATATCAGCTCTATTTTTGCCACATGGGGCTTTAGTGAGGACGGAGCCGGTGATTATAAGGTTTCAGACCCATTAGAGCTGTCAACGATTATTTTAGAGGAGATAAGTGATGCTGCAGATTGATTTGTTAATTGCTATTGTCATAATGTCATTACTTTTTTTACGTCATATTAATGTATATAAAGATCGCAATAAAATAAATTACACACCTATCGTTATTGGCATTGGGATGATTATGGGTTTGCTTCATTTTGTTATGATGGCAGATAGTGAAGGGTGGCTACTTGCTCTTCGTGAATCACTGCTTACGGTAATTGTAGGGGTTATTTTATCTGCCATTATGAGTGTTATGAGCCAAACCCAGCAAGCATCCAATCATCATGAAGACAATATGCGTATTCAAAATATGGATGATGAAGTGAGGGAGCTTAAAGCCCTTTTTAGTTCTCTGCATGGACAGATGGGGCAAGTTACCCAGATGGAAGACTCCACGCAAGTACAACTTAAAAGTTTGTTTAAAGAGGAAATTGACGCACTTAACATTATTCAAAATAATCAAAAACTTTTTATTCAAAAGATCGAATCAATTTTGACAAAACAACAAGTTGCTATGGAAAAATTTGAAGAGTTTACATTAAATGAACTGCCAAGTTTGGATAATGTTGTTCATCGTCACATCGATCTTTTACGTATTTCTGAACAAGACCATTTCAACCAGCTAAAAAATGCGGCAAAAATTTCATCTGAGGATAAAAAAGAGGTTAATGAAGAATTGATGCAGATTAAATCTCTTCTCCAAAAGCTCCAAAAATCTCAATCAATGGAATCTGTGATTATGCATCTCGAAGAAGAGTTTTCGCGTATAATCCATGATTTTTCACGTAATATCCAGACCATTGGTGCAAAAAGTGAAAGCATAGTAACTACATTATTGGAAAATGAAAAAATCCTTATAGGATCGAGAGAGCAAAGTGAGCTGATAATGCAACAAATGGTTCTTTCCTCCAACCACATGCGTGAAATGAGTCAAAACAGCAAAGAACTCAATGAATCCATTAAGCCCCTGGGACATCTTTTCAGTGCGGCTGAATTACTGCATAAAGAGTTTATAATGGCAAAAAGCAAGCTCACAGAGTTGATCGTAACTCTTGAGGGGTATGAAAAGCAAGAACACCGTGAGATGCGTGAACATCTGGAAAATGTTGCCAATGAAGCAATCGCACAAATGCAGCTTTTTACGCAAATGCTTAGCCAGCAAGATCAACCTCATCAGCATGTTTCACCCAAGGAAGTATTGGATTTAACGCATAAAGTAAAACTGCACCAAAGCTACACCTCTGAATGAGGGATGTTTAGATAAAATATCAAAAAAATATGGAAACGCTAATGATAGAATTTTATGAATTTACGGATGAAGAGGGACAGGAGGCTCGTTGTGAAGTTGATCTGGCATTGTTTGATGATGCGCCACAAGCCCAAAAACCTTATTTATTATGGCTCTTTGTAAAAAACAGCGATCCTTTGGATGTTCATTTTATTGCTTTTCGTGATGATTTGATTGAGACATTAAAAACACAACTTGACGCCTCTTATGCAGGTACTGTTGCAAAAGACGGATGGTGTGAGCTTTACTTTTATGCACCGTCACCTAAAATATTTGAAAATTTAGCTGCTCAAGTAATGGGACGGCATCAATCCTATGCCTATGAACGCTCAACTGCAAGAGACGGTAAATGGGAAATGTATCTTGAACGTCTTTATCCGGATCCTTATATTGCATTGACCATTCAAAATCGGCATACCGTTGAGGCACTCCTAGAAGCCGGGGATGATCTAAGCCTTGAACGAGAAGTGGAGCATTATTGTTATTTTCAAACTAAAAGTGCCCTTGAGCGTTTTTTACAATCTTTGCGTTCTTATGGTTTTAACCTCAAAGAGTACATAGAGGATAATGACAGTGACCATACCTATGGTGCAATTGTGGTTAAAACGGAGTCTATCTCACCTGAGAAGGTCAAAGAAACGACCTTAATGCTGTACGATGCGGTATTGCAAGAACATGGCCATTATGAAGGGTGGAGCACGGTATTAGGGTGAAAACTTCCCTTTGGAAGCATAAGGGGGCTATCCCTTATCTACTCGCTCTTTTTCTCAATGCCTTTACCGATTTGGGGCATAAAATTATCATTCAAAACACTGTGTTTAAAATCTATGACGGCCATGAACAAATCGTTCTGACCTCCATTTTAAATGCTCTTATCCTCTTACCCTTTATTTTTTTACTGACTCCCGCAGGTTATATCTCACAACGCTTTTCTAAAGCTCAAGTTATGCAATACGGAGCATTTGCCGCGATTGTAATTACTTTCGGGATTACACTTTCGTATTATCAAGGTTGGTTTTGGTGTGCTTTTGCTTTAACGTTTATGCTTGCTGCGCAAAGTGCTCTGTATTCTCCTGCAAAATACGGATACATCACTGAACTGGTCAGTGTTGACCGCATCAGCGGATTAAATGCCGTTGTGCAATCTGTCACAACGGTTGCGATACTTTCTGGGATTATGGTTTATACCTTCTTTTTTGAAACATCACTGAGGGAACATTACGAGACTCAATCCGATATATTGCAACAAATTGCCCCATTGGGGTGGCTGTTGGTAGCAGGATCTGCGGTTGAGTACCTTTTGACGCTTCGTTTAATGCATAAATACCCAGTTGGCTCACAGCCATTTGATCTTAAACGTTATCTAAGTGGCTCGTATTTTCGCCAAAACTGGAACTCTATACGCAGTAATAAAAATATTTTTGAGGCTATCATATTGTTATCCCTCTTTTGGTCAATATCCCAAGTGATTTTATCAACATTTGGGGCATACGCGAAATCAACACTGCATGAGGAAAATACCATTGTCGTACAAGGGCTTATGGCATTGGCTGCTTTTGGGATTATCCTAGGTTCTTTTTTCGCATCGAATATTAGTAAATATTACCTTCACCGCGGTTTGATCCCGTTGGGCTCGATGATCTTGACTCTGTCTCTATTTGCCCTTCCGTTGACACACTCTTTAATCCTCATTGGCGTGATCTTTTTTATTTTCGGTATTGGGGGAGCTATGATGATTGTTTCACTTAATGCCCTCATCCAATCTCATGCTGGGCAAAAAGAACTTGGATTCATCCTTGCGGGAAATAACTGGGTGCAAAACGTATTCATGACCGCTTTTCTCTCTTTCACAACATTCTTTGCGATGATGGGGTATGAAAGTATTCCTATTTTTTGGATGATGTTTGTTATCTCTTTGATGAGTACTATTTGGCTAATCCTACGATATGGAGATTATCTTTTATGGCTGTTTTTTGAAAATATGCTTGCCATGCGTTATGACATCATCCCCATAGGACTCCATCATATTCCAAGAGATGGTTCCGTGTTATTGCTAGGAAATCATATCAGTTGGATTGATTGGGTTTTGGTGCAGATTGGCGTTGAACGGCGTATCGGATACATGATGGAACGTTCAATCTATGACAAAAAGCTCATACGTCCGATCATGAAACTGGGGCGCGTTATCCCTGTCTCATCCACCGCCGCCAAAGATGCCTTTCGATCTGCAAAGAAACGCCTCAATAATGATGAAATTATCGGAGTATTTCCAGAAGGCGGCATAAGTCATGATGGAGAAATAGGGAAGATATACCCAGGATTTCAAATCATCGCTCAAGGTATCGAAGGGGTTATCATCCCTTTTTACATTGATGGTATGTACGGCAGTATTTTTTCACGTGCTTCAAAACGCCATATACCTATGACTCATTGGCTGCGTCGCCGTGTACGGATCATCTATGGTTCGCCCTTGAGTATTGACAGTGATGCAAAAACACTTCATGAAGCAATTATTCAATTAAAGGAAACCTATGGCTCTCAATAAACCAAAATACACTTTGTTCAAAAATACCCGCTATGCGCTTGTGGGGTTGGTGGAAGTAACGCGAAATGAACCCTCGTTTCGGTTGCAAATTGTCTTGTTTAGCTGTGGGATGATTACCGCTTGGCTCTTACCGATTGCTTTTCATTACCAAGCCATTTTGGCTGTCTCTCTCTTCATTCCCGTTATGGCAGAAATAACGAACAGTGCGATTGAACGAACGGTGGATTTGGTCACATTGGATCATCATGAATTGGCTAAACGTGCTAAGGATGCAGGTGCGGCCTTGGTATTTGTCTCGCTTGCAATGCTGGGCTTTATATGGATGGTGACTTTAGTAGCAGCGTATGGGTGTGTAACACTATCGTAAGAGAGGTTAGACTATAATTACCCACTTTTATTATGATTTGAGGAGTTTTTTATGGCAACAGTATTGATTATCGGAGCAGGCGGAGTGGGGCGCGTTGTAGCGCACAAATGTGTCATGAACGCAAATACGTTTGACCGTATCATCTTGGCAAGCCGTACACTAAAGCGCTGTGAAGAGATTCAAAGCGAATTGCCAAAAGGCGCCATTGAGATCGCAACCGTTGATGCGGACAATACCCAAGAGGTGATTGATCTTATCAAACGTGTGAATGCCGATATCCTTATCAATGTGGCGCTTCCGTATCAAGACCTCACCATCATGGATGCGTGTATTGCGACGAATACGCCGTACTTGGATACCGCTAACTACGAGCATCCTGATGAAGCAAAATTTGAATATAAACTTCAATGGGAAAAAGATCAAGCATTTAAAGATGCAGGAATCATGGGACTATTGGGCAGCGGATTTGATCCGGGTGCCACCAATGTCTTTTGTGCCTATGCGCAAAAACACTATTTTGATGAGATACATACGATTGATATTTTGGATTGTAATGCGGGTGACCATGGTTATGCCTTCGCAACCAATTTCAACCCTGAGATTAACCTGCGTGAAGTAAGTGCAAAAGGACGTTATTGGGAAAATGGCACATGGATAGAGACGGAGCCTATGGAGATTATGCAAGTGTGGGACTATCCCGAAGTGGGTCCAAAAGACAGCTATTTGCTTTATCATGAAGAGATGGAATCACTGGTCAAGCATATCAAAGGACTTAAACGTATCCGTTTCTTTATGACGTTTGGTCAAAGCTACCTCACCCATATGAAATGTTTAGAAAATGTCGGGATGTTGGGAATCAAAGAAGTAGAGCACAAAGGAATGAAAATCGTTCCGATGGAGTTTTTGAAAACCTTATTGCCAGATCCGGCATCATTGGGTCCTCGTACCAAAGGTAAAACCAATATCGGAATCGTGGCAGAGGGCCTAAAGGACGGTAAAAAACGTAAAATTTATATTTACCAAGTCAAAGACCACGAAGAGTGTTATGCTGAAGTCAAAGCACAAGGAGTATCCTATACTACAGGTGTTCCTGCGGTTATCGGTGCGAAGCTGATGGTTGAGGGAAAATGGAGCGGGAAGGGCGTATTCAATATGGAACAGCTTGACCCTGATTTCTTTATGGAAGAGATGAACACTCAAGGCTTGCCATGGAATGTTCGTGAGCTGGAGTGCTAGAAGTTACTTCTAACTCAAGCAGCCGTTATTTCAAAATCATTAGCCTTGCAATACAGTGTATATAATTGAGCAGGAGACAAATTAATCTTTGGTGCTAAATGCCCAATCATGCTTTGCAGCCTGTCTGTTTTTTCCAGCTTCTCAGTAATTGACAAAAACTTTCCGAGATATCCTTCTCTGCTTAACAATGCATCTTTGATGGACTTGCTTAATTGAATTTTTGCGACTATGTCATGCATATCTACTTGTAAATAGGTATCTATCAGGGAAAGACTACCCACTAAAAAAGCCTCATCACACAATTCCTGCTTACCATGCGCATTGACCAGTTCTCGCATCATATTGGCTCTAAAAGTAGCCGCATTAATAATTACATCTTGAAACAAACGTTCTTGTGAACCTCCATATAAAAACAATCCTAACCATGAACGTAAACGCGACGGTCCTAAAAGATTTAAAATTTGTTTTATGCTGGTTATATCATTTTTAAAGTTGTACTTGGATGAGTTGATATAGCGCAGTAAATTAAAAGTAAGCTCTGGATATAGGGAAAATTTTTGCGTTACGATGTTCATATCACTGGTTGTATAAAGAGTATTGATCAAATCCATTGCATTGGCTACAGATGGCTCAATCTTTTTGCCGGTTACAATGCTCGGTTTCTCAAAAAAATAACCTTGAAAAAGTTCAAATCCTGCCTCTCTACAGCGTTCAAAGACCTCTAAATCTTCAACTTTTTCAGCCAATAATTTGACATTATGCGGCTTGAATTTTTCTGCTATTTTATCTATAGTACCTATATCTGTTGCTAATAAATCAATTTTTATAATATCAACAAAAGGAAAAAGAGCTTTAAAATACTCTATATTTACATTATCACACGAAAAATCATCCAGAGCAAAGCGGTATCCAATATCATGGAGATGGCGTACTCGCTCAATAATGGCAACGGACATTTTAGTGTATTCTAAAATCTCGAAAACAAATTGTTCTTTAGGGACAGAGAAAATGGCATCGCTCAATAATGTATGATCATCAACATTGATATAACCTATTTTGTCTCCGATAATCGACGAAACACCGATGTTGTGTATCAAATTGATAATAACTCTGGTAGTAGCTTCCGTATCGTCTAAAAAAACAGCTTCCGTTGTCCCCTTACTGCGATAAAGGAGTTCATAGGCTACGCATTTGCCTTTGGAATCTAAGATAGGCTGTCTACCAATATACGTCTCTATCATTTATTCTGCCTTCAATATCCAACTCAATAATAATGGTTGATTATAACAAATTGTTCTAATATGATCATTAATTCTCATAATTTTTCTTGGAAAAGCGCGCTCATATACCCCACAACACTTGAGGTATCACCATTGCTGTCTGCACTAGTGGAATAATCCAGCAGTATCCCTTCTAGTTCTTCTTTTTGAGCAGCCATGAGCATTGCTTGTACGGCAACCGAACCACACATTTCACATCCATCGTTCAAAAGATCAACATCTCCTTGTGTGATAGCATCAATGCACATAGTATCGATTGCGTTTGCGTCTTCGATCGTATGAAAATGACTCAAATCAGTACTGATCACTATAGCATAACGTCGATTCTCGAGGATATAGTGGATAATGGGTTCAATGAGTTCAAAAGTGGTAAATCCATAAACGAGTTCCACAACTTTGGCATTAGGTAAATAATGACGAATAAAAGGCATTTGCACCTCGGTACTGTGTTCTCTATGGGCTAATGGATAATGGGTAATATCAAAATTATCTTTAAGATACTGACAAAGATCATTATCGATGGAAATATCTCCCAACGGCGTCTCAAACAGATCATTATTTCCAATGCTGATGCCTTGAAATTCAACATCATGTGATGGCCCGATGACCACTACAGCATCAACGGGAGAGCCGGATAAAACCCGATACGCCATATTTGCAGTGAACCCAGAAATGCTCCATTTTCCATGCGGCACGATAATGCCGTAAGTAACGAACATATCAATGCGCCAAATTATTTCTGGAGTTTCTTCTAGGGTATGATTGAAATGACGAATCATTTCAATCAATGCTTGTGGATCGGATGGATAGAGGCTGTTTGAAAAGTGCATATCTCGTCGACTCATTCCTATCCTCCAGAATTTGTAATATTTTAACACAAATTATGATCTGATCGTATTATGGAACTGAATTTGCTGATAAATTAATAATTGTTTATAAAATACGCGTAAAAATAGGTTGAAATCCCAATTTTTACACTACAATATGCCTGATTAATGAGATAGAGGACTTGAGAAAGTGAACAGAAGAACGTTTATGGCGCTTAGTGCATTTACTGCCACAAGTGCCCTTTGGGGCAGAATAGAAGAGATAGATTCTACAGTTACGAGCGGAAGTGCCGACAATACGGTTATGTCACTTCTTAAAAAACTCAACATTGTTCAAAATCATGTCGGTTATGTTCAGTTTAACATTCTCAGTTTTGATGAACTGCTGAAAACTGCATCCAATTGCAAAATACCGCTTAGCAAAGAAGAAGTTGCTTTTGTCGAATCAATTTTTTACGGAGATCCTAGGAAATACGGTTTTTTTGGTGAACGAACCGTACCGGAATTAACGGTAATGACCCCTAAAAAAGATGTTGTTTACATCAATAAAACAGGGCACTTTTTGATGAAAGGTGCCGCTACGGAAAAATATGCACAAATCAAACGGCTCATTGGAAATGATCTTATCCTCACTTCAGGTGTTCGTCTGCCGGTCAAGCAACTCCATCTTTTTGTCAAAAAAATGGCCAATTCAGGGGGAAATCTTCGTTTAGCCTCTAACTCTATTGCACCTCCGGGTTTTACCTTTCACAGTGTCGGAGATTTTGATATAGGAAAAGTTGGCTTGGGTCAATACAATTTCACCGAAAAATTCCAAGAGACGGATGTCTTTAAAAAGCTTTACGATGGTGGATACATAACGATTCGCTATACAGCCAACAATCTTTTCGGTGTCCGATTTGAGCCATGGCACATCAAAGTAACCGGCGGATTTGAAACCGCCTGATACTCCTCTTTATGCTACAATCACGCCATTAAAACCCAAGGATTTTTGGATGATACCAATTGATTTTTCTCAACTTACCCACACTCCCTGTTACATTTGTGAAGAAGCTCTTTTGGAGAGAAATTTGCAGCTATTAGAGCGTGTGCAAATACAATCAGGGGCAAAAGTCATTTTGGCACTCAAAGGTTTTGCCATGTGGTCAACCTTTGGTCTTGTAGGAAAATATTTGCATGGGTGCACGGCCAGCGGCTTGCATGAAGCAAAACTTGCTCGTGAAAAGATGAACAAAGAAGTTCATACGTATTCTCCTGCCTTTAAAGACGATGAGATTGAAGAGATCGCACGTATAAGCGATGACATTGTTTTTAACTCTCCTGCGCAATTTCACCGCTTTTATAATCGTGTAAAAGCCATAAAGCCCTCTATCTCTGTTTCTTTGCGTGTCAATCCCGAATATTCGTCCTCTCCCGTTGATTTGTACAACCCTTGCGGAATTTACAGCCGTTTGGGGACAACAATAGCCAATTTTGATCCATCACTTTTAGGTCAGCTCGATGGTCTGAATTTTCATGCCCTTTGTGAACAAAACGTCGATGCACTCGAGGGGGTATTGGAAGCATTTGAAGCCAAATTCGGTTCCTATATTGATGGATTAAAATACGTTAATTTTGGAGGAGGACATCACATCACGCGAAGTGACTATGATGTGGATCGCCTCATAGAAGTGATTAAAGCGTTTAAAGCACGGCATAACAACATTGAGGTTTATCTCGAACCGGGTGAAGCCGTAGGATGGCAGACAGGGCCGCTGGTTGCTTGCGTACTTGATATCGTTCATAATGGTATGGACATTGCCATTCTCGATACCTCTGCGGAAGCGCATATGCCCGATACGCTTGCAATGCCTTATCGGGCAGAAGTTCGTGGGGCAGGGAAAGCGGGTGAAAAATCCTATACCTATCGTTTTGGAGGCAATACCTGCCTTGCAGGGGACGTTATGGGTGATTATTCGTTTGATGAACCTCTGAAAATAGGGGATAAGATTATTTTTGAAGATCAGATTCACTATACCTTTGTCAAAAATACCACTTTCAATGGGATAAAACTCCCTTCATTAGCCATCTGGACCAAAGAGGGAACACTCAACATCGTTCATGAATTTGGATACGAAGAATATAAAAATCGTCTTTCTTAATAAAAAATAGGTTTTATTTACCTTTTGGTTAATACTAAAGCTAGCGCTTTTGCAATACGTTCATAGGTTTCTTTGAGCGGTTCTATTTGTTCATTGAGGATATTTTTAGCTTCTATTTCATGTTTTAATTTTTTCTTTTGTCTACTCAATTCTATTATTGTATTGGCAATACGGTTTTTAATAAGATAAAGCTCATTTTCTTCGGTTCTTTTTATGGATAAAAGATCCTCATGACGTTTTGTTTGTGCAGGGTCACTTCCTTTATTGTTTTGAAAATTCACCAGTTCACTGTCTGCAATTTTTTTGATGATTTTGTCAATCTTTGCTTCTTGAATTTCTTGACTATGCGTTTCAAATTTCAAATTTTCTTCTGATTGTTTGAGCTGTCCTTTAGCTGTAGATAAAATATTGTTTTGTGAAACGGTTCGTAATTTTGCTTGTTTATACTGCATTAAAATAGACAAAATAGTAACATAGTTCCATGTTTGCTGTTTTTCATCAACAATGGCATGTTTTTTTGTCTTTTTACCACTGCTGTCAATGAGGGTGTCATCAGAAAATGTTTTGATAAAAACTTCTGCATTTTTGTCTCTCTTTTCAATAAAAAGTAAAAGGTTTTTTGCAGTACAAAGGAGAATTTTATCAAAATATATCCGTAAAATATATCCGGTAAAACCTTCGATTTTATGACGATCATTTGGGCTCATAACGTCTATAAGAAGTATTTCTATCATCCCACGAAAGACGGGAATAAACGTTTTTGCGAACGTTGCATTATCAATGATGGAAAAATTTAGTTTCTCTTCAAGAACTTCACTTAAGATAGACTCAATATCTTTCCATATGCCATTAGGAAAATACAGCTTGTACATAGCAGCTAACTCTTCTTGTGATTCTCCTGCATAACGTTTATCTTCTCCCTCGAGTACTTTTTTGGGCGGTGTATAGTATCGAATCCATATCCGTCCGCGCAAAAAGAAAGTGATATCCCGTTCACCGAGATTAAAAATTGGCTGAATTTGCAAACGAAGCATTTTACGTGCTTTTTCCATGCTTTCATTTTTATCAATAAATCCTTTAAGCAATAAATCTCTTGTCTTTTCAGGTATTGACAACAGATAAGGCAGTGTTCTATAGGCATCTTTTTGTTGAGAAATATCGATGAGGAGCTTGGAGTGTTTGTAAAGCATACGATCCAATAGTTCAGAACTCGTATCGTCGGTAAAATGCTTGGTGATAGTGCAATTATGGAGAGAAATTTCTACCGATACCGCCTGAAACGACAAATTAAAATACTCAACTATCCCGTCAATCAACGTCCCTTTTTTCAGTTCAAAAAGCTTTTCATCCTTTGCAATTTTTAATTTATCAAGCAAAGAGTTGTAATGACTGGCAGAAAAATCCAATGCATAAAGATTGGAGGGCAAAAAAGTATTTAAGAGATCAACAATCTCAATGACGGCTTTTGGCTTAGACATGGTTATTCTTGATAAGTGAAATGGCTGCTTTTATAGCATTAATATAACTTAATATCAATACTTTGTTTTGGTAAGCTATATCAAAAGCGGTCCCATGATCCACAGAGGTACGGATGATGGGAAGTCCCAGAGAAACATTGATACCCTCATCAAAATACAGCGCTTTGAGGGGAGCCAATCCCTGATCATGATACATGGCGATATAATGCCCAAATTGCTCGCGTACTCGAGGGGTAAAGGCAACATCGGGAACAAGCGGCCCGACAAAGATATTCTCCCCAAGCTGTGTGTTAACTGCCGTGATGGCTTTTTTGATCTCAGTCTCTTCGTCACCCAGGACCCCATTGTCTCCGGCATGCGGATTGAGTCCTAAAACGGCGATATTTTTGACCCTCATACTTTGGTAGAAACGGAGCATAAAATCACTCAACTCTTTGGCATTCATATGGTTCATCACTTCCTTCAGCGGTATATGTTCTGTAAAGAGCGCCACGTACATTTTTTCGCACCCCAGCATCATGATCGCTTCTTGATTGAAGATATCTCTCAACGCGTCCGTATGCCCTTTGTAATCAATTCCCGCCATCATCCACGCCTCTTTGTGGATCGGAAGGGTCACAATAGCATCTACCGCTTTACTGCGTGCTAAATCAATCGCACATGCAAAAGAATCAAAGCTGTATTTCCCGCTGGATGCACATACTTCACCTGCAGCAATCGTGAATTCACCCGCTACTGGTATCATTTTAAAGTCATCAGGAATCTTGGTTTTCAGTAAGGCGGCTGCTTGTTGTGCCATCGTATCATTAATACAATAAACAGGCTCACACAGCATTTTAATCTGCTCATGGGCTTTGAGGATGATTTCAAATCCTATTCCGTTTAGATCGCCGATGCTGACGGCGATCTTTTTTAACGCTTGCATAGCTCTTTCATATCCAAAACAGCACGGGAAAGTCCCGTAAATACAGAACGGGCAATGATGCTTTGCCCGATGTTAAGTTCTGTAATAGCGTCAATAGCGGTGATTTGCGTCACATTATGGTAATTGAGCCCATGTCCTGCGGCCACTTTCAACCCAAGTCGTTGCGCATATTCTGCAGCATTTCGGATCGCTTCAAAGGCTTCTGCTAATCGTCGATCCAATTCTTGACGACTTAGACGCAGCGATTCGATTGCATGATGTGAATGGGGCAGGGCACTGTGACGCATTGCATAGAGGTTCGCATAGGTTCCTGTGTGCAGTTCGACCCATTGCGCCCCCAGTTTTTTTGACAGTTCAACCGCTTCAGGTGTTGGATCAATAAAAAGAGAAATCTCTATCTCTGATTGGCTGAGAAGATTAATACTATTTAATATTGATTGATAGCTTCCTCTGACATCAAGCCCGCCTTCAGTAGTTACTTCTGCACGTTTTTCAGGGACAAGTGTTGCACGGTGGGGTTTAAGAGTGCATACAATGCCGATAATCTCTGAATCAATGGAGCATTCCAAATTAACCGGAATGGGAGAGGAAGCAATAATGCGAAAAGCATCATCATCGTGAATATGGCGGCGGTCTTCACGTAAATGTATGGTGATTTGATCGGCACCCGCTTGTGCACAAATAGCAAGAGCCATGAGTGGATCTGGATCGTTGATTTTACGTGCTTCACGCAGTACGGCGATATGATCGATGTTGACCCCAAGATCCATTTTAGGCTTGACGGCGTGCATAGAAATCCTTTTTAAATTCAACAAATTCTCCTGCGATGATCGCTTTGCGGGCCTCACCGACCAACCAAAGATAATAATGAAGGTTGTGTAAAGATGCGAGTCGGAAAAAAGTCAGTTCTTTAGCCCGAAACAGATGATGAAGATAGGCACGGCTGTATCGTTTACACGTATAACATTCACACTCAGGATCAATCGGCAGGCTGTCAAATTTGAACTTCGCTCCACGGATATTGATGCGCCCATAAGTGGTAAACAGTGTTCCATTGCGAGCATTGCGTGTTGGCATGACACAGTCGAACATATCCACACCGCGCTCAATGTTTTCTACCAAATCTTCAGGCGTTCCAACCCCCATGAGATAACGCGGTTTATCAAAGGGCATAAGCGGTGTTGTATGCTCTACCGTATCGTACATAAGGCTATTGGACTCACCTACGCTTAACCCCCCAATAGCAAATCCGTCATAGTCCAGTGCACACAGTTCATTCGCTGATTGGGTACGGAAGGCTAAATCTGTTCCACCCTGGATAATAGCAAATATGTTTTGCTGCGTTCCAATCCCCAGCGATTGCTTGTGGCGAAAATACTCAATGGATTGTTTTGCCCATTGGGTTGTCCGTTCAATCGAGGTTTTAATGCGCTCTTGGGTTGCGGGAAGAGCTACGAGATCATCGAGAATCATCATAATGTCACTGCCCAAATTGTTTTGAATATCAATTACTTTTTCAGGGGTGAAAAAATGCCGTGAACCGTCAATATGGCTTTTAAATTCGATTCCCTCTTCAGTCGGCTTAGAGATATCGCTTAGGCTGAATGCTTGAAATCCGCCGCTGTCTGTCAAAAAGCTTTTTGGATAAGTTGAAAATCCATGCAATCCACCTAATGCGGCAATCGTTTCATCACCGGGGCGTAAATAGGTGTGATAGGTATTTGCTAGGATGATTTGTGCCCCTAAAATATCATTCATATCGTACATATCGAGAGCTTTAACGCTCGCAACTGTCCCTACTGGCATAAATATTGGTGTTTGAATGGTGGAATGTGCGGTAGTTATCGTACAAGCTCTTGCTTTTCCGCAGGTGGCATCGATCTTAAATTCCATTGCAATAACCTTTTGTTTTCGCCATTTTACCGAACATTTGGCTTCATACTCAAGCGTATTATACTCTTTATGCTATTTAGTGGATTATCACTCGACATTCAGATTCTATTTTAAGGTAACGCATATTAGACTTGTATAAAATATAATAATATATTGAGGTTTATTTTGGTGCATGTTCAAAGATCCATAAAAGATAAAGCTTTGTTGTTAGTCTCAGCTGCAATGATTCTATTTGTTATAAGTGCAGGAGGACTGTTTATTTATAGTGAATACCATGCATTGTCTGATTTGCACAAAAATGATACTGAATACTCACGTTTTGCATATAATCAAATTTTTGAGCGCCAACGTTTAAATGATATTGCGATATTAAATGATTTCATCGATACTCCTGGATTTACTGAAGCCTTTGTAAGACGTGACCGTGTTGCTATTATAAATTTATGGAACAGTCGATGGGAATCCATCAAAGGTGAGAATATAATCATTCTGCAACTGCACGAATCAAACGGAAATTCTTTGGTACGTATGCATGAACAAAACCATTACGGTGATATGATTGCTAAAAAACGCCCGATGATTGCAGCGGTTCACAAATCCCATATCGGAAATTCCGGATTTGAAATAGGGATATACGGTTTGGCATATCGCGTTGCTGTTCCTATTATTATCAATGGAAAATATGAAGGTGCTTTAGAAATAGGGTCTCAACCTAAACGCCTCACTTCCGAGCTTCATGAGTTGATTGACAGATCCGGTTTTGTCCTATTGCCATTTCACCCGCTCTTGAAAAAAGGGCTCTACAAAAGAAGTTTGTTTAATCATTGGTTTGAAGCAGATGTAGGATTATCATCAAATATGTATGATGAACTAAAAAACTCAAAATTCACTGCTGATAATACGCTAAAAATTCCTAATAATTTTTACCGATACAATACGATTATCGTACCCTTGAAAAATTATCAGGATAAAGAAGTGGCAAAAGGGATATTCATTCGCGATAATACAGCCAAGGTATACTCGGTATTTATCAAAGTATTTTTTTACGGTGTTATCGCATTGCTGTTGGCATTATCCCTTCTGTATTTTCTTAGACGTTGGCTGGGAATTCTCATTGACCAGCTGGAAAAAAGCAATATTGATCTTACCAATACGCTTCAGCAGCTCGATCGATATAAAAATGTATTGGATCATCATAATATTGTCACAAAAAGTGATTTGAACGGGATCATTACCTATGCTAATGACAAGTTTTGTGAAGTCAGCGGGTATAGTCGTTATGAATTGATTGGACAGCCTCATTCGATCATACGTCATCCTGATGTTGATAAAAATATTTACACAGAGATGTGGCAATTATTAAGGCAAAAAAAGATCTGGAAAGGAATACTGAAGAATCAGCATAAGGATGGTTCTGCATACTATCTTGACACCTATATCGCACCTATGTTTGATGAATTTGGAAATATTATTGAGTACATTGCTGTACGGCACGATATTACAGAGCTGATTGAAAAAAGAGAAAATCTTGAACACATTGCCAAGACAGATGCTTTGACGGGATTGGGAAACCGTTTTGCACTGGTGAATGCATTGACATCTATCAAATCTCCGGCATTAGCCTTGATTGATGTGGACCATTTTAGTGAAATCAATGATTTCTATGGGCAGCGTATCGGTGATGAAGTTATTATAGAGCTTAGTAATATGCTAAAATCTATCACTGCTTCTAAAATAAATCTTTATCGATTGGGTTCAGATGTATTTGCTTTGCTGTGTGATCATATTAATAGAGAAGCATTTTTGAGTGTTTTACATGAAATTTCTGCCCAGATTCGTTTAAAACCACTGTTGATTAATGAAAAATTGATTCCCCTTGAGACTACTATCGGAATTTCATTTGAACATGCAGATAAAATTATTGCTACAGCAGATATGGCATTGACAATCGGTAAAAAACGAAAACACCCGTTTATGGTCTATGCTGATGAGTTCTCTTTGGAAAAAGAATATGAAAACAATATCCATTGGGCACTTAAAATTAAAAAAGCGATTGAGGATGACAGAATTATTATGCATTATCAACCCATTGCCAATAATAAGACGGGCGTGGTTGAAAAATATGAAGCATTGGTCCGTCTCATTGATGAAGATGAAACGATAATCTCACCCTATAAATTTTTAGATATTGCAAAAAAATCAAAACAGTATCATTTGATTACAAAAAAAGTTATAGAAAAATCATTTAAAAAGTTTGAGTTTGAGGATGTCTCTTTTTCTATCAATCTAACGATTGAAGATATTCTATCCTTAGATTGCAATAACTATTTCTTCAGTATGCTTGATACTTGTAATGTCAAAGGACGTGTCGTAATAGAACTGGTAGAATCAGAAGGGATAGAAAATTTCGAAGAAGTGACCAGTTTTATAAACAAAGCAAAAAAATATGGCTGTAAAGTCGCTATCGATGATTTTGGAACAGGCTATTCCAATTTTGAATATTTGCTTCGTTTAAAACCCGATTTTATTAAAATTGACGGTTCCATTATTAAACAAATTCATAAAGATTCATTGGAAGTGGTTAAAACCATTGTTGATTTTGCTAAACGTACCGGTATTAAAACAATTGCTGAATTTGTTTGCGATGAAGATATACACAATATGGTTAAGTCCCTTGATATTGATTATTCTCAGGGCTATTACATTGGAGAACCTAAAGCTCAGTTGCTTGAGAGCGATAAAGGTTGACCGGTATTCAGAAAATTATGATTAGGCTAATATAGCGTTTAGGTTTAAAATCAATAAGGAAGTCGGTGGAAAAAAAATTTCAATTACTTAAAAGCGTCTTTGGCCACGCAGCGTTTAGAGCATTTCAAGAAGAGGCAGTTGATGCCATCGTTAGCGGTCGAGATGTGATGATGATTCTCCCTACCGGTGCGGGTAAATCTCTGTGTTATCAGCTTCCGTCATTGCTTATGGACGGCACTACCGTAGTTATATCACCGCTTTTAGCATTAATGCATGATCAGATAACTGCATTAAGCGCTTTTGGAATCAATGCTGCGATGATCTCTTCGATGCAAACTGCGGATGAAATACGGGCAGTTGTTCAACGCGCAAAAGAATCCTCCCTCAAATTTTTATATGTCGCACCCGAGAGGCTGAAAAGTGGCGAATTTATCCATTTTTTAAATACGATACCTATCAATTTTTTTGTTGTTGATGAAGCACATTGTGTGAGTGAATGGGGGCATGAGTTTAGAGAGGATTATCGCCAATTGTACCGCTTACGTGATTTGTTTCCTACCGTTCCAATAGCCGCTTTTACCGCTACTGCTACCCATTTTGTGGAACAAGACATACTGGCACAGCTTCGTCTTGTTAACCCGATTTTAATACGGGCCAAGGTACGTCGTGATAATCTCCATATCAGTGCAGCCCATAGAAATGGCAACGGCAGAGAGCAATTGCTCGAGTTTCTCTCAAATTATGAAAACGAATGCGGTATTGTGTACACATTCACACGCAAAGAGGCACAAAGTATTGCTGAGTTTCTATCCGCTAAAAAAATTCCTGCACAAGCCTATCATGCAGGACTACCTACAGAGCAAAAGAATGAAACCTATCGTGCTTTTTTAAATGATGAAATTAGAGTAGTTGTGGCTACGGTTGCCTTTGGTATGGGTATCGATAAAAGTAATATTCGTTTTGTTGTCCATACAACCCTTCCTAAAACCATCGAAAATTATTATCAAGAAATCGGACGTGCTGGGCGTGATGGGTTGGATGCTGCAACCTTGCTTCTTTTTTCCGCATCTGATTATTCTGATAGAAAACGGATGATTGATACACAAAGTGATTCTCCCTATAAAAAACTGGCATTAGATAAACTCGAAACAACCTCCAGATTCGCCTCCTCAGAAATATGTCGCCATCTCCTCATAGCAGAATATTTTGACGATCGCTCCCAGCCTTGTACAACACAATGTGACAACTGTACGCAAGAAGATAAAAAAAGTATTGATATCACCCAAGATGCACTTAAGCTCTTATCCTCTGTGTATCGTACTGGACAAAAATTCGGTTTGCACTATGTAGTGGATGTTTTACTGGGAAGTGTAAATGAAAAAATAGAGCATAATGGTCATCAATTACTCAGTGTATACGCCATAGGAAAAGATAAAGGCCGTCATTACTGGTTAACCTTAGGAGACAGACTACTGGAGTTAAAAGCACTGAAGCAGGGTGATTTTCGAGTTTTAATGTTGGATGAATATGGTATGGAGGTTATTAAAAAATCACTTAATATTACGATACGTGAAGAACGGTTAGTGGAACAAAAACGATATACCAAAACGGCGATCTCAAATTACGGATCAGATGACTATCATCCTATATTTGAACAATTAAGAGGATTGCGTTCTTCCATTGCAAAAGCAAACGGGGTTCCGCCCTATGTGGTTTTCAGTGACAAAACACTACAGGAAATGGCCCAAAAACTTCCTCGAAACAAAAGTGAAATGTTACAAGTAGGCGGAATAGGGGATGTAAAATTTGAAAGGTACGGGAAAGAGTTCTTGGCGCTGTGCGGATCTATAAAAGAGCTGGCACTATAATAACTTTTCCCACGCGCATTTTAATTTTTTTGTGTAGTATGCCAATGCTTCTTCTCGTTGCATACGTTTTGGCTTGTCTTTGATATGAAGCGTGGATACAAATTGACCATGTATCATACGTATGGATAGGAACTCATCATGCAGGCATTCACCCAATGTTCTTCCGTTTGGAGTTTCGATTGTAATGAGGTCATCTTTTTTAATTTTCATGCGTTGCCGTAATAACCTTTTCTATCGGAGTTAAACTTAATTATTTATATAGAATAATACTCTATTTTTTACCATATAGTTAAAATTGATAGATATATTGGCTAAATTTTAGTCTATTTAGGGTAAATATACAAAATTTCCTTCCATGCTAGACAATCATCATCATTTTGCTAAGCTATTTTTGGTTAAACTTAGACAAATAGCATGTTAAATTTATTTGATACAGTACAATGCTATCGCGGTCTTATTTCAATAAAGGGTAATAATGGAAAAACTATTAGGTCTTATTGGTAGCCCTTTTTTAGCTATTATTGAAGTCATTGAACGTTTTGGTATTTTTATTTTATTCCAAGTGAGACTTGTTCCACTGTATACACATGTCATGAGACGTCCCAAGATACTTTTAACCCAAATTGACGTCATCGGTCTTGGATGTGTAGGAGTAGTGACGTTAACCGCACTTTTTACAGGAATGGTTGAAGCAATCCAACTTTACAGCGGATTTCATCAATTTGGGATTGAAACTTTTATCGGGTACACTATTTTCCTCACGATTACTAAAGAACTGGGACCCGTTTTTGCTTCATTGATGCTTATATCCCGTTCTATCAGTGCAATGGCGGCAGAATTAGGGACAATGCGTGTTTCGGAGCAAATCGATGCGATTGATATCTTGGGAGTCAATTCAAAGGAATATTTGATCACTCCACGTATCATAGCCACTGTTATCTCACTGCCTTTACTTGTAATTTGGTTTGATTTTATCGCGGTTAGCTCTGCATATGTTGTCTCCACTAATGTTCTTGGAATTAATCCGATCGCTTATCAAGAGACACTGATGCGTTTGGGTGAATTTGATGACATTATGACAGGGATCATTAAAGCTGCAGTGTTTGGGTTTATCGTAAGTTCCATCGGCAGTTACATCGGCTATCACACCAGTGGCGGAGCACGTGGAGTAGGGGAATCAACAATTAATGCCGTTGTTTACTCGGCTGTGGCAATTTTTATCACCAACTACTTTTTATCGTCGCTCTTTTTGTACTTGGATTGGTAAACGTTAAAACCATTCCAATAACTTGCTTACTTCATCGATTTCATAGCATTTCATAGTTGTTTTTTCGAGCGGTTTTTTTGGAATAAGTGCTTTGGTAATGTTTTGAGAGTGTGCTTCTTTTAGACGGACATCGATACTGTATACTTCTCGTATATCCCCCGTAAGTGAAACCTCACCGATAAAGACGGTCTCTTTTGAAATAGCACGGTTGCGAAAACTGCTGATGATTGCTGCTAAGATTGCCAAATCTGCAGAGGTTTCCATAATCTTTATCCCACCGGTGATGTTGACAAAAACATCATAGCTGTTCAGCGGTATCTCAAGCTTGCGTTCCAGCAGGGCCAGCAGCATATTGAGGCGGTTGTTGTCAAATCCCGTCGCTTGACGCTTTGGATTTGGGGCATGGGTGTCACTGACCAGTGCTTGTACTTCCAGTACGATAGGACGAGAACCTTCCATAATCACGGTGAGTGCCGAACCGCTTTGGGATTTACTGCGGTTAAAAAAACGCGACGAGATGTCTTTAGCTGACACTAACCCCTCTGAACGCATTTCAAAAACACCGATTTCACTCGTAGGACCAAAACGGTTTTTAAATCCGCGTAAAATACGCAGCTCATGACCGCTATCCCCCTCAAAATACAAAACAACATCCACCATGTGCTCCAATACCCTAGGCCCTGCAATCGAACCCTCTTTGGTGATGTGGCCGATGATGAATATCGCAATTTGTCGTTCTTTAGCAATGCGCATCAAATCGAAGGTTATTTGACGTACCTGTGTCACGGAACCAGGTGCCGAACCGATGGTTTCAGAGTACATTGTTTGGATAGAGTCGATGATGATACACTCGTACGAACGTTCATGCAACTCTGTGAGGACTTTTTCGAGGCTTATTTCAGCGAGCAAATAAAGGTTGTCGACATTAGCATTGAGCCGATTAGCACGCAGTTTAATCTGTCCCGCGCTCTCTTCACCCGAAACATACAAAACATTTCGGTTTTGGCGGGCAAGATTAGAACCGATTTTGAGTAATAAGGTCGATTTCCCAACCCCAGGACTACCGCCGATCAGCACTAAAGAGCCAGGAACAACACCGCCGCCCAGAACCATATCCAACTCCGGATCATCACTGGTGTAACGCTGGACGTTCTCTTCTTCGATTTTGGTAATCTCTTGCGCTTTCGCACCATCCAATGGCGAAGATGAAGCAACGAGTTTCACAATATCCTGCTGTTGTTCGTTAAGCTCGATCATACAGTCCCAGCCGCCGCAGTTGGTACATTTTCCCATCCATTTAGGCGTTGTAAATCCGCAATGCTGACACTCAAAAAGAGTTGTTTTTTTCTTGGCCATTATGTATTTTCATTTCATAAACATATTTGGGATATTGTATCTTGTGATTCCAAATAGAGATGTAAAGTATTACATATTGACAGATAAAAGGCCGTAATTATGATAGATCTCTTGCTCTTTTGTGCATATACATCTCTTTGTCGGCAGTATCAATAGTTTCACTAAGTAAATCCCCTTGTTTAAATGAGGTTATGCCAAACGCAAAACTAATTTTAAAATTTTGTTCATTGGCTTTAAATAGAGTTTTATCGCATTTTTCGATCATAGCCTCAAATCTTTCTCTGATATTCGAAGGTGATTCGGATGCATTAAAAATGGCTAAAAATTCATCTCCGCCGTATCGAACAACATGACCCTCAATCTCTTTGAGTTTGTGTGCAATATGGGTTAATACTTTATCTCCAATATTATGCCCAAATGTGTCATTGATGTATTTGAATTTGTTCATATCAATTAAAACTAGAACCCCTTCTTTGCGAATAGTGAATTTGTCGTTATCTAAGTAAACATCTTCAAACCATTTTCGGTTATAGCTTTTGGTTAATGAATCTTCATAAACAATTTTACGAAGTTCATCAATTTCGTTGCGCAAGGCAATGGTTTCAATCAAGACGGCTTGTAAGGTCGTTTTGTCTTCGCTTTCAATGGCTTCAATAGCTCTTTGAGTACATGAAGACAAAGAAATTACATGATGCACAATTTTTTCATTTAACATATCTGAATCAAGCAACTCATCGGGATGAAGTTCCACGTTTTGTAATCGAGCTTCTTGGGCGTATATTTTGGCATAATAAGAGGGAAAGACAATATCATGTACTTTTATTTTCTCTTTTACTATTTTGGTGATGCTGATGTGGTGATTTGGTGTTTTTTTCAAAAATGTCTCCTGCAAATAGATAGTTTGGATATATCAATCAACTCTTAACTAAAATTGACTCTTTCATGTAAGCACTTTTCTCAACTGTACTGTGATTGAACGGCGGTAAATTCATCAATGTGTTCGAAAAAGAGATCAACAAGAGTCGGATCGAAATGTTTCCCTTTTTCATTTTTTATCAGCTCATATATCTGTTCATTGTTCCATGCTTTTTTATAGCATCTGTCACTTCCTAATGCATCAAAAACATCCGAAAGGGCGGTGATTCGTCCAAAAATATGAATTTCTTCTCCTTTGAGTCTGCGGGGATACCCTGAACCGTCCCATTTCTCATGATGTTCGTAGGCAATAATGGCTGCAGTTTTAAGTAACGGTGAATCAGAGTTTTCAAAAAAACGGTATCCAGTTTCACTGTGAGTACGCATAATTTTCCACTCATCATCGGTTAATGGGCCCATTTTTTGTAGAATGCTGTCAGGTATTCCAATTTTACCAATATCGTGCATCGGACTGGCATCTGTAAGATAGAGAATATCTTGCTCGCTTAAGCCATATTTTGTGGCTAAAATACGTGAATATTCAGCTACCCTGCGTACATGATGGCCTGTCTCTAAGCTGCGTGTTTCACCGATCTCACCGATACGCATTATCATATCTTCTTGGGTTCGCTCTAGCTCTTCGTGGAGTTGGATGGTTTTGGTAATGTCATTACGAACAGCGATAAATTCTTCGATATTTCCGTTATTATCCAAGATTGGATTGATAATGGCCTCCACCCAATAATAGGTGCCATCTTTTTTTTGGTTTTTAACGACACCGCTCCATGGCTGTTTTTTCAATATCGTTGACCACATCTCCTTGAATAGATCTTTGTGCATATCAGGATGACGCAGTAGACTATGAGACTTACCAATTAGCTCATCTTTCGTATAGCCTGAAATTTCACAAAATTGATCATTGACGTAAGTGATAATTCCTTTTGAATTTGTTTTTGAGACAATGCTGCTGCGATCAACAACTTGTTTATATTCATCCAATAAACGAATATTATTTTCAACGTTTCGTGCGATCATATATCCAAGGAGAAGGAATATGATAATAAGGGTAAATACGCCAATTGATCCATAGATTAACCCCTTTTTACTCGTTTGTAATTCATTATTTACTATCGTGTCAAAAGAGACAAAATACTTTTCTTCAAGGGTATACAGATGATTAATCACGGATGTTGAACGGGTAAACCAAAGCTCAGGATCAACAATATGATCAGGATCGGTTTTTCGAATAAAATTATCAATTGTTTGATTCATCCAGAACCACGCTGGCAAGCTCGCTATAGATTTAAAGTGTTCACTGTGCTGGTGTGATGCCAAGATGAGAAATCGTCCTTTTGCGATATCAAATTCAGCTTTAGCATGTGATATTCGAACAAATAACAGATGATCGTATGTATGTTTAGCCGCAAGGGTATTCATCGTTCCTCGCATTTGTCCAATTGCTTCTTTTGTAGCTATGAGATTGGTATACGCTTGTAACAAGTTGCGCATTTCAAAATGGCGTACAGTTTTAACTTGAGCCAAGTAATGCGAGCGCATTTCACCAATCAATGCCGTATAGCCATCAAAGGACTCTATGGAAGAGAGCGTATGAATGTCAATATATTGCCGTATATGAGCCAGTTTATGGTGCGCACTTGTACTGAAAATATTTTGATTTGTTTTTCTCAAAACCGCATTCGTATGTGTTCGTTGAGAATGAAGCTCTTTTGCAAATGTTTTTCCATGACTTCCAATGAAACCGCCAGAAAGAGCCATCTCAATTTGTAAATTATGAATCAGTTCAGCTGTTTGTTTGATCACAAAAAGCCGTTCCTGTAATTTTTGTGCTTGCCTCATTTGGTCAATTAAAAACCAGCCGCCTAGCATTGCAGCCAAAATGATCACACCGATGGAAATACCGATAAGAATTTTGAGTCGTTGGGTAAGAGTAGTCAATGATATCCTTCTTAATTTTAATACTGTAAAATAATAAATATAAGATATAAATGAGAAGTATAGTGATAAAGTGTTTGATGAGTGTTTGATCAAATAACTATAATTACCTTTGATTATTTATGCATAGAGAAGGACAATAAAAATGGATGATATTTGGTTGGCGGGATATTTAGCACTGTCGATAGTTATGATTATAGGGATGTATGCCTATGGAAAGCGACGGCTCTTCGATGAAATATCTAGCAAACAAAGTGCTATTGATGAACTAACTACCCTGCAGAAACAACAGAATTTTTTTATTCAAAAAATGATTCATGAAATGAATACCCCCTTGAGCGCCATAGAACTCAATCTCTCTGTTTTGTCAAAAGAGTGTCCCAATAGTCGAAACGTTGACATGATCAAAGGTTCGGCGCGTATATTGGCTACCATTTACGATGACATCGCCTTTGTTGCGCGCAAAGAAAAGATGTGTCACCTTCCCCAGTGGATTGATTTAGGAGAATTCATTGCGGATCGTATCCTCTATTTTGATGCGATGACGGTTGTCAAAGAGATGCTTGTAGAAATCGATATCGATGAGGGTTACCATGTGCACATGAGCCCTACCGAGCTCCAAAGAGTCGTTGATAATAATCTTTCAAATGCGATTAAATACACTCTGCAAAAAGGCCAGGTTATTTCAATCTTCATTTCGTATCAAGATGAGGCTTTATACCTTACCTTTAAAGATAACGGTATCGGTATGACCGATGATGATCTGCAAAAACTTTTCGAAGCGTACTATCGAGGTCATAGCGATCAACATGGATTAGGATTGGGAATGAGCATCGTCAAAGATATTTGTGATGATTACAATATCTCTATCAATGTCAAAAGTGTACGGGGTGAAGGAAGTTCATTTATTTACCATTTTCCAAAAGAGATGGTACGTCAAACGCTTGTTAAACAGTAGATGGCTATAGTTTAAAAAAAATACTAAGGGACCATGCATATTATGAGAGCACTACTGCTTGAAGATGATTATTACAGCAATAGCGTCATTGCCAATGAACTTGTACAACTTGGATTTTTTGTTGATCAATGCTACGATGGTGAAAGTGCTATGGATTCTGTTTACAATCAACAGCATGACTTTTACATCCTGGATATCAACGTACCTTATTTCAATGGCTACGAAGTACTCAAATACATACAAGAACGATACCCAAAAGCACCCACGATAATGATTTCAACCCATGTTGAAATGGAGTATATTAAAAAAGCGTTTTCAATGGGATGTCATGACTATATGAAAAAACCTTTTGAGCTGGAAGAATTGATCCTTCGAGTTAAAAATATACTTCGTTTAACCAACTGTAATCGTAATGATAATATTCTAAATCTTTCACATGGATATACGTACTCATTGGTATCAAGCGAACTCTTTTATCACGATATTGCAGTTGAACTGACACGCATCGAGTCTTTATTGCTGAGAATTCTGATTCAAAACATAGGCAATGTTGTGAGCATTGACGTGATAAAAACTTACGTATGGGAAAATGAAGATATTGCCCCGGCAACGATGCGTTATTGGGTTCATCGACTGATTAAAAAGCTTAAAAACGGGATGATTGTTAATACACGCGGAGTGGGTTATCGTTTGAGAAAATTAGATCGAAGCGTGTCTGAAGGATAAAAAAGATTCTTTTTCTTATGGTCCTTTAATCTACCAGCATCTCTTTGAGTGCGGTTTTGAGTTGTGAGACAGACGATGTTGGAATTGATCCCACTGATTTGATGATACGGTTTTTATCGATACATCGTATTTGATCGAGTGCAATAGTAGAATTTTCATTAACGATGATACGAGAAGGATAGGGTTTACTTGTTGACGTCATGGGCGCAATAAGAAGTGTTCGGATTGATTGATTCATTTCATCAGGAGAGATAATCACACATGGACGTGTTTTTTGTATTTCACTGCCGACAGTCGGATCAAGATTAACGAGAACGATACTGTATTGTTGAAACATTATCATTCCAGTCCATCAAAATCAAGATCCAGACTATCATCGATGAGTAGGGTATCATCACCTGCATTCGCCATTTGTTTAAATGCCTCTGCCCATCCCTCTCGTGGTTTCTTTTGAGTAGGCTTGAGCAGAAGCCCTTGGTCTGTGACCTCAAATTCAAGCGAGACATTTTCCAAATGCGCTTGCTTGATAATTGCTTTTGGGATGCGAACCCCTTGAGAGTTTCCAATTTTAATGAGCATGGTCATAGTTAACTCCTAAAACACTATTTTTGTAATTATAAAGTAATTACAATTAAAAAGCAATAACTATATTACTATGGTTGTTCTGCCACGTAAATAGCATCCAAAATACCATCTACAAATGCATATTTGTCAAACGGTATCAGATGTTCAGGCTGTTCTCCCACACCGATATAGAGGATAGGGAGCTGTAGCGCATAGGCGATACTGAAAACAGATCCCCCTTTGGCTGTGCCGTCGAGTTTGGTGATGATGATACCATCAACTCCAACCATTTCATTGAACGCTTTGGCTTGCGCTATTGCAGAGCTGCCTTGCGTACCATCGAGGATGAGGATTTTACGATGCGGTGCGCCTGTATGAGCTTTGTCGCAGATACGGACGATTTTTTTGAGCTCATTACCCAAGTTTGTTTGGGTATGCAGACGTCCTGCGGTATCGATGATGACCTGCTCAAACCCTCTGGCTTTGGCAGATTCGATGGTATCGTAGGCAACAGCACTTGGATCATGTCCCTGACGTGAGGAGACAATGGGAATTTCGAGTTTGTCGGCCCATCGCGTGAGCTGTTCAATAGCCGCCGCACGAAAAGTATCTGCCGCGCCCAGTATCACCCGTTCGCCGTTATTAAGATGATGCTGTGCCAGTTTGGCAATGGTAGTCGTTTTTCCTGCGCCATTGACACCGATAATGAGGGTTACAGTTGGTTTATTGGGATTATCGGGAAGAGAATTTTGGGCGTAACTGAGAGTTGCTAAGAGTTTTGAACGCAACTGTTCACGATTGATGTCGTTTTGATACATCTCTCGCATAATAATTTCAACAAGATCGTATTCGACATCGGATTCCAGAAGAATATTTTCAAGCTCGTCTTTGGAAATGGTAAGTTTTTTTTCAGGGACCATTGCCGCAATCGCATCAACGGTTTTCTGCAGCCCTTTTTTGATAAATGAAAACATCCTTATTTGCCTAAGGCCGACGCGATGTCGCGATCAATAATTTCTTCTTGTGTAGCACCCATATAGTGTGTTACGTATTGACCGTTTTTATAGAGAATCATAAGGGGAATAGGAAATTGCTGTCCAACACCTATTGTGGATGCGATGGAACGTGCAAGAGCCTGGTTTTCAGCTTTATTTGCAATGAGATACTCTCCGCCATAAGTCTTTTTGAATTTTTCAAGCTCGTCATTGGAAACATCATCTTCAATGGTTATTCCCATAATGATAAGGTCATCTCCGTATTTTTTTTGCAAATTTCCTAGATGTCGTGCTTCTGCGCGGCAAGGTGGACACCAAGTTGCGAATACATCAAACAGCACAACTTTCTTTTTTCCCTGATCCAAAGTAAAATTAGTACCTCTTTTTTCAACAGTATATGATTTTCCATTGGTATCAAGCAAATGAAACGATGCCGTAGAAACGATTGCTTCTTCTGCAGTTTCTTCACCGCATCCAGTCAATAATAATAAACTCATAAGAGGAATAATAAGTGTGCTAAAACGCATTTTAATGTCCATTTGATAGAATATGTCATTATAACACGAAAGGGTTAATGTGACCAAAAGCGATTTCCGTTCTGATTGTCTTAAACAAATGAAGAATCTTACGCAAATCGGAAAACTATACCGTGACGCTAAAGTAAACCGTCATTTAATGACAATTGTACGTAAGCAAAAGGGTAAACGTATTTTGTTCTATTGGCCTTTTGGTTTTGAAGCGGACATTCGTAAAAGTATTTGGGCCCTGCGCTCTAAAAAAACAATATATTTGCCATTTATGGATGGCGAAAGTTTCAAAATGGTACCATTAAGGTTACCGTTGGAGCGTAAAGCTTTTGGGATTCATGAACCTCGGTATTCAAACTTAAATATTAAAATAATTGATGTAGCTATTGTCCCTGTTGTTGGTGTGGACGGATCATTTTGTCGAATAGGTTTTGGCAAAGGGATGTATGACCGATTTTTTCCCACACTCAAGTCGAAACCATTAACCATTTTTGTACAGTCGCTAAAGTGTTTGACATCGGAAAAGTTGTGTGACGATTATGATATATCAGGCGATTTGTTAATCACACCACGCGGGGTGGATGCTAATAAGGAATTTCATGTTAAACGAACTACTCATAGGGGGCGGTACAGCCGCTCTTAGCGGGGTAGTCGGATTTTTAATTTCAAAAAAAATATCTTCTGCAAATTCTGAACTTTATTTGGCGCAAGCAAAAGCAAAAGCCAGTGTTATCGAAGCAGAAGCGCATATCATTTTGGAACGTGCTACTTTTCGTTCCAGCGAGATTGAAAAAGAAGCACAGCGCAAATACGATGAAGCATATGCGCAGGTAAAGCGTGATTTAGCCGATCAGGAAAGTAAAATTATCCTGATGGAGCGTGATTTTGAACAGTTTCGTCAAGCAGAATCAGAAGCATTGCGCTTACAGCGCATGGCAATTGACAGCTCACGGCTCAATTTGGAACGTAATGAAAATGCATTAGAGAAATTAAAAGAAGACTATCGCCAAAAAGGTAAAAAAATTGTGTCGGTGCTTGAGGAGCGGTCACACCTCTCCGTACAAGAAGCCAAAACCATGCTTATTGAGCATGTGCGTGAAAATTCACGATTGGAAATTGCGCGGATAACGCGGGAGCTTGAAGCACAAAGCAAAGATCAGCTCAAGCGTAAAGCGGATTATATATTGGGGCAGGCAACGGCTCGGTTTGCCGGTGAATTTGCTTCTGAGCGTCTTATCAGTGTTATTCATCTCGACAGTGATGAGCTCAAAGGGCGTATCATCGGTAAAGAAGGTCGCAATATTAAGAGTTTAGAACTCATATGCGGTGTTGATATTATTATAGATGAAACACCCAATACCATTTCGGTAAGCTCTTTCAACATCTTTAGACGGGCAATTGCCACTAAAACGATTGCATTGCTTGTTGAAGATGGTCGAATCCATCCTGCCCGTATTGAAGAGGTATTTGCAAAAGTCACTGATGAATTCGAAGAAGCCATTTTACGTGAAGGCGAAGATATCGTTTTTGATTTAGGAGTAGGGGCTATGCATCCTGAACTGATGAGACTTATCGGACGTCTTCGTTACCGATCGAGCTATGGTCAGAATGCTCTTGCCCATACCCTTGAAGTGGCCAATTTGGCGGGTCTTATGGCGGCTGAAATGGGTGGTGATGTCAAGCTGGCACGTCGTGCAGGACTCTTGCACGATATTGGTAAATCGCTTACTCAAGAAGCTGGCGGGAGTCATGTCGATTTGGGTGTCGAAGTATGTCGACGGCTCAATGAAGATCCTGTGATTATCAATGCTATTTATGCCCATCATGGACATGAAGAGATGAAAACCATTGAATGTGCTGCTGTTTGTGCCGCTGACACCCTTTCTGCAGCTCGTCCGGGTGCACGACGTGAAGTGCTGGAGAGTTTCTTGCGCCGTGTAACGGAGATTGAAAACATTGCGACGCAAAAATATGGGGTCAAACAAGCCTATGCGATTAATGCAGGACGTGAAGTACGGGTTATTGTCAATGCACAAAGTATCAATGATGATGAAAGCTTTTTACTGGCACGAGAAATTGCCGATGAAATTTCTCAAAAAGTACAGTTTCCAGGTGAAATCAAAGTAAACGTTATCCGCGAAAGCCGTGTAGTCGAATACGCACGATAGATGCCGCTATAAAGGCATCTTCCTCCTCTTTTATTCCTGAGGAATATCGACAACAACCATTCCACGTAAATCTCCCATTTTATATCCTGTAGCACGATCAGCCGGGTAGGAAGCTTTGAGTGCTTGACCCAATGGTGTAGCAGAATCAACCGTTCCGTGACATTTTAAGCAAACATCATTATTAATTACAAGAGGCTTATAGTAAGTGAATCCTGCTGTTGCTTTAGATAAAACAGCTGTTGGCTGTTCTCCTTTAGCCATTGCAGACATCCATGTATTCATAACTTCAATCTCTTCGGGAGTAGGGCGATTAAGCGGGTTTCGCTGCTGCAGAGTTACGCGTTTCATTTTTACCCCATGCGCTTTTGATACTTCATGCGTTAAAGAAATAGCATTTTTTGAACAGAAGTTAACGGCTTCTACAGGCCCATCTTTTTGCATTACGGCTTTGAGCTCACTGCCTAGTTTTTGTACCAATGCCGTTGAGGAACTTTCTCCTTTTTGTAGTGCGGCGGTTTCATTGAGTGATGTTCCCATTAAGGTTGTTCCCAAAAGGATTGCGGCCAAGCAGTATGATTTTTTCATGGTATTTCCTTTATAATAGATAGTAATTTAGATCATCATTGTATGCAATACACATGAAAAAATCATGAAATTATTTTTGCGAATCATCATAGGGATCAAGATGAATAAGAGGATGAACCATATTATCAGGAAAGAGTTTGATCAATGCGGATTCGATGCGATCGCCAACTTTGTGAGCATCAAACAGCGATGTGCTCACATTAAATACAACATGAGCACTGATGTAAATATCAGAGCCTGATTGCCGTGTTCGCAGATCGTGATATGAGTTAATATTTTGTTCTTTATCCAATATCTCTGCAATTTTGGTAACACTGTGTGGGTCCAATGCAGCATCCAAAAGCATCATGATTCCTTCTCTGATTAGCGGAAATGCAGAATAGAGCATATAAATACTGATTCCAATCCCCAGCAAGGGATCAATAAATGTGTAATCTGTCAGCGCAATAACTGCCAAAGAAACCAGTACAGCACCATTACTGAGCAAATCGGTTTGATAATGCAATGCATCGGCTTTTATTACCATGTTACCTGTTCGTTTGGCAACATATTTTAAAAAGATAACCAAACCTGCAGTAATGAGGATCGATATGCCCATAACAACCATCGAAATATCAAGATGGGCTATAGTACTTCCCTGTACCATTTTGGAAATCGCTTCATAAAGGATGAATAAGGCGGACATGCTGATGATAGTTCCCTCGATAACTGCTGCGAGAGGTTCAAGCTTGCGTCGTCCGAAGTTGAATTTTTCATCGGGTTCTTTATCCGAATTATGGAGGGCAAAATAGTTAAATGCAGATACGACAAGGTCGAGCAAAGAATCGATAGCAGAAGCCAAAACGGCAACTGAACCGCTAATTATACCAACGGTGAGTTTGAGAGTTACAAGGACAAGTGCAACACTGCTGGAAATAAGGGTGGCTTTTTTTTCAATTCGCATGATAGGATTTTAGCCTAATATTGTTAAAATCAACTCTTTAAGTTGAGGTGATAAAGTGGATTTACAAGCAATACGCCAAGAGCGGAAAAAATGGTTGACATGGAAAAACATAGCGCCATTACGTGACGCGATAAATCAACTCCCCGATATCCATACAACAGTGACCTTGGGTGACACTGTAATCCTCAAAAGCGATCAGGTGGTAGATCAGAACGCTTTAGAGAAAACAGCGCGACTAATGATGCCATGGCGCAAAGGACCGTTTGATCTGTTCGGTCTTTTTATCGATACTGAATGGCGCAGTGACCTAAAATATAATTTCCTTCGACCACATTTTAATCTCACAGGGAAAAAAGTGGCCGATATCGGGTGTAATAACGGCTACTATATGTTTCGATTTTTAGAAGATGCTCCTGCAAAAGTGGTCGGATTTGACCCCTCCGCACTCTTTCAATCTCAATTTGATTTAATTAACCATTTTGTTAAAAGCGATATTGTATATGAGCTTTTGGGTGTGGAACATTTACCGTTTTACGAAGAAAAATTTGACGTTATTTTTTGTCTGGGTGTTTTGTATCACCGAAGTGATCCTGTTGCGATGCTCAAATCACTTTTTCAGGGATTGGAAAAAGGGGGTGAAATTTATTTGGATACGTTTATCATTGCAGGTGATGAGCCATACGCTCTGTGTCCGCAAGGAAGCTACTCAAAAATAACCAATGTTTATTTTGTCCCGACGCTCGTAGCTTTGGAAAATTGGTGCATCAAAGCCGGATTTTCGAGTTTTGAAGTATTGGGTACAGTGGTAACAACATCGGATGAACAGCGTAAAACGGATTGGATAGAATCCCAAAGTCTTGAAGATTTTCTAAATCCGGACGATAGTACCAAAACAGTAGAAGGATATCCCGCGCCGGTGCGTGGTTATGTTCGAATCAAAAAGGGGTAATTGTGGATGGTGATATAGAAGTTCAGGATGATTTAGCACATTTGATAAGCAAAGAGCAGATTAGTTTGCATACGCATATGAAAATTAATACGAATTTTAGCGGTGAAGTAGTGACCATCAATCCGGGATATGCAAAAGTTGTTTTAGATACGCTTGAAGTTATGAGAGCCGATGAGATAGGGATGGTCCATGGAGGATTTATCTTTGGTGCGGCTGATTTTGCAGCAATGGCTGCAGTCAATGAGCCAAATGTTGTTCTTGCATCATGTACGTGTTTATTTCTTTCACCTGTGCGCGTAGGGGATCAGGTTACCTTCATAGCAGAAGAGCACCAACAAGAGGGGAGAAAGCGCACAGTACAGGTTAAAGGATTTGTTTATGACATTAAAGTATTTGAAGGGGAGTTCAAGACAATCATCACCGATCGTCATGTACTGCGCTTGGATTTATTGAAGAATACAAAAGAACTGGATAGAGAAGTCTGATCTATTCTAATCTGTCCAACCAATAACCGACATTGTGCTGCTCATGAAAGAGAGTAGTCGTATTTCCATGCCCCGGATAGAGCGTTTTATTCTCTTTCATCGAGCTCATTTTCATTAAACTTTTTTTCATCTCCTCGGGACTTGAATAAGGGAAATCATAACGTCCTATGGAATCGTGAAATAGAAAATCACCGCTAAACATCACATCACCGATTTCAATCATCGAACACCCGGGGCAATGTCCCGGAAAGTGATGAAATTTCACTTCGGTTCCATCAAAATCAAATGTCTGATCCCCTACGACTTCCACATCTGGATAAGAGGGAGGCAAATCAGGCATCCATTCACTGCTTTGAAGTAAAAATACATCGCCTTTGGGTGTGTAAAGAGGAATGTTCAACTTTGTTTGCAGTTCATCGTTACTCCACACATGGTCAAAATGTCCATGTGTATTGAGAATTGCGACAGGGTTCGTCACGTTTTTAAGGACCCAATCGGTTGCCCCAACGCCAGGATCAATGATAAAATCTTTCCCATCGATTTTAAGAATATAGCAATTAGTCTGATAAGGACCCATGGGTTGTTTTAGTATTTCCATAATGTTAAGCTCTTTTTTTAGTCAAATTTTATCATAATACGCGCATGGAACTCTACAGCACTCTTGAACATTTATTGACACTTCAGAATCCAGCTCAAAAAGTGGAAGAATTTAGAAGATTTTACGATCGATATAGCTCGGGTGATGTGACAAAAGATATGACAGCTAATACATTAATCTTTGACAAACCCTCCTATGCAGGACATCTCAATTATTGTGATCAAAAAGAAGCCCCCAGACGATCCAAACTGGGAGCCGTACGCGGACAGATATTATTGCTTCATTCCGTTGCTCATATTGAATACAGTGCGATTGATTTGGCACTGGATGCAGCTTACCGTTTTCGCGATGTTGGGGATGAATTTATTGACGATTGGCTCAAAGTAGCAGATGATGAAGTGCGCCATTTTGTCATGATCAATGACCTTTTGCATGAAATGGGAAGTTTTTACGGTGAGCACATAGTTCATGATGCATTGTTTGAGGCTTCCAAACAAACACAGACGCTCTTGGAGCGTATGGCGGTAGTACCTCGTTATTTGGAAGCAAACGGCTTGGATGCTACGCCTCTAATATTGCAAAAACTGGAGCCTTTACGCAAAGATCCGATGGTCTTGAAAATCATTGATGCTTTGAAGATCATATTGGAGGAAGAGGTAGATCATGTACGCAGAGGGGACCGCTGGTTTCATTATGCGTGTGAGCGACAAAAAATGACTCCTGATGTCTTTTTTGAGATCATTGAGCGCTATTACCCTCAAAGTTTTCCACGTAAAACAGCTATTAATTGTGAAGCACGTAAATCTGCGGGATTTGAGTGTCATGAACTGGAAAAAATTTCATTAATTGACTGCTGACAATATCCTTGATTAATATATTGTTTTTTTACATGGTATAAAATGCGTCAATGCGCTTAGCAATGATGCATTGGATAACGGCTTAGTCAAAAGCATATCAAAGCCGAGACCTTCCAGTTTTTCTTTATCACTTTCAAGCACTGCTGCTGTCAGTGCGATAACCGGTATTTTTTTGTACGATTCATGCTCCATTAACTTCTTTTTTAGCGTATAGCCATCCATTACGGGCATTTGCAGATCAAGAAGGATTAGGTCTACTTCATGAATGGCTAGTTGTTCTAATGCTTCTATCCCACTCATGGCTTCAATAACCTCAAATGGATACGGATCCAGTCTTGCACGTACCAACATCAAATTAAGATCTATATCATCAACAGACAAGATCTTAGCATTAGAAAAATCATAATGAACATCTTTTTCGTCATTTTTATTGATCACTTTGGAATAATCAAATTTCAAAGCAGGGAAATGAATCTTAAATCGGCTTCCGCGGCCAAGTTCACTCTCTACTGAGATCTTCCCATCCATAGCCGTTGCCAACTTTTCACTAATAGCGAGCCCCAGTCCTGTTCCACCATATTTACGATTATCTTGTTGATCACTTTGCTCAAAATTATTAAATATTTTATCTTGCTCATGGGTAGCGATACCGATACCTGTATCTGTGACTATCAAAGTAATATTGGCGATACGTTCTTCTTGATCTATTTGATGTACATGTATTTCAAGAGAAATCATTCCTTTGTCTGTAAATTTAATGGCATTGCTAAGAAGATTGAAAAGAATCTGTCTCAAGCGCACTTCGTCAAGTACCCATATATTAGGCATATCGGCTGGATAATGAAGGTTGAATTGTAGATTTTTATCAAATATTACGGGCTGAAAAACACTTTTGATCTCTTCGATTAATGCTCCCATATCAAATTCTTTATTGTCGATAGTAAGCATCCCGGCTTCAATTTTTGAGAGATCCAAAATGTCATTGATGATTTGGAGTAAACTTTTGGCACCGCTTTTAATGGATTTCAGATAGCTGATCTGTGCCACGTTTAAGTCTTCACTCTTTTCTAACAATTCGCTAAATCCCAAAACAGCATTCATGGGTGTTCGTATTTCATGACTCATGTTTGCCAGAAAAAGGCTCTTGGCACGATTGGCAGACTCAGCTTCATTACGTGCATTAATCAATGCAAGTTCATTTTGCTTTTGCTCACTAATGTCAAAAAGACTGACAAGATAGTCTTCAGAAACACCTTCATCCAATAGGGAAGCACTAACTAGGAATGTTTTTGTATTATTATCTTTACATCGGATATCGATTTCGAGAGGAACAAATCGGTTGTACGAAGAAAGCATGTCATTTAGATTCTGTTGCCATGATTTAATGGCCCATTGGCGATACTCTTCATCAGGATATGCACGTGGCCACCAATCTTCGATGGTTGGAATCTCATCCAAAGTATATCCGAGTGTTTTGATAAAAGCATTGTTAATAAAAGTAATATTTCCATATTTATCATTAATTACCAGTGGCACTGGGGATGCGTCAATAATAGTACGAGAGCGTTTTTCACTCTCCCTTAGGGCTTCTTGACGTAACAGTACCTGTTCTATTTCTTTTTGTTGCGTAATATCACGCTGTACACCAAGCCACACTTCACCATGTACCGGATGGGTAAAAGTTGAGAAATCTGCAGAACACCAAATCGCTGTGCCGTCTTTTTTTACATTTTTGAGCTCACCTTTCCAGGTCCCTTTTTCATTTAAAATTGAAAAAGGATTTAAATGCATGTTATCCTCATTGGTATCATCTAAATCATAAAGTAAGCCAATGGATTGTCCAATCAACTCACGTTTTTCATATCCGAACATCATCTCTGCACCGAGATTGCTATAAACAATGGTGTTTGTTGATGAATCAACAAGCAGTACCGCTTCTGACATCTGCTCTAATATTCTGGCCTGCAATCGAATATCGTCTTCCAATGTTGCTTGATTATTAATCCGCTGGTGATTGTAGCGCTCCGGCATTATTGGCGGATTCATACCAAATTTTTCGATTATAGTAAATTCACCTTCTTTGTTACAGCGTGACAAATAGGTATTGACAGAAGCATGATGAGTAACGGGGTCCATCTGTACCGTTCCCTGCGGAGAGGAGACTTGAATATTTTGCAATATTTCTACGAGTGCTTCAGAATCTAAACTTCCGGCTGCATTGGCAGCTTTCGCAAAAGCTTTGACACACAGATACGCTCCTTCACCAAAGTTAGTCAAAATACCGTTACCATGCGGCCATATGCCATTGATACCTGGCAGTTTTGCCAAGCTGTTTTTGTATTTGTTGTTTGCTTCATTGTCAATCGTCATAAAATAGGTATTGCTGGAGTAAAAATCTTCACGTACGGACGATGGAAGAATACTTGCCATGATCTCATCATAATGTCCCATGACTACAGCAATTTTATTTTTAAGACCGCGTTCGGTAAAGCGAGTAAGCAAGTTGATTTGATCCGCACCGGCAAAATAGGGGACAAACACATCCGGTGCTGCTTCTTCGAGGGCATCAAGGAGATGCTCAATCTCATCCAAAGGTGTTCCGATAGGACAATATTTTTCACCGACAATCTCTCCGCCGGCTTTTAACAGCGCACGTTTGGCAGCATCTATCGAACCGCGGGGCCATTCGTAATTATTACCTGCAAAGAACATTTTTGAACCGTATCTTTCCCGCATATAGGGAATCATCTTATCGATTTGCTGATTTGGAAGAGCAGCAAAATGGAAAAAATAGCGGCTGAGAATACTTCCTTCATAAAATGAAAAATTGAGCAAAGGGATCTTGCGCGGTTCAGCTACTTGATAAGCAACCGCAATACGTGAATTGGACAGCAGATTTCCAATGATCGCACTGCAATGATGCTGATCAACAAGTTTAAATGCTGCTGCAACTGCGCTGTCAGGCAAGCTTCCATCATCTTCAATGATCAATTCAAGTGGTTTGCCCAGAACACCACCATTTTCATTGACTTCATCACATGCTATTTGTGCAGCACGGGAGATTTCCATTCCATAGATACCAACTAGCCCTGTAAGCGGAGGCATAATTCCTAATTTAACTGTTTCTTGAGACATATTGTCCCCCATAGTTTAATACTTTAGTGGAGTTTACAGCAATTACTTTATGATAAAAAAAACTTATTTATGTAAGTTATAAAGTTAAATAAATACAATATTTTATTACATTTTTATTACATTTCACTTACGTAGTAAAAAATAATTAAAAAACAATCCAGGCGCCGTCTCGATAGACCACTTGGTCTCCCAGTGTAAAGGTCTGTGTATCCGCAAAAACATCAACATGATATCGTCCATCTCTGCGTTTAAAACCGGGCTTGCCATAAATCCCGTGTTTCGCACCCAACGACAAATGAACACCGCACATACGCTCATAGGTCCCTGTATCCGCAACGGTACGTGTTTTGCTAAATGCTCTGTTTAGACCAAAACCCAGTTCACGAACCCATACCACGCCTCCTTCATCTCTGCGTATGTTGGAGAGTATTTGATCAAATTCAGGAATTGAATTTTCGCACTCCACTACTTGACCTTCTACTATGGTAAGGGTTATAGGGGTTTTGGGATAATTTAGTTTGTACGTGACATCCCCGAAACTGAAAATTTTGACACGTCCATTTACCGCTGTCAAATCCTGTGCTTCGGTGAACACTTCGCCAAGCGGAAACTGACCGCCAACATTGTTCATCTGCGAATAATCGCCAATATTGAGTTTGGCACATTCAAATGGCGATCCGTATACCAGCAATTCCCCGCCGGTGTCTAATACACCAGAGGGGGCAGTATCAATTTTATTTTTTAGCGCATGACCGACACCGCGATAGTAATCACAATCATAGGCAAGCGAATCAATGTAATAGGGTGCTTCCTCATCGGACATTCTGCTTAGATGAGGGTGTTCAATCACTTTTATTTTACGCTTAAACAACTCAATGCGCATGCGAAAGTCATTGAGACGAAAACTCGTCGATTGTACCAATGCTACGAAATCAGATGGTTGCAGTTGATTAAAGATCTCTAATATTTCATCCGAAGTTGTTGTAGAAAAATCGATAAAGACGGCATCACTCAAACAGCGCATGTAACCTTGTGAGAGAATGCTTGATAAAAGGCAATGGGTGTCATACACAACAACTGCACGATGGTCGCTGTTATGGTGAAATACTTCATTCAACAATCCGTTTAAATATTCACCCGCTCGTGAAATCAAAATTTCGTGATCATTGTTTACATTCATGGTTTTCCCTCATACGAATGATGTAATTATAGCTAACCATCTTAAACCCTGAATGGGGTTACGTTAACGAGAATTTTGTTACCATGCTATAAAATATAAACCATCCTATAAAGAATAGCTTAAAGCACTAGTGTGTTTTTAGGGTGTGCTTTATGGTTTGATTTTTTGAGCATTTTTAACAAAGTGTTCAAATGATCAAATTTAAAAAAAGTAATGCATTTATAAATTGGTCAAAG
>JAUYAU010000010.1 GCA_030693335.1 Sulfuricurvum sp.
GGTGCTATTGATAACGGTATCACTAAACACATCCCTGATTTTATGTCGAAATACGGCATAGAACAAGCTACCGGATGTCAATGGATTTGGGGCAGTGAGAATTACCAAGATTACGAGGAGCGTAAAAAAGTCTTCGGCGGCCATCGTGACCACCCGTCGCACTCCGGTTCGCGCGCGTCTAATTGGCCCCTACGTTTGGGGTTCGCATTGGTACCTCGGTTGTCGTTTCGCCTGTGACCCCTTGCACCCTGCAAAGATGAGCGGAAGCGAGTCTTTGGAAAAATTTGAGGACACTAAATGTTAAAAATATTACCAGACCAATGGGTGTTAGTGCACGGTCAATTCAGAGGAAGAGTAGTGCGAATACGGAGGCATGAAGGAACAAAATACTTCGATGTTGAAATCGGAGGGGTTGTTTTGCCGTATACCATCGATCAGATTATTACAGACACAGGAGTTAAAAATGTTCACTGATGAAATCATAGGGGCAGCATTGATACTATTTCTGATTGTAGTAATATGGATAGGTTCTATCAAAACAAAACGCCGATGGGGAACGAACCCACATGATGCAAAGTATGGGAAGGGTAAATAATGATTGAGCTTATTGTTATTTCTATTTTTATAATAATCAGTTTTATAATATTCACATATTATCTCATTTCCTTCGTAAGATTAACAACCTCATTTAACCATAGCATAATCACAGCCAACAAAGGAACATCAAATGAAATTTATAAGTATTGACATCGAAACGACAGGGCTTGACCCACAAAAAAACCAAATCTTAGAATTTGGTGCAGTAGCTATCGATACATCATGCGGTAGCGCTCCATATGTGGATGATTTTAGAGCGGTGTTTGTTCACCAAGAGTTGACGGGCAACCCTATCGCTTTGACGATGAACAAAGGCCTTATCGATGATATAAGCTTTGTATTGAAAAGTAAAGATTTTGACTTTGACATGCAAAATGACCTAGCTCCTAGAGACGTTTGCGTACGCACTTCCGAAGAGTTCCAAAAATATTTCGATCAATGGCTAGGTTCTATTGGATTTACTGAACGGCTAACGCTTGCAGGTAAAAACCTCGCATCATTTGACCTCAAATTCATCGAAGCGGCAGGGATAAAAATCAAATACCGTCACCGCATGATTGACCCTGCGATACTCTATGTCGATTGGGAAAAAGATGAAACACTCCCTGATCTGCAACAATGCTTAGACCGTGCTGGTATCGAAAAATCAGTAGAGCATACTTCTATCGCTGATGCTATGGATGTTGCTGAGTTGGTTTTGAAAAAGATCAACAATATAAAAGACATCGGGATAATGGACCTATCTGCTTTGGAAACAATTCAAAAAGATAACCCACTTTTAAAATCGTTTATGAAGAGTTCTACTGACTAGGAGGAAGTGGCGTAAGCCCTCCTCAATAACCACACCTCCTGCTCCAAATTAAATCCGTCTAACCATTCCACACGCTGACGGATTCACTGTGGATCATTAAATCAATCAAAGGAGCCTCTATGAACAATATTGACATACTTTATAAAAACTACGTAGCAAAATGTAAAGAGATGAAGATCAAGCCTGGGACGAAGCGATCTGTTTTCGGTGATCTCATCGAGCGTGAAGAAATAGCACAGCGAGAGAGTATCAAGCAAATATCACAAGCCAAAAAAGCTCCGGCATTAAAACTCAGCGATGAAGCAGTGAAGGCTCTTGAAAAACCCAAAAAAGCTAAACAGCAAAAGCCAAAATCAACACGAGTCCTTTTGACTGAGGAAGAGAAAAAAGAGCGTCAGCGACAAAGATGCCGCGATCAATACATCAAAAAATTAGAAAAGGCAGGTATTACGAGAGTTAGAGCTACCCCAAAAGAGAAGCTTATCCGATCATCTATGACCGAGGAAGAAAGACGCGAGAGAAAAAGAAAAGCGAATCTCGAACACTATCATAGAAACATCGAGAGAGAACGTGCAAAACGTCTTGAAAGTTATTATAAAAACAAAGAGACCAAACAATATGCTGAGCGTGACCGAAAAAAACGCACGAACCTAACCGATGAGCAAAGAGAAAAACTCAGAGCATATCAGCGCGAATATTACAAAAAGAACAAAGAGCTGGTCGATGCAAAGAATAAAAAATTTGTTTAAAAAAATAGAGATAAAGTTTCTGAGTACAATCGCAAACAGCGTGAGAAACAAAAAGATTGGACTCTTGAGCAGTGGGAAGAACACCGCGCCAAAGCAAGAGAATACCGAAAACAAAACATTAACAAGATCAGAGAGCAGGAAAAAGCACGTGGACCATTAAAGCGCCAACGGCTAAAAGAAAGCCCCCAGAGACTAGCACAAAAACAAGAGAGAGACCGTATGCGCTACCAAGAAGCATTAAAAGACCCTGTAAAAGGTGAAAAGCTTCGTGAAAAATGGAGACGTGATGGCGAGAGAAAGAGATTAAAATCAATAATAGGTAATGGTGTTGGTAATGCATGAAGGATACAAAAGATACCTAGATGCTCTAAAGTCAAAAGGGATGAAACATCCCATGTCTGAAAAAGAATGGAAGAAAGCGGTCGGTATAGAAGAGGAAGAGCATATGCCTTTTATATCCCGAAAAAGGGCCAGTCATAAAAACGCTATCCCGACACTATCGAATCATGAGACTAAAAAAGTTAGCTCAAGACCACTAATGATAAATCTTATGGATAACCATATTGCTGACGTTGGCAAAAAGGTTGTGCAGCCAAAAAAGTCCATAGCGGTAGCGGACCCGCGACAAACAAATCCGAAGAAAAAGCCGATGACAATCGAACAGAAGAGAGAGTACAAACGGACGTACATGAAAAATTACCGGAAGCTTCACCCGACACTATCTTATCAGTCAGTGAAAAAGTGGAGAGACGATCACCCAGAAGAAAATCGGAAGCGCAGACGGGAAGAAGCATCGAAACGCAGAGCGAAGAAGAAATTAAACGAAGTGATTTCATGAAGGTTGATGACTACTTTGATGCGTTGGAAGCGCAGAGAATTGTTGAAAAAATAAGGAGGGCGGGGTGAAGCTTGACTTTATTGGGCATGAGATCAGAGATGGAGATCAGCTTTGGATTATCAAAAGTGACTTAACGAGGATTAAGGCATACCGAAGAGGTGATACCGTTATTCCATGTGGATTAAAGCATTCTTGTTTGCAGCAAACATTAAAAGATGGGAAAAATAACCGTGTTGATTTACAGCGGTCCTGGTATGAAAACTATTTGATTAAAAAAGAGGGGAAGATCAATGGCTAAGTTAGTAACCTATTCACAAATTGAAAATATTTGGGGGTTGAAAAAATCGACACTCACAAAACTTTACATGAACGGTCAGTTTATTCCTGCAATAAAAATAGGGAATCGAAACTATTTCGATGTTGAAAAACTGGAAGAATGGATTAAGTCTCGTACCGTTCAGATAGCATCATGAGTTGTTTGTATCATTTGTGTCAAAAACAAAACTGTACCCCAAGTTGTACTCTATGTGTTTTTGGAAGTTTTCTTAAAGTGATTGTAAAGCTTTGAAAGCTCGTATTATAGGGGTGGTACCAGTGGGCGGACTCGAACCGCCACATATTGCTATACCGGATTTTGAATCCGGCGTGTCTACCATTTCACCACACTGGCATGTGTTTGAAGGGGGGAATTATAGGTGTACTTTGCTTAAACTATAGTAAAAAAGAAAATAGTTAATCTCAAATCTAATTTTGTCGATATAAGAGATGGAACTTTATTTGCTTAAGTTTAATTAATGACTTAGAAGGATTTGACGTGAGAGTTACAGCAGCTTCATTTTATAATAATATTTATGGTGAAAATAACAAGCTAAACCGTCAATTATTTGATGTTAACAAGCAGATATCCTCAGGACTAAAGATCCAGTATTCTCATGAAAATCCGGGTATTTTTATTGATACTTTACGATTGGATAATGAGATTGCAACTCTGAATCAAACGAAGAGCAGTGCTCAAAATGCCTATAAGCTGTCTACTCAAACCGATACGGCTGTCGGTGAAATAGTTAAAACACTCGAGTCAATGAAAGTCAAGATGATTAATGCGGCTAATGACAGTCAATCAGATGCTAGTTTGCAGGCAATTGCAAAAGAGCTCAGAGGTCTACAAAACCATCTTAAATCACTCGCCAATACATCCATAAATGGTCAATACATATTTTCAGGTACCTCTACTGGTACAAAACCAATTGATGCCAGTGGCAATTATCAAGGTAATGACAAAGATATCTATGCATTTTTAGGTTCTGGGATACAACAAAAGTATAATATTACCGGGACTCAATTGTTCTTGGGTCAGGAAAGTAACGTACAAAGAACGATTACTTCCAATGTTGGTCAACTAAGTCTAACAGATCTCTATCCCGATATCATGCAAGACCCTAGTATCCCACGAAATTTTGGAAAAGAGGTCTACATATCAGGAGCAAACACAATGCGCGACTTGATGGGTGACAGTGATACCAGTTCAACTAATGATACTGCTAAGACAGCATTTTTTTATTTGCAAGGGACCCGTTCGGATGGTACATCCTTTAAGTCTAAGATTGCAATGAATATGACCGATACGGTCGATGATTTAATGAATAAAATTGCACTCGCCTATGACATCAATCAACTTAACCCTTCTGCTAATAATGTCCGTGTCAGTATGAATCCGCATGGTCAAATCGAGATTATCGATAGTCAAAAAGGCTCTAGTAAGCTGGATTTTCATATGGTAGGTGCTATTGATTTTGATCCTGCAGGTATCGATGCGGCTGACGTCACCAATATAGATTCTTTGCAGATCGGAACAACAGATTTTCTGACAGCAGCCATAACTGCTCCGGGACTATTTCTCAAAGAATTTATAAAAAGTGGAAATAATTATGTAACAGGTGCTGTCCCGGCAGGTGGAGCATTGCCAGCAGGCGCAGTGGTTATAAATGGCCAAGACATCGGTGCTGTCGCTGTATTGCCAGGTGATACTGATAATGCCTTATTGAATGCTATTAATGCAAAATCAAAATTTACCGGTGTAATAGCTACACATGATTCGGCTGGTCAAATTGTTTTAAACTCTAATAGGGGGCAAGATATTGTTGTCAGCGGAACCGACAATGGTGCAATTTCTGGACTCTCTAATAACACGTATAATCTTGGATCATTGCAATACGACAGAGTACTGTTTAAAACAGAAGGTCCAAAACTTACCTCTAATGTCTCCCAAATAGTAACATCAAATAATAGTTATGCTACCCCATCTACTCTATTGACTGCTGTTGCTTCCGGGGTCAGCTTGAATGGTTCAGTCATAAAATTACAGGGGAATGATGTTAATGGCAAGGCATTTGATTTAGAGGTTAATTTGTTAGCTGCTGGTAGTACTGTTACCATCAATAATGCTCAAGGTGTCGCTGCGGCAACTTTTAATTTAGAAGATGCAACAGGTAATGCAACACCGGCTGACAGTGTTACATACAGACAGCTTATGGATGTTTTAAATATGGCAACAACGAATAAACTCCCAGTTGCTTTGTCTTCATTAACTTATACACAGGCAATTAATGATGCGAATGCGTTAGGGTCTGTGAATATTGATCAAACAGGTCACATAGTCTTTTTTGATAAATTTAGTCCAACTACTTCCGCCTCAATAGCGATGTACGACAATACTTCAAGTACTTATTCTGCTGCAGCCAATGTTGTTTCAACGGGGAGTACAATGATATTTAATGCTAATAATGCACTAACAATTGGTGACCCTAATAATGATTTTTTTACTCAGATAGAGAGCATGATTAAATCTGTTGAACAGGGCAAAAAACGGCCAAATGGAATTGATTCGTTGGATCCGAGAAATATAGGTGTTCAAAATTCTATTCATATGCTTGATTTATTGACTGAACACGTTTCTCGTAAGCAAACAGAAGCAGGTTCGTATTCACAAGTCTTAAATTTGACAGTGAATCGTGCTGAATTGTTGATTGTTAATACAAAGACTCTGCGTTCCGATGTGATTGATACTGATATTGCTGAAGCGACATTGAAAATGCAACAACTTAGTCTCAATTATCAGGCACTGCTCTCTAACATATCTAAAGTGTCTAAGCTTTCATTGGTAAATTATTTATAGCATACTGCAATAAAAGGGTCCCTTCTTTGCTTTTTTGCTATAATCAAATTTACTTTTATGATTTCAAGGATCCCCCATTTTACGTGATGTACTTTTTATTGGCAGTTTTGGAATACTTTTTTATTTAGGACTTGCCACAATTATCAGTGATGCGAGTATTATCGGTGCTTTTGGTGCTGGTTTTGCAAGTGGAAATATTTATTTGTTTGGTTATGTGGCCTATACCTATCTTTTACTTTTGATGGTCCCGCTCTTTTATTTTTATAAAGGACATAGCGACAATAAGCGCCGATTAGAAATTGGCGGAGTATTTGCACTGCTCTTTTTTTCACTAATATTTTTTCAAGCAATGGTTGTTACGGGAGAGTATCGGGGAGCATTTGGCGGATTTATAACTGATTCAATTGGTATTTATGTTGGAAGTTTTGGATTATGGATTATCTGGTTAATGTTGATTGTGGTTTCAATGATCATTATACTGGAACAAACGCTCTCAGAGCTTGCCTTTCCTTTTAAAGAATTTATGAACAAACCTCTGTCTAAACCTATCAAAAATACTACTGACAAACCCTATCCGTTAGATGAAGATGACGATGATACTTACAAAAATTTTAATATAGTTCCTTTACCTGTAGCACCAATCGCTTCTAATGAAGGAGAAGTGCCTTTGAATATTTTTGTTGAAAAAGAAGAATCTTTTACTCCCGAACCAACGTATGCTCCGACTGAAATAGCAATAATTCCAGATGATGAATCTGAGGTTCAAACCACCATAAAAGAATCTACTATACTCTCAATGGCAAAAAAAGTAAAAGAGAACAAGCAGCAGCATGCTCTCGTGGTTGAAGAGTTGGAAGAAAATAAAATTCTTTTGGATCAAATTGATCGCGGAGTGAGTGAAAAACCTAAAAATTTCAAGCTTCCACCAACTGATTTTCTACAACACCCTCCAAAAAAACAAAACAGTGTCAATGAAGCAGAACTTGATGATAAGATACGTGACTTAATTGACAAGCTTTCTCATTTTAACATTGAGGGAGATGTTGTTCGCACCTATGCCGGACCGGTAGTTTCTACTTTCGAGTTTAAACCGGCTGCAAACATCAAAGTTTCAAAAATTCTAGGCTTGCAAGATGACTTAGCAATGGCCTTAAAAGCCCAAACTATTCGTATTCAAGCTCCTATTCCCGGGAAAGACGTTGTAGGTATTGAGATTCCTAATAAAACAGTTGAGACCATCTATCTCAGAGATATTTTTGAAAGCAAACTTTTTCAAGAAGCATCTTCTCCGCTAACTCTTGTTTTGGGAAAAGATATCGTTGGGAATCCATTTATTACTGATCTTAAAAAACTGCCACATCTTCTTATTGCAGGAACAACGGGAAGCGGTAAAAGTGTTGGAATCAATGCCATGATTTTGAGTTTACTGTATAAAAACTCTCCTGATCAATTACGATTGCTAATGATTGACCCAAAAATGCTCGAATTTTCGGTCTATAATGATATTCCTCATCTTCTTACCCCCGTTATTACGAAGCCAAAAGAAGCCATTTCTGCCCTTAATAATATGGTTTCTGAAATGGAACGCCGCTATCAGTTAATGAGTGAAACACGTACTAAAAATATTGAAAACTTTAATGAAAAAGCGAAAAGTGAAGGGCATCGACCTCTTCCATACATTGTTGTAATCATAGATGAGCTTGCAGATTTGATGATGACCAGCGGCAAAGATGTAGAGTATTCCATCGCACGTCTTGCTCAAATGGCACGTGCAAGCGGTATCCACCTTATAGTGGCTACACAGCGTCCGAGTGTGGATGTTGTAACGGGACTTATCAAAGCAAATCTTCCTAGCCGTATCAGTTACAAGGTTGGTCAAAAAATTGACAGTAAGATCATTTTGGACGGCATGGGAGCTGAATCTTTATTGGGTCGCGGTGATATGCTCTTCACCCCTCCTGGAATGAGTGGTCTTGTACGCTTGCATGCACCCTGGAGTACCGAAGAAGAAATAGAAAAAATAGTAAATTTTCTAAAAGCGCAACGTGTACCTGAATACGATAACCGTTTTTTACGTGATAAAGAAGAAGTTTTAAAAAATAATACGGATCGTAATGAAAATGAACCTATTGACGAACTCTACGATGAAGCTATGAATATTATTCTGACAGAGCAAAAAACATCAATTAGTTATCTGCAACGTCGGCTTCAGATAGGCTATAACCGTTCTGCGCGTCTTATCGAACAACTCGAACAAAACGGAATACTTACTGCTCCTAATTCAAAAGGCAATCGAGAGATTGTCACTGAATAGTATAAAATGTTTCAAAAATACACATTCATTGGATAAAATAGAAATTTTTATGTTTACTTTCGTAACACTATCTTAAAACACTATTTCAATTGCGCTATAATCTCTCCATTAAAATTAGCAGGAGTTCCCATGGCTTTTATGGACGAATACACAGCACACGTAGCAGAGCGCACAGCGCAAGGAATCCCTCCCTTTCCCCTTTCTAAGGAGCAAGTTGAGAGTCTAGTCGAATTGATTACTGCTGAAAAAAGCAAAAACAGTACACTAATCGAAATGCTCGCAGAGCGTGTTAACCCAGGTGTTGATGATGGCGCACATGTGAAAGCAGCCTTTTTACACCAAGTGGTACAAGGTCAAGTAAAAGCATTTTTAGCAGACAATGCTGACATCAATAGCGATGATCACAAAAAAGCAGCAATCAAGATTCTTGGTAAAATGGTTGGTGGTTACAATGTTAAACCTCTAATTGATGCACTTAGCATTGATACTTTGGCTCAAGATGCAGCTAATGAGTTAAAACACACTTTGCTTGTTTATGATGCATTCAATGATATTGTAGAGCTTTCTAAAACTAATAAATTTGCAAAAGAAGTTCTACAGTCATGGGCAGATGCTGAGTGGTTTACTTCTAAAAAACCGCTTGCTGAGAAATTCAGTGTCGTTGTCTTTAAATTTCCTGGCGAAACAAATACCGATGACCTTTCACCGGCCAGTGCCGCATTTACCCGTTCTGATATTCCTCTCCATGCAACGACAATGCTTGCTGCGAAGATGCCAGAAGGTATCGCAAAAATCGCTGAACTTAAAAAAATGGGCAAACAAATTGCCTATGTTGGTGACGTTGTAGGTACAGGTTCAAGCCGTAAATCTGCAGTTAACTCTGTTCAATGGCACATGGGTAATGATATTCCAGGTGTTCCTAATAAGCGTAATGGTGGTGTTGTAATCGGTACTATTATTGCTCCTATTTTCTTCGCAACCTGTGAAGATTCCGGCGCACTTCCAATTGAAGCAGATGTTAGCCAAATGGAAACCGGTGATGTATTGGATATCGATACAAAAGCGGGAACTATTACTAAAAATGGCACTCAGATTGCATCATTTAACCTTCGTCCTAACACAATTGAAGATGAAGTTCGTGCAGGTGGACGTATCCCACTTATTATTGGACGTGGATTGACAGCAAAAGCACGTGCTGCACTTGGAATGCCTGCTGCAACTATCTTTTCACAACCGATCCAACCTGCTGATACAGGCAAAGGGTATACCCTTGCACAAAAAATGGTTGGTAAAGCATGTGGTCTAGATGGTGTGCGTCCTGGAATGTACTGTGAGCCACATACCGCTACTGTTGGTAGTCAAGACACAACTGGGCCAATGACACGTGATGAAATCAAAGAACTCTCAGCTCTTGGTTTCTCTGCTGACTTCGTTCTCCAAACGTTTTGTCATACAGCGGCATACCCAAAACCGTCTGATGTCCAATTGCATGCAACTCTTCCAGCTTTCATCAGTTCACGCAGTGGCGTTGCTCTTCGTCCTGCTGATGGTGTAATCCATTCATGGCTTAACCGTATGGTTCTCCCTGACACTGTAGGAACAGGTGGGGATTCTCATACACGTTTCCCTATCGGTGTGAGTTTTCCAGCGGGTTCAGGTCTAGTTGCATTTGCTGGTGTTACTGGAGCAATGCCACTTGAAATGCCAGAATCTGTATTGGTCCGTTTTAAAGGTGAGATGCAACCAGGTATCACTTTACGTGATTTGGTTAATGCAATCCCTTACTATGCTATCAAGCAAGGATTATTGACTGTTGAGAAAAAAGGAAAAGTCAATATTTTCAATGGTCGTGTTTTGGAAATCGAAGGACTTCCTAACATGAAAGTTGAGCAAGCATTTGAACTTTCCGATGCATCTGCAGAGCGTTCAGCTGCTGCATGTACCGTGCATCTTAACAAAGAGCCGGTCATTGAATATCTAAAATCTAACGTTACCCTTATCGAAGCTATGATTGCTGATGGTTACGATGATGCACGTACACTAAAGCGTCGTGCTGAAAAGATGAAAGAGTGGTTAGCTGCTCCAACATTGATGTCAGCTGATGCTGATGCTGAGTATGCAGCAGTTATCGAAATTGATTTGAATGAGATCAAAGAGCCAATCTTGGCATGTCCGAATGATCCGGACAATGTTAAGCTTCTTAGCGAAGTTTCTGGTGCAAAAATCGATGAAGTATTCTTGGGAAGCTGTATGACCAATATCGGTCACTATCGTGCAGCGGGTGAAGTAATGCGTGGCGAAGGTAAAATCGCTGTCGAGAAATTCTGGATCGTTCCACCTACACGTATGGATGAGCAACAATTGATCAATGAAGGCTATTATGATGTATATAATGCCATTGCAGCTCAAACAGAAGTTCCAGGATGTTCACTTTGTATGGGTAACCAAGCAAGTTCACGTGAAGGTTCAACAGTATTCTCAACCTCTACACGTAACTTTGATAATCGTCTTGGTAAAGGTACACAAGTTTATCTCGGAAGTGCTGAGTTGGCCTCTGTATGTGCTAAACTTGGACGTATCCCGACAGTAGAAGAGTATATGAGTATCGTTCCGGAAAAATTAGCTGGTAAAGAGAGTGATGTATATAAATACCTCAACTTTAACGAAATCAATAATTATAAACTTCAAACACGTGATATTGCTCAAGATAAATATGGCGTAACGATCAAAGCCGTATAAAACTCCTCTCTTTTTACACCCTCTCTTGGGGTGTGCTATAATTGCACATCTATATACCAAAGCGACACAATGTCCTCTTTTAAATCTATCTCCTTACATGCACCATTACAAACAGCTTTAGAGCGCTTAAACTTCACTTCTATGACTCCTATTCAAGAAGAGTCTTTACCTGTCATTCTAAATGGAAAAGACATCATTGCACAAGCATCAACGGGCAGCGGAAAAACATTGGCTTTTGCATTGGGTATTTTGCAAAACGTGAATCCGCGTTTTTTTGCTGCTCAATCACTGGTTTTATGCCCAACACGTGAACTTGCTGAACAAGTTGCCAATGTCATACGCTCTTGTGCTTCGGACATTGGAAATATCAAACTGCTCACCCTTTGCGGTGGTGTTCCCATGAAGGCTCAGAGACATTCCCTCACGCACGGTGCCCATATCATTGTTGGTACTCCAGGACGCGTTCTCAAACTTTTGAGCTTGGATAATTTAGATCTAAAGTCATGCAAAATTGCCGTTTTAGATGAAGCCGATCAAATGGTCGATATGGGGTTTATTGAGGATATTGAAGCAATTTTCGCCTACTTGCCATCCCCAAAGCAAACACTGCTGTTTTCAGCTACCTATCCCGATTCAATCCGAGAACTCTCCTCAAAACTCACACAAAACGCTACGTTTATCAAAGCTCAGAGTGCTGAATCCAAACCATCGATTACCGAAGTAGCCTACCGAGTAACGGACAAAGCTACCGCATTAAATACTTTGGTTCATCATCATAACATTACGAATGCCATCATTTTTTGCAATACGAAAGTAGCCGCATCCGAATTGTGTGAAACGCTTAAATACTCAGGAATTCATGCCTTGGCTTTGCACGGTGATATGGAACAATTTGATCGTAATGAAACCATCATCCAATTTCGCAATGGAAGCGCACCTTTTTTGGTAGCAACGGACGTTGCGGGGCGAGGAATTGATATACAGGGACTGGATGCGATTGTAAACTATGATGTCCCTCAACAGCTTGATCGTTATGTACACAGAATAGGGCGTACGGGACGTGCGGGGATGGACGGTTTGGCCATCACCCTTGTCAATCCCCATCAAACAGAAGCCTTTTATGGCCTCGATCGAGGTGTTGAACTTATTGAATTGCCATCACTTAAGAACCATCAAGATGTTACGACGAAAATGCGTTCCATTTGCATCGATGCCGGTAAAAAAGAAAAACTTCGGGCTGGGGATATCGTAGGTGCCTTGATTCATGAATGTCATCTTTCCAAAGACGATATCGGAAAAATCGACCAGCTCGATCACTTAAGCTATGTCGCACTTCCTAGAGATATTTGTGAAAAAAGCTATAACACCATTAGTAAGTCAAATATCAAAGGTAAACGCTATCGTATGTGGCTCTTGGGATAATTTTCAATAGGTCAATGTCGTATTATTGTCTTTAAAAATAAAGTAATTATTATTATTCATAGCGTTATAAAATACATTGAATATAATCCGCTTAATACTAAAAGAGGATATTAAGTAAGATGAGTGAAAAATACGAAGTAATAACTTATGAAGACATTGCAGTTTTTAATTATTCAGTACCGGGACTAGAAGAAAAAGAGCAGATTGATAGAGAAATTACATTGGTTTGGGAGGATACACTTGAAAAGTTTTTCGAGACATACAATCCAGATAGACCTTACAAAATCCATTCTTTTGATACAGAAAAACAAAAAAATAGATTCATAAGTGCTATTGATGATGAAAATGAGAAAATTATAGATGAAGTGGATGAAGAAATCAGTCGAAAAATGAAGTTCGGATTTGACTATACGTCACCAACCTATGAGGATTAAAAAATAAAATAGTTGGAATAATAGATATGGCCGATAAGTTTTACGTAGTGAAGAAGGGTAGAACTCCCGGAATATATACGACATGGGCGGAGTGTTTGCGACAAGTAGATAAATTCGCAGGAGCTGTTTATAAAAGCTATATAAGCCTAGAAGAAGCCCAAGAAGCTTTTGAATCAAATACATTAACCCCTAAATCGCCTTTTCCAAAAATACCGCCGAAAAAAAGAACGAGCGTTACTTCCAATAATGATTCTTCATCTTTATCAACTGATGATATCCGTCTTCGTATTTATTGTGACGGCGCATGTTCAGGCAACCCTGGAAAAGCAGGAAGTGGATTGGCTATTTATGAAGATAATAATAAGCCGATCTTATTGTACGGTGCAGCGGATGCAATAGGAACCAATAATACCGCAGAACTCAAAGCCTTGCTTAAAGCGCTTGAACTTGCGGTTGATACGCAGCATGATAAAGTAGCAATTTTATCAGATTCCAAATACAGCATTGAGTGTGTTGTTAATTGGGCATACGGATGGAAAGCGAAGGGATGGACTAAGCAAGGGGGCGAGATTAAAAATCTCGAGATCATTCAAACTGCTCATGCTATTTATGACGGTATTAAAAACAAAGTTGTCATATCACATGTTAGAGGTCATGCCGGAGTAGAGGGAAATGAGTTGGCCGATAGAATGGCGGTTATGGCCGCATCAAAGGGAAACAGTACCTTTATGGAATATACTTATGAGAGTATTGATCATGTGATTGCTCTTAGTGCAGGGTAGGCGATGAGCATTTATGCTTTACAATCCCCTGCAGGTGGATTTTTGGATGAAGATCTAAAACACTTTAACAAAATTTTTGATGATTGGTGTGTACAATTTGATAATTTTGATGACGCTAGAACTATTGCCAGTACACTTGATAAGAATAAATATGCTGAAGTTGTTGAGATCACACCTTTGAGCTATCCTAAATATTTTTTCCCTAACTTACAGGGGGTAATACATGCCACACGAGAAGTGGATGGATACATCATATGTATAGTTGAACCATTTATGGGATCCTATTTTCGTCTTGCTGTATGTAATTTAAGAAATAAAACCGTTAAATTTACCCCAACGAACTATAAAAATGCTATGAGTGTCGAAGGGGCATTTGCAAATTTTAAAATCAAAGACTAATAAGGAAAATAGATGAACGCTTTTACCTACTACAATCCAACTCGGATTGAATTTGGACGTGACAAAGAAAATAGTGTGGGTGAATTACTTGCACAAGAGGGTATTAAACAAGTTTTGCTCGTTTATGGGACAGGTTCGATTAAAAAGAATGGACTGTATCAACGTGTTATTGCCTCATTAAACCAAGCTGGGGTTGAATACATTGAGTTTGGCGGTATCGTCAGTAATCCCTTACTTTCACATGTTTATAATGCCATTGATCTTGTAAAATTAAATAATATTAACGCTATTTTGGCTGTTGGCGGAGGTTCAGTTATTGATTCGTGCAAGGCAATAGCAGCAGGAGCTGTTGTAGAAACGGATGTCTGGGATTTTTTTATTAATAAAGCTACTATCGAAAAAGCTTTGCCTGTCTACACAATTGTTACTCTTGCGGCAGCAGCGAGCGAAATGAACGGGAATTCGGTCATTACCAATGAAGCTACAAAACAAAAATATTCGATTGCTTCTGTCCTCTTAAATCCAAAAATATCGATTGTCAATCCAGAACTGATGATGAGTGTGACCAAAGAGTATTTGGCCTATTCGGCGGTTGATATTATTGCCCATTCAATAGAAGTTTACTTTACGGCTAAGAATCATCCTCACTTTCAATCACGCTTGGTAGAGTCGATCATTAAGACCGTTATTGAAACCACTGAAATACTCATCAAAGATCCTACCAACTATGACGCACGTGCAGAGTTTGCATGGGCTTCTTCTCAAGCATTAAACGGCTTGACTAGCTCAGGTACTGGTGGTGGAAATTTTCCTAATCATATGATAGAACACGCTCTTTCCGCTTTGTTTAATATCGCACACGGGGCAGGGCTTGCAATCGTCATCCCTGCATGGATGAAATGGTATAAAGATAAAAATCTTCCACAGTTTGAACGCTTTGCCAGAGAGGTATTTGGAAAAAATTCAGCAGATGATGGGATTACAGCGTTGAGCGAGTGGTTCGACTCCATTGGTGCACCGGTGTCATTAAATGCGGGGAACATTCCAAGAGCATCAATACCAGATATTGCACAAAATGCTTATGCCCTAGGTAAGTTGTGGGGTATGGGTGATGATTATTGTGTTGAAAATATCGAGGAAATATTGAATAATGCTTAATTTTTTGGGAGTAATACTCTTTAGAGTGTTATTCCCAATGCCGTTAAAAGAGTTAGTTTTTCTTTGGCAGGATTGTTAAAGAAGCGAGCTTTGATATCATCTTCTAAAATAGCAATATCATCAAATAACTCTGAGTCATCTTTTTGGGGAAAAGAACAGTTTACTTCTTGTGTTAGTGCTTCAATCTGTTTATCGGTCATTTCTTCGTTGTTCAAGAGTCCAATACGCTGTGTATGCTCGATAGTAGCGATAGCACGTAGTAAATAAAGTTTATCACACCGATTGTCATCACTCTCATTTTCTAATAAATCGTTGATACGTGTTACCTCATGAGCGTAAAGTTCACTTGATTCTTTGATAATAAGACGTTCTTGTGGAGTAAATGGCATTGGATATTCCTTGTATAAGTGAATGGGCGGTACATATTTGTATGGGCTAAAGTTCATTGTATTTGAAGGGTTATGGTGACTCCAAGGGGATTTGAACCCCTGTGACCAGGATGAAAACCTGGGATCCTAACCGTTAGATGATGGAGCCACTTAAAAGTGAATGCGGTTTTAAAGGAAGGATCAATTCCTGAGCCGAAATTATAGTGAAAAAAAACTAAAATGAAACTAAAACCTGTAAAAAGATTACAGATTTTAGCGATAGAGCAGGGGAGAGAAATTAATCGTTATAAAACGAGCGCAATGCACGGATAATAACGGCATTTTTTGAGATACTTTCAGCTTTCGCATTGTCATCTACTAATTCATAAACATCAAGAGGCAATGAGATAGAGAACGTTTTTGTTTCAATTTTTTTACGTTTAGCAATCATTGCGGTAATATTTTGAAGCATTTCAAGAATCTTTTTCGTATCGATAGGTTTTTGGATGAAGCTGTTAACACCTACCTCAATCGATTCAGAAATCTTTTGAATATCGTTACTCGCAGAAATAACAATAATGATTTGTGAAGGGTTGATTGAACGGATACGACGTGCAAGTTCGATCCCATCGATTTCAGGCATGACGATATCAACAAAGACGATATCCGGATTTACTTTTTCATACATACGTAATGCTTCAGCACCATTGTAAGCTGATGTTACATCAGCAAAAAAGTTTTTAAATGTAGAACTCAAAAGATCGTTGGCAACAACTTCATCTTCTACGATCATTGCCGTAAGTTTTTTTGTTTGTTCGGTTAATTGAATTAAATCGACGTTTGACATAGCTTTTCCTCTATTGATTTTAAATCATTGTGTTATATAGTGAAATTATATAACAAAACGATTATTAACAACTTAAAGAAAACCGTTATTGATATTGTTTGAATTGTTCGAGCCATTCTAGATTGTCTTGGTTGGTATTTTCTTGCTGTTTTAACAGTGAACTGATGATGCTCAGCAGAGTGTCTCTATCCATAAATTCTAAAAGTGTAGGATTGATAGATGTAGGGGAAAGCCCTTCATAACGGTTGAGGAGATTTTGTATGTCATTTATAAGTTGTTGTTTTGAAGATTCCATTATGAAAGTATAACTTATTTTATTGCTCTTTTATTTTTTCAACCTGATAGGTAAAAATCTCAGGATGATATACCAATGGATCACTTCCAATACCGGCTTTCATCCCAAGGTGTGCAAAAAAACTTTCAAAATCATTTAATTCTTCCCATACTTGAGGTAAGAATGTTGCTTGATGACTGTTTCCAAATTTAAGAATCACGCCATCCTCATTCACATGAATTTTAGATTTTAAATCGGTTTCATCAGTATAAAAGATCTGTTTTGGTTCACTTAAAAGGGAAACTTCGATATGTGTGTGATTGAATTCTTGAAGCGTAAGAGGAGAAAAACGCGGATCATGAAATGCTGCCGATTGTGCATTAGAAATCAGATCATCAATAAGGGGTCTGTGCGCGATAAGTGATCCGATGCATCCTCGCAGTTGTCCATTTAAGGTTAAGGTAACAAAGGTGGCTTTCTTCATACTCATTTGCGGATATTGTTCTAAAATAGAGTGTTTATCTATTGTGTGCATATTAAAATGACTTTGGATTGCTTCTCTCGCTATTTTAATATATGGAGATATTGACATGATTATTTCCTTACATAAGATACATGCAAAAAGTATAACTTAAATATATGATATTTTTATATTGGTTAACATAATATATATTCTCTTGAAAAATAGTTGATTAATTCCCCTTGTTTTAGGCTTTTGCGCTTTTAAAAAAGGTTTTTAAAATGCTAATTTCCTCTAAAGATTTCTTTAGTTCCTTAAGTGTTGATGTTAGATACTATAAAAAGATTTTTTTAAGTCTTGGTGTAAAATCTACCTTCTTTTATGATTATGATGATTTAAACATTATTATTAATAATGTTCGAAGAGATCGTTATAAATCTTTATTAGTCTTGCAACGTGCAAAAAATATTTTAGATGATTTGGAGGCAAAAAAATGAGTCGTTTAAAAAAGCATGTTCGTAACTTTACCCAAGTTGCTAATGATATTACAAACGATAAAAATCTATCATTAAAAGCCAAAGGATTATTTTTGTTTCTTCTTAGTAAACCTGATAATTGGAATTTTTCCGCTCGTCTTATTGTTACACAAAACAAGGATTCTATTGCTTCTGTTAACACTGGTTTACGCGAGTTAGAGGACTTTGGATTGCTTAACCGTATTCCTATACAAGGTGGTTATGATTATGAAATTTTTGACACTATTCAACCTCACTTAGTTGAAAATCGACTTAGTGGAAAATCGACTAAGCGTCAATCGAAAATCCACTTAGTCGAAAATCAATCGAGTATTAGTAATAAAGAATTTAAAGCAATTGAAGAAGAAGAGAGAGAAAATAATACATCGCCCAATACTCCTGAAATTATTTGTTCATGCCCTTCCGATTATCCTTTGATTGAGGAATATATTCATTTCGTATCTGCTCGATCTAAGTTTCCAATTTTTTATGCTTCTTCTGTCCGTGATTCTCTTTTGAATGACAACTCTAAAAATCACAATAGGACTTTTCTTGCTTACACTGAATTTTCTAACACTCGCCCTGATCTAAAACAAAACGGTGTCTTACCCGTTGGCGTTAATATCTTCGATTTGATTGGTAGGGGTGAATGATATGTCTAAATTTTCCTATACCCCTCCTCTTTTCGATTTAGGCGATGATCTTATTGATCTTAAAATTCAAGGTAAAAAGGTTATTTGTACGTTTCAAATATCAAATACTCAATTAGATCATCTAAAAAAAGTTTCTGAATATCAAAAACTCACCGTATCAGCTCTTATACGTACTGCGCTTGATTATTTTATTTTTAAGGGGCTTAAATGATTTTAAATATATTTGAAATTTATCGTAATCATGTACGTTATATTGAAATTAATAAATATTCAGAATATTTTTTATTAAGTCTTGAACGTCGAATTGTAACTTGTGAAACTAATGCTATTGGTGAAACTGATCTTGAATTTTTGGAACTTAATAATAAACGTATCGCTTCTTATAAGGCTTCTAAACGTGACGTTGTTTTTATTATGGGTTCGGCTGTCACTTATCCTACTCAATGGTTTTTATTTTCTTTAAATTTTAAGAGTTTAAAGGCTCAAAATGAATCTTGACTCTTACATAGTCCACATTTGGCATTTACAACAAATTCAACCGTTCAATTATCATGCTTTGTATTTTAAGCTTGTTTTCATGGCTTTATTACTTTTCTATTTATTCCACGTATTTAAAGGAGTCAAAAATGTTTAATTTTTTAAATTGGTTTTATCGCCCTTCGATAGAGAATAAAATTAATGCTGATCTTTCCTATAATGCTTTCCTTGATGGTCATGAAATAGGTGTTAATCCTGAAAATGATCTCTTCGACCCTTCTTCACTTGATGAGCTTTCTTATATCCTTGATTGTGAACGTAACCAAAATTTCTTTGAGGATGAACAAAATGAAGTCTAAGCTCCCTCTTTTGGGTCGCCCTCTCACTGGTGGCTCTATCCGTTCTCATTATTTAAAATTTTATCTCTCTGAGTCTGAGCTTGAAAATTTTAATAATTTAGAAAAAAATGTTATTAAGATTTATGAAAATAAAGGCTTCCATTATAACCGCCCTGCTTTCTTCCGTCTTGTTTTTGAAAATATTGATAATTTGCAATTTATTGATTATTTACTTAATAATTCAAATACTGAAACTTTATCATGGAAAATTGATGCTTCCAAAATCTCCCATAAAGAACGATAAATTTTTTTAAATTTGTCGTAAACAAGCGATAGCGCGATAGCTTCGTTTTTAATGCTTTTTATCCTCATTAAACCCCTAAAAATCATTTCTTTTTAAAATTCTTCTGCTTTTATGTGTGATTTTCTGCGATTATCTGCGATTTTCTGCGAAAACATATTTTTACCTAATAAAACATGCTTTAAATTGCTGTCATTAAAAATTAAAGGATAAAAAAATGGCTGACGATCAAAAAACAAACTCGCTAAACGGTCTTTACCTTCACGGTACTTTACTCTCTGCCGAACCTACAAAATCAGGAAAAAATAATGATATGCAATGGGGTGCTTCTGTCAAACTCAACTTTATCGCCAAATTCACAAAAAAAATGGAAGTCAAAGGCGTATTCATTGATTCAACTGCAACACGACTCGTCACGATCTCTATTACGACAACGGATGATCTTCTTCCACTTGAAGTCGAGAAGTATAAAAAGTTAGAGGGTCAACACTTGTCTCTAAATCTTGAACCACAAAAAAATTCAACGTTTAAAATCATTGAGTAATTTCGGGCATTGCATAACCTTTAATTAGCGCATATAAGTCCCAAAATTTAAAAAAAGGTCATACCATGACTCCTGAATTGATTGTTCCAACTTTGGACACTGCTAACTTTCTTGCTGTCGCTGGTGCTGTTCTTGTAGCATCTGCTGTTTTCTGGGGTGTTCGTAAAGCTCTTGCTCTTCTTGGGTAATCTCTTCGATCTCTTCGAGGGTTCACGCCCTCAAATAAGGTTTTAATAATGCAAATTCCTGAAATTTACTCGGCTAATGTTGCCCTTCTGTTTTCCTCTCTCTTGATTGGCTTCGCTGTGTTTTGGGGAATTTTTAAAGCCTTATTTTTTCTTCGTCATTAATGTTTATTAAAAAGGTGTATTTATGGATTACAACGCAACTGAAACCGCTTTTAATCTCGGCTTGATTTCGACTGATTACGCTTTTTTAATGGGCTTATCTGGGCTTCTAATGGGGGCTTTTGTCTGCTTTTTTGTTCTTTATTCTATTTCTAACATTGCAAGGGGTCGTTAATGTTCTATATCTTTGATTATTTCATCATGGGGGTTTATTATGGATTTATTGCTCTTGGATTCATTGCAATACTTTCTGTATTTTATTATCTTTTTGTACGTTTCAAAAATGTACTTGAACAACTCCAAAAATTACGAGAACAATCCTTAAAAAATGATGAGGGCAAATAATGGAAGTCTTTCCCGTTTCTGCTGATTTAGTTTTCAATTACTTCTTTTCTATTGGTGTCTATTGGTCTTTTATTTTGAGTGGTTTTTTTGCCGTTCTTGCGCTTTTTAGGGCTTAATATGCGTTATTTATTCTCATTTTTTCTTTTTTTACCATTATTGTTAAATTCTGCAACTTGGGTTGGTCCTAATACTAACTGTAAAGATAAACCATTGGTTCGTACTTCTTTTACTAAAGTTTCTAATTCAAATTGTTACGATTTTTCTTCTCAAATGGATATATATAACAACGGTAAGTGGCAGTGTATTAATGATACTACCGCTTTGAAAGAATCCTATGAAAACAAATATTCTGGCACTCATGCCATTTATAACGATTGTGGTGAACTTTGGTATGGTTATTATTCTGTAGTAGCTTCTTGTCCTGTTGGTCAAATTCTTGATTCTAATAATGTTTGTAAACTTGCTGAATGTCCCGTAGGTACAATCAAAGATGCTTCGGGTAAATATTGTGTTCCTCAAACTTGCCCTGTTGGTTCAACTCGTGACCCTAATACTTTGCATTGTTTGCCTACTAAATGCCCTGAAGGTCAAACGCTTATTTCGGATGGTACTTGTCAAACTTCCTGCCCCCCTAATTCTTCCCGTGTTGATAAGATTTGCCGTTATGATTGTGGTCATTGGTCTAAAGATTTATGCGGTAAATATTTAGATTCTCAGGGTAATAAATGTGTATGGTCTTATGGTTCTTTTATAAAGCCTGTTTGGACTGGTAGTGATCTTGGTTATTGTACTACTGAAGATGGTCTTATCCGTGATATTGAATCTATTCCTGCTGTTCCTCTTGGCGCTCATCCTCTTCCTAAATTACCAGAATATCAACCTATGCCAATTAAACCATACGAACCAGTTAAACCTGATATTCCTAAACCAGCTAATGACCCTGCTTATGTTCCTCCTGTTACCCCCAAACCTGTTGAACCTATTCCCGCTATCCCTCTTCCTACTACTAAACCAGCAAATGACCCTGATTATGTTCCAACTATTGAGCCTGTTACGCCTTTAACTCCTGACATTGCTCCTTATGCTCCCCCATCTCCTGAACCTGCACCTGCTCCGCTTCCTGCTCCTGTGCCTCTTCCTGCACCAGCTCCAGCACCGTCACCAACTCCTTCGCCTCTGCCTTCTCCTGAGCCTGAGGAAATTCCAGACCCTCTACCTTTGCCTATGCCTAAACCTGATTATACTTTTGACCCTGTTCCTGAGCCTGAACCAGTTATTGACCCTGTAACTGGTGAGCCTGTTCCAGCTCCTGCGCCTTCTTCTGTTCCTGACGTTAACATGCCTAACGTTAATATGCCTTCTATTCCTGACGTATTAGATTTTAGCGTTGATGATATGGACAAATTCCGCTATAACGCCACAACGATGAGTTATAACATTCTTGATCAGGTTGATAATGTTCAAAACACTTTTACTAATACGATGAACATTTTAAACAATGGTTTTCCTCCTGTCGTTCTTCCTTCAGGTTCATGCGGTTCGTCCATGTCTTTTGGTTTCTATGGTAAAGAAATTGATCTCTGCCCTCCCCTTGCCAATACTAGCGCACAATTTGCGCCTTTATTTCAGCTTTTAATTTTCCTTGTGGGGTTAATTGCTTCTATTAAAATCTTCATGATCGGATTAAGGGATTAATAATGCTTAAATTTTTTATGATGGTCTTTGAGGGCTTTATATGGTTCGCTAATATCTTCACTCGTTTATTCGGGTGGTTCTCTTCTATGGCTCGTTTTGCCATGTTTTCTAAAGCTATTAGGGTTTTCCTCTTTACTCTTTTTTATGGCTTCTTACTGATGCTTATTGCTTTTACTGGTTTCTTCTTTTATTTCATGGTTACAAATATTATTAAAATTTATAACCTAATTTCTTATTTTTTAGACGTTCTCTCTAGTGCTGGTTCTGCTGGTGGTGACATTGTTTCAACTCTCTTTTTCTTTATGACTATCACGGGCATTTCTGCAGGTATTCAGGCGTTTTTTCCTTTCCTTGCTTCCGCTTTGCTCTTCTTACTTATTAAAGCTATGTACAAAGCAACGTTATTTTTCTATCGTCAAGTAAAAGAAGTTGTTGATACTTTAATAAACGTGGTTTAATATGAAACCAATTTTATTGAAGCTTAATTATCTTATTTATGTCTTTTTAGACGTTCTTATTTGGGTAATTCTTGGTTTTATTATTGGCGTAATCTTTAGTATTGACTCGGCTATTGATCTTCTTTATTCTTACTCAGGTAGTTTAAATCATGATTGAAATTTATACTGGTGTTCCGGGTTCTGGAAAAACATATCGTGCAGTATCTTATTTATATGATATTTTTATTGATTCAACTTCTAAATCATTTGGTAAATTTAATAAATTCTATACAAATATTAATGAATTCAAATTTAAAGAGTTTCCAGCTGGTATCGCTTATGATCTCGATTTTGAGGAACTTACGGAAAAATTAAAGCTTCTGCATAATTTATATATGAAAAAATGTACCGATGCAGAATTAAATGAACTTGCGACCTCTCTCGATCTCGATAACTGTTTTTTCGTCATAGATGAGGCTCACAATTATTTCGAGAAAAAAAACTCTGTTCTTACTTGGTGGCTTTCTTATCATCGTCATATGCATCAGGATATTATTTTAATAACTCAGAATCTCGCCCTCATTGAGGCCAAATATAAATCTTTTTCAGAGTTCTTTTATCGTGCTGTACCTTCCTCTTTGCGTGTATTTGGTAATACTCTCAAATATGAACAATTTATTGGCTCTCGTATGTTTAAAAATCAACGTAGTGATAAATTTTCCCTCAAATTTAATCCTTCTGTTTACGATCTTTATTCATCAGGCGCAAACACTCAGGGAAAAAAAGTCATTTACAAATATATCGCTTTTGCTTTAATTGGCCTTATAACTCTTTTTATAGTTGGTTGGTTGATCATTCATTTCTTATTCGGTTCTGACGATTCTAACAAGGGAAAAAACTCTTCCACTCCATTAACTCGCTCTACTGTCGTTTCTGTTGCTCCTTCTGCGCTTCCTGACTCTTCTATACTCCGTATTGTGTGTGATTTTGATTCGTGCCATGTTAATTCTTTTGTCATTTCCAATCCTGATATGCTTTCTCATATCAATAAATATAAATTAGAGGTTAAATCTATGCAATCAATAGATAATTCATTTTTCATTTACAGTTATAAAGTCCCTAAAAATTTCATTGAGGACGTTTTACATGATTAAATTATTTCTAATTCTTGCCCTTTCAGTTTCGCTTTTTTCTTCTTCCCTGTCACTTTACGATCTCGGTTTCCTTGTTTCTAAATCAACGGGTAAATCTGTTATTTATTCTGATAAAGTCGATAAAACTGTTAAAATCATTATTTCAAAAAAGCCTCTTGATTATCTTCCCCTATTCAAACAATCTTTAAAATCCAACGGTTACACTCTTGTTTCTGAGAAAACATTTTTTTACGTAACTGTACCTGTTGAAAAGTCTAAAGATTCGGGCGTTTTTGGTTCTTTGTCCTCTTTTGGTTCTTCTGCTTCATCTGATACTCTTATGCCTCCTCCTCCTTTAACTTCCCCTGGTGGCGGTATTTCTGTTACTTCCAACGGTCAACCAATTTATTCAAATTCTATATTTACCCCTTCAGGAAAATCTAGCGATTCTAATCTTTCTATTACTTCCCTCGATCTTGATGAAAATATCACTTTTAAATCTCTTTCACTTACTTATTTAAAAGCCTCTGATCTTAATGACTCTTTGAACTTCTCAGGTTTTCGTTATTCCGTTGCTTCAAACTCTAAATCTGTTATTTTTGCCGTTCCTCATAAAAAAACAGTTCTTTTTAATAACTTTATTGATTCTATAAAAGCCCTCGATATTCCTCACGAACAAGTTACATTAAAAATCACGGTTTTTGAATCTGATTCTAAAAAACTGCGTGATCTTGGTTTTTCTCCTGTCTTTAACCTTGATACTGGTGTCGGCTCTGCTTCGGGTTCTTTATTAACTGGTACATTTGTCAGCTCTTTTTATGCATCACTTCATGCTCTTGAAAATAAAGGCGTTACATCTGTTAAGGATTCTCCCACTTTTTTACTTTCCAATAATGAAACTTTGGATTTTAAAAGCGTTTTAAACGTCCCTTTCCTCGATGAGAATATCAACGTTACCAACCAAAACGCTACTAATCAATCATCACGCTTTATATATCGACCTATTGGTTTTAAAGTCCTTGTAACTCCTAATATTGTTAATGACACTGTTTACCTTGATTTTTCAATCTCTTTTGAAAGTGTTGTTTCGGGTGGTGATCGTCCTACTACTTCCGAAAAATCTATTAAAAATAAATTCTCATTACATAAAGGCGATTTAATAGTTTTGGCAGGTATTTCTAAAAATACTATTAAAGACTCTCGTGATTCTTTACCCTTTTTAAAATCTTTTCCTTTCCTGGATAATTTGCTTTCTCGTGATCAAATTTCGTCAAATGATGAAACCTTTAACATATCTATAGAAGTGATTAAATGAATAGCGCGGACTTCGTGGGGGGACGGCGCGGCCACGCGCCGTCACGCCTCGAATGTGTGCGCCTTGTTTCATTATTAATAAACTTTCGCGGAGCGTTTCCATGTCCTCTCTAAAATACAACCTTTGTGCATCTGATTTAAAAATTGTCGATAATAAATTAGCAAAACAAAAAAAATTTTTACAAGAATTTGTTATTGATATATTTGACGAACCTTTTAATTTACTAGATTCTTCTATGTCTGCAAATGTAAATCCTAAAAAATATTTTGCGGAAGTAAACAACCGTGTAAATTCTCTTTTTAAATATGCTGATATGCTTAATTTATACCCTGTATTCTTAACGGTTACTTGTCCTCCTCGATTTCATTCAAATTCAAATTCTTATGATGGTTCTAGTGTTAAAGAGTCTGTTAAATATTTGTCTACTCGTTGGGCTTCCTTTCTACGTTTAAAGATCTTCAAAAATATTAAAAATGCAGTTAATCATAATATGATTTATATTCGTGTTCTTGAACCTCATAAGGATGGGACTCCTCATTGTCATGTTCTTATGTTTATTCCTAAAAATTTCATATTACCAGTAAAGAAAGTATTCAAACGTCATTTTTCCTCAGATGGTGCAACGCGTAACGCAAATAATGAAGCTTTTAAATATACATGGAGCGGTCACGCAGGTGGTGCAATTGCTTATATTCTCAAATATATTAATAAGACGTTTAAACACGCTTTAGATGATAAAATGACTTTAGAGGCCTATTACTATGCTTTTCATTCAATTAGACGTTTCACAACCTCTCAGACGCTTTTACCGCTATATGTTCACCGTAGGATTAAACATAATGAGAAATTTCGGGATTTTATTTGGAGTACTCTCAAATATAAAGATGGTACTATTTATCATATTTTCGATAAAAAGGTTTTTTTATACCGTTACATGACTGAGGATGACGGTTTGCAAGAAGATGTTATTTATAGCCGTTCTCCTGTTTTGGATGAACTCTTTCCTAAAAAAATTACTCATACTCCTAAATCTATAAAAGCTTTTCGTGATACTCCTAAACCTCTAATTTATATCAATGACCGTTTAACCGATTATGTTTTTAATCATAACCGTTTTTTCGTTGCTAAAAAGCCTTTTGAGAAATATTCAAATTATTCAATATTAGAATATTATAATAACCTAGACGTTGATCATTGCGATATTAATCACCTTATACATATTAGAAACATCTGTGTTTCTCGTGGTTTAATTGATTCTGATCCAATTTTAAAAGATCAACTATTTGGATTTAATGATTACAAAAATTTGATTACTTTTGATTAGGTTCTCTTTCTATCATGTCTTTTACACCTACATAATTTAATAATATTTCTCGCTTATCTCTTTCTTCTTTTGTTTCATTTTTAATTTTATAATAGTTTATAATCATAAAAATAACCATTGAAAATATCACTAAAATCATTAAATTTTTTATTGTCATTTGTGTTTCTTTAAGCTTTTATTTAAGTTATTGTTGGGTATAATAAAGCATATTTAAAGGGGCGCAACCCTCTAAATAAATTTATGTGCAGTGAAAGTTTTTACAATCTGAATTTTACCCCTTCTATTCTTAAAGCAATATATGGTTAACTAAGTATATATTCTATTTAAAAAGTTATTTCAACAACTAAGTGGAATGTATACTATAATTTCTATTTTATTTCTAAAAGGAACTTTATGAAAATCATTACTCTATTATTATCTTTAAATATCTTGCTTTTAGCCGTATGTACCAGTTCTAATACAAATCCAGGCTTTCTTTACAATAAACCAAATATCCATGCACTAATACCTAATGTCAGTACACTCTCAGATGTTGAAGCTGTATTGGGAGAGCCTGCTGTGAGTCAAATGAGTTTTCGTAAACAGCTTACCTATAAATATTATTACAATCTGCCCAATGCAAAAATTGATACAGGCTTGATGATTAAAGGCAATTACAGTGATGGCTGCAAAGGTTGTGGCGAAATTGTGGTGACATTCAAATGGGGAAATAGTGATAATTTTAAAGACTTTGTATTGACAAATATATCACGGTTAGACGAACAAACTCGATGAAAGCCCATATGGGTTATCATTACGCATCTATACCGACGATGTAAAAAAGGATCTGGATGCTATTAATGTCTACCAAACAAGAATGGTTTGGAAATATACGAGGAGACTTACTCTCTGGAATCGTTGTCGCATTGGCATTGATTCCAGAGGCTATTGCTTTCTCTATTATCGCGGGTGTTGACCCAAAAGTTGGACTGTATGCATCGTTTTGTATTGCAGTGGTTATTGCCATTGTGGGTGGTCGTGCAGGGATGATTTCTGCAGCCACAGGATCAATGGCACTGTTAATGGTAACCTTGGTCAAAGACTATGGACTGCAATACCTTTTGGCGACGACCATATTGACGGGTGTATTACAGATCATTGCTGGTTATTTGAAGCTGGGTTCTCTCATGAGCTTTGTTTCCCGTACCGTGGTGATCGGTTTTGTAAATGCGTTGGCGATTTTGATCTTTATGGCGCAGCTTCCTGAACTTGTCAATGTTACTTGGCATGTGTATGCCCTAACTGCAGCAGGGCTAGGTATTATCTATTTATTCCCTTATTTGCCCAAAATCGGATCAATTATCCCCTCGCCTTTAGTTACGATCGTTGTTTTGACCGCCATTACGGTTGCTTATGGGATTGATGTTCGCACCGTAGGTGATATGGGTGCCCTACCCGATACGTTGCCTATCTTTTTATGGCCTGATGTACCGTTAAACTTCGAAACATTGACTATTATTTTTCCGTATGCAGCAGCTTTGGCGGCAGTAGGTTTGCTCGAATCATTTATGACGGCTACGATTGTAGATGACATGACCGATACGGACAGTGACAAAAACCGTGAGGCTAAAGGTCAAGGAATTGCTAACATCGCATCAGGCTGTATTGGCGGAATGGCAGGATGTGCAATGATCGGGCAATCGGTGATCAATATTAAATCAGGGGGGCGCGGTCGTCTTTCCACGATGATTGCGGGAGTACTATTGCTCATCATGGTGGTCTTTTTAAGCGATGTGATTTCCATCATACCTATGGCTGCACTTGTTGCTGTCATGATCATGGTCTCAATTAGCACCTTTAACTGGGAATCCATCCCCGGTCTGAAAACATTACCTCTTTCGACAAATATTGTAATGCTTTCAACGGTTATTATCGTTGTTTGGACGCATAATCTAGCACTGGGTGTATTTACGGGAGTCCTTCTGGCATCCTTGTTTTTCGCCAATAAAATCAGTCATTTTATGTATTGTGATAAATCCTATGAAGAGACGAGCAGTACGCGTGTCTATAAGTTTATCGGACAGATATTTTTCAATTCTGCCGATCGTTTTGCAAATACCTTTGATTACAAAGAAAATGTCAGAAACATTATCATCGATGTGAGTCGTGCTCACTTTTGGGATATTTCAGCAGTATATGCATTGGATAAAGCCGTAATCAAATTGCGAAAGATGGGAAAAGAGGTAGAAATTGTCGGAAAAAATAGAGCTACTCAAACCATCATCGACCGATTTGGTATTCATGATAAACCTTCAGAAATCGAAAAGGTGATGGGGGGACATTAGTCCCTGCCCCATTAGGTTATAATATCAAAAATTATTCAAGGCTTTTCCCACATGGCAAAATTTCCAACCCTCCTAGAACAATTCCGCTCTTTTTGTTTTCAAAACAATGCTACTGATTTCGAAGAGGCGGTCAAATATTTCGCTGTTTTTGGCGGAATGGGCTGGAATGTAGATATGAGCAAGTCATTGGATGATCTCATCGAAGAAAAAATATTAAAAAACTACCGCTACATACATGGGGACATCGCAAAAATCACCCAGAGCAACCAAACGCATCATGCCCTGTTGAGTGCTTTGGCCGTTGGTGATCGTCGCGAATTTTCAGCTTTCAAGCGTGCCGATGCCGTACGAGAAGACGGAAGAGCCTCTATTAAATTTCTAATTGACAACGGACTCTTGATACGCGATGTTTCCCAAGACCAGCCTGTTAATGAAAATGAAATTGTTTCGGATAAGTTTCACTTCACACAGCCTTTTATGCGCTTTTGGTTTTCCAGTATTTCACCGTATTACAAAGGGATAAAAGAAGGTGATTTTACAGAAGTAAAAGAGCGCTGGAGCCATCTGCAGTATGAGTTTTATGATCTAATTTATGATCAATTGGTTATGGAGTTGATTAAACTCGATTTCCCTAATGATCCAATTGAGAAAATCGGCTCTTACTGGGACAAAAAGACCGAGATTGATATTTTGGCAAGGACGAAATCGGGCAAAGTAATCGCAGGAACATGTAAGTATTCCAAAGCAAAAGCAAACAAAAGTGAACTTACAAAGCTCAAAGAAAAATGCGAACAGGCACAAATAGATATTAATGTTTTTGTGATTTTTTCAAAAAGCGGTTTCTCCAGCGAGCTCAAAAAGGAGAAAGGAGAAGCAGTGCGCCTCATGTCTCTCAAAAATCTCACCTATTTGATGGACAATCTCAAACCAAAAGATCTGCTGGTCAATACCAACAAGAAATACTAAAAATTTTAAACTGCAGTTTGTCCATAAACGTGAATATCACGTTGTGGATAGGGAATCGTAAGCTGTGCCTCATTTAATGCTTTGTACACCGCTAGATTAACCTCATACTGCATCTTAAAAAATGATCGGGTAGGAACCCAATAACGCATCCCTATTTCCACAGCATTGTCACCAAATTTTTCAATACCAACGATGCATTTATTATCAACCGACACATTCTCAAAGCTATCTATAACATTTCTAATAATTACAATTGCTTTTTCTACATCATCACTATAGGAAATCCCCACACATGATTCAACAATGCGATAGTCAAACGAGTTGACGATCACCTCTCCGATCATGTTTTTATTGGGTACGGTAATGAGCTCTTCGTCTTCGGTTCGCAATGTCGTATAGGCGAGTTTGATCTCTTCGACTTCCCCATAGATATTGTTGATCAAAATGGTATCCCCGATCTTAAACGGGCGGCTGATCACGAGTGATATTCCCGCTGCGAAATTGGCGACACTGCCTTGAATCGCCAAACCGGCTGTCAAAAATATCGCACCGATCGCCGCGATAAAGGGGGCAACCGAAATGCCTAATTTTCCAATAGCCACAACGACCATCGCCCCCAATATCAATATTCTCACCGCATTTGCCGCAAATTTTCCCAACGTAGAATCAAAATCGTGTTTGTTGAAAAATTGAATCAACAGATTGTAAATGTATTTAGAGAGAAACCATCCAATGACAATAATGAGCAATGCCCCAATGATTTGAAAACTGTAATTTGCCAAAAATGCAATCGTCTGATTGTAAAATTCCTGCATATAATGTAACTCTTGCTTCATCCATGTTCCTCTTTACTGAGTATTTATTGTTAAAGTATATAATGAATACGGAAAATATATCCAATCAAAGCGGGATAATGAAAGGAAAAAGATTCATGAAATTCTTTATAACAATAGCGGAATTAGGGTTGATATAAACCTTGATGAATTATCACAGCGTACTTCTCCTTCTTGTTGGAAGTTTGGGGGCAATCTATTTTATATTTATTTTATTTTTTGAACTGCGCAAAAAAAGGTTTTTACATGAGATTGAAATACTCCCTTTCTCCCAGCAGTACAAAGCGATTTTAAACAAAATACCGCATTATCAAAAACTCTCTTCTACCGATCAATATCAAATTCAGCGCACCATTTTACGGTTTATCTACACAAAAGAGTTTGTTGGTGTGTACATGGAAGTAACGGAAGAGATGAAATTGGTTATTGCCTTCTATGCCTCTCTATTGTTGGTGCACAAAGAGCCGCACAATTGCTACGATAATCTAAAAACTATTATAATCTATCCAAACCCAGTTATCAATAAAGAGGTCAAATCGTATGGTGGCATTTACACCAAAGAGCAGTTTATGCTCGCAGGTCAATCATCCAATGATACCGTGGTGATCACTTGGCATCAGGCCAAAAGAGAGGCGTATCATATGCGCCATAACAATGTTATGATCCATGAATTCGCCCATGAAATTGATTATATGGATGGTGAAATCGATGGAGTTCCGCCAATTGAAAAGTCCAAATATGACGCTTGGGTACATACGCTCAACAAAGAGTTTAATGTCCTGAATAAAATTTCAAATAAAAACCGTGACTGGGGCAAATACAAACTCTTGGGTTCTTACGCTGCAACGAATGAAGCAGAGTTTTTTGCCGTTGTTACAGAACGGTTTTTTGAGTCACCGCATTCACTCCAAAAACATTTCCCTGAACTTTATGATGAGTTTATGGATTTTTATCAGATAGATACCGCAAAAACATTTGGATAGTTGTTCAAATTCCTATTATTCGGCACGATTGAGTATTTTATTTTTTTCGGCATCAAACTCTTCTTGGGTGATGGCGCCATTGTCTAAAAGCTCTTTTATCTTTGATAATTGATCGTACATAAAATTTACATTATTCTCAGAAACCTCCTTGGATATTTGCATGGATCTTCCGATCAACAAATAGAGTATTACCCCGATAAAAGGTAAAAAGAAAACGACAAGAAGCCAAATAATCTGCATTAAATTTTCTTGAAATTTCGAGGTGATAATGTCTATCAGTGCCCATAACCAAAGAACAAAAACACCAACAAGCATCGCATAAAACAAAAATACTAATCCAAACATCATTTGCATATTGCTCCTTCGTATAATGCATTTATTCAATCAAACGTTACAATCTGATTGAAGTTCTATGAGACTCATGGTTCTCACAAAAGCTAATAATAAACAAGTTTTTTTCCTTTTTGGGTAATACACCAGCACATAAAACGTCTTGTGT
>JAUYAU010000008.1 GCA_030693335.1 Sulfuricurvum sp.
GAAACTAAACCATAGACCTCGAAAAATACTTGGCTATAAAACTCCGCATGAAGTGTTCTTTGCTAAAATTGCACAATGGATTGATGACTCGAAGCTACACTATAAAAATAACGTTGTTGCACTTGATTGTTGAATGGGCGAATTAAGTTTGAAATACTTTCATGTAGTAGTAATGATTTGTAGTAACGAAGTAGTTGAAAACACGGTGTAGTGGAGTTTATAGATGGTGGCGAGAGAGGGACTCGAACCCTCGACCTCCGGCTTATGAGGCAAGAATGCCGTGGTTCTTTAAAATTTATATTACTTGTTAAAGCCCTATATTGCGAGATACTTAATTCCAATTAATTCTTTTAGCTGTATAATAATTCCACAAAAGGTGTCACCCAAGAGTGTCACCCATATATTGGAGAAGCATTATGGCTATAGATATGAGTGAGTTCAGTGAAAATGTAGAGGCAGGGCTAAAAGCCAACAAAGACTTCACACGATTCTTTTACAGATTCAAATCTGACGGAACCACGAAGCGAGGAATACTCGATTACTCCGATAAAGATTGGGATAAACGAACCCGCACTGCTAAAGCCAAAACCGCTCTATCTGATGAAAAGAACAAGCAAGTCAATACAAGTGTCAACTTCACCGAGAACAGCCGACTCAGCGATGTAGCTAACCTCTATTTTGAAAAGTCGTGTGATGTATCTAGCTGGACGAATGAACGAAAAGATGCTTACAATCTTTATTGTAAGGATGGTATCGGTAAAAAACGTATCAAGGATATCCGCCAAGTCGACATCGATTCACTCCGTAAAAGCATGGAGCTGAAGGGTCATTCTGAACAAACCAAAAACGGATGCAGTCCACGAACTATCAAGAAAGTTCTACTGCAAATCCTCAGACCTATCATGCAATATGCCATAGATAATAAGGTACTGAGCGATATGCCTAATATTAAAGCACCAAAATTAAACCGCCAAAAGAAGATAGTAGAGGATGCAGGAAACAAATTAGCGACACTATTTAAAACAATCATGACCATTTACGAAGATGAGCCATTCTATCGCGCCCTCTTCCTCTTTGCTCTGTATGGCAGACGTTGGAATGAGATTCGTACCCTACAGTGGAGTGACGTTAATTTTTTAACCAGTCGATACACTATCCGAGCCGAGAACAATAAAATAGACCAGAACCAAACTTACGAGTTATCCGCACCTATCGCAGAAGCATTATCCTGTATGCAAGATGATCGTAGTGGATTAGTCTTCAAATCACCCGTCACTGGCACGGAGCTTTATCCTCCAAAAAAGCAATTAACAAAAATAAAAGATACCGCAAAAATTCCTGAGCTTACAATGCACTACTTCCGTCATATACTCGTATCAGCAATGGGAGAGGCAGGAACCGCTACAACCATCCTATCGGCTTCGTTAGGGCATACAAATCTCGATACAGTTAATAACTTCTATCTCAGTGCGAACCATACCAAAGCATCGCAGGAAGCGAATAAAGCCATAGCTAATCTAACTCAAATAAAACCAAAAAGTGAGATAGTAGAGTGATAGCAATCCAAACATCAAAATGATGACTTTGATACTTACAGCTGCCCCAATCTCTCCGCTTTAAACACTGTACGCAATAAACTGTACCAAACGACTTATTTTATCATCTTCAATTACTAATACTTCAAGGGAAATTTCTAAATTTTTCCATGCCAAAAATATTTTCTTTGTAATCCATAATTCAATTGTTAAGTAATTAGAAGAGCTCATAAGCTAATTATTTACATCAATAGAAGTCGATTTCTAAATTTACTACAAGGCAATTATTATGTTTCAAAATTTAGTACAACAAGCGGTAACGTATCCGCAATATAGCAAAAGATGGTTATCGCCTGATAGCCTTGAAAAAGAGTACGGCTTTAGTAAATCTAGCCAAGCAAAAATGAGAATGGCTTCGAGCAATTCAACTATTCCTTTTAGCAAAATAAACGGTAAGTACATTCGTTATGATAGATTGCTTATCGATCAGTGGTTAGAAGAGCATCAAGTACAAGGAGCTTTTTGATGATGAATAATTATATAACACCTTACTCAATGATGGGAAAAAGATATGCCAATGATATAAATCAAGCAGTAGATTATGATTATGATCTACCATCAAATAGCCTTGAATCCTATTTAGAAAAGCATGAATCGGAAGATAGTGAATTTAGTAAGTGCTACAAAAAATTCAAGGAGAATCAAATAGGGAAAAAAAATATTATTTTACCTACCGTGTTGAGTTATTTCCTTGAAAATAACATGCTAGCAGACAATAAAGAACTTTACGAGCAAATTGTAAAGTTCTTTGATTATGCCGTAGCTAATAATTTGTTACACAGGACAAAGCGAGACTCTTATCAAAAGACTCTAAATAAAGCATTGTTTCAAGACAATGCAAATTATGTAAATACAAATCTTACAACCTATGTGGAACTAGCTTTTGCTCAATATGAAGTTGATAATTTCCGCAAAACAACTAACAATGAGATCATTAACCGCATTCATCAAAATGGGGGAGCTATTTATTTAAATAGTCATATGAAAATGTATATTAAGCTTTCAAAAGAGAGTAAAGGAAAGTGGTACACTTTTCGAGAAGCAGAACGTTATCTGTATAGAATGCTTGGCTTATCTATCAAAATAACTGAAGCTCTTGAAGATGCCATGAGTGATACAGATACAGGCATTATTGAAAAAAAACATACTATCTCCATCCATGAACTAAAGGTTATACATGGGAACAAGTTTCGTCCTACCATTCTAAAGGAATATTTTGAAGAGGATGGAATTACCTATAAAAATTCGTTCATACCGACAAAGTATATGCAATTGCAAGGAGAGCATACAAGGCTGCCAAAATCAATTTTAGATCTTATCTATCATCTCCTTGGCTATAATGAAAAGAAGTTTCACTTTTTCCTGAATTGGCTCGCATTTTTTTTCAAATATTTGAAAAAATCGCAAATCGCAATAGTCTTGATTGGAAGTCAAGGGGCAGGCAAAGGGATATTGTTTGGAATAATTAGTGAATTATTTGGCAAAAATTATTGCATCACAATTAATGATGAAAGCTTAAGCACTAAATTTAAGGCTGGAATAATTCGTGACATGCTATTTTGTAATTTTGATGAAATAACATCAAATACGAGTAAGAAAAATGAGAGTTTTATTAAAGCTATCATAACAAACTCATCTATTTCTCTTGAAGAAAAAAATGTAACGATGGAAGAAGAGACTGAACTGTATAGTCAATCTTTATTCTCTTCAAACCATATGAAAGCGTTAAAAATTCCAAAAGATGACAGAAGACTTATGGTATCTATTACCGGAGAAGACTTACTAAACGTGAATTATTTGGGTTATCGTGATTACCAAAATTTGAAAGCAGCTATCGATAACGATATGGAGGAATTCGCTAAATATCTCAAAAACTATCCCGTAGATATACGCATGGCAAATTCAGTACTTGATACCCCTGAAAGAAGAGCTATGATGAATTCATCCGGGAATCATTTTGAAGCATTGCATCGAGCGCTCATAACCAAAGATATTTCTTATCTTGATGAGTTAAAAGATACGGATTATGCTCTCTATGTTAAGATCAAATCCAGTTTAGAAAGAGGGGAAATTGACAGAGCTGATATAAAATTAATTTATAATACACTTCATACAGGAAGAAAAGTAAGCACCAAGGAAATAATGGAAAAATTCAGAGAGCTGAAACCGTACGACGTATTTTCACTGGAAAATTCATTTCATAGAGGTAACAGTCATTACTTCCGTTTACCATAAAATAATCTCTAAGTAGCATAAAGCCCGCTAAAAAGCCGGGCTTTATGTTGGGCTTTTTTAAAATTTAAACGAAGTGGCTCTTATCCAATAATTATAACAAACAGTTCAATACCCAATCCTACAAAGTTTTAACTGCTCTTTTCTACTTTGCCAATCGCTCATACATTCATCAAGTAGCCTTTTAAAATTATCATTATGATGCCGCTCTTTTAGATGCAATAGTTCATGCACTACAATATACTCGATACATTCTCTCGGAACTTTTGCGAGTTCGAGATTAAAAAGCGCCTTTTTACCTTCGATTTTACAGCTGCCCCATTTGGTTTTCATTTTCTGAATTTTCCAACCGCTTAATTCTACACCCATATTTTTTTGCCATTTATCTACAAGCACTACCAACTCATGCTTGAGATTATCTCTGTAATACTCCTCTAACACCTGCAATCTATTTGCAGGTGTCGTATTATCTTTGACATAAAGGTCTAATTTTGAATGCTTTTTAACGATCTCATGTTTACCATATCGATATATGACATTGAGTAAATAACGTTTCCCAAACAGATAATGACTCTCTCCGCTTACCATCTCTCTGAGGGTTTGTCTTGGCTGATTCAAAAATGCCTTTTGCCGCTTTTTGATCCATGAAAGTTTCGAGATAACCGCTAAACGAACCGCTTCGTTATCCAAATGTACAGGTGCAGCGACTCGAATCCTTCCAAATGGCGGATAAACACCAATATGCAGATTTTTAATATCTCTTTTTTCAATCAAAATTTCCAAATCACTAACGATAATTCTGTTTTGGCTACTTATATTCATGTTGTGCTTTGATAATTCCCATGATCGCATCAGTTTTCTCTTTTTGCTCACCAAGTGCAGTTTCTACCGCATTACGAACACGTCTTTCTTTCATCATATTACCAACCCAATCATCTTTTTTGTTTGACAAAACCGCATCATGAACCGCTAGAACGAGTCTTTCATCGCTGTCTAGATTATCAAATAACGCCTTTTTCCCTTTGCTATTGATCGATACTGGAGTTAGGGATTCAGCGTTATTAGATTCCATCGGATCTTTTACTTTGGATGCTAAATCTTTTATCTTTTCGAGATACTCTTTGTAGTTGAGCATTTCCTCTCTTCGCATCCGTATAATCTCATCCAAAAGTTCCGACATTTTTTCGTAGTATTTCGGATTGACGGGATTTTCATCGATAATAAGCTTACGGATATTGTTCTCTATCGCTTCACTCATGGCATCATTATTCCGCATACCTTTGGGCATATGGTTGACAAATTCATCAGCATCTTTCCCCAAGATCAGTTCTACGAGACTCATATTGTCAAAATCACTCACCACTTCGCTATCATCAGCTCTGATATACATATCTATCAACTGTCTCATGGCAGGATCAAAAAGTTTCATGTCGATGTAGTCACCACTGGCGAGTTTAATCTCTTCACGGATTTTTTCGTAGTATTCGACTTCTTTCTTGATCTCTTGGATACGCTCCAATGAATACCCTGCCTCTTCGTATTCCCCCGCTATATTTGCATAGCTTCGAATCAATGCCACGACACTCTTATACAGTAGCAATCTTTTCGGTTCATTCTCTTTAAGAGCCTCTTTATCGCTTGTGTCATTACCGCAGAAGTAGTGGATATAATCGATCTGTTTTTTCGGTACTTCGACTGGTTCACACAACGCTTTTAGACTTTCGAGTGATTCTTCGAGCCGCTCTTTAGCTGTTTTGAGCCTATCAGTCAAAAGATGCGCTACGTCTTCTTTGTCGAATCCATCGAGTGCTCCACTCGTATAATCTTCAATCGCACCCTCTATTTTGTTAAAAAGATCCTGATAATCCACAATGTAACCATACTCTTTATCATCTCCATCAAGTCTATTGACACGGCAAATTGCTTGGAAGAGTGCATGATCTCTCAGTTTTTTATCGATATATAAATACGTTGCGCTTGGGGCATCAAATCCTGTCAATAGCTTGTCCACGACAATGAGAAGTCGCATTTGCCCAGGTTCGTCGATAAACTTCTTTTTGACCTGTTTTTCAAACTCTTCCACTTTTTTAATCGCTTCGTCTTCACGCTCTTCAAAATAGGTAGAGAGCATCTTTTTATACACTTCGTATTTGAGCAGGTCTTCGTTTTGTCCTTCTCCGCTCTCTTGCCCTTTGATATCCACAATAGAAGGCATATAACTCGTCACGATCGCCACTTTCTCTTTGAGATCGGTTTTGGAAAATATCTCATAGGTTTTACATGCTTCATAAACGGAGGAACATACCAACATCGCATTACCGCGTCCATCCATCAGACGGGGCTTGGTCTCCATATCGATAAGAATGTCCTGCGCGATCTGTTCGAGTCTTGATTTGGACGAGAGTACCTTTTGAAGCGTTCCCCAGCGCTGTTTGAGTTGCGTTTTGGCGATGTCAGTCAGACCTTTGGTTTTAAGGTCAAACCACTCATCGATCTTCTTTTGATTACCGATGTTTTGTTCAATATTTCTCGCCTCATATTGCAGATCAAGTACAACACCATCCGCCACCGCTTCATCAAATTTATATGTGTGGATATAAGATCCAAAAACTTCGATACTCTTTTGCTTATCAGCTTTGAGCAGAGGTGTACCCGTGAATCCAATAAACATAGCATTAGGAAGGAGCATCTTCATCGCTTTATTCAACTCACCGGATTGTGTTCGGTGGCATTCATCGACAAAGACAAACAGCTCTCCCTTGGGTTTAAAATCTTTAGGAAGCGAATTTTGCAGCTCACGAATAAATTCATCCATCCCATCAGCATTTTTTTTCTCATGACTTCCAAATTTATGTACCAACGTACACATGAGCCACTCGATGTCTTTGTTCAGAACTCCGATCAAATCTTTGCCATTTTTAGTGCGATAAATTTGTTCTTCGACTCCTTTAAATACTTTTTCGATCTGTTCGTCCAACTCTGTACGATCGGTTATGACAAGCACTCTTGCATTCGTGATATTTTCCCGTATCCATTTCGCCAGCCACACCATCGTAAGCGATTTGCCGCTGCCTTGTGTATGCCAAACGATACCACCTTCACGTTTGGAGATATGGCGTTGCGCCGCTTTAACACCAAAATATTGGTTTTGACGACACGCTTTTTTAGTGCCGCTGTCAAAGAGAATGAAATCGTGCAGTAGTTCTATCAATCGTTTTTTGTTAAGCAGCCTGACAATGTCGCAATCTAGTCGATTTGTCCCCCCATCACAGAGAGTATTAGGAAAGAATTTATTCTCTTTTGCATCCATTTTCGAGTTGTACTCGGGATTTTCTTCTTTCCATTCCAGATAATATTTTTCAGGGGTAGCGGTTGTACCGTAGCGCAATCCTTCTGTATCGTTTCCTGCAAGCACCAATTGCATCGTCGAAAAGAAATCACGGATAAACTCTTTCTTTTGGTTATCAAGATTCTGACGTATTCCCTCGCTCACGGAGACACTGGAGCGTTTGAGTTCGAGTACGGCGATAGCAATACCATTGATGTAAAGGACAATATCGGGACGTTTTTTATTTTCACCTTTGACACTGACTTCTTCGGCAATGTAAAAATCATTCGCATCGGTATCTTTCCAATCGATTAACCAAACCGTCTGTGTTTTACTTCCGACATCCTCTTTTACCTTGACCCCATAGCGCAGCAACAGATAAAACGCTTTATTCGCATCATAGAGTTTACGCCCGCCACCGATAGCCGTCGCTTGATCGATCTCACGGAAAGTTTTAGTAATAAGTGCATCACTGATACCTCGCCCTCTGAGCCATGATGAGAGAAGAGTTTCATCGATATTTTTGTTGTTGTCTTTGTCTTGTAGATTACCAAGATAGGTGTAACCGAGATTGAGCCCTTTGGTCTTTTTATCAAAGAGTTTGATGACCCTGTTCTGAGTTGCCCGTTCGTTTTGTCCTACATCACTCATCTGTTGCCTCTAATATTGTATTTAGATTTATTTTTAACTGTAAAATGACATCAGTATAGTTACATTGCCATATCTTTTCTAAAGTACTAACAATATTGATAGCTTCCCAAGGATATATAGTGTTATTTTTAACTGTTGCAAATGGACCATCAGATTCTGGCAAAATTCTATTTTTGGGTATCTTTGCAATCAAAGACAAACCTTTTTGAGTATTACACATTGCAGGATTTATACTAAACCAGCAATCAAGCTCAATCGCATTCTCTAATTCACCAACCTTACCTGTAAACCAATGTAAAATTGGTGTTCCACAGTTTGAATACTTACTGAGTAAATTCAATACAGTTGATTCTGCCCCACGAGAATGGATACTGATGATTTTTCCATTTTGAGATTCGCACTCTTGTAGCACTCTCTCAAAAATACTTGTTTGAAGTAAAAGTGATTTAGAAAACCTATTGCTTCCATCAATTCCTACTTCCCCAACAAAGTTAGTAGTTTTTATACAATCTATTAATAAGTCAAGTTCATTAGCTTTAGCTTCAACAATTTCAGGATGTAATCCTACCGATACATGAATATTTTTATATTTTTCAAAAACTTTAGATGTTGCAATCCAAGCTCTAGGACTCGTGGTAACAGCTAATGTAAATAAATTATCTTTATTCACTTTATCTAGTATTTTTAATGCATCTGGATATAAATCAAGGTGTGTATGCATATCAATCATAAACTTCTTGCCCCTTAAATAATTCACCCAATTCTTGCAATCCTCTTTCCACTACACCAGCATACTTATATCTGTCATCAGTAGATGAAAAAGAAAGAGCACCTCCAATAATTCGTTCTATACCTTTATTTTTATATTTAACGTATGCATATGCTACAGCATTGACATCATTAGGTCCTTGTGTTTTACTAAATCCATTATTACTTAAATCTCTATATTTATATATAGTAGAATCTTCGACTCCTGCTTTTAAAAAAGCAGCTCTTCTTACCATACAAGGTACACACCGTCCACAATGAGTGCGTCCATGTGTTAAATATTTACCACAGCTTGTAGTATTACATATTAATGATTTAACTAAATCTTGATTTTTACATTCAAGTAACATCTCACCTTTTGTTTTGAACTGATAGGGAGTTATTAACTTTGCATTAATCCCTAAATTATCCCAAATATTTTGTATTAAACCTAAAAAGATAGGGTGTGTAGTTTTGGTACTAAGACTTCCTAGTCTTCCAGAATTTAGTGCAATATTTAGACTGATCAAACCATTTTCAGGTACATATATATCTACTGTACTAGTTTCCCATTTACTTAATGTTGTTGCTGCCAAAAGTGCATATCCCAAGAAGACTACTGAACGACCTCTTGTCGATGATTCATTTCTTCCACTTAAACTTATAGGATTTTTCCATTTAAAGTGTTGTTGTGCCGGTGCTAATTGAGTAGTAAATGCCTTCTGTTTTTCAACATCTCCTTTTGCTTCTTGTGAAACAAAACAAGGCTTGATCCCATCTGAAATTAAATCAATAGCACCAATTAAACTATCCATTCCGCCAGAAAGCAAAGAGACACAATCTGCATCTGTTTCTAAAGGAAGTATAGAGCTAGGAGCTTTAATACCATTATCTTTAAAATCGAACTTCCACACATCACCCGTTAAAAATCTAAAAGCTTTCTCTAGTAAATCAAATTGTGTTTTCCATGGCTCTGGATTACAAAGATATACTTCTAATTCTATTTGTCTTGTCCAACCATCTTCACTATTTTTTCTTTCACAACTTAAATCTGCTGCCGCTACAGATAAAGCAATTGTTACAAAATCCCAAACTAAATTTGATGGTGCAATGTTAGCTCTTTCTAATTGGCGATGCCAACCATTAGAAATAAAACTCACATTAGGACGACCACTATTTGAATACAAAGAAAAATATTTCGCATCACTGTCTAATCTAGTGGGCAATTGATTTGCAGGTAAACAAATTACTTTCATTATATTTCTCCTTCAAAAACAAAAAAGGTACTTTCTAATGCCTGGTGAATTACAGCATTTAATTTGCCAATATCAGGGTGTTTGTCAGAAGATTTATATGGTTGTAGCTGAGATGATATTTCTGCTTTAAGATATTCACGCATTTCATCTGTTCGTTGAACCATTTCTATCGGGTTTAGAGTACGTTCTAAAAGTTGTCCTATATCGAGTTGGAGTCTATTAGAAGCTTCATACGATAGAAAACTTTCTATTAAATCCCAGCTTTCATCATCTCCCAAATTTAATAAATTTAAATCTGGATTTTGCTCTAACAAATCAGACATAGCATTAGCCATGGAAATTTTAATAGACTCTTCATCTAGTAAGCCACCTTCACTAGTAACCCTGTCAATAATTGCATCTATTACTTCATTCGCAGTTGGTGATTTCGACATCAGCTTATTCGCCCAGTCGCGAATATCTGGCAAAGTGCTATTCTTAACATCTCGTAAAAATGAGACCAATCCAGAAACAGAACTTGTAGATGCTCTCATCCTTTTCGCTACATTCGTTGCACCACCCATACCCTTTTTGGAATATTGTCCTACTGCTTTTTTGAATGAATCTTGACTACCAGTTTTAGCGAACTCACCGAGATTTTTTCGTGCAGTTCCAAATCTTGCAAGTGGAGCAACTATTATAGATTCTTGAGTGGCTGGTTGTTCAGTTGATGTATTAGTTTCTTCTTCGGAGCTAGAATCAGTATCTGAAGGTAAAGATACACCATGATTTATATCATCAAGCCATGGTGGATCCATTGATATACCTGATGCCGGTCCTGTACTAGAAGTTGATGTTCCCATTACTTACCTCCAAACTTATGCTGAATTGCTTTTTTAGTTGATTCTGGTGTATTAGTATCTTTTTCCCATTGAACAAGAATACTTTTTGTCCATTCTTCATTAGGAAGTAATGGAATAAAAGAAGCCAACCGCTTTGCTTCAGGTATTTCTTCCAATAACCCAGTAAGTGAACTGCCTAAAGATGGATGTGCTTTCACTACATGTAAAACACTATACAATGAATTACTGCTCCACTCTTGAGACCTTAATTTTCTTTTTAAACGAATTAAAATTTGATTAGCTTCTACTTCATGCAGTAATCGTATTTTTGTTACCAATGTCGCTTGAATTGATTTAGCCACTAATAATGCATTGTAAATTTCTTTTGCTTCTTGAGATAATTCATCAATGCCAGAAAGAGAAACGATTGTATTTTTACTAAGATGTAGTAATGGTCTTAAATCAACGTCTGATAATAGAGGAGTAATTTGTAACCACTCTTCTATAAATGGATCTTTCCAACTTGGGTCTGGTGCTTCATATTCTTCACCACGCTTAAGTTTTTCTTCTATTTCTATTAAAAACCCACCTTTACCATCATCACTTTCAGAAACTTTTTTAGCAAGAAATTCAAAAGCAACAGGGGATGCACAACGCTCAAATAGTTGTAATTTAACAAGTTCTTCAAAAGCTATACCCATACCTTGAATATTAGCAATAGTTTCTCTAATTATTAAATTATTCAAAAAACGCTTTATTAATCTAGGATTTCCTGCTAATTGTTCTGTTGTAGCCATTATATGGGCTAATTGTTCTGCTATATCAATCTGTTTTTCAAGTGAACTACTAGAAGCTCCAAATGCTTCACTTATAGACTGCTGTTTTAATCCGCCCAACCAAGGTTTTTTTACTGCCTCTAAAATCCTTTCTTTTGCTTCATCTAAAATCTGTTGTGTAATAACTCCTTTGCTAACAGCTTGTTCTGCAAATAAAAGAATCAAGTATGCTTTTACCTCACTTACGCCTAATCTTGGAACTCGCAAAGGAACTTGTATCAATTTATCAAAATAGCTTGTTACCAATTCATCATCTATTTGAATATTAGAGAAATGTGAACGAACCGCACTACGAATCATTTTTTCATCAGCTGCAATAATAAATGCTGTTCTTGGTAAAAATAAAAGAAGTCTCATTGCTTCGAGAGTTGAAATAGCAGTATCAGGCATACATCTATCAAGGTCATCTACTAAAACAACTAATTTAATATTAAGACCTTCTAGAATCTCTTCAAAAGCTTGTCGTAAACTTGCTATTTCTTTTGGTAAAGATGTAGTTTCTTCATCTTTTAAAATACCTTTTAATTCAGGTTCAAGACCTTTATATGTTTCTTGTGCTTTTGATAGCTCTTCTTGCGTGGGTAAATCACCACCTTTAAATAGCCCTCCAAAAGCACCAATCGCTGCTCCAATTGGTCCCCCTACTGCACCTCCCAGTATAGCACCAGAAGCAATAGGTGCTCCTAACTTTAACACTTTAAACCAACGAACTTTTTTAACTAAATCAATAGATTTTTCTATTAATGTTTTTTGCTTGTTAGCTTCTTCAAGGAGCATATCTGACACAGACTGTAATAGAGCCATTTTAGCGTCATCAAATCCTTGATAAAGCCAAGCATTAAATTCTAAAAACAAATATTTTTGTTCACTTTCTGCTTCTGAATTAAGCGACTTACCTATCATTTTAACTAACGAAGATTTACCACTTCCCCAACTTCCTGAAATACCTATAGATAAGGGCTCATTTCCTGAGTCTCGAATTAATTGTGCTGCTGTATCAGCAACAATACGAAAGTTTAATAAATCGTTTGTTGTTTCGATATCATTCCACATATTAAATTCCTTGTGTTAATCTCGTTTTGCCAGTGAGTAGTTCGCTCATCATCGCCTCTTTTATTGCTTTGGTTTTAGAGAGCTTGCTTTTAAGCATTTCGATCTTATTGTCCATATCGGAGAGGACTTTAGCAATAGCTTGTTGTTCGTTTCTATTTATTGGTATCCTAATTTGAATTTCACTTAAGCTATTAGCACTAATATGAACAACTGCATCACCTTGACCTTTATTCGCTTTTTGTTTTGCAACCAATGAAATATTTAATAAAAATCCTAGAAACAGCGAATCTACGTTTTTTGGAGAAAATATGACAATATCCCCCCCTGCATAAGCATCAAAATTGTTTACGTAAGCTACACATTTACCAATATCTTCTTTTGTTTCTCCAGAACCAGCAAAAAGTAAATCGCCTTGTTTGATTAGTTGTGCACTTTTAGCAACACTTTTTGAAATAAATGATTTAAATTGCTTTACGTATTCATTATGATAAGTATATATTTCTCCATAACGAATACATGGAATATCTCCACTATTAGATTCATCTTTTTTTATACCACTTCCCTTGAAAAATACACCAAAATCCCCCAGCTTCTTTTCCTCCCACTCTCCACTAAATCCAGCGAGTCTTTTTCTCCCTGCAAGGAGCTGTTGCATCGTCCCTTGTTTGATCGCCTCATTTTTGGCGATCAATCTACCTAGTGAAGTGATCAATTCATCAACATCGCTTAGAACCTGAGCGATGGCTTTTTGTTCTGGCTTTAAGGGGATTGGGATGTGAATATTTTCAATTGTTTTAGCATTTAAACTGGGGACACCAGAGGCTTCATTATACAAATACCAATCGATTCGATTAAACTGATAAAACAAAAATTTAGGTTCAGCTGTTGACTCAATTTCGGAGTAAAACAAAGTATCTACTGTCCAAAAAGGGGTATCCATAAATCTAGGTTTATTAATTGTCCCTTTTCTTCCAATTAGAACAGATGGCTTTGAATATAAAGGTGTATCAGATCTTCCTATTTCGCCACCAGTTCCTAAAATAGGGTACATTCCATTAGTTGTTATAACATCTTTTTGATTTTTTCCGTGCTTGATATGTAACATTTCACCTATTGCTTTAACCTCCCAATCTTTAGGAATCACTCCTATATCCGTCTGCTTATAGCCCTCTTTTACCATGAAAGCCCCATAGCTTTAAGGTGCTCTTCGACTTTGGAACCTAACTCATTGACCTGCTGTTCAATCGTTTTAAGAGGCTCATTGTAACGCTCTTCGAGCGTTTTGATACGGTTGGCGAGACTACTCGTAACACGGCTGATCTCTTCGCCGATCTCCCGACTCAAATGAGCAAGCCATTTGTCATCGATAACTAGAGATTTGATCTGATCGATACTGAGTGTAGGATATTTTTTAAATACTACGAGACTGAGTTTATCCGTCGCTTCTTTGAGTTCTTTTTTGGCTTTGGCTTCAGCATCGATGAGTTTTTTACACTCTTTGAGAGCTTTAATTTCATCCTCATCTTTGGTCTCTTTGAGTCTGGCATCTATCGATTTTTTGTTGATATTGCCTTTATCATTCTTCGCTTCTTCGAGTAGTCCCTCTTCACCGCTGTTTTCTTCGATAAAATTTTCGAGTTCTCCCACTACTGCATCGTATTTACCTTCAAGCACGTCGATCTCATCTTGTTCGGATCGGAAATAACTGTTGATGATCAGTTTTGGAGGGATAAGGTCAGCGCTATAGCGGACTTTGTTAAATTCGAAATCATGAACTTCTTTGTAGACATTTTTGCCGTCTTTGCCCTTTGAAGGGATCAGTTCACGCATTGTTTGCGCAATCTCCCACCCCTCAAGCGAGATCATATAGCAGTCATCTTGCATCACATCTGCCCAATAATCCATAAGAATCTGATAGATATCGTATGGGCTGATCAGCTTCACTTCGGCAAATTTCTCTAACAAATCTTCACTGATGATATGAATCAGCTCTTTGGGATGGAACCCTTTTTCGAGATTATAAAATCTCTCAAAATGATTCCAACTGCGATAAAGTGCGTAGACATTTTCTCGAAACTCCCCAAATCGCACGTGCCTCAGAATATGACTTTTGATCTGTGTTAATTCGATTTTTGCCGTGGCATAACCTTCTTTGATACTTGGAGCAAAAAGTTCTTCTCTCAAGCCTTCGAAAACATCCCAGTATTCACGTAGGTTGTCAATGTCACAGAGGGGTATACCGCCGTTGAGATGAGCATAGAGGTCTTGGACATCTTCGGTTTCTGAGCTATCGATATAGCGTGGTATATTGAGATTACAATCGTTATCTTCGATAATCTGCTTATGTGTCACCATTATGGAATATTTATCTATCGTCAGCTGCTTATTAAACGTATCGACGATTTTATGGACATCCTGCGCTCGAAGACGGTTTTTATTACCGTCTTTTTTAAAACCTTTAGAAGCATCGATCATAAAGATACCGCTTCGGCTCTGCGCGTTTTCTTTATCGAGCACAATGATACACGCCGGAATCCCCGTCCCGTAAAAGAGGTTTGCAGGTAATCCGATAATCCCCTTGATCCAACCTTTTTTGATCAGTTTTTCTCGGATTGTCCCTTCAGCATTTCCTCGGAACAAAACACCATGAGGTAAAATCACTGCCCCTTTGGCTTTTGATTTCATCGACTTTAAAATGTGTAGGAGAAATGCATAGTCCCCATTCTTTTCAGGCGGTGTGACAAAGCCATCAAAACGGGAGTATCGATCGGGGCTTTCTACCCCGTTTGTCCATGCTTTGAGAGAAAACGGTGGATTGGCAACGACAAAATCGAAAGTCTTAAGCGTCGAATCATCATCTCCTTTGAAATGCGGATTTGCCAATGTACTCTGCCCACCCGGAGCGATATCGGCATCGGCACTGTTATGCAAAATCATATTCATGCGGCACAACGCAGTGGTTGTAACCTCTTTTTCTTGTCCGTAGATACTGAGTCCGTTAGGTGCTTCATGAGAAGCTTTAAGGAGTAACGATCCACTTCCGCAAGTCGGGTCATAAACCGTTGCTTCAGATGGTGTATCTTTGGTAATGCCGATGATCTTAGGTAGAATGGTTGAGACTTCTGATGGCGTATAGAACTGACCTTTACTCTTGCCCGATTCAGTCGCAAAGTGACGCATAAGATATTCATACGCATCTCCGAGCAGATCATCCCCTTCTGCGGTATTGGCTCCGAGATCGAGATTGTCGAATATCTTAACCAATTTTGAGAGGGTGTCGATCATCTGTTTATCTGCACCGAGTTTGGTTTCGTCACCGAAATCCGCCGTGTCAATCACACCTTTGAGACCATTCGCCTCGGCAAGCTTACCAATGATTTTATTGATCTTGTCACCGATCTCTTTGTCACCACTTAGGGCTACCATATCCTTGAAACTTGCCCCTTCAGGGACGATAATGAGAGAACGAGGATCATTTTGTTTGTCTGAAACGTACTTCATAAAGAGCAGCGTAAGTACATAGTTTTTGTACTCGCTGGCATCCATCCCACCACGCAGTTCATCTGCACTTGCCCACAAAGAGCTATATAGTTCTGTTTTCTTAATTGCCATATGATTCCATCAAACTATATTTTTATAGATTTTAGCGGTTTATGTTTTTATGTTTGTTGAGAGTATACAAACAGTAGACCTGTAGGCATCAAAAGGCTTTTTTTGAATCTTAATTTCTATGCTATAACTTACTTTAGCATTATCCCTCTATCAATCTAGCTACTTCATAATTGCAGTTTGCGCATTTGCCCTTTAGCACCAAATCGCCTTTAACCGTTGTCGCGGTGAAGTCAACTATTCTAACCGTGTCATTGCAATGGGAGCAATACACATTAGAAAGTATCTTGGATTTCATATTGTCTGGAATTTGATTAAATTTTTGCATCGCTTTTTTATCAAATTTTATCATGCTAAATTCTTTCGGTTTTAATACGTGTGACGATGCATCTCTATGAGCTTTGTGTAATCGCCGTTATCTGCTTCTTTAAGAGCATGGATATATTCATCCCGTTTGGGATTCACATTCGAAAGTAAATCTTCTTGCCATTTAACCGGCATAGAGCCGTTTTGTCGGAGATAGATATTAGCGAGCATCCTAGACCATCTGCCGTTACCGTTTTGAAACGGATGAATTTGTACGGCTCTGTGATGGATTCTTGCCGCTGTTTCATAGATGTCGAATGTTCTGTTCACTTCCCAATACGCGATATCGCTTGAGAGCTCTTTTAGTGCTACAGGTACTTGATATGCTTTAATGCCAATAGAGAGTTCTACATGTCGAAACTTACCTGCCCATTCCCACACATTGCCAAACATCTCTTCATGAAGCGTTGAGAGCCACTCGTAATAGAAAGGGGCAACTTTTTTTGATGGTGGTGCCGAGAGGTATTTGAGTGTCGCCACTGCTATATTGTTTGCTTCGGCAACATAAATCTCTTTGAGGGTATAAACTTTATCGGCAGGTAGCTTGAGCCCTGAAATATCGTCCAGAGGTGTAGCGTTGTCTATGGGTTTGGTGGAGTGTAGCATATCACGCTATCCAAAGCGTATCTTGATAGTTGCCTGTCAAGAACTCTTTTTCATACGAGGTAATAATTGCATTTAAACTCTCATTTTCCAAACCTTGCATTTCAAGGGCTGATGTCCCTTGTACGATCGAGGCTAAAAACAAAGCTTTTTCATGTGCCCGCTGTTTTTTCAATACACTCAAAGGCACCTGCTCATTTCCTGCAAAGTCTAACCCCAAAAAATTGGTTACATGCTCGATCGTGCTTAGCTTCACATCTTCATTTTTTAAGAGTCTATTGATAGTTCTGACACCTATACCGCTTAATTTTGCGAGATTTTCAACAGTAACACCAAGCTCATCTTTTCTACTGATGATTTGATTTATAAGCTCAATTCGTTTCATGGCAACTCCTTTGGCACTATTATGCCATAAGTGGCATGATAACATGTTTTAGACAAGCACTGTATATCTATTCAGGTATTCTATTTTCTCGGTCTCCCCAATTTCTCTTTGCTCTTCGTAATAATCCCACGGGTAAAAGCTTTATGCTTTTTACCCTAACTATTTCTACCTAACATCTCTTGACTAATATTATTTATTTTTTATTGCTATATATATGATACGAATATATTTAACAATTTTAAATTAAATTGTTATAGATATTAGTATTAGTCTTTTGGATACTTAATCGGGTTCGGTTGTCTGTTTCATGCATATCACTAACACTACTTTGAGTCTAGCGAGATCTAGACGTAGAATAGGGAAAGCTAGAGAGAACGAAGTGAACGGGGATACCATGCATGAAATAGATAACTGAAAAAAAATAAACTCTATTCTTGAAAGAGGATAGGGGGGAGAGGGCGTAAGCCCTCTGGGGGGAAAGGAGAAAACTCCTTTATAGATAAATTACTGTGCTTTAATCACAGATAGCGGTGTGGGTTGAAACGATTCGTCCCTCTCTACTGAAATACCCAAAGAGCTTTTAAGCCCTTCTAGCTCCTCCAAGCTGAAATAACCAAGTTCACTCTCTAGCCCAATGACGTAGCCGAAGCATAGGTTGTAATCTTCTTTTGAGAGTTCGGTGACGTACCATGTCCATTGGGTACTTGGAAGAAACAACTTAACATGGCAAATCGGATCACTTATGTCTTCGGTTTCGTACAAATCGGGGATAGTGTGAAGCAATGATTGCGGTATTAATGTCATTCATTGCTCCTTACAGTTCTAATTGGCGTATCATGTCGCCTACATACTGTACTGCTATAACCTCTTTGAACCCATGCTGTACAAGATAGTCTTGATCAGATTTAAAGTTGCTAAAGGCTTTGAGCACGTCATCACCCCTACCATCACCCAGTATCTGCATATTGTGCAGTTCTTTGTGATTGGGATCAAACGTGAAGCCCTCCATGGTAAAGAATAGAAACTTTTTCATCTTAAGCTGCCTGTCGTTGTTCAATAGGTTTGAACCATTGCTTTAAACGGCTATCCCATCGGAAGCCAAAAGATTTGATACTGTCTTTTTTACTGAATATGTCATCTCCCGTCACGATCAGATTATTCCCCTGTTCAATCACAGATAAACCAATCTTATAGAGTGACGCATAATCTGTAGGGGTATTGTTTTGAACTTGGTGTTGTTGTGGTTGTTCTAATTGTGCAGGCGGTTGGTTACTATGATTGCGGTTTTTGCCCCCGTAGAGGCTATTTCCGAGCTGATTTCCAAAGCTCCTAAAACACCGTTTCAGTGCATCAGTGACCGCTTCCTTTGCTCCTCCTTCATGGGCTTCGGCTAAAGATTTAGCGATTCCCGTGCCGAATCCTACATCTTCACGACAGACATGTTTGGTATGGAGATGATCATAGATAGTAAGAGATACGATGGCTTTATAGCCCACAACGATATTTTGCTTTTCATTGGTTTCTTGGGATACGTGTTCAAGTGTTGATACACTGTAGCTCCAGTGACCGTAACCGAATATTTTATTTGCCGTATCGATGATGTCATGCCCCTCCAGATAGGAGAGGCTGACATTACCTTTTTCACGAGTTTTAATACGGCTTGGATCGAGATCATATGAAAGAGCTTGTAACACTTTTTCAGAAAACATATCTTTCTCCTTATGCAACTTGGGAATCTACTAAACTCAGCAGTTCCGTTGCTTGATTGTTAGCACTGGTACGCTTGGCATTAACTTTGAGACGAGCGGGGATATTTTCTTCGGTAACGGCAAGCTCAACGTATTGATCAATTTCTTCCATGCCATCAATGGTACACATCGCCTCCATTATGGATTTTTCATCGATGGTGACATTGACGTACCCTAATGAGATGAGCGCATTAGCATCAAGGATGGTAAGAGTGTTTTTAATCTTGGTTTTAGAAGGTGTGATAGTCAATGAGCTAATCATTGTCCCCTCAATACGATCCACCCCATACTCCAAAAATACAGAGGCGACGGCTTCAAGTGCTGTTTCCTTAGCGCTCTCTAACGACTTTTTCATCGTCTGAATCTCTTTAATCTCGGATGCAAGATATTCAATCTTGTCGTCAATCTCTTGAAATGAGAGTCCAATGTAGTCGCATTTGATATGAAAAGGCTTTTGCGACTCCAATATGCCACGGAGATGGTGTTTAAACCAATCGAGGTTAGAGGGGTTAATGTGTTCCATCTCTTTGACGAGTCTGTAACTTTCTGTCTTCATAATGATGTTCCTTTAGGGTGTAGGTGTAATTGTTAGGCTGCAATAGCCATAGTTAACTCAGGTGATTTAATAGAGGCGATTCGCTCTGCAATATCCCATAGCCCCCGATTGACATCAGCGTCTTTGGAAATGGAAGTGATCTCACGAGAAGTGAAGTTGCGTCCTGTTTGAGTATTGACCCCTTTGACGTTTCCGCGCAAAAGATTTTCCTGAATAATGTTGAGCGTCGTGTAGAGATCCGATTTCTCATCCTCTACCCTATGGGGGATAAGTAAATCACGGTGATTAACTTGAAGCTGTTCGTCAAAGCGTAGCGGTATCGCTGCTCTTGCAAATGACTCTTGCTCAGTGGGAGTGAGGATAATAGCTTCAAAGGTATCGATCTTCTTTTGCAGAAGTGGTTTGAATGCACCAATATTAGCGATAGCAGTAGTGACATCGTTCTCACGGTCTCCAATATGCTTGATTTTATAGCTCTCAAACACGCTATCAGCTACAACAAGACCATTCGCACACACAAAGCGGTAAATACCCACACTAATAGAAAATGCGGTACTACGATCATGGGAATTGAAGAGCAACAGCTCTACAGCATTTTCTTTTGGATTAACAAGGTCATCGAAATGACGGAAGCGCACTAAATGGCGCTGAAATCCCTCTTTGTCCTCATCTCGTACGGAGGCTTCTTGGACAGACACGGGGAACCAACTGTGTTGACGGATTTCATCAATAACCTCGACAGTGCTGACGAAGTGATAGGCATCGGATGCGCTAGAGTGAGGAGCACTGGTAAAAAGTGCGGGACATTGTTCTAGGAGCTGGGCTTGGGTTAATGGGGCTTTCGACATGGGTTATCCTTTTGTATAGTTGAAATATCAAAAGTCTGATTTTTTTATCGGACTTTGATCATTTAGACTTTTAACTACGATAGTAGCGACTGCGATCATAATGGCTAAACAGTGCGAAATGGGAAACATTTGCGATCCTTTGGTTGGATTGGTAGGTTGGACACAGTTTCATAATATGGGGTTAAAAAGAATTCAAACTAAGTCAATTTTGTAGTAGTGAATCGGGGATAACCATGGAGTAGCTGGAGAAATTTACCCCTATTTTTTAGTGCATCTGTAGTAGACGGGATTATGTTCAGATAGCCATAAGATTATTGGATAGAATGAGTGTAGATAAGCAGGATGTTTATTTTCCTAAGAGTCCCACGCTTGTGGGACTCTTAGAGCTAAGTTGTAGTAAATGTGTTTTATTTCCGAGGGAGACTGAAAAGAATAGGCGTTTCTTGTGGTAATTTTAATTAGTTTTCGACCCTTATGCCAATTTTTTTAAAATCAAACTTATCAACATTATCAATAAGCAAGCTATCTTCTTTGCAGGTCAAAGTAGCTATACTTTTACCTTTATTACTAATATTTAAATATATATCACTATTAACATGCATCATTTGCCGAAGTATCTCATAAGAAAATTGCCCATTTTTGAAAGTAATTACACTTGTAGTCATATCCTCAAAAACATTTACCGCAGAGCGAAAACTTTCAGGATTTGAAGGTATGAGAGCCTCTGGAGCACCTAGTTTACCAAATCGGTATTGCAGGTAGCCATTTTTTGAATTTATATTCTTTGATGCACATACTGAAACAACTTTTTTGCCAGTGCTACAAGAGAAAACTACATTTTCATTTGCGTTACAATGCGATGTACTAGCTACCAATTGTGTATTTGCAATTGTAAAAGCTATCGATATAGCAACAGAATTTTTTAATATATTTTTCATTTTTTCTCCAATTTTTGTTTTTTTTTAAAAGCTACACATTAAAAAATAGTAGCTAAGTATCTCTGTTAAAGACGGAATGAGCTATTACATCATACCTGCAATATCTTCTAACTCTTGTGCGCGAAGAGCCGTTTCTTCCACGGTGCAACTCGATGAATTAACAGCATCCATAGTACCGCCGCTCAATCCATAGTAAAAACCGCATTTTGCTTCTTTGTATTGAACCCAAAGGCGCTGAACGTTTTTTAGGCTTGCTTTCCTTTGATTGTCAAATTTAGATATCAACAGTTTGTACGTTTTATTCAATTTTCCATCTTGAACTTTGTACTCTTTTTCATTGCACTCCAACATCAAATATGTTGCACCACCAGACTTATCTACGCATTTTGTATAGATTGGAGACAATTTTACTTCAGCAAACATTACCGACGAACAAACCAACAGAGCAGTAAATACTTTTTTCATATTACCTCTTTTAATAGAATTATTTATTATAAAATATTTTACCGATAACAATATTCGCTCGGAGCCGTTTTCAAAGAATCATAAGGAACTGAATCACTTTTTTTCAAATATCCAGTTCCCCCAAAAGTATTGACTAAAAATGTATTAGCATTCACTCCTTGAATAACATAATAACCAGTTCCTTTGCCCACCACCCGATCACCTATACCAAGTGAATACACTTGTTTATTTGCTTTGGCTCTCCATGCTTGACAAGCACCTTGTACTTTCTGTCGTTCTTTTTGCTCGTTTGCAAGTTTGATTTTTTGATTCTTTTGGAACTGATCCGCTTTTGCATTATGCTCTTTTTGCTCCCGAAGCCTTCTAACTACATCTTCATCCTTACGCTTTTTTTCTGCTTGCCAAGCATCATATGTTTCATATGATACTTTTAAGTATTGCACATAATCCTCATAAGTTTCTTTTGTGCAAGTTTCATCTTGGCACTGTAATAACGAAGAGAAATATTCACATAAACCATGATAGCTGCTATGTCTGCCAATCTTATTTAAATATATATCTTCTGGTACATCAATGAATCTGACATCTTTATTATTCTCGTTCAATGCTTCTAATTCCTTATAGTCTTTAGACATATCAGCAAACAATTTAGTTCTATTTTTAAATTTACTTTCGATCATATCTAAAGAATCAGTATATTTTATAAAATATTTTTCTAAAATCGCATTCTCTTTGGCTTTAAAGCGCTCTTGCCTATTTTTTTCTTTTTCTTCATATTGCTTATTTTCCAAAATTCTTTCTTGCTCTGCCAGCATTGTTTGTTTCTTCTTGTACGCCACCTCTTCCGCAAGACTATTAAATTGCGGAGTAATTGTCTGATCAGACGCTACAGGAGAATTGCCATCTCCTGTATTATTCAATCTATTTTGTTCCTCTATCACTTTTTCTGCGGCATCTTTTAGTGCCTCAAAAAAATTGGCATTTGCACTAGCCGTTAACAGTGCTAAAGCTATCAACAGCTTTTTCAACATAATTTCACCTTTTGTTTTGAATAACTAACCATAGTTAGTTGCTTCCTATTTATCGCACATATATACTTATGGTAAGTTTAACTATAAGGTGTATTCGTTCTGTAATGAAAAATTGTACGATTGACAATAGCAAAATGAGCGCTATCTACAAACAAATCGGACAGAACGTAAAATCCATACGAAAATCAAAAAATATCTCCCAACTCAGTCTTGCATTGGCTATCGGTCATAAAGCCGTAGGTACTGTTTCTATGGCAGAACTAGGAATTAACAATAAACATTTTAATATTGAGCATTTGGTCAAAATAGCAGATGTGTTGGAAGTCAATGTTTGTGAGTTTTTCAAGCATGAGGAAGTGGCAGAAGATGGAGAGGTAAAAATATAATAGCCCTCGCACCCCTCATAAGAGATACAAGGATTTCATGTGTTGTGCATAAGGGTATTAGCTATCTAGTTATCGAGAAAAAACCTTAAACCTTATCCTTTTTGAGTTGAGTTTTTTTAAAATAGTCGTTAAATGAAGTTCCTATGATTATATTCTTATACTTTGGCTCAGGGTGTTCAAATTTTTTTGCACTTTTTTTCCGTTTCGATTTATCATTCTCATTATTTGTATTAATACCTTGAATAAACTCTTTCATTGTGGCTAGAAAATAAGTAAACTTGTCTTCTGAGATATTAGCATATTCTGAAATACACGTTATTAAGGAGTTGTCTTCATAATCTTTTAATTGCTTTTCAATTCTCTCCTTAATGCGCTTGATGGCAATATTTACGTTTGTTGGATCTGTATAGCTTTTATAGTATTCTTTTTTTTCTTTAATTTTTAGCTCCATCTCTTGTTGTAAATTCCGTCTTTTCATTTCAAAAAGTGGATAAAAAAATTCATGCATATCGTATACATAAAAAGCAAGTGCAAAACTTTTTTTAAACTTTTCTCTTTCGATAGGAAACTTTTTCAAGCTATTGGGCATTTGTAGAATATCGCTTTCAAGCACCAGATCAAATAAGGATTCAATCTGATTTTTGGCAATATCTTTATTATTGTCATATTCATCTTTAATTTGCGAAATATACGATACGAGTTCATCTTTGGACAAATTTAAATTAACGGGTAGTTTGATTATTCGCTCACAAGTAAAAAATAATTGTGGTCTACTAAATATAGGTATAGTTTCTATAGGCTTAGTTTTTAGATCAGAAAGTTCAAGTATAGACAAAAACTCACTCTCAAATATTTTTAATGGCATATCTTTTCTTATCGGCTTTAAAACCAATCTATTATCTACAGAACTCTTGTCTGCACATGAAATACAATAACTTGCTGCATCTGTGAAAACATCTATAAAAGTAATTTCATTTGTTGAATTGCCATCGTTTTTACATTTTTTAATTGCTTTCCTATTTATATAGAATGTTATTAACATCTCCAAACCATTCTGGAGATCATCTAACAAATACTTATGCCAGAAATCAACTGTCACTTTACGGGTTGATTCTACTTGAACTAGCATATTTTTTTGTTTATCCTCTAAATTTAAAGCCAATAAACATTCTTCGTCCAATTCTTTTAAATATATTTTTTCTTTCAATGATCTATATATGATTTTTTCATCAGGTGAATATTTATCCATCAAAGGAATATAATAATTTGCATGATTTATTAAAGCATTTGTGGAATCAACGCCTGTATCTTTTTCGAATGAAAGTTCGTCTTCACTACACTTAGCAAAGTACAATTTTTGTTTTTTTGCATAATACACAATCAAATGGTGTAACCCATCTTCGTATTCATCAAGCGTTCTATTGCCTAACGTTTTATTATTTAGCACGTTATAGAGCTTGATTCTTTCAAAAACATTTCTACTTCCATAGTCAGAATCCATAAAACTCTTCTGATTAAGACCCAGCTTTTCCATTTGTCTTACTAATTCATTTATTTTTTCGCTGTCGCTTATCTCATTTATAACTTCACTATACTGCTGTAATAGAAACTTATATTCTGTAGTTCGGATGAGCATTTCATATGCTATACAATATGTATACTCAAAGTCTTTAAACTTTTCAATCTCACTATATCTATCATCTTCAGGCTTTGACGGCTGATCGAAATTAAACTCTTTACAAAGGGTAGCTAATATAAAACGGTGATTATTTGTTACCATAAAATTCTTCATTAATAAAATACTAGCAGCCATTATAATCGGTGAAAAACAAAATTAAGATTAACGGTTTAGCATTAAGCACAAAAAGTATCTCCCAATAGATTCTCTTCAGCATTCACACCTATATCTGCTGTTCAGAACCAGTGCCTGCAAGCAGCCTAATAATTAGGATATGGATCATTTGGATGGTGATTATGGTTTATTATGGGCTTGGCTTGGAAGTAAGTAAATCAGAAGAAAGTGTCACCCAAAGTGTCACCTAGTCAATTCTTAAGCCGATTTCGTGTTTGATTTTAGTTGATAAAAATTCGATAGGAAGGGAGTTTATAGATGGTGGCGAGAGAGGGACTCGAACCCTCGACCTCCGGCTTATGAGACCAGCGCTCTAACCAGCTGAGCTACCTAGCCATCTATTCTTGTGTAGTATAACAAGGTCGAAATTATAGTGATACATAACTTATTATTAGCTAAAACATAAATCTTTTTTAAATATTAGAATAACATGCAAAAGATTACATCCATTTAACTCACAAACTATGAGTCAATAGGACTAAAGTTATTGACAATTAATGCGTTCTCGTGTACAATCGCGGACATAAATTTAACAATAAAGGAAATGCTATGAATTTTCAACCGCTTGGAAAACGTGTATTGGTTCAACGCCTCGAAGAGGCAACCACAACCGCATCAGGTATTATCATCCCTGACAATGCAAAAGAAAAACCTTCACAGGGAACTGTCATTTCTGTCAGTTCTGAAGTAGAGAGTGTTGCAACGGGTGACATCGTTGTTTTTGGAAAATATGCTGGAAACGAACTAACTATCGATGGCAAAAATTATTTGGTCATCGAAACGGATGATTTATTCGGAATATTAAAAAAATAAAGGACTAAACAATGGCAAAAGAAATACATTATTCAGACGATGCTCGTAACAAATTAGCTGCCGGTGTCCAAAAACTCACCGATGCTGTCAAAGTAACAATGGGGCCACGCGGTCGTAATGTTCTCATTCAACGAAGCTACGGTGCTCCTATGATCACCAAAGACGGCGTATCGGTAGCCAAAGAAGTAGAACTCAAAGATCCGCTTGAAAACATGGGCGCGCAGTTAGTTAAAGAAGTAGCTTCTAACACAGCGGATGAGGCTGGTGACGGTACAACTACGGCAACTATCCTCGCCAATGCGATCTTCAAAGAGGGCCTTCGCAATATCACTGCAGGTGCCAATCCAATCGAAGTAAAACGCGGTATGGACAAAGCAACCGAATCTATTTTGGCAGAGCTCAAAGCAGCATCACGTATCATCAATGACAAAAAAGAGATTGCTCAAGTTGCAACCATCTCCGCAAACTCCGATGAGCGTATCGGCGCAATGATCGCAGAAGCTATGGACAAAGTAGGCCGTGATGGTGTTATCACCGTTGAAGAGGCAAAAGGGATCAACGACGAACTCGATGTTGTTGAGGGGATGCAGTTTGACCGCGGTTATCTCAGCCCTTATTTCATCACCAACAGTGAAAAGATGACGGTTGAATTGGAACATCCGTTTATTCTTCTTTTTGACCAAAAGATCTCAAACCTCAAAGATTTGTTACCGGTACTTGAACAAGTACAAAAGAGTTCACGTCCTCTTCTCATCATTGCAGAAGACGTTGACGGTGAAGCCTTGGCGACCTTGGTTGTCAACAAATTACGCGGTATCTTGAATATCACAGCCGTTAAAGCTCCAGGATTCGGTGATCGCCGTAAAGCAATGCTTCAAGACATCGCAGTACTAACACGCGCTCAACTCATCAGTGAAGAGATCGGCCGTACATTAGAGAGCGCAACTGTAGCAGACCTGGGTCAAGCATCACGCGTTGTTATCAGTAAAGACAACACCACCATCGTTGACGGTGCGGGTGAAAAAGAAGCGGTTGCCTCTCGTATCAAAGAGATCCGTACCCAAATCGAAAGCACTACCAGCGAATACGACAAAGAAAAGCTCCAAGAGCGTCTTGCAAAACTCGCAGGCGGCGTTGCCGTTATCAAAGTAGGCGCAGCGACAGAGACAGAAATGAAAGAGAAAAAAGACCGTGTTGACGATGCTCTCTCAGCAACCAAAGCAGCGGTTGAAGAGGGGATCGTTATCGGTGGAGGTGCAGCACTCATCCGTGCAGCAGCAAAAGTAAAACACAACCTCAGCGGAGATCAAAAAATCGGATGGGAAATCATCCTTCGCGCTATCACAGCACCGGTAAAACAAATCGCTGAAAATGCAGGGTACGATGCAGGTGTTGTTGTAAATACGATTGCCTCATCTACGAATGAAAACCTTGGCTTCAATGCAGCAACTGGTGAATATGTAGACATGTATGAAGCAGGAATTATTGATCCGCTCAAAGTAGAGCGTGTTGCCCTAACCAATGCAACTTCGGTTTCCAGTATGCTTCTCACTACCGAAGCAACTATTCATGAGATCAAAGAAGATAAACCTTCCATGCCTGACATGAGTGGAATGGGCGGGATGGGTGGAATGGGAATGTAATTCCCAGCCCAAAAAGTTATTCACAGTGCATTTTCATACTCTTTATGAGAATGCACCCACTTCTTCTCTTATTTTATACCCTTTGATTTATTTTTTTATTTTCCCAAATAGAGTGGAGAAACGCAATCAAAATTAATCCGATTCCAACCGTTCCAGTCACCATTTCACTAATATGCATTGTAATTTTCATCAACATAATGACTGCCAAAATTCCAATTGCATAATGAGCACCGTGCTCAAGGTAACGAAAATGCGAAAGGGTTTTATGTTCTACGAAAAAAATGGTCATACTACGGACGAACATCGCACCAACACCCAAACCAATCATGATAATAAAAATATTGCTGGTCAATGCAAATGCCCCAATAACCCCATCAAAGCTAAAGCTTGCATCGAGCACTTCGAGATAAATAAATCCAGCGATTCCACTTTTAACGGTATTTGAAGAAAGAAAATGATCAAGCATCCCCAGCAATGAATGCAGTAAAACCCCATACATAAAGGCTAAAACAACCCCAAAATCCTGAGTAATATGGCCAAGACCTATTCCCACCATAATCGCGGTAATAAGTTCAATATTGGCAACACCAGAGAACGTTTCCATCATTCTAGAGCCCTCAACAAATGTCACCCATTTAACATCCCGTTCTTCGAAGAAAAAGTCCAAAAAGACCATTAGCAAAAAAGCTCCTCCGAATGCGAAAATCGTCGATTCCGTTGCCTTAAGCACTTTTTCATATTCAGCGGGTTGATTCATCGCCACTTGCAATGTCTCCATTAATCCCATACCCGTAACAATCGCCACTATCGCAAGCGGAAATACAAGCCGCATACCAAAAACTGCAATCGGTATACCAAAAACGATAAAACGTCTTTGCCAAATCGGATCCATTGTTTCAAGCACTTTCGCATTAACAACCGCATTGTCAAATGACAATGAAACTTCTAAAATAATCAGTAAAAAAGTGATGTAAATCGCGGTAAGTCCACCGAGGTAAAATGAAGCGATCAGACCCAAAGCCATAATCACGAAAGAAGAGTAGAAATAGCGCATTAGACACCCTATACGAACAAGATGTCACATTATAGACAAGACAGCCTATAAAAACTATTTACTTATGACGAGAAAAGCGCAATTGTTTCCCAAGTTTTTCTTTTTTGATTCGCAAAAACAGTTTTGCTGATGCATACGATTTTAAATGTTTCCTAGAGGGAGTGTAGCTTGTTAATTTTTTTGCTTTAAGAAGTAAAGGCGTGTAGCGTGCATAAATATTTTTACATTTCTCAAACGGTGATGGCGTTACGCCCATCGATAAAAAAATTTCCTCTAATCCTAATCTCTCTTCTTGTGTTAAGCAGCTCATACTTTTACCCCTTCAATTTATTTATTCTTCGTACAACCCTGATGATCTCATCATCTTCCAGCATCCCAAGCATCTCTAAAACCGCTTTTGCAGATTGAGGTTTTGTATTTCCCAACCTCCAATCCTGATAAGTGCGCATGGATAATCCAAGCTGATCCGCCATCTCTTTTTGAGAAATCTTTTTCCCATTTCGCTGTGCTTCCACAGCATTGTGTAAGAGATTAAAAAGATCGTTTGTTTCCATTGGAATATTATACGTTTATTAACATAAAATGACTATTAAATACAATAAGATGTTATTTATAATTAGTATAATATTTACTTTTACGTATATTATGTTCGTTATAATATTCTTTATATACATTTTTATAATCTAAAAATAATTATTAACGTATAAATATACGTTTTATCGTATAAATATTTAAAGAAGGGAGTGTGAAAAAAGAGGAGAGTGAAGATTAGATCAGTGCATCATGCCAAGCAACGAGGGATAAACGGAAGCCTTTGATCACAGGGAGTACTTCATGAGCGAAATAAGGGTTGCTCAGAAATACGAGCATATCACCGGCTTTTGGCTGAATTTTGAGAACGTGACCTTGCTCGTCACATAAATAGTTAAAAAGGAGTTCTCCCCCCTCAAACGCATCGTTTGCAAAAAGCACCGTTGAAAGCTTGCGACTTGGAGCAACACACACATAGCCTGCGGTATTTCCCTCATGGTCACGCAGCTCACTGGAATCATCCGCATGCTTGACATAAAATGCCCCTTCGTTATAACCCAATACTTGCAAAGGAGTGGATCGTGTCAGTGAGAGGGCAAAGAATGTTTCTATTCTCTGACGCAAAGCATCGAATCGAGTTTCATACAAAGAAATATATTCACGCGGCAATGTATAAATATCGGTTTTACGTACCTGCACATCCACATCACCGCCACGTAGAGAAGCCGTGTGATGCTCTTTGGCATCGCATACGAACGATGTGATTGCACGACACTCTTGAGGTGTCAAAACACCCTTGATAAGCATGTAGGGAAAATCGTGATAAGGATTGGGAAGACGTTTGGTGGGGATATCCCACTGTAGCAGATCATCGTGTGCGTAAACGCAGTTACTGATCTGATGCATTAAAGGTTATTGCTTGTCCGTCACAATGTAAAGCTGTTCATGTCCTAGACGTTTGAGAACATCCATAACCCCTACAAAGTTTTGAAACGCCGCATCTTTATCGCTGTAAAGTACCACTGTCATCTCGCGACCTCCGGAAACTACTTTTTGTTCAAACTGTTCCAAGCTCACCTGTTCATTATCTCCAAGCCATAACGTCCCGTCTTTTTTAATGGTCAGTTTGAGTTCGCTTGGCTTATGTTCTGCAGTCGAGCCTTTTGCTTCCGGTAAATCGACAGGGATAATCCCCGTTTTGACAAAAGTAGCTGTGGTAAGTACCATGACTAAAAGCACCAGCATGATGTCAATAAACGGAATAACGTTGATCGAATCGATCCGTTTCATTTTCATGATTTAGCCTCGTTTTTTATGGGAATTGATTTCCCAATGGGTCAAAATACGTTCCATTTTACGCAATAAAATATTGTAAAAAATAATTGAAGGAATAGCAACAACAAGCCCAAGTGCAGTTGCTTTTAGAGCTAAAGCAAGACCTGTCATAATCTTTTTAGGATCAACCGCACCCACATCTCCCAAAGAATAAAAGGTGATCATAATACCTAAAACCGTCCCGAGTAATCCAACGTACGGAGCATTGGATCCGATCGTTGCAATCGTGGAGACATTGTCACCCAAATCAAGTTCAAGTTCATCCTTGGTTTCATAATCGCTGACACGAATATTTCCAAAATACATCATACGCTCAATAAAAAGCCACAATGAGACAATGCTCATCAATACCAATATTCCAATCACTCCGTAATCGAGTGTCTGTTCTGCCAATACCAACCAATTATTATTTTCCATTTCTACCCCTGTTAAATTCTAGTGAAACACACGTCCCCTCGCCCAGTTGCGAGTGAACGTGCAAACCGATCTTATAGCGATCACAATACCGCTTGACAAGACCAAGTCCTATTCCATAACCTGCCATTGTACTATCACTTTGATAATAACGGTCAAAAATACGGACCAAAGTCATTTCATCCATTCCCAATCCTTCATCACAAATTGAGAGTTTGTTATCGTGCAATGAAATAGTAATCAAAGCAGAAGATGGCGAATATTTCACCCCATTGTCTACAAGATTATCAATCACTTTTGCAAAACCTTTTCGATCAAGTGTCACCATGCACGGCTCATTCATAATCGCCCATTGCGCATGAGGATACAGAGGCTTTAGAAAAGCAAGCCGCTCATCAATAAGATCACGTATGTCAAACGTTTCAATACTCTCTTTTTCCATTTGTTTCTTGATTAAATAATCGAGCTCATTATACCGTTCTTTTAGCATCACCGTAGCCATTTCGATACGATCAAGGCGCTTAATACTTTTTTCATCTTCATGTGTTTTACGCAGCATAGAGAGATTGGCAGTAATCGTATTGATTGGTAAATTGAGTTCATGAAGCGTTTCTTTTGAAAAACGGTCCAAATGGTCAATATACTCTTTGAGCGGTTCCATCGCTACTTTTGAGACCGCTCTGCCCATGCCGACACTCACGATCAAAGCCAATAATACGATGATACTCCACTGATGAACCTCTAAAATCTCATGAACAACATAAATACTGCTTACAATAAGAGCAACACTCATAATATATAAAGTAATCAGGGCAATCTCTACATTACGGAACAAGTCGATACCCGAATCCACGAACATTATGTATTTGTGCACTGCCTATGAGATGTTTGAGCCTATTGATATAAACGCGAATGGCTCCTTCGCTCATCATTTCCGAAGCACTCCACAATTCTTCGATTATCATCTCTTTGGTAACCACTTCACCCGAATTTCGGATTAACAAAGCCATCAATTGATACTCTTTAGGGGTAAGGGTAATCTCGTTTTCGTCTACCAAAATTCGCTTATGCGATTCATCCAGCAGTAATGACCCGAGAGATTGATTTTGGTTTTTTGGCTTGCCTCGACGTAAAAGCACCCCCAGTCTCATAATCAGTTCTTGCGTATCAAACGGTTTTTTGAGATAATCATCTGCCCCATTTTCATATGCATTTGCGAGTGTTTCCATATCGCAGTGAGAAGAGAGAAACATCGCAGGTGTTTGATCGTCTGCTGTACGTAATGAATGCAATAAGGATAAGCCATCTACCAAAGGAACATTAATATCCAAAAGGTACCCGTCAAATTTTTCACTATATGTAACTTCAAGCGCTTCATGACCGTTACGGCATAATGTCACGGCATAGCCTTCTTCTTCAAGAACATCTTGAATCGATTCTCCAAAAAGAAGATCGTCTTCCAATAGCAGCAGTTTAATCGACACGCTCAATAGACCATCTGAGTATTTCGCCTGCTCTCATAGGTACAACTTCACCATACATCTGGGGAACGGTAAAATCACGCTTAACCAATACTACCTCTTTATATTCGGGACAAACACCGTAAATGCGCTGTGCATTGTCACTGACAAATGCCTGGAGGTTCTCCAATGCATTGTTTTCCTCAAAAATTTCACACAATAACTGCAAAGCTATCGGTGCTGTAAAGACCCCTGCTCCGCACCCGCACGACTCTTTCTTATGTTTAGGATGGGGAGCGGAATCGGATCCGAACATCACTTTTGGATGCGCTGCAAGAGCGATCTTTAAAAGTGCGTCTCTATCATGCGGACGTTTGGCAATGGGCTTACAAAAGAGATGAGGACGTAACATCCCGCCTGCTACATCATCAAGCGTAATCATCAAATGGTGTACGGTAATGGTGGCATAAAGATTTTCGTATTTATCGAGTGTCTCTACCGCTTCTCGTGTCGTGATATGCTCCATAATAATCTTGAGTTTAGGAAAATTAACAGCAAGCATCTCATAAACACTCATAAACTCGGCTTCTCGATCCATTACAAATCCCATCGTCTCACCATGTACGCACAAAACGATCCCCAAATCCGACATTGCCTCTAATGTCTCACGCATCGGCTCAATGTCAAAGTTTACTACACCCCCCTCAGAGTTCGTCGTGGCACCGCTGGGATAAATTTTAACTGCCGTAATATGGTCACGCGCACTCTCTAAAAACTCACGGCTGTAGTGTTGATAAAAAAGAGTCATATAGGGTTCAAAGTCATCTGCTTCCATCGCCTCTTTAATACGATGACGATACTCTTTAACCCCCTCGAGTGTCGTTACAGGAGGAACAAGATTGGGCATCACAATCGCCCCGCTAAAACTGTAAGAGGTGAGAGGTGCTACGATTTTAAGCATCTCTTCATCGCGAAGGTGCAGGTGCATATCCAATGGCATCATTAAAGAAAGTGTTTTCATAAGGTTTAGTCCTTGAGTTTATTTTGTGCTTCAAGTATCAGTGCATTAAGGGCCTCTTCATACCGTAAAGCCTCATTTTTATCCGTTGATTCAAAACGGGTTACGAGCACCGGAGTCGTATTGCTTGCACGTACCAAGCCCCACCCTTTATCAAAAATTACCCGCACACCGTCTACTTGGATAATCTCCCGAATTGCAGGAAAATCAGCAGGCGGATTTTTAAGCAGCTCTTTGAGTGTATCGATCAATAGAAACTTCTCACTCTCGGTAGTCGCAACCTTGATCTCTTCGGTAGAAAAGACTTGAGGCAGCTTAGCAATCTCGGCATCCAAATCAACACCTTGCCAAACCAACTCTAACATCCGTAATGTCGCATAAATCGCATCATCGTATCCAAAATAGCGATCAGCAAAAAAGACATGTCCGCTTACTTCACATGCCAAATCGGCATTAAGTTCTTTCATTCTGACTTTGAGGTTGGAGTGCCCTGTTTTGTACATTACCGCTGTAGCACCCCGTTCATTGAGTGTATCATACATTACTTGCGAACATTTGACCTCACCAATTACCGTCGGTTTATCCATTTTTAACGCGTACAAAAGGGCCATAATGTCCCCTTTAATATTGTTTTTATGCGTTAGTACCGCGATACGGTCCGCATCTCCATCATACGCGAATGCAATATCACCCTCTGCTTCCAAAAGCTTTTTAATGTCTTGAAGATTATGCTCTTCACTGGGGTCTGGATGATGATTAGGGAAAGAGCCGTCAGGGTCCGTGTAAATCCCTTTTGCGTTAAGCCCAAGTTCACGAAAAATATCTTCAATCGCCAAACCGGCAACCCCATTTCCACAATCATACACAATACGCTCTTTCATCTCTTTTAGATGAGAAAAGGCGCTAATCATGTACTCTTTGTAGCGGCTCAATGCATCGATTTCTATGACATTACGGTCACATTGTACAGATGCAGGCATAGCATCGATTTTACGGCCAAGAGCATAGATCGATTCACCGAAAAAAGGACTTTTGTTAATGGTTATTTTAAAACCGTTGTATTCGCTAGGATTGTGAGAACCGGTGATCATTACAGAAGCGCAAGGGGTTATACCGTCAAAAGACTGATAATTGCAAAAATAGTTAACGGGGGTCAGTACCATACCCATACCCAGCACGGTCATACCGCCGGCGTTCAGCCCTGCAGTTAGGTATTCAAATAAAATCGGAGAGTGGCTTCGTGCATCGTATCCTACAGCAACGACATTCCCAAAAGGCTTCATCTCCTGGGCTAACGCTTCACCCAGTCGAGTGATCGTCGCTTCATTGAGCTCTTTTTCAAAAATGCCTCGGATATCGTACTCGCGATAAATGCTCATATTTTCCCTTTTAATTCATTGGGAAAATTATATCGTGAGATTACTAAATAGCCCTTTTAAACTCAGGATACGCCTCAAGCCCGCATTCACTGACATCAAGACCCTGTACTTGTTCTTCATCGGTAGCACGGAAAGGGATAAACTTATTGATAAGATAAATAACCGCATAAGAAACAACAAACACAAAAATTGCAATTTCTCCTACTCCCTTAAGCTGATTAACAAAAGTAATCCCACTGGCCGCATCATACGCAAAAATCCCTACCGCAAGTGTTCCCCAAATACCGTTTACAAGATGCACCGACAAAGCACCTACGGGATCATCAATACGGAAACGGTCAAATAGCGGAACCGCCAATACTACCAAGGCACCACCGATAAGACCTACGACTACCGCATCATACAGTGTAAACAGATGTGCACCCGCGGTCACTGCTACCAATCCGCCAAGAGCACCGTTTAGAATCATAGTAATATCAAACAAACGGTATCGAATATAACCCAAAACGCCTACAGAAATTGCTCCTGCCAATCCGGCAACATTGGTATTAAAAATTGTCAGAGCGACACTATCTGCCAACTCTTTAGTTGAAATACCGCCAACAGAACCCCCGTTAAATCCGAACCATCCGATCCATAAAAGCATCGCCCCCAGTACAACCAAAGGAATATTGGAAGCAGGTATAACACGAATTTGATTTCCCACATAACGTCCCTTACGTGCACCAATAACTAAAATTGCCGCAAGCAGTGCCCATCCCCCCGTAGAGTGAATGACGGTAGAGCCCGCCAAATCAACCATATTGATGTCGAACATCGTTCCCTTGATCCAATCCACTCCCCAACTCATATTCACAACCGCAGGATAGATAAATCCACCCATCACTATCGTAAAGATCGTTAATGGAAATAATTTTGCCCGCTCACCGACACCACCGCTCATGATATTAATCGCTTTACCGACAAAGGCCATCTGAAACATAAAGAATGCCCATTTACTCATACTTTCATTATGCAGTTCACCAAAAGCCAGCGTATAACCGATCAAAATAAACGCCATAGACGCCACAGCATAAATCATTACGTTAACAGTTAGCACACTCGAAACATTTTTAGTGCGCACAAGACCTGCTTCAAGCATTGCAAAACCGGGGACCATTAAAATAATAAGTGTGATTGAAAAAAGAGTGAAAAAAGTATCAATAACGTACGCAGTATCCATAAGCAGCACCTTTAATTTGAAATAAAGGCGCGCATTATAGTCTAAAAAAAGAGAAGTTGAATTGCTTTACTGATTAAATTTTAATCAGTAAGAATTAAATTGCTTCCGAATCCGTTTCACCTGTACGGATACGAACAATTTTACTAATATCAGTAACAAATATTTTTCCATCACCGATCTTGCCCGTACGAGCTGCTTCAACAACCGTATTGACGACTTGATCTACCATCGAATCATCAACTACCATTTCCATTTTGATTTTAGGGATAAAATCAACCACATATTCAGCACCGCGGTATAATTCGCTGTGCCCCTTTTGACGACCGTATCCTTTTACTTCGCTTACCGTCATACCGGTAATACCGATTTCGGCAAGTGCATCTTTTACATCTTCGAGTTTAAATGGTTTAATAACCGCTTCAATTTTTTTCATTCTCAGTTCCTTTATAAGTTAAATCCGCGTTCGCCGTGAACCGATTCGTCAAGACCCATACTCTCTTGCTCTTCATCCACACGTGAACCTTGGGTAATTGCCATAGCGATATAATACACCACAACCGTTCCAATTAAGGTAAATGCACCAACAATTGCGACCGATTCAAGCTGTACCATAATTTGACCCATGCGATCTCCGCTCTCTTTAAGCGGACCATCCCATAACAATGCTTTATCATTAACAGCAAAGATACCCGTTGCGATTGCACCCCATAAACCGGCCAAGAAGTGAACTCCGAATGCATCCAAACTGTCATCGTATCCAAATACTTTTTTCATTACCATCACACCAAAGAAAGCGATCAATGCCCCTGTGATACCAATGATAAATGCCCCTTGGACCAAAACAAAACCTGCTGCTGGTGTAATCGCGACCAAACCGGCAATTGCCCCTGTTGCTGCACCCAATAAAGTTGCCTTCTTGTAAACCATATATTCAACTACGATCCATGTTACCGCTGCTACCGATGCTGCTATGGTTGTTGTCAAATACGCAACACCTGCAATCGCGTTTGCACCAAATGCTGATCCGCCATTGAAACCGTACCAACCGAACCAAAGTAGTCCTGCTCCTGCCGCTGTCAAAATAACACTTGCAGGTTTCATTGCTGTTTTTGGATAACCGGCACGCTTGCCAACCAAAAGAGCCAAGACCAAACCAGCCAAACCACCGTTCATGTGAACAACCGTACCGCCCGCAAAGTCAAGTGCACCTTCGTTGAAAAGGTATCCGCCACCCCATACCATATGCGTAATAGGAGCATAAACAACCAATACCCAAATAGCCGTAAAGACCATCCATGTCGAAAACTTGATGCGCTCAATGACTGATCCTGAAGCAATCGCAACAGTAATCGCCGCAAAGGTCCCTTGGAAAACAATAAACACATATTTTGGATACATCTGTCCCAAATCAACACTTGCAAAATCTGTCCATGCAACCCCATTGAGCATTACATTGCCGAATCCGCCGATAACTTGATTCATTGATCCATCGGCTGTACCGAATGCGATGGAATATCCAGCGATGATCCAAACAATAAATCCAACCACAAATGCACCAAATACCATTGCATAGGTATTCAAAATGTTCTTAGCTCTTGTCATTCCACCGTAAAACAGTGCCAAGCCAACCGGAGTCATAAGCATAACCAATGCTGTTGACATCATCATCCACGCTGTGTCACCTGAATTTAGTACAGGTGCCGCTACAGCAGCCGCATCTTCTGCTAATGCCAACATCGGCAGTAACAATAATGATAAAATGAATTTCTTCATCTCTACTCCTTTTAAGTGTGTGTTATAAAACTCAACCACCATTCTACAGGAGCAACAAAGTAATTAGTTCTATTTGAATGATTAAAATTTAATCAGTGCCATTTTTAATCCAAAATCATCACTTAAGGCTCATTGAGTTATAATCGGCGACTTAATCTTCACTTTTTCGGGGACTGCATGAACGATCTGCTAGACAACAGCGAAATTCACGATATAAATATAGAAGACACACTCAAGAGCAGTTATCTTGACTATTCCATGAGCGTTATTATCGGACGGGCACTGCCTGATGTACGTGATGGGCTCAAGCCGGTTCATCGCCGTATTCTTTACGCGATGGATAAGCTTAACCTCTCTGCTGGTGCTAAATACAAAAAATCAGCCCGTATCATCGGGGATGTCATCGGACAGTATCACCCGCACGGTGATACGTCTGTTTATGATGCGTTGGTTCGTATGGCACAACCATTTGCGATGCGTGTACCGCTTGTCGATGGTCAGGGGAACTTTGGTTCCGTCGATGGAGACAACGCGGCAGCGATGCGTTATACCGAAGCACGCATGACCCGTTATGCAGGTGAACTGCTCAAAGATCTTGAAAAAGATACCGTCAATATGGTAGATAACTATGATGGGACAACGCAAGAGCCTGTAGTTCTTCCTACCCGTGTGCCCAATCTTCTTATAAACGGTTCGAGCGGTATTGCGGTTGGTATGGCCACCAATATCCCTCCTCATAACCCCAATGAAGTGCTTAGCGCATTGGTTCATCTTATGGACAATCCCAATGCTTCTCTCATCGAGATCATGCAGTTTATTAAAGCACCTGATTTTCCAACAGGTGGAACCATTTACGGCAAAAAAGGGATTTTAGATGCCTACGAAACCGGTCGCGGCCGTATTCGTGTTCGTGCTAAAACCCACATCGAGAAAAAAGCAAACAAAGACGTTATTGTTATCGATGAACTCCCATACCAAGTCAATAAAGCCCGTTTGATTGAAACCATCGCCGATTTGGTCAAAGACAAATTCATCGAAGGTATCAGCGAAATTCGTGACGAATCCGACCGTGAAGGCATTCGTGTCGTCATCGAACTAAAACGCGATGCCATGAGCGAAATCGTCCTCAATAACCTCTATAAATCAACCAATATGGAAACGACTTTCGGGATCATCATGCTCTCCGTTTTCAATCAAGAACCTCGTATCTTTACCCTTTTGGAAATGCTGGGTCATTTCATCAATCACCGTAAAACGGTTATTATCCGTCGCACGATTTTCGATCTTGAAAAAGCAAAAGCTCGTGCTCATATCTTGGAAGGTCTGAAAAAAGCACTTGATCACATCGAAGCCATAATCAAACTTATCCGTGCAAGTAAAGACGGTGAAAGCGCCAAAGAAGGTCTTATCAGCGAATTTGGATTCTCTCCTATCCAAGCACAAGCCATTTTGGACATGCGTCTTCAGCGTCTTACGGGCTTAGAGCGTGACAAAATCGAAAATGAGCTCAAAGAAATCTTGGCGCATGTCGAATATCTCGAATCCATTCTCCGCAGCGAAGAAGTGCTCAAAGGGATTATCAAAGATGAATTTGTGGAACTCGTTGAGCAATTCAATATTCCGCGTGTTACCGATATCGAAGACAATTACGATGATATCAACATTGAAGACTTGATCCCCAATGAGCCGATGGTTGTTACCATCAGTCACCGCGGTTATATCAAACGCGTTCCGTTGGCATCCTATGAGAAACAGCGTCGCGGCGGAAAAGGCAAAGTCGCCGTAACCACCTATGACGATGATTTCATCGAAAAATTCTATACTTGTAATACCCATGATACGCTCATGTTCGTCACTGATCGCGGGCAGCTACACTGGTTAAAAGTATATAAAATCCCTGAGGGTTCGCGTACGGCCAAAGGTAAAGCGGTTGTCAATCTTATCAACCTCGAAGCCGATGAGAAAATTCGTTCGATCATTCCAACCACCGATTTTGATGATAGCAAATCTCTCGTATTCTTTACCCAAAACGGGATTGTCAAACGAACGGCGCTTAGTGAGTTTTCAAATGTACGCAGCAATGGAGTCCGAGCAATTGTCTTGGACGAAGACGATGCGCTCATTACGGCACACATTGCCAATGAAGAGACTAAATACCTCTTTATCGTGACCAAGTTTGCACAATGTATCAAATTTGAAATCGAAAAAACACGGGATCAAGGTCGAAGTACTCGCGGTGTTCGCGGTATTAAATTTAAAGTTGAAGGCGATGTGGTTGTTGATGCCAACATAATCAAAAACGATGAGCAAGAAATTCTGATGGTAAGTGAAAAAGGGATCGGGAAGCGTACAACGGCTGAAGAGTATCGTCTTACCAACCGTGCAGGTTCAGGCGTTATTGCCATGAAACTCAATGCTAAAACCGGGACAACCGTCGTAGGTTGTCTCATGGTAGATGAAACCATGGATATGATGGCACTTACAAAAGCCGGGAAAATGATACGCGTTGATATGCAAACCATTGCAAAATCAGGACGTAATACCAGCGGTGTCTATATCATCAAAGGTGACGATGTTAAGAGCATTTCCCGTTGTCCAAAAACAGAAGCAGATGAAGAGGATGAGGGTGAAACTACAGAAGAAAACGAAGGAACGTTAAATCTGGAATAGTACTTGCTTTAGGTTAGATACTATTTTAGCCTATTGAAGGAAATTCACCATGAAGTATTCAGCAGCCTTGGCCTTGCTTTTAAGTATATCTACCTTGCAAGCGGGGATTTTCAGCCCTGATTCAACAGGAAAAGTTCGTTGTGTTTACAGCGGAACTGAAGGCAACTGTGTTGAACCTTCCCTTGATTCTACGCATGAGCTTGTTATCACGGTCTTTGGTCAGGGTGTTGCTCCAACCGTTACTGCCTCTCCGGCACAAGCCTATGCCCTCGCTAAACGTGCTGCACTTGCTGATGGCTACCGTCAAATTGCCGAACGAATCAAAGGTGTTCACATTGAAGGGCAAGATTCGGTTAAAAACATGATGCTGCAGCGTTCAACGGTTCGTACTTCCGTAGATGCAATGGTTCGTGGTGCTAACGTCATGGATACAACATTCAAAGATGGTTTATGCGAAGTGGAACTCGAAATCGTTCTTTCTTACTCACAGTTTTCACGTTAATCATCACTTCCGCCCTTATGGGCGATGAATATTTGATTGGATACCGTCTTACAACTCAAAATTCAATATTAGTTTCTGATCGGATAAGCGTTTCCAAGTCTATGACACCGTGTTTTGGAACAAAACAAGAGAGCTTATACCTTCCTCGCCAACCTTCACAAAGACTTCAATCACTTCTTAATAACCATGAAAGTGAATTTATAGAATTTGCCATCCAACAAACGATTAAGCTTCAAAGTCACCAAAATATCTCGAATTACGCACATGTATCCAGTGAGTCTATGACTCTTCCTACTCGGTGCTATGTTGTCGATTTTAATGATGATTCTGTTACAATTTCATTATTAAAATAGCTCAAGGGTGTGCATGAAAATTGCGATAGTCGAAGATGATATCAATATGCGTAAATCACTTGAAATAGCGATGAGCGATTACAGCCAATACGATGTTCATACGTTCAAAAGCCCTAAAGACGCCCTCAAAAAATTAGATGACACTTTCGATCTCATCATCAGTGATATTAACATGCCGGGAATGGACGGTATTGAATTCGTAAAAAGCTTAAATGGAAAATATGAAGTCATCTTTATAACAGGCAATGCCACTTTAACGCGAGCAATCGAATCTATACAGTTGGGTGTTAAAGACTTTTTACTCAAACCTTTTGCAATTGAAACCCTTATCGCCGCGATACAACGCAGCGCCAATGTTCAGCAAAAAGTCAAAAAAGAAGGGACAAAATGCACACTTAAATTAGGTGCCTTTCTTGGAACATCTCCTGCCTTGGAAAAACTTCTAACGTATATTGAGAAAGCGGCTAAAACCGATGCCAGCATTATGCTTTTGGGAGAAAGCGGTGTGGGAAAAGAAGTTTTTGCCTGCCATGTTCATAAACAATCTCTTCGCAATGACAAACCGTTTATTGCTATTAATATGGCAGCCATCCCTGAAAATTTGATAGAAAGCGAACTTTTTGGATTTGAAAAAGGTTCTTTTACCGATGCGACAGAGACAAAAATCGGTCAATTTGAACTGGCCAATGGCGGAACCCTTTTTTTAGATGAAATCGCAGAAATGCCCTATGCGCTTCAAGCAAAACTTTTACGGGTATTGCAAGAACGTGAAATCCGCCGTCTGGGTTCCTCAAAAAGCACCAAAATAGATGTTCGCATCATTACCGCTACCAATGCAAATTTACAGCAAAACATTACCGATGGAAAATTCAGGGAAGATCTTTATTATCGCCTCAATACTATTCCCCTAAGCATCCCTCCTCTACGCGAACGTCGCGAAGAAATTATCCCCATTGCCACTGCAATTTTGCAGCAAAACTGCAACCAGTATGGCTTTGCCCTCAAAACATTCGATACCGATGCCATAAAAGCCTTGGAACTTTATACATGGCCTGGCAATATTCGAGAACTTATTTCCGTCGTTGAACGATCGGCTATATTAAGTGACAGCGACACGATACAAGTTGAAGACCTTTTCTTAGAAGCTCGAGGATTTGGAAGAATTTAAAGAGTTCACAGTCCCTATTCGATATAATTGCATTTCCATAATAATCTGAGGAATTTGCCTATGAAACTTTATAACGTCGCGATTGTCGGAGCAACCGGAGCCGTCGGTGAAGAAATTTTACGTGTATTAGAAGAGATCGATTTCCCTTTTGCCAAAATTGTTCCGCTCGCAAGTGCACGAAGTGCCGGCAATACCGTCACCTTTAACGATCAAGAGCTCGTTATCCAAGAACTTACTGCAACAGTATTTACCGAAGAAAACATAGAAATTGCCCTCTTTAGTGCAGGCGGAAGCATATCGGCTGAATTTGCCCCTTATGCTGCAGCGGCAGGTGCCGTTGTTATTGATAATACCAGCCACTTCCGTATGTATGACGATGTTCCTCTTGTTGTACCTGAAGTCAATCCCGAAGATATTGCCCAATGGAAGAATCGGGGTATTATCGCAAATCCTAACTGTTCAACGATCCAAATGGTACAAGCGCTCAAACCGCTTGATACGGCATACGATCTACTACGCATCGATGTCAGCACTTATCAAGCAACTTCCGGTGCAGGGAAAACCGCGATGGAAGAACTCGTAGAGCAAATGCAAGCCTTTTTTGCCTTTACCCTTGATGATGCAGAACCCAAAAAATTTCCGCATCGCATCGCTCTCAATGCCATTCCTCAAATCGATTCCTTTACTGACACGGGCTACACCAAAGAAGAACTCAAAATGGTGAATGAAACTCAAAAAATCATGCACAAAGAGATCGAAGTGAGCGCTACATGTGTCCGTATTCCAACGCTTCGCGGTCACGCTGAAACCCTTACCCTTACTTTTGATGCTACGGTGGATGCCAACGAAGCACGTGAGCTTTTACGCAAATCACCTAATATTATTGTACTTGATGAACCTAGCGAAAGTCTTTATCCAATGCCTTCGCTGTGTATGGATCAAAATGAAACCTTTGTAGGGCGCATCCGCAGTGATCTGTATCGCGACAATGTCCTTCATATGTGGGTTGTTGCCGATAACCTTCGTGTAGGTGCTGCGACCAATGCTGTACGAATCGCCCAAAAATGGGTAGAAATGCAGGGAGTATAATCATGAAATTTTTAGAAAACTTATTTGAAAATAGTATTTGGAGTTCACGTTTAATTATCCTGTTCGCTGTCGTATTTGGCTTGCTTGGTGCTATTTTACTATTTGCCATTGCCAGTTTTGACATTTTTCATACTGCGCAATATGTTGTTCATACCTATTACATTGGCGCACATCCCGAACACTTTCATGAAGATGTAGTTGGCGGCATTATCGGTGCAGTTGATTTATATCTTATCGGTGTCGTAATGATTATCTTCTCTTTTGGTTTGTATGAACTTTTTATCTCTGATATCGATCCTGCAAAAGACGAGTATGGCAAAGAAAATCAGCTCCTTTCCGTTCATTCACTCGATCAGCTCAAAGACAAAATATCCAAAGTTATCGTCATGGTACTTGTCGTAGGTTTTTTCCAAAAAGTGGGACACACCGTTTTCACCGGAGCATTGGATCTTTTATATCTTGCCCTCTCAATCACAGCCGTCGCCGTAGGTCTTTATTTTTTGAGCAAAGTAGGTCATCATGAGTAAAATTTTTGTCGATGCATGTTTCGGAAAAGAAACTGCATACACACCCGTATGGATGATGCGCCAAGCGGGACGTTATCTGCCTGAGTATATGGCAGTTCGTCGTCGTGCAGGTAACTTTCTCAATCTCTGCCACGCGCCTGATATGGCTGCTGAAGTCACGATTCAACCTCTCGATATTGTGGGTGTTGATGCCGCAATCCTTTTTAGTGATATTTTGGTCGTTCCTAACGAAATGGGGATGAAACTTGACTTTATTAATGGCGAAGGCCCTGTTTTTGAAAGCCCCGTTAAAAACGAGGAAGATTTAGATGCTCTTATCGGCGGAGATGAAGCCGCTTCAAAACTAACTTATGTTTACGAAACCATCAAAATTTTACGCTCACAGCTCGATGCACGCGGTGACAACAAAGCGCTAATCGGTTTTACAGGTGCACCCTGGACATTGGCAACGTATATGATTGAGGGACATGGAACCAAAACGTACAATGTCTGTAAAAAAATGATGTACTCTAATCCCGAGCTTCTCCATAAAATTTTGCGCAAAGTGACTGAAGTGGTCAAGCTTTACATGGAAAAACAAATCCAATCGGGTATCGATGTCGTGCAAATCTTTGACAGTTGGGCGGCCGCTATCGAGCCTTCTAAATACGATGAGTTTTCGTGGAGCTACATGGTCGAAATTGCCGAGTATTTAAAAGAAAAATACCCCCATATCCCTGTCATCATGTTCCCAAAAGGAGTTCCGGCCTTTTTAGATAAAGTATACGGAAACTTTGATGTATTTGGTGTCGATTGGAGTACTCCAATGGCATTAGCGAAAGAAAAACTTGGGGATCGTTACGTCCTTCAAGGAAATATGGAGCCGTGCCGTCTATACTCTAAAGAACAAACCACCGCATCCGTAGAAGAAATTCATAACATCATGGGAGGACGTCGCCATATCTTCAACCTAGGACATGGGATTCTTCCTGATGTTCCTGTTGAGCATGCACAACACTTTGTCTCTGAGTGCCAAAGAATAAGTAAAAAGCACTAATATGAGCACCATCTTCGGACCTGTGCATTCACGCCGTTTTGGCGTGTCGCTGGGAATCGATCTCTCTGCCTCCACCAAACAATGTAACTTTGACTGTCTTTACTGTGAACTTGCCCCCATGCCGGCCATCATCCATCAACATAACATCACCCCGGTAGAAATAATTCTCACCGATTTAACGCAGGCACTGACACAACATCCCAATATTGATGTGATCACTCTTACTGCCAATGGCGAACCGACCATGTATCCCTATCTTGATCAACTCGTGGACGCTATCAATATTCTAAAAGCAGATAAAAAGATACTGATTCTCTCCAACAGCGCGTCTCTTAACGATGAAAACATCTTTAACACACTTCTCAAACTCGACCAAGTCAAGCTCTCCCTCGACGCCGCTACTACTGATATTTTTCATAAAATCGACCGCCCAGCAGAGGGGATCGACATTGCAACCATCATCCATGCCATTGAGCGCTTTTCCCATGTTTTTACAGGAAAACTATTTATTGAGATTCTCTTTGTCCGAGGGGTCAACGACACTTTCCAAGAGGTCTGCGCACTTAACCAAGCTCTTTTGCACTTTAAATGTGACCGAATCGACATCGGAACGATAGATCGCCCTCCTGCCTATGCCGTGAGCGGATTAAATTTTCAAGAGCTTTACACGATTTCTCAATGGTTTGATCCCTCTTTGCCTATCCATATCGTATCGCGTACCCACGCAACCGCAACACCAAGCAGTTACAGCACAGATGAAATACTCACCACCCTAGACAAACGCCCCCTTACTCAAGATGACATCGAAGCTCTTTTCGACGAGAGTTCTAAAAAACGTCTTCAAACGCTTATAAGTGAGGATAAAATCACCCATATTGAACGTTCAAATGTCCTTTTTTATCTTCCTAAACAAAATACTCAAAGAAAACGCCTGAAATCTACTGTAACTCCTTGACAATTCAGCTAAAGGCCACTATAATTACGGCCTCTTAAAACATTCCGGATTAGCTCAGCGGTAGAGTAGGTGACTGTTAATCACTTGGTCACTGGTTCGAATCCAGTATCCGGAGCCACCCTTTTAAATCATTCTTGCTTGCTAAATTAATTTTTTTACCTTAACCGAAAACAAATTTTTTCAGATATTCTTCTCAAAATAATTTAACGATAATTAAATATTAAAAACGGGGATATTATTATGGAAAACACTGAAATTGAATTTGATAGTATGAGTATTGTTCAAAAAATAAATGCTATTGATAAAATTATAGATGATAAGATTAGAGCATATCTGCAATCCGACGGTGGGGATTTGGATTTCATTGAACTTAAAGAAACAAATGGATTGACGGATATTTATATCTCCTATGTGGGAGCTTGTGGTTCATGTGAAAGTTCAGGTGGAACTCTCGCATCCATCCAAAGAATTTTGAATGGACAGCTTGAAACGAACAATATAAGAGTTTACGTCATTTAATTAAGCCATTACAGGATCGTATTAATGGGTGGTTTTGCCGGTGGAGATGAGGGTGGATATTGGGATATTGATACTCTTCCTGCTTCGATGGATAAACAAAACAACAATGCATCGAAGAATACCCATAGAGGAAAATTTGATATAGAAAGAAGCGATTTAGGCTACAGCATCAAAATCCATACAAAAGAATTATATAATACCATCAGCTTTATACCTTGCACCTGTAAAACCTTTACCATTGAAGGATATAACAACATTCCCTTAGAATCCAATGCCATTTATAAAGCCTTTTTATCACTCACTAATTTTACGAATGACACTGATATTGAAGAGTTCTTTTATACCCACAAAGTTATAGTAACGAAACCTATTTCTCCTTCAGCCAATCCAAGAGAAAATTCTTCGGATGCAGCAGCTTTTATTTGTTTGGTAAAAGAGGTATGCAACCTCGTACTCAGTACCGATGAACTGCGAAAGATAGGCAGTTGTGTCAATGCAGATGTGCCGTTCTTTATCAACTCAATCGTCTAAGCAAGATTACACTATAATTATTTTCAATTAATCAAGTTTGGGAGTATCATGAAGGGGATCATTTTAGCTGGCGGAAGTGGTACACGGCTTTACCCCCTTACAAAAGGGGTTAGTAAACAGCTTATGCCTATTTACGATAAACCAATGATCTATTATCCCCTCTCTGTGCTTATGCTCGCAGGGATTACCGAAGTGCTAATTATCTCTACCCCAACTGATTTACCCCGTTTCGAAGAGCTTTTAGGAGATGGCAGCGATATTGGAATGCGCTTTGAGTACTGCGTACAACCTAGTCCTGACGGTCTGGCTCAAGCATTTATCTTGGGTGCTGATTTTATCGGTAATGATGATGTCTGCCTTGTACTTGGTGATAATATCTTCTACGGTCATGGGCTCACACAGCTATTGGCTCAATCCATTAAAAATGTCACTGAAGAGAAGAAAGCTACTGTTTTTGGCTACTGGGTCAAAGATCCTGAACGTTATGGTGTAGCTGAATTTGATAAAGAGGGTAATGTTCTCTCGATCGAAGAAAAACCACTCAAACCTAAAAGCTCTTATGCCGTTATCGGACTTTATTTTTATCCCAACAGCGTCGTCGAGATAGCAAAAAACATCAAACCTTCCGATCGCGGAGAGTTGGAAATCACAACTGTTAATCAGCAATATTTAGCACAAAATGCCCTTAAAGTCGAACTCATGGGTCGCGGCTATGCTTGGCTTGATACCGGTACGCACGAGAGTCTGCTGGAAGCCAGTATGTTTATTCAGACCATTGAAAATCGCCAGGGTCTCAAAGTAGCTTGTCTCGAAGAAATTGCTTTTGAAATGGGATATATAAATGCATCTCAATTAAACGAATTAGCAAAACCATTACTGAAAAATCAATACGGACAATATCTACTCAATGTATTACGAAGAGAATAATATGATAAGACTTCCAACCCAATTTGATGATGTATGGATTATGCGTCCTACTATTTATGGTGATGAACGCGGATATTTTTATGAAAGTTATCAGCAAAAATTTATTGAAGAGCAAGTTGGAAAGATCAACTTCGTTTTAGAATTTCAATCCTATTCCAATCATAACGTTGTCAGAGGACTGCATTACCAAACAAATCCTTTTGCCCAGTCAAAACTTGTCAAAGTCATCCAGGGAAAAGTAATGGATATTATTGTTGACATACGAAAATCATCGCCAAATTTTGGAAAACACTTAGCCATTGAATTATCCGATGAAACACATGACAGTATTTTCATACCCAAAGGCTATGCTCACGGTTTTATCGTATTAAGCGATTATGCAATCATGAACTATAAATTAGATAATATTTATTCACCCCAGCATTACACCGGTATTAATATGTTAGATGCAAAGCTCAATGTATCTTTCATTCACGAACATCCTATTATTTCTCAAAAAGATGCTGCTCTACCACTTCTTGATGATGCTCAGTTATTTTAAGGAAATACAATGCGAACAATTTTAATCACCGGTGGAGCAGGCTTTGTAGGTAGTTACGTAATTGAAGCTTTATTGGCATCTAATTTGTATAATATTATTGTGCTTGTAAGAACAAAAACAGATTTATATCGTATCAATAAAATCATAGAAAAAATAACCCTTGTCAATATCGACCACATTACTCTAGCTGAAATTTTCACTCAACATACTATAGATGGGGTCATTCATTTAGCAACACACTATAGCAAAAAACATCATTATGAAGAAATCCCTTCGATGCTAGATACAAATATTTTGTTTGGTACACAATTAATTGATCTCGCCGTTGAGTACAAGATAAAATTTTTCATCAATACAGGGACATTTTTTGAATACTCAATGATGAATAATCCTATCTGCGAACGAACAGAGAAAGACCCCTATAATCTTTATGCAGCAACTAAAATAGCCATGGACAGTATTGTACAATATTACGCTAAAGCATCATCAACACATTTTTTAACTTTAAAACTTGCCACACCTTATGGATACCAAGACAATCAAAAACTTGTTTCATTTTTGATGAAATCAGCTGTCAACAATCAGGAAGTAACCCTTGAAAAAGGAGAACAAGAATGGGATTTTATCTATGTCAAAGATGTGGCCAGTGCCTATGTTAAAGCAGTTGAGTTTTGTCTAAAAACGCAAAAACCTCATAAAGAAGATATTTATATAGGTACAGGAAAAGCATATGCCATTAAAGATATGGTAAAATTGATCAATAAATTCGCCAATAAAGACTTAATAACAACATCAAAACCTTACGATCAAGATCAAATCTTTTTAGCCTATGGAAATATTTCTAAAGCTAAAAATTTACTTCAGTGGCTACCTGTATATTCACTCGAAAATGGGTTAAAAGAAACGTATCAATATTATTATGAAGGCATCCAATGAAAGAAGAAATATTATCCCTCGTAAAAGAGATGATTGAAAAGAAAAAAAATCTTTTTATTCCAGGGCAAACAATCGTCCAATACTCTGGCCCTACAATTGACCACAATGAATACGTTGCAATCATTGATACTGTTTTAGATGGATGGTTTGGTCTTGGGACTAAAGCATCTTTATTTGAAAGTGAAGTAGCAAAAAGACTCGATAAGAACTATGGCGTTTATGTGAATTCAGGATCATCAGCGAATTTGATCGCATTAGAAACAATGAAAGAAATTTATCTAAAAGACCCAAAAAGAAATAAGATAATTACAACCGCCGCATCATTTCCAACAACAGTCAATCCTATCATTCAACTTGGATTTGAACCAATATTTGTCGATGTTGAACTGGGAAGCTATAATCCCAATGATGAGCAAATGATGGATGCTCTCCAAGATGACTCTGTTATTGGAATCATGTACGCTCATCCGCTTGGAATTCCTGTAAAAAATACCAAAAAATATTATGACATTATTAAATCTAAGAACGGATTTTTAATTGAAGATTGCTGTGATGCTCTTGATTCAACCTATGAAAATGGCAGTTTAGTCGGAAAATACTCCGATGCCGCGACTCTCTCATTTTATGCCGCACATCACATAACTACAGGTGAAGGCGGAATGGTTGCTTTTTCATCAAAAAAAGAAGAAATTATTTGTCGCTCTTTCCGAGATTGGGGACGTGGATGTTGGTGTTCAGGAAAAGATGTCCTTTCAGATGTAGGAGCCTGTCATAAAAGATTTGATGATTGGCTGTGCAATGGTATAAAAACAGACCATAGATATGTCTATGAACGAGTGGGTTACAATCTTAAACCTCTGGAGCTTCAAGCATCTATGGGGCTTGAACAGCTTAAAAAACTTGACCAATTAACTGAAAAAAGAAAACTTAATTTCAATACCTTGCATACCTTTATGAAAAAATATGAAACCTATTTTATTTTGCCATCAGCACCGGAAGAAACAGATCCATCATGGTTTTCATACCCAATCACTATTCGAGACAATGCCCCTTTCTCAAGATTTGACATTGTTAATTTTCTTGAATCACACAAAATACAAACACGCAACTTTTTTGCCGGTAATCTTCTAGATCATCCCGCCTATAAAAATTTCATACCTAATCAAAAATACAATCTTGATAATGCATCGATTATCACGAATAAAACATTTATGCTTGGTGTTTGGCCCGGTCTTAATGAAGAAATTTATACCTATGTATTTTCTGTGATAGACGATTTCTTTAAGCAGTACTCTCCAGTATGATTTCAATTTTAGTCACCGGATGTGCCGGATTTATCGGAAGTAACTTTGTTCCCTATTTTTTAAACAAATATTCTGATGTTCGTCTTATAAATTTGGATCTACTCACCTATGCAGGAGATATGGCCAATTTATCCGATGCACCTCAAGGCGATCGTCATATCTTTGTTCAAGGGGATATTTGCGATCGTCCTTTGGTTGAATCTCTTTTTTCCCAATACGACATTCGTGGTGTGATTCATTTCGCTGCTGAGAGTCATGTTGATAACAGTATCAAAAATCCAGGGGTGTTTGTCCAAACCAATGTCAACGGCAGTTTTACTTTGATCGATGTTGCCTATAAGGCATGGATGGAAAAGCCGTTTGTATACAAGACAGGTTATGAAGGATGTCGTTTCCACCATATCAGCACCGATGAAGTATATGGAACACTGGGAGCAACAGGGCTTTTTACCGAAGAAACTGCATATGCACCCAACAGCCCCTACAGCGCTTCCAAAGCAGGAAGCGACATGATTGTCCGCAGTTATCATCACACCTACGGGATGAATACGGTTATTACCAATTGTTCTAATAATTATGGCCCTAAACAGCATGATGAAAAACTGATCCCGACCATCATCCGAAAAGCACTAGCCGGTGAAAATATTCCTATCTACGGTGATGGCAAAAATATCCGTGACTGGCTCTATGTACTCGATCACTGCAAGGGGATTGATCTCGTCTACCATAGTGGGCGAAGCGGTGAAGTTTACAACATTGGCGGACGTAACGAGCGTAATAACAATCAAATCGTTGAGACTATCTGCAACTTGCTAGATAGCATGAAACCTAAATCAGATGGCAAAAGTTATAACAAACAAATTACTTACGTTGAAGACCGTGCTGGGCATGATCGCCGCTATGCCATTGATGCTACCAAGATTGAAACCGAGCTTGGATGGAAAGCTGATGAAAACTTTGATACAGGTATCGTCAAAACAATTCAGTGGTACTTACAAAAATACAATTTTGTATAAATAGCTTAAAGTCTTTTTAGAGTATTATTTCAGACCATTTAACCATTAGAAGGGCAACTGAGTGAATTTTATCATTATAATTACTAATCGACTGGCCAAATTATTGGGAGCATTAGTAAAAGCGTTCTCCTACCTTTTTCATTTTATTTTTCCTAAAAAACGTTTTATTATTCCGACAGAAAGCCATGCTTTCTTTTCCTCTAAAACACCCACGAATATCGCAAAAATCATTTGGCAAACCAACTATACCAATAATGTAAGTTTGCCCGTTTATGTGAACTATTTATTTAATCGCCTCATGTCATTGGATTGGGAATATCGCTACGTCAGCACTGAAGATCGTTTGGACTTTATGAAAACACACGCCTCGAAACAAATAGCAGATGCTTTTGAGCAACTTACCGATGGAGCTTCGCAAGCCGATTTATGGAGACTTTTTGTCTTAAACTATTATGGCGGGGTCTATATGGACATCGATGCCCATGCAGTATGGCCGCTGTCTAAAATGATTAAAGCCGAAGATAAAGAGTTGTTTTTAATGACAAAGCACAATTACAGCAACTACTTCATTGCATCCTCACAAAACAATCCTCATTTAGAAAAATCAATAAGTATAATTGTTGACAATATAGAAAAGAAGAATATTGGAGAAGGCGTGTATGATTTAACAGGCCCTACCGTATTAAACAAAGCCATTGGTGATCAAGAAGTTAATCATAGACACAACCGTATCACTTGCGTTCAAGGTAGCTTTACCAATGAATATTTCCAATACATTGATAAACCAAGAGGAAAATGGACGCATGCAAAAAAAGAAGATCTTTTAAAATGATGAAAAAGATACTTTCTCTCGATATCAATCAAATTTTTTATTATTCAGCATTAGTCTTTGGATTCATATTATCTTTATCTCGTGCTGGAATAAGTTTTTTTCTCCTCTGGTTTTTAATCCTTTTTTTACTTCAAAATAATTTAAAGCAACGATGGGATGATATTAAAACAAATCCGACACTTCAAGCCATGAGCCTTTTTTTAGGCTTTATAGTCATATCCATCTTTTGGTCCACTAACTTGAATGAAGCAATTAATCAAATACGATTGTATGGGTATTGGATTCTAATACCAATATTAGCAGTATCTCTAAAAAAAGAGTGGCTTTCAAACATCATCACTGCATTTTTACTTGGAATGTTTGTCAATGAAATATTGATGTATGGTGTATTTTTTGATTTTTGGCAAATCAAGGGTCATACACACACTGATCCATGTCCCTTCATGAATCACATCCAATACAGCATTTTTCTTGGAGTAACGGCTATTATCTTGCTAAACCGTTTACTATCCAATCGCTATACGCTTAGAGACAAGTCTGCAATCTTAGTCTTTTTTTTGACCACAACAACAAATTTATTTATATCAGGAGGACGTACTGGTCAAGTTGCATTTCTAGTAAGTATTACACTTGTCGTAATTATTCACTATCGTGCAAGCATCAAATCCTTTATCCTCTTTCTATTAATCAGTTCGATTCTCTTTATTAGCGCATATAGCCTACTCCCTATATTTGAAGGACGCGTGCAACAAACTGTATCTGATATACAACAGCAGCAAGAAGGGATCTACAACACTTCAGTAGGTTTACGTAACGGGTTTTGGATGATTGCATACGATGCATTTAAACTAAATCCATTGTTTGGATCAGGACTGGGTGATTATAAAGACTCGACGAAAGAAGCTTTAGCTAATAATAAATATAACTTTGAAGATGCTGCTATAAACTTTTTCAAGACTAGTGACTACCACAATCAACATCTAATGATACTGATTCAATTAGGTCTAGTTGGCTTTAGTTTAATGGTATGGTTCATTATTAAACTTTACCAAATAGACATAGAAGACCCCGAGTTAAAAGAAGTAAGTATTTTATCTTTAACCATATTTTTTATCAGTGCATTAGCTGAATCCCTTTGGATTGCTCAATTCCCAATTATTTTATTTATATTTATTGTTTCCATATCTCTGGCTGCCGCAAAACCATCTCATTCTTTACGTATTGAAGAAAAAGGTGCTCTTTAACAGCTATAAGTTCGTAGTATGTAAAAAACCATTACAATACTCGAGTCTTAAACATTAAAAAAATCTACATATTAGAAGGTAAGTTATTCCCATGTCTATGAACAATTCAATTAGCGTAATCTTACCGAACTATAATGGGCGTTCTCTTCTCTTTGATAATATCCCTTCAATTATCACATCACTAAATACAGCCAAATGTGAATACGAAATCATAGTTGTAGATGATTGCTCAAGCGACGATAGTATTAGTATGCTTCAACACCATTTTCCAGAAGTAATTATTATCCAAAATGAAATCAATCAAGGCTTTTCAGCAACATGCAATAGGGGAGTTTTTGCAGCTAAACTACCTCTTGTATGTATTTGCAGTACCGATGTGACTGTTGAAAACGACTATTTCCTAAATGCATTACCTCACTTTAAAAATCCAAACCTTTTTGCCTTGAAAGGAAATATCATCAACTATACGTCAACGATTGATAATATAGATAACATAGAAAAAGCTTCTCTTTTGTATTATACAAGAGGTTTTTTACGTTTTAATGATCGTGTGGAATATGTTCCTGGTACATTTACCGGAAAACTTAATGGACAATTTGTTCTTTTAGGCTGTGTATTTATCTGTGACAGAGAAAAAATGTTGCATTTAAAAGGGTTTGATGAAATATTTTCACCATTTTATTGGGAAGATTCTGATCTAGCAATACGGGCTTTACGTAGCGGATACAATTTGGTCTATGAACCTAACTGTGTTGTCTATCATCAAACAAGTTCAACAATATCAAACTATCGAAGTTACACTAAGCGTCGGTTAGTATCAATGCGCAACAAATTTCTTTTTAGTTGGCGTCATCTTGATGATCCGAAATTATGGATCAATCATATACTTTATACGTTTGTCTCGCTACTTACCCGTTGGGTAATTTTGGATTGGAAATATTATGCTGCATTTTTTAATGCTTTGTTACGCCTAAAAAAATTTACTGTAAGATATAAATATACTTAAAAATTATAGGTTTGACGTTTAGATCTAATATTTATGCAAAAGGTGTCCTAATATGAGAATCAAATTTATACGCGATATAGAAAAAAAAATTAAAGGTTCAATAAATCGATTAATATTACGACAAACCAATTTTTCAATCATCTCCAATAACTGCTGGGGAACGTTTATTTATAAAAAATTCAATCTACAATATCACTCGCCGTTTGTCAATCTTTTTATATTTAGCGAAGATTATTTAGAATTATTAGAAAATTTTACACCACAACTTATAGAGTCTATTCGATTCATAGAACATAAAAATTCAAAATATATTGACCGCCTGAAAGAACAGGGTCTTTTTGGGCAACCATATCCTATTGGAGTTATCGGAGATGCTATAGAAGTCCATTTTCAACACTACAAAGATAAAGAAGATGCCAAACGAAAATGGGAAGACAGAGTCAAACGGATTAACTATAATAAGCTGTTATTCAAATTCAGTGATAGCTTGACTGCTTCAGATGATATGATACGGCAGTTTGACAAACTACCATATAAGAATAAAATATGTTTTACGGCCAAGCCTTTTTCTGACTGCGAGAGTGTTATTCATCTTCCAAAATTTTTTGCTATAGGCAAAGTACGAGATGAATGGAAACATTCCGAGAAGGAATATAATCTTTCAGCATTACTGAATACTCTTTAGTATTGGATTCGAAGACTAAGTAATTTAGTCATAGGTTTTCCAATACCATTTTTAATTCACAAAACTGCTTCTCACTCTTAAATACATCCAGTGCTTTTTGTTTTCCAGCATCGGCATAAGTATTTTTTAGAATATTGTCTTTTTGCAGTAACGCCAATTTATCCGCCAAATCAACTGCATCAAATGTTTTAAACAGCAACCCATTAATCTCATCATCTATAATCTCCAGCGGTCCGCCACTATCACTGGCTACTACGCATACACCACACGTCATTGCTTCGATAAGAACCAATCCAAAAGTTTCATTCTCGGTTGCGAGGACCATCACATCACACAGTTGCATCATGACTGACGCTTCACGTGTAAATCCGGTAAAAATAATACGGTCTTTTAATCCTCGCATCACAATATCTTTTTGAAGCGCACTTAGGTATTCTTCACTCATAGCATGGCCTATAATCAACGCTCGTGCATCAATTCCTTGCTTAATAAGTTTCTCAATTGCATCTATGACTACCCACTGACCTTTTTGCGGTTCAATACGTCCGACAATTCCCACCGTAAATGAATCCGCCAATCCAAGCTGTTCACGACGCTCTTTTTTCTCTTCTTCAGAAAGAATAACTGGCTGTTCGGCACCTATATAAAGTGTTTCGACTTTGGGACAGATGGAAGCTGGAATGAATTTTTCAATTTGAGCTTTTACTTGATGCGTAACGGCAAGCATCAAGTCGAGATTTCGATAGATAAAACGATGGTAAAAATCATCCTTGAACCGGGTCATTGTCATGTGGCGTGACTGCACGACTTTGGGTTTACGTTTGGAGAGCAACTTCGCAATAATGGCTGTCGGAAGATCTTTTGTCCAGTGTATATGCAGAACATCAATAGCTTCTTCATCTAAAATTCGAGCAAGTTGACGGGCTGTAATCCATGAGAGCAAAACGTTTCGACGTCTCAATGTGTAATAACAATACTGTGTATCGTCATAATAACTTCTCAACTTCCCTTTTTCATTGATCACGCTTATACATTCACCCTGTTCACTCAAATAACGTGATGCACGCATCATATAAAGTTCTAATCCACCCAAATCAGGGGAAAGGCACAGTTCACATATCTTTTTACCCACGTTTACTCTTTTGCTCCAAATTCATCTCATACAGCTTGATGTATTTATAAAAATTGGTCGCCATGTGTGAAAAAGCGATAATAAGCCCTGCATAACCGTCCAAAAAGCCTCGTTTGAGAATGTAGGTGCGGAAAAAGGAATACAGCCCATTAAAAGAAGCTTTAAGTGGGGACGAGGATTTTTTACCGACGTTATCGTTCGCAAAGAGAGTTGAATAGCGATCCAATTTGACAATAAAATCGGAAATACTCATGTAGCTGTAATGCTTCATATTCCCCTCAATAGCCTCTTTTTTCATCCCCTCATCAATAATATTTTCATGAACGGCATTGTCATTAAAGTGCGTAACCGTCTTGTTGTAAAGACGACGGATTTTTTGATTATTCCAACCGCAATGCTTGATCTGGATCTCTTTGTAAAAAGCGAGAAAGTTGACAATATAGATCGTCTTAGAATCGAGAGGCTTGGTTTTCAGTGCGTGCAAAAGTTTTTCATCCACTACCTCATCACTGTCGATAATCAAAATCCAATCATGCTTGGCAAAACTTGCCGCACGGTTTTTCGTTGTGCCAAAACCATCGAAGTTTCCTTCAATTAAATGAACATTACTATACTCTCGTGCAATGTTCAGCGTTTCGTCCACCGATCCGTTGTCATACACAATGACATCATCAAACTCTTTGAGGCTTTCCAATGTACGGCGAATGGTTCGTGCTCCATTTTTGACGATCATTACGGCCGAGACGTTCATCATCAACTCTTGATCCATTTAATCATGGTTTTAAACCAAAAAGAAAGATATTTCAAAGGATTAAAAAGAGAACAAGGGCGTTTAAGACCATCTCCTTTGATGCGGTAAATCAATCCGCCGATTCCATCCCATGAGGGATTAAGAGCATTTCCGATTCGAAAAACGTACGAATAATGCTCTTGCGCCAATGACACAGCGGCATCATTGTATTTTCCAAAAGGGAGAACAAACGAATCAATGCGACATCCAAGTTTGTCTTCCAGCATCACTTTTGATCCAAAAATTTCTTTTTCCAGATCAACACCTTCTTGGGTCAAATTAACATGATTCATCGAATGGGATGCAATTTCAACATGACCGCTTTGTACCATTTCTCGCAGCTCTGCATAGGTGCAAAAAGGGGCGAAGGTTTGATAGTTTTCGTAAATATCCTGATGTTGTAAAGAAAGTCGTTTCACAGGATCAATATCCGTATTCTCGAGAATAAAAGCAGATGGAACCGCTAAAAGTGCTTTCAGATTGTATTTTTTAAGCAAAGGAAAAACGTAGTAGTAAAAATCGTAATAGGCATCATCAAATGTTAGACAAATCGAACTGCTCGTAATAGGCTCGCCCGGGAAAATAGTCGTATAGCGCTCACTGATAAGTTCCAGATGCGCCTTCATCATCACATCTGAATTTGAAAGAGGAAGGTCGTCACTGTTGACATGATGGTACATCACCACTGTTAGCATATACTCAATCCTCTCTCGCCTTTCAGGAATTATAAAGTATCATACCATACCCTCACTTACTCAAAGGTTACCATGAGCGTTCTGTGCGAATACCCATCTTATTATCAATCTCTCAAGCCCTCTTTCGAGTCGATACGAAAGATTTTTGCAGGAGACGATCACAGTATCCATAAAGCCCGAAATGAACTCAAAATCATTGAACTTGACGGCATTAAAACTGTCGTCAAATCCTTCAAAGTACCTCATTTGCTTAACCGTATCGTCTATACCTATTTTCGCAAGAGTAAAGCGTACAAATCCTATCACAATGCCCTGCATCTGAAAGAGCTTGGAATTTCAACTCCAAAGCCCATTGCTTTGATCGAATTTTATGAATCGGGTCTGCTGGGAGAGAGTTTTTTTATTGCTGAGTATTTTGAATACGACTTTACCATTCGCACTCCCCTGCTCGAACCGCTGGAAGATAGAGAAGCTATTTTCAAAGCCTTTGCGGCTTATACCTACGGTCTGCACCAAAAAGGAGTATGGCATCTGGACTATTCGCCTGGAAATATTCTCATCAAACGAACTTCACCAGGATATCAATTCTGTATTGTCGATATCAACCGCATGGAATTTCGTCCTATTACGCCTTTGGAAGGGTGTGAAAACTTTAACAAACTCTGGGCCAGTGATGAGGAATTAGAAATTATGGGTCGTGAATACGCGCGTCTAAGCGGATTTAATGTGGCTGTAACCATCGCAGAGATGAAAAAGCATAATGATGCCAACAAGAGCATCAAAAACTTTAAAAAGAGGCTCAAAAACCTTTTAAAAGGAAACTTTTCAACTCCCGTTTGACTTTCTCAAACATCTCTGCGCGTCCTATAGGATCAAAAGGGATCATAAAATGATGCTGGCGGGTCTCTTCCCCAATGCTTTTCCACCGTGCCGCGGAGGCAAATTTTGAATCTCCAAAGAATGTAAACGTCTCACATCCACTCGCACTGGCCAAATGGTACGTCCCCGTCGAGGTACTCACAAAAAGTTTAAATCTGCTCAGCAATGCGGCAAAATTTACAACGCTCCCCTGCGATCGGTATAAAGCTACTCGACTCACTCCTAAAAGGCTCTTTGCCTCATTATAAAGCTTTTCCTCATCAGGTCCAAAGGTCATCACAACATCAATAGCTTCATTCTCTGTTGCAATCGATACCAACTGCATGTATTCACTAAGCGTCCAGTTCGCATCCGATGATCCCCCGAATCCCGGATGAAAAGCCACCACCGGTTTCGTAACCCCATACTCAGCACAAAAGTTTTGAAAAGTTTCATCCGAAAAGTTTAAAAGAGGTTTGGGGAAATCAAGCGAAATATCCCCGAACAGCGCTTTAGTCAACTGAAGATTGTATTCAAACTCCGCCATCTCCACCCGACTGCGACGTTGCTTGATACGGTGATTGTAAAAAATCTGTGCAATTTTAGTAGCAGGAGCGATACGAACGGGAATACGGGCTATCCACTGCGCCAATGCAACGCGCGTGTTTGAAAAGAGGGTGATCGATGCATCAATATTGGCTTTTTTAATCTCAAATGCGAGCTCTAGAATATCTTTTCCCTCATCCACAATCACTTCATCGATAAAATCACACGACTGGGCCAGCTTGCGATTCAGCGGTGCTACGAGAGCGATAATGTGATTGCTTGGGTTATGATGTTTCAACACATAAAAAGTAGGCAGCGCCGTGATAAAATCACCCAGTTTGTCATTTCGTACTACGAGTATATTCATTACCAGCCCCTGCTTTAATGAGGTAATTTTACCCAATAACGCTATAATCTCACCATGAAAGAACCGTTTTCTTGGGATCACTATTCCGATCAGCCTAGCATTATCCGTGATAAGAGACTCAAACGCAAAATGCGCCGCAGTGCCCTACCCTCACTTATCAAAACTTTTTTAATTGCACTGCTTGTTTTACCCATCGCTTTTATCGTCACTTTCTTTCTTCCGCGCAAAAAAATAACGGGTGGAGAATTTTTCGGGATGGGAGTCAATCTCAATAACAGCCCATCCATCGCTTTGGAGATGATTCATGAGCTGGGTGTGAAAAAACTTCTCATTCGCATTCCGCTTTGGGAGATGGATCGTTTGGATGACTACATTGCATTTATCAAATCGTTCAAAGATTATCACATCACCGTTGCCCTCCTGCAAGATCGTGTTCATATCAGCAATCACACGCTCACCAAAAGACATCTGACCCAAATTTTCACATCCTTTGAGGGAATTTGTAATACCTACGTTATCGGCTCCACGATCAACCGTGCCAAATGGGGCTTTTTCAGTGTCAATGAATATCTAGAATTTTATGCCGTTGCCTATGCTTTGAAAAAAGAGTCCTTCCCTAATCTCAAATTCATCGGTTCCAATGTGATCGACTTTGAACTGCACTTTACCACCCATACTCTTTTTAATCTCAAAGATATCTATTTTGATGCTCTGGGGACGCTTTTGTATGTTGACAGGCGGGGTGCTCCTGAAAACAGCCAAATGGGATTTAATCTCATGGGAAAAATCAATCTGATCGATGCATTGATGCGTTTGAGTTTTAAAACGGCTAACGAGCTCATCATCACCGAAACCAATTGGCCGATCAAAAATACGGCTCCCTATGCTCCTACCAGCGAGCATGAGTGCGTTAGCGAAGAAGATTACTCCGCTTTCATGGTCCGTTATCACTTGCTGGCCTTTGCCACCCAAAAAGTAGCGTGCGTTTACTGGCATCAGCTTATTGCACCTGGATACGGACTCATTGATAACCGCGAAGGGACTATGCGAAAACGCAGTGCTTTTTACGCGTATCAAACCATGCTTTCTCATCTTTGTGATGCTCAATTTAGCAGTTACCAAGAAAGTAAAAATGGCCATACCTTAGTCTGTTCTACTCCAAGAGGAACGTTGCATATTAACTGGACTCTTACCTCAACCCCGATCTATACCTACAAGGCCTAATATGACTATTTTGATTATCCTTCCCAATTGGCTGGGTGATGCGGTAATGGCCACTCCCGCCATCGAGGCACTTTGTATCGCTTATCCAAACGCCAAGCTCACACTGGTGGGTTCCTATGTCAGCATTGAAACGCTCAAGCATCATCCCCAATGCATACGTTCCTACGTCGATGAAACAAAAAAAAGCGGTAACCGCTTTCTAAATACCTACCGTTTTGCCAAAGAGCTGGGGGTTCATGATATGGCGATTACTTTTCGTAACCAGCTTCACTCCTCACTTTTGCTTTTTTTCAGCGGTACGGCTGTAACGGCTGGGCGCAAGAGCTGGCATTCGGCAGCTTTGCTCACCCATTCAATTAGACCTTCACACCCTTCCCATTTGGTTGAACAATACCGTGATATCACACAAGCCTTAAGTGAGCAGCCGCTTACTATCGGCAAGCTCCAGATTCACATCCCCGCACATCATTATGAGCGTCCCACTTTAGGAATCAATCCCGGAGCAACCTATGGCAGTGCCAAACGATGGTATCCTGAAAAATTTGCACAAGTAGCTCATGCCTTTTCCTCTGCGTATGATATTGTTATTTTTGGCGGTCCCGGTGAAGTGGAGATGGCAAACGATATCGAATCACAGCTAAAAGGGATAACGGTTTCAAATATGGCAGGAAAAACGTCGCTGGAAGAACTGTGTGCGAGGATTGGAGGATTGGATATTTTCATCACCAACGACAGCGGTCCGATGCACGTTGCCGCGGCGTATCAAGTACCCACAGTCGCTATCTTTGGTCCGACGCGTCATTTAGAAACGTCACAGTGGATGAATGAAAAAAGCAGGATTGTGCGACACGATATGGAATGCGCACCATGCATGAAGCGCGAATGCCCACTGGGACATCATGAATGCATGACAAGTATCACCTCGAATGAGGTGATTGAAGCCGTTAGAAGTCTAATCTAAGACCGAAATAAAAGGCATCGTTGTAAGTCACGCTACGATTTTTTAAATCCGTATCGATTTTACGATACCCCACTTCAACACGTGCATTATCAATAGGTTGGGCATCTATATGAATGCGGGTTTCAAGATAATCGTCTCCATCTCTAAAGCAAAGAGCCGAAGGGGCATAATACAATGAACCCCCTAGATAAAAAGCAATCGGCGAGTTAAGGGGTAGTTGCAACTCTGCTTCAATACCCAAAGGAATAGCGGCAAACCCTCTGCCATCAATCTTGGTGTGTTCCCCTTTGATACCCAAACCTACTTTTAACCCTCGAACTCCCCTGACATCATTTTGTACCATAAAAGAGACTTCCATCAACGGATTAATACCCGTAATGGTTTGGCTGTTATTATTATCACCGTTTAAAAAACGCGCCCCCATGTAGGTATGCTCCATATCCCCCATACGCCCCATATCCAGTCGTATTTGCCCTTCCACTTCTTTGTCATTTACATTGACTTGGACTTGATGTGCCGCAAACGCTGCAGTGGTCATTAAAACACTTAATAAGAGTTTTTTTAACATGTTGTTCCTTTATTAATACGTGATATTGTGGCTGTTGTACTTTTCCCGTCTACAAATTGTACCAAACGCAATTCCCCTGAGAACTCAGCACCCACAACGGTTTTTCCCTCATAGTCTCCACCCTTGACCAAAATATCAGGAGCAATACTTTTGATCAGTTCATACGGCGTTTCATCGCTAAACATCACCACATAATCGACCGATTCAAGCGCCGCTAAAATGTAGGCACGATCTTCTTGAAGATTTACAGGCCGGGTTGGACCCTTGAGCTCTCTCACGGAGCTGTCAGAATTAAGTCCTACAATCAAAACATCCCCATAGCTTTTGGCCTCTTGAAGGTATTTGACGTGTCCGACATGAAGAATATCAAAACAGCCGTTGGTAAATACGACCCGTTTCCCCTCACGCTTTAATCGCTGTACAATCGCTGCAATTTCCTCTTGCGATTTGATATGTGTATCGGAACTGCTTTGGTGCAAGCTCGATTCATACGCCTCAATCTCATCCAAGGTTACTGTCGCCGATCCGATTTTACCCACAACCACTGCCGCCGCATGATTCGCAAACGGTGCCGCTTCATCGATAGAGAGTCCGCAAGATAACGCAAATGAAAGTGATGCAATCACAGTATCTCCGGCACCCGTTACATCAAATACCTCTTTAGCAACGGTAGGATATCGGCGCATGGCATCATCATATATGGCAATACCGTCCTCCGAAAGAGTAATCATCGAGCATTGAAGATCACACGTTTCTTTGAGTAACAACAGTGCCTCACGCAACGAAGTATCGTCTTTAATGATAATCCCTGTAGCTTCGGATGCCTCTTTTTTATTCGGGGTGAGCAAATACGCACCGCTGTATTTACGATAATCTTTTCCCTTTGGGTCTACCAGAACTTTTTTACCCTTAGCCTTCGCGTGAGCGATAACTCCTTGAGCAATCGCATCGCTAATCACCCCTTTTCCATAATCGGATAAAATGACCATATCGCACCCATCGACAATCTGGCTAACGTAATCAATAAGCTTATCTGCACTCACCTGTCCGATAGGCTCTTTTGACTCTTTGTCATAACGAAGAATTTGTTGATTGGAGGCAATAATACGGCTTTTTTTGGACGTTTTTCGCCCTGCTTGAATAATCAATCCCTCACACGACGCTCCCAAAGACAAAAGCATCTCTTTGAGTTCAATCCCATTGTCATCATCACCAATTACCCCTGCTACACTAACACGCGCACCCAAAGCCACTAGATTATTGATAACATTCCCCGCACCACCAAGCACCGTCGTTTCACGTGCGATGTCAACTACTTGTACCGGCGCTTCGGGGGAGATACGTTCACAGCCTCCCCACAGATAATGGTCAATCATCAAATCACCGATAACGAGGATATGAGGCTGTGTCTCTTTGAGACAGTTCATGAAAGTTCCTCTTCAAAAAGGCGTTTAATCTCAGGAGCATACGCTCTTATGCCATCTTCGAATTCAAATCGAGGTGCATAGCCTAATACCTCTGTGGTGCTTTGGATATCGGCTTCGGTGTGGAACTGATACCGTCCGATGTACGGATTAGGGATATATTCGCATGGGTATGCAGTTCCCAATTCATGCTGCAAAATATCGACCATCGATTGAAATGATCGTGCTTTACCCGTTCCGACATTAAATACTCCCGACTCTTTAGGATGCATCGCCAAAACATTGGCTTGGACGATATCTTCTATGTAAATAAAGTCACGCAAGATTTTGTCCGAATTTTCAAACAGCTTCGGATTCTTACCGCTAAGCAGCTGATGACCAAACTGCACCACCATCGAGGCTGTTTTGTTTTTGAAAAACTCATGCGGTCCATACACATTAAAATAGCGCAAACCCACAATCGAAATGTTTTTAAACTTTTGCGCATAGTCACGTGCCAAATGATCCATCATCAGCTTTGAAAATCCATACACATTTTGAGGAGCTTCACGTCCGACTCTTTGCGGAGATGGCGCATCACCATACGTGGCACCCGAAGAAGCATAAATCATGTTTGCACCGTGCGCTACTGCCATGTCCAACAAATCTTTAAAAGCATTCACATTGGTTTGAATCATGAGGCCTTGTTCCAGCGCTGTCGTATCTGAAATCGCCGCTTCGTGAAAAATATAATCAAATTTATACCCGGAAGCAAGTTTTGCAAGAAGTACTTGATCGTTGATGTCACCGCTGATCACTTCGCCAGTAAAGCCGATCAGATTTTTAAAATGCCCAAAACTTTTGAGATTACCGTTGGAGAGGGTTAGATTGGAACGGAAGAGATCTAAAACGACTACTTTTGCCTGCGGGTAATGCTCTTCAAAATAAAAAGCGAGATTCGAACCGATAAAACCGGCTCCTCCCGTTATCAAAATGGTTTTGCTATTCAAATCAATATCACTGTAGCGCATAAATTATCCTCATGGTTCTTTAAAAGATTATTGTACCGAAGCTTCCATTAAAACATAAAATCGTTAGACTACTTTAAGATAGTTGGGAATATAATGGCGATAAATTTTTTAATGGAGAAACAAAATGAAAAAAATTGCTCTTGCAATGTTATTCGCTGGTGTATCAATGATGGCTTCTGACGGAAAAGCTCTTTCTGCTAAATGTGTAGCTTGTCACGGTGCTTCTTTCGAAAAAGTAGCTCTTGGTAAGTCTGCGGTTGTAAAAGGTCAATCAGCTGCTGCTATTGAAAAAGCTCTTCAAGGCTACAAAGATGGTACATTGAACAAAGCTGGAATGGGTGCCTTGATGAAAGGTCAAGTTGCTACTATGTCTGACGCTGATATCAAAGCTATCGCTTCTTACGCAGCAGGAATTAAGTAATTCTGCTTCTCATCGCTTAGGCGATGAGAACGTCTTCTCTTTATTACTCTGGTCTATATTCTTTTTTTCTTAGCGCTTCTTTTTTCTTTTGTTGCAAAGCCGCATCGTTTAACTCTTTTTCATCATCAAACTGAACCTGATTCATCATCCGTTTTTCATCATCAAATTGACCACTCTTAATTCCCCATAAAAATGCAATCAAGGCAATCCCTCCCAAAAAGAGAGACGCTCCAAGCATCATCGCTACTACCCAACTGTCCATAAGAACCTCCTATTTATACATCCAGCGACTGCGCATTGAATTACCGACAACCAGAAGTGAACTAAACGACATTGATATTGCCGCCACCAAAGGGATAACATATCCCATCATTGCCAATGGTATTGTAATCGCATTGTAAACCAATGATATCCCTAAGTTTTGTTTAATCAATCCATAAGTTCGCCGACTAATCGCATACGCTTCCGTAAGTGAAATCAGTGAATCATTGAGCAATACAATATCTGAAACCTCGATAGCGATATCACTGCCATTACCCATTGCGATACCGATATCCGCACGTGCCAGTGCTAAAAGATCATTGACTCCATCCCCCGCCATGACCACAATGTGACCTTCACCCTGTGCTTTGGCAATAAAATCCGCTTTTTCTTGAGCCGTTACATGCGCATGGACTTCATCTATTCCAACTGCCGTGGCAACCCTGAGTGCTGAAGCCGCATGGTCTCCCGTCAACATGACAACACGCAGACCAAAATCGCGTAACATCTTAATCGATTCAAATGCATTATCCTTGGGAAGGTCTTGCAGTTCAAATGTTGCACACAGTTGCCCATCCACCGCATAATAAAAAAGGCTTTTATCGCTTACGCTGTTTGTTTCTATTCCCATCTCTTCCATGAGTAAAGCATTCCCGCCTGCAATCACTACCCCATTAGCACGCCCAACAAGACCGCGTGCAGGAATTTCGTTAACCTCTGAAATGCTTCCCGTTTGTATCTCAGGTTCCGTTTTATCTAAATACTCAACGACTCCCAAGCTGATCGGATGTTTTGAAGAGCTCACCAAAGCCAACAATACCGAGCGGTCATACACAGCATGATACGTTGCATAGACTACCGCCGGGCGTCCTTTGGTAATGGTCCCTGTTTTATCGAGGACAAACATCGTGGCTTTTGCCATCGTTTCAATCTGTGCCGCTGATTTAAAGAGAATAGACCGTTTTGCCCCAAGTGCCAATCCCACAATGGTTGCAACCGGTGTGGCCAATGCCAAAGCACACGGGCAGGCAATGATAATGACCGATATCCCTACCATCAATGAGCGATCAAACGTATGAGGCCAAAAATACCAGACCCAAAACGTGCCAATGGCTAAAAATAAAATCGTAGAAGAAAAAAATTCGGAAAGACGATTTGCCAGTTGCTCGATTTTAGGTTTTTGCGCCATCGCATTTTCTAAAAGATTGACGAGATGTGACAACGTTGAATGGGCATAATCCTTCAGTGCCCGATAGTGCAATAGGGCATCAATACTCGTCGTACCGCTGATAATCAGATCTCCTTTACGTTTAAAAATAGGATCCGCTTCCCCAGTGAGATTACTCTCATCGAAACTACCCTCGCCTGAAAGAACTTCTCCGTCAATCGCTGCTCGCTCACCCGTACGGATAATGATGGTGTCCCCAACATTTACTTCAGAAACACGGACGCTTCGGATAGCATCTCCATCCAGAACACTTACTTCATTAGGAATGTACTTTCCCATTACATCAAGTGTATCTGCAGCATGTTTACGGCTCAAAACTTCCAAAAACTTACCCAATAACACAAACGTAATAATCATCGCCACCGAATCAAAATAGGCGTCCCCTTTTTCAAAAACCGTGATGTAAATCGAATAAAAATAAGCAAGCGTTGACCCTGTGACCACCAGCATGTCCATCGTAACCGCACCGTTACGAAGACCGTAATACGCTCCTCGATAAAAAACCCATCCGCTGTAAAAAAGTGCAGGTGTTGCCAGTACCCATTGCGCAATATTAAGGATAGTCTTGATCTCTTGACTCATTCCTGTAAAATAGCCTGCGTATTGAGCCACCGCAATCCACATCATATTCATAGAGGCAAAAGCCGCTACCGCCATACGTAAATAATACTCTTTGCGCTCTTTGTTCGCACGTACCTCTTGCATCGAGGCATCGTAAGGGTACGCATTGTAGCCGATTGCCCGAATCATCTCAATAATCTCGGAAAGTTTCACGAGATTGGAATTCCAGACAATGCGTGCTTTATTATTGGTATAGTTGATATGGGCTTCGATCACCCCAGCCATTTTATGCAATGCTTTTTCATTAAGCCATACGCATGCCGCACAGTGGATGCCTTCAATGATAAGTGACACTTGGGAAAAGTTTTCTGGTAGTTCGGTCACAAAACGATCACGAAATGAGGGAGAGTCAAAATTCTCACTTGCTTCGAACTGCTGGCTTGGAGGAGTGAGTGTTACTTCTCCCATCTTGGTATAAAAACTCTCTAATCCTTCATCTTTGAGCAAATGATAAATTCCTTGGCATCCCTTGCAACAAAAATTCAAGCTCCCCTCATGAATCATCACCGAATCACTAAAAACAAGATGGCAATGATCACATTTAACGTTAGACATATTCAAACTTTCCAATAATTTTGTTTTTAATGACTTTGTCGTAAGATCCGCATACCCCTTGCATCACAATGTAAACACCACTGGATGCATTGCGCGCATAGCCAATCGCCATGCTTAAATTGGCCGTTGCTTCGATTGCGTCAATGCTAAACGGAACCATTGAACCCGTAAACACAATCACTTTTTCCAATCCATGTTTTGCAACGTGCTGTGCACTTTGATCCATCGTATCGGTTCCATGAACAACAATAATCAAATCTTCATCCGATTGGAATATCATTTTTGCAAGCACTTCACGATCTTCATGCGTCATTTCAAGCGAATCTTTGTACAGTAATCCTTGAACACTCACTGCTTTAGAAAATGTGGAAACGACAGTATCAACTGCTAGATTATCACGAGGTACTTCCAACTCACCGTTCAATGGATTGTAGCGTTTGTTAAATGTTCCACCTGTATTAAGAATAAGCATTAGAGAAGTTCCTTTAATGAATGGACAATTTGATTGGCAGCAGAATCACAAACCTCATAGGAAAGAAGAATATTGGTGCCCACTCCGGCACGAATGGCCGCTTGAATATCACGTTCATTATCCCCTATCATCACAGAGTCTGCCATATCGATATCAAAATCTCGCTGTGCTTCTAAAAACATTCCGGGTTCAGGCTTTCGGCACTCACACTGGCCATCAATACTTTCATGATGAGGACAATGGTAAATATGAGCAATCGTAATGCCCAGTGATTTGAAGTGATCGATCATCCACTCACTTAGATTTTTGAAATCATTTTCTGAATAGTAACCTCGAGAAATTCCTGATTGATTCGTTACGATGATAATCAAATATCCATTAGCTTCATAGTGACGGCAAACCTCGATAATCCCTTCCATAAGCTCAAAATCATCGATCTTATAAAGATAATTTTTTTCGACGTTAACAACCCCGTCACGATCAAGAAAAAGTGCCTTAGGCAACTCCTCCTCCGAAGAGCTCTTTTTCAATGATGTCGCACAAAATATGGCCGATCAGAATATGAGATTCCTGAATACGCGGCGTAGAATTTGAAGGAATGATAATCGCATAATCAGCCATTTCTGCCATCTTACCGCCATCACGCCCCACAAGGGCTACCGTAGTAACACCGCGCTCTTTTGCTGATTCAAAAGCATTCACAATGTTTTGAGAATTTCCGGAAGTAGAAATACCGATAAACAAATCCCCCTCTTGCGACATCCCCTCCACTTGACGCGAAAAAACTTTGTCATATCCGTAATCATTCCCTATTGCCGTCAAATTCGACGTATCAGTGGTCAAAGCCAATGAAGGGATTGAGGGACGATCAAAACCATAACGCCCTACAAGCTCCGCAGCAATGTGCTGTGCATCTGCCGCAGATCCTCCATTACCTGCCAACATTGTTTTTTTACCGTTTCGATAAACCGCTACACATGCTTTTGCAACAACTTCAATGACATCCAATAACGGTTCACTATCCAAAATTGCTTGTTTAGTAGCCGCTGATTCAGCGATTTGATGATAAATATATTGTTTCATTTTTTACCTTTTAGTATTGGATTCCAGTTACGGAGCGTATTTTTTCAATAATAGGCATTGCAACAGCAGTCGCCTTTACTGCCCCTGATTTTAAAACATCTCGAACTTCATCCTGATGTGCTTCATAATAGGCCCGCCGTTCTCTGTACGGACGGAAATACTCCCACAATACATCGGCTAAATAAAGTTTAAAGTGCCCATGTCCTTCTCCGCCGGCTTGATAACGTTCCTGCAGTGCAATACGCTCATTGTCATTTAAAAACAGTTTGACAATGTTATAAACATTACAATTTTCAAACTCTTTGGGTTCTTCCATTCCCACAACTTCGGTTACAATCTTTTTAACGGTTTTAAGCTGATTCTTCTCTTCTCCAAAAATCGTAATGGTATTGCCGTAACTCTTTGACATTTTCTGACCATCGGTTCCAGGGACGGTCGCCACGTTTTCATCCACACGAAACTCCGGCATCGTAAAGATATCACCGTATTGATTGTTAAATTTTACCGCAATATCCCGCGCAATCTCTACATGCTGTATTTGATCTTTTCCTACGGGAACAACCTGAGAGCCAAAAAGCAAAATATCCGCCGCCATAAGAACAGGATAAGAAAAGAGGCTGTGATTACTTGCAATCCCGCGCGCTGTTTTATCTTTATAGCTGTGCGCCCGCTCTAACAATCCCATAGGGGTAAAGCTGGAGAGAATCCAATAGAGTTCCAAAACTTCTTTAACATCCGATTGCACCCAAAAAGTACTTTTAACAGGATCCATACCCAATGCCAAAAAATCGGTTGCCGCTTGCAGCGTGAGCTGTCTTAATCGCTCACCGTCACCCAAAGATGTCATCGCATGATAATTGGCGATAAAAGCAAAAACGTCATGATCATTTTGGGATTCAATCATCGGAAGAATGGAACCAAAATAATTTCCGATATGCAAATCGCCCGAAGGTTGTATTCCCGTCAAAACTCTCAAAAAATGCTCCTAATTCAATATTATTACTATTATATCAAACGCTCCATTAACTGCATCACAGTTAAGCTTCATTTTAAGAAACAATGTGCTATATTTTTCCATAGTTCAACAAAAAAGGATTCATTATGAATGTTCAAATTCGCGCAAAAGAGATTACCCTTACCCCTCACTTAAACGGGCACATTGCAGCAGCTATTGAAAACTTTAAACGTTACCATCTTGATATGACCACTGTTAATGTCATGATTACCAAAGAAAAGCAAACGGTCGGCGTTGAATTTGACATACACATTGCACACGCACAACCTGTTGTCATCAGCCACTCTGATGCCGATCTTGATACCGCTATCGATTTAGCCATTGAACGTGCCAACAAAGCACTTGCTCGTCTTCACGATAAAGCCAAAGATCACCATACCTCTTCTATCCGTGATATGGAAGTAGTGGAAGCAGACTAAAAAAGGGGTTCACATGAGTAAAATCAATGTTGTATGCCCTCACTGTGGGGGTGTGAATGCCATCCCTCTCAAAGATTCTTACACGAAAGCATCCTGCGGACATTGTAAAGCTTCCCTATTAGATACAAAACCGCTCTCACTTAATCCTGAAACCTTTGATAAATTAATGCTCAATGATGAGCGACTGATCATTGCTGATTTCTGGGCACCATGGTGTGGACCATGTCGCTCTATGGCACCCGCTTTTGAGGAAGCAGCCAGATCTTTCCCTCTCAAGGCACAGTTTGTCAAAATCAATACCGAAGAGCAACAAACCCTTGCAGGTCGATTTTCCATACGCTCAATACCTACTATCATTGCGTTTAAAAACAACCGCAATATTGATCAAATCAGCGGAGCACTTCCGGCCTCTCAAATTGTAGCATGGGTAAAAAAACACCTTTAATTTTTAGCTTCTTTTGGTTACCCTTCTCTAATTCATCCTAAGGAAAATAATATGTATAATTGGGTCATTTGGTTTCATGTCATTTCAATGGTTTCGTGGTTTGCGGTACTTTTCTATCTGCCGCGATTGTTTGTCTATCATGTGGAGAACGCTGAAAATAAAGGTTTTTTAGAAGTTATAGAAGTGATGGAGATGAAGATTTATAAATACATCGGCGTCCCTGCATTTTGGGCGACACTGCTATCAGGTATTGCGCTGATTTTTTTATCTACCGCACATTACGGGATCAATGTGTTTCAAACAGGCGGATGGCTTCATGCCAAGCTCACTCTTGTAGCCATTTTGGTCGCTTATTTCTTTTCCCTAGGGCACTATCGCCTAAAACTAAAAGTTGATGCGGCTTATAAAAACGGTAAATTCTTCCGTCTTTACAATGAAGTGCCGACACTACTGCTCATGGCGATCGTTGCACTGGTAATCGTTAAACCGTTTTAATTACCACAAAGCTCTTGTTTTATGAGGTCGTGGTTTTTTATCACCGCCTCTGCTTTTCGCTTTGAACAAAATCGGGGTGCCTTCAAAATTAAACTCTTCACGCAATCTATTCGTCAAATAACGGCGATAACTGAAATGAAGCCCCTGAGGTTTATTCATAATGAGGGCTATACGCGGAGGACGAATATCGTACTGCGTTGCAAAATAAAGGCGGATATTCATTCCGTTAACACTTGGAAGCGTATGTCTGCGCAATGCAGATCGGATCACTTCATTAAGCTTACCGGTTGAAATACGCTGAGAATAATTTTCGTTTATTTTGAGCAGCATATCAAAAATCTTATGAACACGCTGTTTGCTTTGTGCCGAAATCGTAACGATAGGTGCGTAACTCAAAAACTTAAACCGATCTCTTACCTCTGCAATAATCTTTTCATAATCTTCTTTAGGAGCCATATCCCATTTGTTGAGAACAATCAAACATGCCATACGATTTTTATCGACAAACCCTGCAATTTTTTCATCCAAATCCATAAACGGAACCGAAGCGTCCAAAACCAATAAGGCGATATCAGCCGTTTCAAGCATCTCTTCGGTACGCATCAAAGCATATTTTTCAATTCCTAAAATTTTTCCGCGCTTACGAATCCCCGCCGTATCGATAAAGGTGATCTCTTTATCCTCATACTGGATCGTTTCGTCAATCGGATCAATCGTCGTTCCCGCAACTGAACTTACTACCGAACGGTCTTCTTTAAGTAGGGCATTGAGCAACGAGCTTTTCCCAACATTGACACGACCAATAATGGCTACTTTCATTTTCTGGGTATCTGCGGGAGCGTATTCTTTGACGATTCCGCGATAGGCTTCTTCCATTGCTGCAATATCGTCAGGATCAATATCATCATCCGAAACATCACTGTCGTCATCGTCATCCGATTCATCTTCGTCATCAAATTCTTCATCTTCATCATCACTGTATCCGCTGATTAGGGCATCAAATCCGTCCATCTCATCATCTTCTGATTCGATCTCTTCAACCGGTTTTACAATGGAGGATTCAGGAAGCTCGGAAGCAACCCAATTGAGCAACGGCAAAATAGAGCGGTTATGGGCAACAGAAATACCAAAAATTCGGTTGGTTCCAAACTCATAATATTCCCAAAGTTTTTCTTGCATTTTATCGTTGTCAATTTTGTTAACAACCAATGCAATCGATTTACCCATCGCTTCGAGCTCATAAAAAAGCTTTTTATCATCCTCTTCAGGCAGACTCTTACCGTCAACCATAAACAAAATAATGTCTGCTTTGTGTGCAGCTTCCAATGACTTTTCTTTGATGCGATCAAAAAGTTCGCACCCTTCGTCCAAACCGCCGGTATCCAGAATTTCAACTTCTTTGTCGACAACGACGGCAACCCGTTTTTTGACATCACGTGTAGTACCTGCAATTTCAGAGGTAATAGCGTCACGTTGTTTCAAAAGACGATTAAACAGAGAGCTTTTGCCGACATTAGGACGGCCGATTATGGCTAATTTTTTCAATTAAACCCTTTTATTAATAAGTTTTTTATTATATCATAGGTGGGCTTATGTTATGATTGTTATATGATTTACTACAGTTATGATCGTTTTAAAATAGATATTTCAGAGCTAGCTGATAGATGTGCAGTATTTGAACCCGATACCATTCTGGCCATTGCACGAGGAGGAATGACCATGGGTCATGCACTCTCTATGGCTCTAAATATTCGCAATCTTCAATCGCTACGCTGCGAAAGTTACGATCATGATCAACAGCGCGAAACCGTATCCCTTTTTGGAGAATGTGACTTCACTCAATCTCACCGCGTCCTTATCGTTGATGATATTGTTGACAGCGGTAAAACCCTCCACGCTTTAACTCCAATTTTGCAAGAACGTTACCCACATATTATTTTTGCAAGTGCTGCGATTTTCACCAAACCTACCGCACTCATTCAGCCTGACTTTTCATTACATGAAGCTTTGGATTGGATCGACTTCTTTTGGGAAAGAGATTTTTTAAAATCCAATTCGCTATAATCTGCCAATTACACAATAATTTCTATATTTTTCAGCAATAAAGGGTCCTTATGCCAAAAGACTATATTTTCACCTCCGAATCCGTCACAGAAGGACATCCCGATAAAATGGCCGATCAAATAAGCGACGCCATTTTAGATTATATTATTGAACATGATACCAAAGCGCGTGTAGCATGTGAAACCTTAGTCTCAAACGGATTTTGTGTCATTGCAGGGGAACTCAAAACCACTGCCTATGCTCCTATGCAGGAAATTGCCCGACAAGTAGTTCGAGAAATCGGTTATACCGATGCAACTTACGGATTTGACTACCGGTCGTGTGCCGTACTCAACGGTATCGGTGAACAATCTCCCGACATCAATCAAGGTGTTGATCAAGCAGGCGGGGAAATCGGTGCTGGGGATCAGGGTCTCATGTTTGGTTATGCCTGTCGTGAGACGGAGGTTTTAATGCCATTGCCGATCTATCTTTCACACCGTCTTGCTGAACGCTTGGCACAGGTGCGTAAAGAAGGGATCATCCCTTACCTGCGCCCTGATGGAAAAACGCAGGTGAGCATCCGTTATGTGGATGATAAACCGGTATCCGTAGAAACAGTCGTCGTATCAACACAACATGCCCCTGAAGTAAGCCAAGAAAAATTGCATGCGGATGTTATTAAAGAAGTAATTGAGTATGTCATCCCCCGTGACCTTATGAGCCAAAATATTGTCTATCACATCAATCCAACCGGTAAATTCGTTATTGGCGGTCCACAAGGCGATGCCGGACTCACCGGACGAAAAATCATTGTCGATACCTACGGCGGAGCATGTCCTCACGGCGGGGGAGCATTCAGCGGAAAAGACCCTACCAAAGTGGATCGTTCAGCAGCCTATGCTGCTCGTCATGTCGCCAAAAATTTGGTGGCAGCAGGTGCATGTGATCGCGCGACCATCCAAGTTTCTTATGCTATTGGGGTAGTACACCCAATTTCAATTATGGTTAATACCCACGGAACAGCTGTTGTAGCTGAAGAAAAAATTGAAGAGTGTGTCAAAGAGCTTTTTGATCTTACCCCAAGAGGGATTATCGAATCACTTGATCTGTTGCGCCCCATATATCGTAAAACAGCCGCTTATGGACATTTTGGACGCGAACTTCCAGAATTCACGTGGGAAAAAACCGATAAAGTAGAAGCAATACGCACTTTTTTAAATCTCTAGTCAAACCAATAAACTTCCGTATGGATGGGAGTTTATTTCTTACTATATTCTCACTTTGTAACAGTTATCAAAAAAATTTAATAAACGCTATCTTCTTTTAGCTATCTTTAAAATTCTTCTGTTATAGTTACCAATATTTTAAATTATCTAAGGAGAATTCAATGTCAGTTGTTATTAATGATACTTGTATTAACTGCGGCGCTTGTATTGACGAGTGTCCTGTAGAAGCGATCGTAGACGAGGACGATAACCCAACGGGTGATGATATTTACTACGTTTATGGAGATAAGTGTGTTGAGTGTGTAGGTTACCACGATGCTCCGGCATGTGCAACTGCTTGTCCAACAGAAGGTTGTATTACATGGGATGAAATCGGCGAAAGTCCAGCACACCGTGATGATATCACAGGCGACATGCGTTCAAATAAAGCGAACGTTGTCGATTAATTTAGAGGGCTTTGCCCTTTAAATCTTCTTTCTAATTCTTTTCTCTTCATCTTTAATCTTTTTCAAATTATTATTTGGCTATAATCCCGCTCTATTATTCACATAAAACAGGAGCATTGATGGAACAAACATTATCAATCATCAAGCCAGACGCCGTAGCAAAAGGTGTTATTGGAAAAATTTTGGATCGTTTTGAGACTGATGGTCTTAAAATCGCAGCTACCAAAAAAGTTCAGCTTAGCCGTCAAGACGCTGAAGCATTTTACGCAGTACACGCTGCGCGTCCATTTTTCAACGACCTTGTTGATTTCATGGTAAGCGGTCCTGTTGTTATTACGGTTCTTGAGGGCGAAAACGCTGTTCAAAGAAACCGTGATTTGATGGGTGCAACAAACCCTAAAGAAGCAGAAGCGGGTACTATCCGTGCTGATTTTGCTGAAAATATCGATGCAAATGCTGTTCATGGAAGTGATTCTGTTGAAAATGCCAAAAATGAAATCGCATTTTTCTTTTCAGGTCGCGAGATCTCTTAAGTGAATATTATTCCGTTTAAACACCTGGATTCAGTGCCTATGGTATTTGAAGCCAAGCAAGAAAATGCATTATTTTTAGGAACAATTGTTCATAAAAAGCATAATATTGCTCAATTAAACGGTACAATAACAGGAAGTATTTTGATTCCCTGCGATATCTGTGCTGAAGTATTTGAAAAAATACTCAACGAAGAAGTTTCCTTCTTCCTTGCAGACGGTATCGTTCATGAAAATGATAGGGAATTAGAAATTGTAGAAATTGAAAATTCAGTGATCAATTTGGATGAACTTTTTAGTTCGGAACTCGAATTGATTAAGAGTGACTATTTTTGTTGCTCAAACTGTGAGGGAACAACATTAGAACAAGAATTCTGATGTAACGATTGGGCTTCCTGCCGAAGGGAACCTAGTGTTAACATAGCTAGAGGAATGTATTCCTATAGCGTTTAAACTTAAATAGAAAGGACTATAACGATGGCAGTACCTAAAAGAAGAGTGAGTCACACTCGCGCAGCAAAGCGTAGAACACACTATAAGATTTCACTTGCTCGTCCTGTAAAAGACAAAGACGGCACGTACAAATTGTCTCACTTTGTCAACCCGACTACCGGTGAGTATAAATAATCGATGATCAAGATTGCTATTGATGCAATGGGCGGGGACTTTGGTCCCGAACCGATTGTAAAAGGAACACTAGAAGCTTTAAAGGCAAAAGAGTTCGAAGCAATTCTCGTTGGTAAAAAAGATGAGATTTTAGCTTTGTTACCTAAGGGCTATAAAGGTAAGATTTCGATTGTAGAAGCAAGCGATGTAATCGATATGGGAGATGCAGCTACTGATGCATTAAAGCGTAAGGAGAGTTCCATTTATGTTGCGATGGAGCTTGTACGCAACGGTGAAGCAAATGGCGTAGTCAGCGCCGGACACAGCGGTGCCACGATGAGTCTTGCAACCTTGCGCCTCGGTCGCTTAAAGCACGTATTACGTCCAGCATTAGTCACTTTAATGCCCACTAAAAATGGTAAACGCAGCATCCTAATGGATGCAGGTGCCAATGTCGATTGCAAGCCGGAACATTTATTCCAGTTTGGGATCATGGGTCACTGCTACGCAAAAGATATGTTAAAAATTAACCATCCGCGCGTCGGTCTCTTGGCAAACGGCGAAGAAGACTCAAAAGGCAATGAAGTTACCAAAGAGACATTTGGCCTCCTTAAAGGTAGTGAAGGTTTTATCGGAAATGTCGAAGGCAATAATATCTTTGACTCTACCTGTGACGTCATTGTTTGCGATGGATTTATAGGGAATTTAGTTCTTAAAGCATCCGAAGGCGTTGCTACAACGATTAGCTACTTTATAAAACAATTTATACGTAAATCTCCTTTTGCTATTACAGGTGCCTTATTGATGCGTAAAGTCTTTTCACGTTTAAAAAAAGAGATTGACTATGCTGAAATCGGTGGTGCCCCTTTGGTGGGTATCAAGGGATGTGCAATTATTGGGCATGGAAAAAGCAATCCTAAAGCCATTAAGAATGCCATTTTTCAAGCAATAAATTACGTTAATACAGGCGTTAATGAACACATAGAAGCACGCTTGGAAGCTTTAAACAAATAACATTCACTATTCGTAAAAGGCCAATTATGTACGCTGCACTTTGCTCCATAGGAGCTTATGTCCCCTCTAAAATTTTGACCAATAATGATCTGGAAGCGATGGTTGATACTACAGATGAGTGGATCTTTAAACGTACCGGAATCAAAGAACGTCATATAGCAGCAAAAGATGAAACAACCAGCGATATGGGTAGTAAAGCTGCAGAGATCGCCATTGAGCGTTCCGGTCTTCAGAAGTCACAAATTGACTTGATTATTTGTGCCACTATTTCACCTGATTATTTTTGTATGCCATCAACTGCAACCATCATTGCTACAAAACTGGGACTTGAAAAGGTAACCGCTTTTGATATTTCAGCAGCGTGTACCGGTTTTGTGTATGCTCTCAGTATTGCAAAAGCTTTTATAGAATCGGGGATGAAAAAAAATGTCCTTATTATCGGTGCAGAAAAACTCAGTGCCATTACCGACTATACCGATCGTGGAACCTGTATATTGTTCGGGGACGGTGCCGGTGCGGCAATCATTAGCGCTACTGATGATCAGTCAAAAGGAATCATTGATATCCATACAGGATCAGATGGCAGTTTTGCCGACCTACTTATGACACCAAACGGCGGAAGCGGTTCGGCTCATGATGAGCTTGACCGAGAAGCTGCTAGCTGTTTCATGAAAATGAAAGGGAATGAAACGTTTAAAGTAGCTGTTAGAACACTGACCAATGACGTTGTCGCTATTTTAAAAGAAAATAATCTCCCAGCATCAGACATTAAACACTTTGTCCCTCATCAAGCTAACTATCGCATTATCAAAGCGGTCGGGGATGCTTTAGAACTTCGCGATGAACAAGTTGTACTGACTGTTGAAAAATTCGGCAATACATCCGGTGCATCTATTCCTATGGCTATCAATGATATCTATGAGTCGGGCCGATTGCAAGAGGGAGATTTAATGCTCTTGGACGCTTTTGGCGGCGGTTTGACATGGGGAAGCGCTATTGTCCCTTTTGCCGGTAAAGCTCACCACTAAACAACTCTCGCTACAATAGCAGATCTCTTAAAAGGTCTCCTATGATTTATACTAATCCTCTTATATACATTGAAATTCACGAGAGTGAGATTCCCTGGCTTAAAATTTTTACCCACGCGCAGCATAAAGAATTCTCTGAATGTTCCCGCGATGAACGTATGATGATTTTTGATGTTCTTGATCTCATCGAGAAAGAGATGCTTTCCTATTTTAAACCCGAAAAAATAAATATCGCTTCTTTTGGAAACATGCTGCCGCAAGTACATTGGCATATTATGGCACGATTTACAAATGATAGTTATTTTCCAGAGCCGATGTGGGGAGTTAAGCAGAGAAGTGGGGAACTTAAAGTGGCTCCGATGGAGCCATTTATTGAAAAGCTAAAAGCGGTCTTAACTTCTAGGCTTACTGCTAGCTGAACGGTTTTGACCGCTAAAGCTTCGTGAACGGTCGCCGCGATCTGCACCACTGCGATCACCACTGCTTGCATTACGATCGTTATTGCCGCGGTATCCGCCGCCGCTGCCGCCACGGTCACCGCCGCCAGCATTACGGTCATTGTTACCACGGTATCCACCGCCACCGCTACGGTTCCCACGGTATCCGCCACCACGGTTACCGCCACGATCATGACTGTTTGCAAGATTATGAAGAATTTTTTCCATACGCTCAGCAGAGATACCGATTTGATTTGGTCCAGCAACAATATTACGCTCCATCAAAAGAGAGACTAATTTATAAGCAATCTGCTCTTGATCAAACTCTTCTTTAAGAACATCCAAAACTTTATGCGCGATATCATTAACATGCTGCTTTTCAATTTCCGCAACAAGACGATTGATTTGTGCCTCTTTAACATCCAATTTGCTTGGAATGTAAGCATGCTCCATCGTTGTGCCGACTTTAGATTTAATACGCTGAAGCTCTTTGAATTCAATCGGTGTTACCAAAGTAATCGCAACCCCTTTTTTACCTGCACGTCCTGTACGTCCGATACGGTGAACATAGCTCTCAGAATCAAATGGAATGTGGTAGTTAAATACGTGAGTGATATCATCAATGTGCAAACCGCGTGCCGCAACGTCTGTTGCAATCAATACATCAAATGCATCGGATTTAACACCCTTAATAACGCTTTCACGCTGACGCTGCTCCATATCTCCATGAAGTCCTTTTGCAGAATAACCAGCCGCTGAAAGGACATTTGAAAGACGATCAACTTCTTTTTTCGTACGACAAAAAACAACCGTTTTCTTTGCATCTTCAGCATCCATCAAACGGATGATCGCATCATCACGCTCTGATTCTTCGATTACATAGTATTGTTGTGTAATATCCGTATTTGTAGTCTCTTCACGAGTAATTGATGCAAAGAACGGATCAACCAAGATGCGCTCTGCAAGTTTTTTGATAGGCATTGGCATTGTTGCTGAAAAGAGCAAAGTTTGACGCTCTGTTGGAAGATAGCTAAAAATTTCATTGATATCATCTAAGAATCCCATATCCAGCATTTCATCCGCTTCGTCCAAAATAACCGTTGATGGAGAAAAACCTTTGAGCATATTACGGCTAAGCATATCCAACAAACGACCCGGTGTGGCGATGATAACTTGTGCGCCGCGCTCGATAAGATCTACTTGACGGCTGTATGATGTACCACCATAAATAGTAACCGTACGAACACCAAGGTGCTTTCCGTATTTGAAAATTTCATCACTTACTTGATTTGCAAGTTCACGCGTTGGTGTAACGATTAGAACTTCGATTCCACCTTTTAAATGCATTTTATTCAATGCCGGTAACCCGAACGCTGCTGTTTTACCTGTACCTGTGTGTGCCTGACCTACAACATCACGACCTTGCATAATAACCGGAATAACCATTGATTGAATAGGGCTTGGAACTGTAAACCCTGCGTGTGTAATGCTTTGCATAATTTCGCTGCGAAGACCAAAGTCCGCAAATGTTCCAAGATTTTCTTGGGTTTCGTTAATTTCTACTGTACTCATATTTTACCTTTAATGTATACGCCACACCTGCAAAAAAAAGGAACTGCGCATCTTTTCTTAAAAAGATGGTCCCTAAAAAGCCCATGTTGCTATGCTGTGCTGCTGTGACGCTGTATCTTGACCCTCAATTGGGCAGAAAATTTTCAGAGATCATAATCATGCGATCTCTACCATGGAAGGTACCTTTGTAAAACCTCATACTATAGTGAAGACTTACGAAGGTACCCAAAAATTTGAGCGAATTATACCCACCTTGAGCATAATTCTTCCTGATAATGTAGCAATACCGAAAGTTAAAGTTAACTTTTAGTTTCTATTCGCTTCTGATTTGTACTATTTTTTTAATTTTGAATCACTATACTGCCAAAAAACATTAGGGAGAATTTATTATGTTCAATGTACGTATAGAGAGAGAATGCGGTTGTTTCAAGCGTAGCGGTATGCCAACAGTTAAAGCATTTGATAACAAAGATGATGCATTAGTAGAAGCAAACGATTGGGCAGATGAAATGAATGAAACTTTTTGTCGCAAACACCGTTTTGTTGTTGTTGAAGAGGGAAATGACCTGCTTATTACAATGGCAATGAACTAATATTTAAACGCAATCGTCACTTACGGTGACGATCCAGCCAAACCATGAGTCCTTTTTGACCATGGAGACGGTTTTCTGCTTCTTGAAAAATCACGCTTTGATTTCCCTCTAGTACCGATTCACTCACTTCTACTTCACGATATGCCGGTAAGCAATGCAAAAATATAGCATACGTATCCGCTAAAGCCATCAAGGCATCATCGACAATGTATCCTTTGAAATCAGCAATACGCTGTGCCTTTTCCTCTTCTTGACCCATTGAAATCCACGTATCCGTTGTTACTACTGTAGCCCCAGCTACTGCAACCTTTGGATCATTAGTGAAAGAAATTTTTGCTCCGCTGTATTTTGCTATTTCCATAGCATCAGCTACGATTGCAGAGTCACACTCGTACCCCTTTGGTGTTGCTACACGTAATTCAAATCCAAGCTTTGCCGCGAGCATCAACCATGAATGGGTCATATTGTTTCCATCGCCCACGTATGCAACAATCGGATGCTCATGACGACCGCATTCTACCATAGTCATATAATCGGCAATAAGTTGCACCGGATGATAACTGTCACTAAGACCATTGATAACAGGAACTGCGGAATATTGGGAAAATTCTTCAAGTTTTGAGTGTTCGTAGGTACGGATCATTACCATATCGCACATGGATGAAATAACACGTGCCGTGTCTTTGACCGGTTCTCCACGCCCTAAATGAATATCACGATTCGAGAGGAAAAGAGCATGACCACCCAGCTGAAACATCCCCGCTTCAAAACTTACACGCGTGCGCGTTGAGCTTTTTTCAAAGATCATCGCAAGTGTCTGTCCTGCTAAGTAGGGATGCGGCTTTTTAGCCTTTTGCTCTTTTTTAATGGCTAATGCTAAATCAACTATCTCTAAGATTTCCTCTTTCGTATAGTCCTTCAACGTCAAAAAATGTCTCACACTTAATTCCTCATTTTCAAAAAACAATCATATCATAAAATAATTATAACAACCCTGCCACTTCTTTAGCATGGTAACTGATAATGATATCCGCACCCGCTCGCTTGAATCCGATCATCGTCTCCATCATCACACGATTGTAGTCAATCAAACCAGCATTTCCAGCATATTTTAGCATCGCGTATTCACCGCTGACGTTGTAAACAGCGAGAGGAAGATTTGAAGCTTCGCGTATATCACGAATAATGTCCAAATACGCCAATGCAGGTTTAACCATCAAAATATCAGCTCCCTGCGCTTCGTCTACAAGACTCTCACGTATGGCTTCACGACGATTTGCAGGGTCCATTTGATACGTAGAGCGATCTCCGAAGCTTGGTACCGATTCAGCTACATCACGAAATGGGCCATAATAACCGCTCGCAAATTTAGTCGAATAGGCCATAATCGGCAAATTCGCATATCCACCAGTGTCAAGCGCATCACGAAGTGTTGTAATAATCCCGTCCATCATCCCTGATGGTGCGATCATATCCACCCCTGCCTTTGCATGAACCAATGCCTGTTGTGCTGATATCCCCAGTGTCAGATCATTGTCCACGGTTTCGTGCACGTGATCAAGGATTCCGCAATGACCGTGATCGGTGTATTCACAAAAACATAGATCCGTAACCACAAACATCTTTGGAAAACTGCGTTTAATCGCGCGAACCGCGGTGGCAATAATCCCATGATCGCATAAAGCGTCTGAACCTACGGAGTCTTTGACATTAGGGATACCAAAAAGCAGTATGGAATTGAGACCTAAAGCCTGCAGCACTTCACACTCTTTGAGAATCTCATCCAGACTCATTTGAAACACACCCGGCATCGATGCTACTTCGGTTTTAATCCCCTCACCCGGTTTTACAAAAAGCGGATAGATAAAATCATCCACGCGCACATGAGTTTCACGCACCAGTGATCTAAGATGAGGATTCATACGAGTTTTGCGTAAACGATCCATAATGAGGCTCCGATATAAAAATAAAGGGAAGATTGTACCGCCACTATGATTAATAAACCATTTTTTCAGAAATGGACATTATAATGACGCCATGAAAACAGCCATCACATTTGAAAAATCTGCTATCGCCAATCTCCCAAGTAAATATGGGCACTTCAAAATTCGTGCTTACAAAGAGGGGTGCCAAGAACATTTAGTCGTTTTTACCCCAAATTTTGAAACACTTGAAGCACCTTTAGTACGGATTCATTCCCAATGTTTAACCGGAGATACCTTTGGAAGCATCAAATGCGATTGCAATAATCAACTCCACAAAGCACTCAAACTTATCGCTCACGAAGGCGGAATGGTTATTTATCACAATCAAGAAGGGCGCAATATCGGTCTAGTTAATAAGCTCAATGCCTATGCTCTTCAAGATCAAGGACGCAATACCATTGAAGCGAATGTGGAGCTAGGCTTTGCTCCCGATGAACGCACGTATGATGTTGTACGAGAAGTATTTACTGATTTTAATATCAAAAAAATTCGTTTACTCACCAATAATCCAGCTAAAGTATCCATTGTTGAAGACTTAGAGGTCGAAATTATTGAACGAATTCCTATCATTATTGATCCAAACCCCTATAATGAAGGGTACTTAAAAACCAAGAAAGATCACATGGGGCATATGCTTGACTAATCTGCACCGCTTAATGAGAGAACAAAATATTACCGTCGATGAACGGTTTTATGAGTATGCTCACCAATACAAAGATCTATTGGCAAAATGGAATAAAGTACACAATCTCACAGGGGCAAAAACCCCTGCACAAATCGATGAATTTATCCTTGACGCCATAGCCCCTATTACTTTTTTACCTCCAGTCAAAACCGCAATGGACATCGGAACAGGGGCAGGATTTCCGGGTATGATACTGGCTATGGGGATGCCAAATACCCATTTTACCCTCGTAGAACCACTTGCCAAACGCGCCAGTTTTTTACAGTTCGTCAAAGCCGATTTAGGTCTTGAAAATGTAGAAGTAAAATCGGTTCGTGTCCAACAGTTACCATCACAGCCCTATGATCTGATAACCTCTCGTGCCGTAACTGACACGACAATGCTTTTGCAACTTTCTGAACCTTTTCGTCACGAAGGATCTCTTTTACTCTTTTACAAAGGGGAAAAAGTATATGATGAAGTGAGTAAACTCTCAAACTATAAAATTATTGAAATGGTCAACCGCCATTATCTTCTAATCGAGTCATAAACATGTTATTTAAACTTTTACTGCTGGGTGGTTTTATCACTGTTGTCTATTACGCTTTCTTCAATAAAAAAAGCCTTCCTAGTCCCAATAAAGATAACCGTAAACCTGAAGAACCGATGATCGCATGTGCAAAGTGCGGAACCTATGCAGATATTAAAGAAACATTTATACGTGACGGGTACTACTATTGTTCACGCGAATGTATGGAGGCATAATATGATACTTTTCGGCCATCCCCTGATTGCCTCAGAGCGTTTTTATCACGTAGAATCAATCGAAGCGATTGCAAAGACCCCTTCCAACTCAATTATTGCCCTCTTTTTCTCACCGCAGAATCTTGATCTCATTGCTTACTTGCAAACCAATAAAATCCGTTTTGCGTTGTATGTAGCCTCAATCACCGAAGCGGTATTGGCAGAAAATATGAATGCCAATTATTTATTGGTTCATCCAAAAGTGGGTCAAGAAATTCAAAAAGTAGCGGAGCATTATATGTTTGATGCCAAAGTACTTGGTTATATCGATCAGGAAGATCAACTTGAAAAGCTAATAGAAATGCGCCTGGACGGTGCTATTTTTATTGAAGCGATTGTAAAAATCACCTCATAATTTTATACGCTATCGGAACAAGTCCCGATTAGCTACGTTAACACTAGGTTTTACCCGCATGGGGCACAATGCCCTCAGCGGGAAGCTCAAATCACTTTGTGATTTATATTAATCCATCCATTCCCGCTTCAAATCTTTATCCAAACACGCCAGGATTTCATATCCTATCGTCCCAACCGCTTTTGCATACGCATTGGCATCATTAAAAATCAACAGCTCATCAGCATCGGTTGAAAATGCGGCACTGTCCATGGATATACGACCGCGCAGAGCAATTCCATCAGGAGTCACGTATCGGTTCGAAGCCAAGCGGTCCAAACCGTTGGCATAACCCAAATCATACGTAGAGACAACCTCATCACATTGGGCTTCATAAATACCATTGTACCCTACCCTCTGACCTGCCTTAAGTGTACGCGTAGCGATTTTATCGCCTACCAAAGAAAGCACCGGTTTTAATGCAGGCTGTGGAAGTGTAGTATCCATTTGCAAACACCCATACAGTGCGATGCCAATACGGACCACATCATCTTCACACTGAGATGATCGAAATGTACCCGCTGAATTGGAGATATGAAAACGTACATTCCATCCCTGTTTTTTCGCTAATTTCAATGCTTTTTCTTTAAGACCATCAAAGGCTCTGCGCTGCCAAAACCACTCTGAACTTAAGCTATCGGCACTCTTAAAATGACTCATGATACCAACACACTCAAGCCCCTGATCAGCCATGCGCTTGAATGCTTTTTCCAAATCGTCGATCGCAATACCGTGACGATGCATTCCCGTATCGATTTTGAGTTCAACACGCGTTCCTTTTGGAAACTTTTCAATCGCTTCAAGAGTATTGATGGCATAACTAAAACTAGCATTACTTTCACCCGGAAAATCAGCCAAAATCAAAATAGTTTCAAAATACTGTGCAATTTCAAGCGCTTCGGACTCCAAACGAACAACCGCTTGCGTAATTCCGTATTGGGATGCTGCTTGAGCAATCAAAACAGCTCCATGACCATACGCATTGTCTTTTAAGACCACGGCTATTTTATCTTTTGCACCAACTTGCTGTGCGATAATGTCAAGATTAGAATAAAGGGCCTCGCGGCTTAATTTTAGTGTTCCCATTTAAATATTATATTGTAAGGTCACTTAATGCGCTACTTTCCTGCCGAATTTGAACCTCAAAGTTTTGTTCAACTCATCTTCCCTCATCCTCAAAGCGACTGGGCACCCTATCTCGAAGAGGCACGTGCCACTTTTGTGAATATCGCCAATGCGGTAGCAAAATATCAGCCATGTTTAATTATCTGTGATGACATTGAGGTTGTCAAAAGCTATTTTACCGATCACACCGATCTCATCTTCATTCCTTATCAAACTGATGATACCTGGGCACGTGATTGCAGCGTGTTAAGTGTCATTGACGAAGATGAAGATGAAGCGCTGTTGCTTGATTTTACCTTTACCGGATGGGGCGGAAAATTTGATGCTTCTCGTGACAATGCCATGAGTTCATCCATCGCAAAAGCGTACGGCGCTCCTATGCAAAAAATAGATCTTATTTTAGAGGGTGGCGCAGTTGAGACAAATGGTAACGAATCATTACTCACTACAACAGAGTGTCTTCTCAACCCAAATCGCAACCCTCACATGAATAAAAAGCAAACCGAAGCGATGCTCAAAAAAGAGTTCGGGGTAGAGCAAATTTTGTGGCTCAATCACGGCTATCTTGCAGGTGATGATACCGACAGCCACATCGACACACTGGCTCGCTTTATCGACATCGATACGATCATGTATGTAAAATGTGACGATAAAAACGATGAGCACTACGAAGCACTCAAAAAAATGGAAGAGGAACTCCAAGCCTTTCGTGACGTAGAGGGAGAACCGTTTGAGCTTATTGCACTGCCGATGTGTTCGCCTGTCTTTTATGACGAGGAACGTCTTCCTGCCACCTATGCAAACTTTTTGATCATCAACGATGCTGTATTACTGCCTGTCTATAATGATGTACACGATGCCCAAGCGATCGCGATTTGTGAAAAAGCGTTTCACGGGCGTGAGATTATCCCTATCGACTGTTCCGTTCTTATTCGTCAACACGGCTCACTGCACTGCGTTACGATGCAATTTCCCGAAGAGGTCTCACTAAGAATTGACTAAAAAACCGTCCTTAACACTAATGTAACACTTCTCTTGTAGGATTTCTTCATCATTTTTCGAAGGAATACCAACATGTATAAATTTTCTCTCCTCTCATTGGCCGCCATCGCGGCGCTCGCCTCTGAACCTGTAGCCATTCAAAAAATCACCGTTGAAGCTTCAGCCGACAATACAGCCGATGAAATGGTCAAATTCTCTCGTCAAAGTGATTTAGGGGAAATGCTTTCTAATTCTCTCCCTGAGATAACCCTTGTACGTGCAAGTGCTGTCGGTAACGATATTATCCTTCGCGGATTTAAAAAAGACAACATTAATGTCACCATTGATGATGCTAAAGTATATGGTGCGTGTCCAAATCGTATGGACCCTCCGGCAATGCACGTTTCTTCCAGTCAAATTGCTTCGGTAGAAGTCCAAGAAGGGCCTTTTGATGTCACGCAGTTCGGGAGTCTCGGCGGAAAAATCAATGTTGTCACCAAAGATCCAAAAAAAGGAGTTCATGGTGAAATATCAACCACCCTTGGAAGCTATGATTATCGAAAAGTGGGAGGAACCCTTGAAGCTGGAAATGATACCGTCCAAGCACTTGTTGGATACAGCCGTGAAACAAGCGGTCAATATAAAGACGGTGACGGCAAAACGATGGCTGAGCAACTTGTCGGAAAAGTTTCATCTGATGATCAATATAAAACGTCAGAAATGAAACGTGACGCCTATGAAAGAGAAAATTTTTGGACGAAACTCGTTTTTACTCCTACTAGTACAGACAAATTTACTTTTTCCTATTTCGGCGATCGTGCTGATAATGTTTTATACCCTGCTTTTCAAATGGATGCTCAAGTCGACGATACCGATATGTTCAATGTAAAATATCAAAGATTCAACCTTTCCCAATGGTCAGATGAACTCAAACTCGAAGCTTATCACTCTAAAGTTGAACATGAAATGGGAACAGAATTTCGCAATTCAAGCAACACTCCTAGCAAATATCGCACTCATGTGATTGATGCAACCATCAAGGGGGCACGCATTGAAAATACCGCTACCTTATCCGATATCAAGACCACATTGGGACTGGATACCAGTGTTCGCAACTGGAACGGTGTCTGTACCCAAGAGCCGACTGGAGCTCTACGTCAAACCCGTATTCCGGATGTTGATACAAAAAATATCGGTATTTATATGGAAGCAGCGAAAAACATTGGAAAAACAGACCTCAGCGCAGGCCTTCGCTATGATTCTACCTCCATAAAACCAAATCAAAAATTAGCAAACGTCACCGGCTATTCAATGCAAACCTTGGATATAAAAAACTACCTTGCAGCTATGCCTGATCGAGAATACGACAATATCAGCGCCAATCTCATGGTGAAACATAACTACACTCCATCAACAAACGTATTCATTGGTATCGGTCAATCAATCCGTGTTCCCGATGCAAGAGAATTATATTTTGTTAATGACAATACTACTCCGAATGACAGTGTTTTAGCCATGGCAGGGAATACAACCTTGAAAGAAACAATCAATCGTGAAATTGATTTAGGTGCGGAACAAACTGTGGGTAACCTCCACCTCAAAGGAACTGCATTTTACAGTGATCTCAAAGACTATATCTATACCTATAAAACTGCTACAACGATGACATTTGCCAATATCGATGCCCGAATTATCGGTTTTGATGCTAAGGCCGATTATGCGCTCAATAATGAATGGACACTAGAAACAGCAATGGCATATCAAAAAGGGATAAAAAAAGATCCCTCACAAGTCACCGCAACGCAAACCGATAAAGATTTAGCCGAAATTCCACCACTGAAAGCACGTGTTGCACTGACATTTGATTCAAGTGTAAACTACGCTATGGCAGAATGGATTGCTGCACGTTTTCAAACCATAGACAGTGATAACGGCGAAAAAGAGATTCCTGGCTACAGCGTCTTCAATCTTAAATACGGCCACGATTTCCAAAATGGATTCTCACTCATGACAGGAATCAATAATTTCTTTGATAAAACCTATGCCCTTAGCAATAGTTATATTGGCCGAAATGTACTCACTGGTACTACAGATGCTCCAATTATGAATGAAATGGGGCGTAACTTTTACGCAACGCTTAGCTATAAATTCTAATCTCTTCCCCTTTGGGGAAACCCGAACTTCTTAAAACACTTTTGCTTTAAACGTCTCTTTGTCCACGTAATAAACATCTGGAAAATCAGCTATTTTTCGCTTGAGCGGTTTTGTGCGCATTTGTTCATTGAATATGCGATCAAGCTTACTGCGAATCGCGACAAATTGACGATGTTCTTTGCCTGTAAAGCCTTCTGTTTTTTTCTTCATAACACTCAAAGGATTAATCGGTGTGCTTCCATCGTACATCCCAAAATGCAAATGCGGTCCTGAGGACAATCCGCTTGATCCAACGTAGCCGATAATATCCCCCTGCTTCACTTTTGAACCGGTATGAATCCCTTGTTTAAACCCTTTTTGATGTGCATACAAACTCGTAAGTCCATTGGAATGGCGGATTTTAATTGTTTTTCCATACCCATTTGAATATCCCGCAAAACAGACTCTCCCCTCACCCGTTGCCAAAATCTGCGTCCCGGGACGGGCCCCAAAGTCAACGCCTACATGGGCACGATAGCGATGAAGCACAGGATGGTAACGCCGTTTTGTAAAACCCGAAGTCATCCGTGCATTGCGAATTGGCAGTTTAAAAATAAACTTTTCAAACTGTGCCCCTTTAGCATCATAATAGCGTCCGTCTGTATGTTTATAAACGGCGTAACGTTTACCTGCAATTTCGATCATCGCCCCTGATACTTCAGGCATGGAAAAATATTTTCCCAAACGGTATTTTTGCTCGTAAACAATTACCAAGGGATTGCCCGGCTTAACGTCTTTTTTAAAATTAACTCGACCTTTGAACATCCGAACAAAACGTGATGCCAAATTGATAGAACCGGTAGCCTTGAGAATATCATCATACGGAGCGGTTTTAATTTCCGTATACAAAACCTCGCGATAGGTTTTACTAATAATAGGAACAACTTGCATTTTATAGCGTTTTTTGGGTGTAAGATAAATCTGAAGCTGCAGTTCGTCATTCATAGGAATCAAAATTTGTTCGATGATATTTTTGTCACTGACAAGCATCTGACACTTAGCATGGAAAGGGATGTCTTCGGTCAGCTTTTGATCTTCTTTATCAAGCTTGTAAAACAATGACAAGGGAAGTTTTTTACGCTCTAAAAAGGTTAAAAAACTTTCACCGTTATTCCATTTAAAAGGCTTTACCGTAGAGCCGAATAAAAACAGGGGCAACAACAGCAACAGCACAAATCGACCCATCTTTATCCTTAATTCACTCTCGTGTTTAAAAGCAACACGTATATCGACGAAAATCATAGCAAAAATTCTGTTTACAAAGACTCTCTTGGCTATAATCTGTCTCATTTACAATGACAAAGGTTACCATCATGCGCATTTTATTTTTATCTCTTTTATGTATGGGGATACTTCAAGCCTCACCTATTTCTACTCCTCTTCTTGATACCAATGAAAACAGCGGGAGCATTCAAGCATCTCAATTAAAAGTAGGAATGAGCGGCTTTATCGTTCGCCATTTTGATGATAAGCACAGCAGTATCATTGCCAATATGCGCGTATCTGAAATCAACACCGATACCAATCGTGCCCTCATCGACATCTCACCCTATGATGGTTTGCGTCAAAACTTTTTACCAAGCGGAAAGTGGAAAGCAAAATCTAACGATGAAGTGATCATAGCGTATGACTACGAACGAGCATTATTGATTGCTCCCAATGTTGATACCTATAATACCCTTACTAAAAGTATTCCTAATATTGAATGGGTCCATCCAGACACGTTTGCTACGTACCTCTCTCACGAAGGACATCCTACCCCTCTTGTTAAAGATTTTCACAACTTTTGTACTGCCAATTCTGTAGGCTTGCTCTACATCCAAAGTGCAAATACCCTTTTTACTCTTGATTGCAAAAACTTTGCGCTGCTAGAAACTGCTACGACCCCTGACCTTAAAAAAGAGTCTATGACCCCATTTTATACGCGTGCTCCTAAAATACGTGCTAATTGGTTTGGAGCGGGAAGTTCACGCCTTGAGGATTATGAATCTTATTATCTTGAAGAAATTGCTTTAAATAATTCAAAAAACAAAGAGTTATATAAACTCTACAAAGCTAAATTTAGTGAAAAAAGCGCACTATTGCGTAATTTTGACATCAAGGATTAATGATGCTTCCAACCGGTGCACTTGACTTTTTTACTGGACTAATAGGGCGTGAGAATGTATACAGCGATAAAGCCCATTTGATCGCGTACTCCTATGACGCAACCCGTGAACGTTTTGAACCTGATGCCGTTTTGTTTCCCCGGTCAGAACAAGATGTCAGTGATATTTTAAAATACTGCAATGAACATCGTATCGTTCTCGTACCTCGTGGTGCGGGAAGCGGGTTTACAGGAGGCGCACTGCCTGCAAACGGTGGAATTGTGCTTGGTTTTGAAAAACACATGAACAAGATTTTAGAAATCGACATGCAAAACATGGTCGCCATCGTCCAACCGGGTGTCATCAATATGGAGCTCCAGCGTGCTGTCGAAGAAGTAGGACTTTTTTATCCGCCTGATCCTGCCAGCCAAGAGTACTCCACCATTGGCGGAAATGTCAACGAAAATGCAGGGGGAATGCGCGCAGCCAAATACGGCATCACCAAAGACTACGTCATGGCGATTCGTGCGGTTTTACCCAACGGAGACATTATCAAAGCAGGCAAACGCACCATCAAAGACGTTGCAGGCTATAACATCGCGGGTATTTTGATCGCATCTGAGGGAACACTGGCGGTGACTACCGAAGTAACGCTCAAACTGTTGTCAAAACCTAAAATGACGAAAACCGCCATGGGTATTTTCCCAACGGTCAATGAAGCGATGGAAGCGGTCTATAAAACAATGAGCAGCGGTGTCACCCCTGTTGCAATGGAATTTTTGGATAATCTTTCGATCCGTGCCGTTGAGCAAACCTATCACAAAGGGCTTCCAATCGAAGCGGGAGCAATTCTCGTCACCGATGTTGATGGAAACCTCGAAGATGATCTTGATTTTCAACTGGGACAAATCAAAAAAGTATTCGAAGAAAACGGATGCAGTGATTTTAAAATTGCCCAAAACAAACAAGAAGCAGCCGATTTATGGTTTGCACGCCGCAATGTCAGCCAGTGCATATCGGTGTACGGCTCCAAAAAAATCAATGAAGACGTTACTGTACCGCGTTCAGCCCTGCCTGAACTGCTCGAAAAGTTCTATGCGATAGGTGATAAATACAATATTACAATCCCCTGTTTCGGTCATACCGGGGATGGGAATGTTCATACCAACGTTATGGTCAATGGAAAAGATCCGGAACAAGTGAAGATTGGGTACAAAGCAATTGAAGAAGTTTTTCAAGCAACCATTGATCTAGGCGGAACACTCAGCGGGGAACATGGTATTGGTCTGTCCAAAGCTCCTTACATGTCTATGGCATTTACCCCTGAGGAAATGGCACTGTTTCAGTCCATTAAGAGCGCATTTGATCCCAACAATATTTTGAATCCTTTCAAGATGGGGCTTCACTAAAAAATGAAAATCAAAGCAGCGATCAAACATCTGAAGCTTTTTGTTCTAATGATGTTTGATCGTGATATAACGCTTTACGCATCCAGCCTCAGCTTCTATACCATCTTTACCGTTGTCCCTTTACTTATTATCTCTTTGAGTCTCATTGCTAACGTTCCTGTATTTAGTGAACAGTACAGTAAAATCCAAATTTTTATTTTTGACAGTATCATGCCGGTTCAAACGGCTGCCATCGCAGGCTATCTCGAATCGTTTTTCAAAAACTCGGTTCAGCTGGGAGTTATCGGTTTTGCAACAATGGTAGTCTCTTCTTTGTTGTTTTTTCAAAATTTTGAACACATTGTCGGAAAAATATTTAAATCACAACAGCGTGGCATCTGGGAGTCCATTACCACCTACTGGACACTCATCACCCTCACCCCAATCGTTTTGATCGCTTCCATGAGTCTTGAAGCATACCTCCAATCCCATATGAGCGGGATTGCCCTCAACGCCCTCTCCCTTTTCCCCTTTTTACTGCTATGGGGAATCTTTTTTTTAGTCTATAAAATCGCTGTCAATGCCGACATATCTCCCAAAGCAGCCGCCATCAGCTCGTTTGTTGTGGCGTTGGTATGGGGAATGGCCAAAAACAGTTTTGTCCAATACGTTTTTTACAACAAAACCTACGCGACCATGTATGGTTCGTTTTCAGCATTGATCTTTTTCTTTTTATGGATTTATCTCTCGTGGATCATTGTCATCTATGGAATGAAATTATGCTATTTGATAAACCGCGCCTATCAACGTAGCGCTGCCCAGAATGCCCAAAGCCAAAAACGCGAGCTTGAAACGCATCGCGGCAATGGCCAGCACAATACTTAATACCCCAGCAACCATTGGTATGCTCACTGTGTGCATATCGCCTACATTAAAAAGTGCCATTAAATAAGGGTCAAAAAGGTCCCCCCATGGCGTTAGATGCAATGCCAAAACAGCCGGGTAATAGAGATTAAAAAGCAGTGCCAATGGAATCGATCCTATATGCCAAAACCCAAATGTTCCAAAAATAGCCAATGAAATCGGAAGCATCACGAGATAACACCATATATGAAGAGCCAAAAATATCTGCCAAGGCTTCCAGTGTTCGTAATAGCGAACAAAAATAAAAATACTCAGCACTCCAAAAGAGGAGAACCAAAATCCCAATGCAAAAAAGAGTTTAGGGAAAAAAGCCAGTAAAAGACCTACAGCAATTAAAAGCGTTTGAAAAGAGATGATTTTAACCCCGCGATCGTACAAAAAGTACCCCACAGCAATCATCCCAAATGATCGAACCATCGGCGGTATAAATTCTAAAGCCCATAGATAAAAGAATAACATCCCCAAGACAATGAAAAAAAGATCACGATTTCCATGACGATAGGGAAAATAACGATTTTGAAACCATCGATACGAAGGGCGTAAAAAGAAAAAAGCGATCAAACTCAGTACCCCAAAATGGTATCCGCTAATAGAGAGAATATGACTAAGACCCATCGCTCCTACGAGAGCTTGAAATTCTTGGCTCATCGGCGTTGCCACAAAAAGTGCTCCGTAAAGCTCTTTCATCGTTTCCTCTTCATGAACCAGCGCGATCGAACGATACCAGCGCTCTTTGAGACTCAAGAGTGGATAAACCTCATGAATACTTCCACGGGATCGAAACCCTTTGAGATAATCCAAAAAAGAAACTTTGGCCACTTGCAGTTCGACCAATACTTCTCGCCCTCTAAGATCACGCAGATTTGGGCTCATCACACATCGGCATAATGAACCATTATCCAAACGCAGTTTCATAGAGGTTTTGGGCTGATCGTTAATGAGCCGTACTTCTTGATCGATCACTTGGGCACGAACCAACGGATCATCAAAATGGGTGAAGTGCTTAAATTGGGTGTATTCCCAGCTCAAAGAAAGCGAAGCGATTAAAAGAAGAAAGAGGACAAAGAAAGAGCCGCTTTTGCTATCGAAAAGCTCAACACTCTCTAATTTAGACACTAAATGATCGGCATGGAAAAGTTATCATCTCCCACATCCATAACTGCAGGTTTCATGTCGATACTTTCATACACAATTTGCGCCGCACCGAACGTTGGCTTATCGACAAAACGGGTGAATTTTTTCTGAAACATCAGTTTTACATGACCTGTAGGACCATTACGCTGTTTACCGATGATGATCTCGGCCTCCTCTTCCTCTTTTTCCACGTATTTAGAGATAAACTCTTTACCTGAGGCAATCGCGTCTTTTTCACGCTCTTTTTCCTCTTTATAGAGATACACATCATTTCGATAAACAAAGAGGATAATATCCGCATCCTGCTCAATCGACCCCGATTCACGAATATCACTGAGCATCGGACGTTTGTCTGAGCGTGATTCGAGTGAACGGTTCAACTGAGAGAGGGCGACAATGGGGATTTCCAGTTCACGAGCCAGCATCTTCAGACCACGTGATATTTCACTCACCTCTAAATGACGATCTTTTCCACCCGTGCCGTTCATAATCTGGAGATAGTCGATGACGGCAAGTTCAATCTCAGGATGGCGGCTTTTGAGTTTACGCAATTTTGAACGAAGCTGATTGATGTTCAATGAACCGTGATCGTCCACAAAAAGCTTGCTGTGTTTCATCTTATCCACGGCATCATTGAGCCGCTTGTACTCCTCAGGATTCATATCCCCCAAACGCAAACGCTGCAGCTGTATCGAGGTCTGAACACTTAACAGTCTGAGCATCAATTGTTCAGCCGGCATTTCCAGAGAGAAAAAAGCAACCCCTTTTCCCTTTTCGAGCAAATTTTGGATCATGTTCAGAGCAAAGGAGGTTTTCCCCATCGCAGGACGCGCCGCAACGATGACCAAATCCCCTTTTCCAAAACCGGTCGTCATTTTGTTGAGTTCTGCAAATCCCGTATCGACACCCACCAAAACAGCATCTCCGCGTTCACGCATCTCTTGAATATAGGCCATCGTATCTTCGGTAATTTTTGGAGCATCTTTAAAATCAGTGGCCGTTGAGTTTTGGGTAATCTCATAGAGCTTTTTTTCCACCAAATCAACCACATCGGCACCGCAGAGATCTTCGCTCATCGTGACACGCTTTATCTCTGTCGTCAAAGTTAGCAAATGGCGTTTCATTGCCTTGTCTTTGATCTCTTGGACGTAAGCTGTTGTATTGGAAATCGGATTGGCGGTGAGAATATCAACCATAACCCGTTCATCAAACTTTTGCCGTCCTGTCAGCTCTTTTTTGACAAATTCTTCATCAATCGGGAGATCACGATGGGCAAGCGAGAGCATAGAACGAAAAATCTCTTGATGTGCCGCGAGATAAAAATCCTCAGGCGTTAATACCGCCTCAAACTCATCAAATTGCGCAGGGTCAAAAATGATCGAGCTGAGGACTGAGCGCTCAAAGGCTAAATTGTATAGCGATTCTTCCACTTTAATCCTCTTCCTGAGCCATTTTTTCGACCTCTGCTACAAAACGGTCTACCAGTTCATGCTCATCCAAGCGTGCAACCACTTCTCCTTTGACCATAACCAAGCCCGATCCTTTGCCATAGGCGATAGCCACATCCGCATGCTTCGCTTCACCGATGGCATTGACCACACACCCCATCACCGAAATATCCAGCGGTTTTTTGATGTGCTTTGTCCGCTCTTCGATCACCGCAACCGCAGAAACCAAATCCGCTTCGATACGCCCGCACGTAGGACAAGAGATAATATTTACTCCGTCTTTTGCTGCACCACTGTCTTTGAGTATTGCACGCCCTACTTTGATCTCTTCTTCGAGTTCTCCCGTGATCGAAACGCGCATCGTATCACCGATCCCATCAAGCAACAGTGCCCCAAGACCAATCGCACTTTTAATCGTCGCGTGAAAAATCGTCCCTGCTTCCGTCACACCCAGATGAAACGGATAGTGGTTTTTCGGACGCAACATCCGATACGCATCAACTGTACGTTGGACATCGCTGGCTTTGAGAGAGACCTTGATATCGGTAAAGCCTAAATCTTCGAGGAATTTGATGTTGTATTCGGCCGAGGCTACCATACCCTGGGCTGTCTGACCGTAGCGCTGTTCAAACTCTTTTTCTAAACTCCCCGCATTCACCCCGATACGAATAGGAATATTTCGTTGCTGACACGCTTTGACGATCTCTTTAATACGCGATTTTTCGCCGATGTTTCCGGGATTAAAACGGATACAGTCCACTACTTCGGCGGCGATGAGTGCTAGTTTATAGTTAAAATGGATATCAGCAACCAGAGGAAGTGAAATCTGCTCTTTGATCGCTTTGAGCGCAAGAGCATCTTCTTCCTCAGGTACCGCAACACGGACAATATCGCATCCCGCAAAATGGAGACGATTGATCTGCTCAACCGTTGCATACACATCTGCTGTACGGGAATAGGTCATTGACTGCACCGATATGGGCGCGTCACCACCGACAGCGACATTTCCGACATAAATTTTCTTGGTTGGGTATCGTGTTATCATAGGGTGATTGTAGCTTTTAACACGTTAATTTTACGTAAATTCTATAGGGTCCATATCAATCTCCATCATCGGAGTTTTGACCGACTTGATAGCACGAATGAGTTGCGTACTTTTATCACTGCGCAGTAAGATCTGGAAACGGTATTTTCCCCCGATCTTTTCGATGGGTGAAGCACCGAATCCCACCACCTCGATCGTAGAAACAGTGCCCAATTCCCTACTTGCTTCTTCCATCACCTCTTTTGCTTTGAGTCCGTTTGCATGGGAAAACAGCAATCTCGCGAGTTTTTTGCTTGGCGGATATTTCCCCTCTCTCAAACGCAGTTCATTTTGCAAAAACAGCTCATAATCGTCCAAATATTCTCTAAAAAAAGACTCGTTAAAACTTTGGACCAGCACCGTAGAGTCCTCTTTTCGTCCGCTTCGTCCTGCTATTTGAACAAGTAATGAGAGCGCTTTTTCTCGTGAACGATAATCTGCTTGTGCCAGCAAATTGTCAATCCCCATGACCACTGCGAGGGTAATATCATGATAATCATGTCCTTTTGAAAGCATCTGCGTGCCTACGAGCAAATCGATTTCCCGATTATTAAACGCTTTGAGGGTTTTAATCAGCTTGTTTTGCGTCGTGATTACATCGCGGTCAAACTGCGCCACCTTCATCCCATCCGCGATAGTGCACAAATGCTCAACCGCCTCAGCGGTCCCCAAACGTGCATTGGTCAATTTTGAACTTTGGCATTTTGGACAAAGACGCGGTAGCACTTCGGTGTAATTACAATAGTGACACTTCAACGCTTTGGCATTACGATGCAAACTCATCCCCACACTGCAAAACGGGCACTCAATCGTATAACCGCAACCATCACACATCATGTACTTGAAATTCGCCCGCGTAGGGATAAAAACAATCCCTTGATGATTTTCTCGATAATTTTTGACAATAGCCGCATCAATTGAGGGGGTCAATGCTTCCACAGAGGATTCAAATACAAAGGTACGCTTAGAGGTGTAATACCCTCCACGCAAGCGAAAATAGGGATACTTGGCATAACTGGATAAACTGGGTGTCGCACTGCCTAACACTACAGGAATTTTGAGCATTTTTCCTGTATAAACCGCCATATCACGCGCATGATAACGGGGACGGGATGAGGATTTATAACTCTCGTCATGCTCTTCGTCCACCACTATAATTCCTAACTCTTGTATCGGCAAAAACAGTGCCGACCTAGGACCCGCAACGATACGGGCACTTCCATCATAAATTTTTGCTAACGTTATTTTTTTTTGCTTGGGGGTCATTTTTGAGTGCCAAAGTACAAATGATTCCCCAAAGTGATGCTTAAAACGTTCCTCCATTTGAGGAGTGAGTGAGATTTCAGGGAGTAACAAAAGGGCTCGCTTTCCCTCACTGAGAATCTCATCCATACGCTTCATATAGATTTCGCTTTTCCCCGCACCCGTATCACCAAACAATAAAGAGACAGGATGTGAGCGGATAAAATCAAGAGCTTCGTTTTGATTTTTGGAAAGTGTGATATCCACATCAATAGCACTCTGTATTAACTCACTAAAATGTGTTTCCATCTCATACGGCACACATAAATTAAGGGCTTCTCCTAAAGAACACCCATAATACTCGGCCATAAATTGCGCCATTTTGATTTGAGTCGTAGAAAAGACAAAAGGGAGAACTTCAATGATAGATTGGGTTTTAAATGCAGGCTTATCAACACCATCTATAACAACACCCTTCATTTCCCGCTTACTAAGCGTAACTAAAACCTGCGTGCCGATTTCCAAAAGAGTGTTACTATGATAGGTGAGTAATTCGAGAGGGGAGCCCAAAAGGGCAACTAAATAATATTGCAATATATCTTAGTTAACTAAAGCAGAACAGTGCGTTCCAGAAGTACATAAAAATGTGCCATTAGCAGAATCATAGGTGAAGGTATTATTTGCACCCATAATTTTATAGGTGTATGTAGTATTACTAGCTTTCATCCAATGCCCATTACTATCAGCAGTCATAATCCCATACTGAAGCAAAGAACCATTTGCCAAGTTATTGTCATTATCATCAAAAATTACAACACCAGCTGTATTTGCAGCAACTCCCTGATCAAGCGCAGCAATATAAGTACTATTTCCTTGTAATAATCGCCCTTGTCGCTCGCTCACAATCGCCGAACGTATTGCCGCAACATCAGCACGCCCTTTAGTAATTTGCGCATCATCCCGCGTTGCCGCAAATTTCGGAATAGCAATGGCAGCTAAAATTCCCAATATGACAATGACAAAAACCAATTCTATCATTGTAAAAGCAAAACGTTTCATAATCTAATCCTATTGCGCTGAGTTCTATGATTGACTTGCAATCCCAAAAATCAATTCAACATTTAAAGAATGCACCACCCGAAGGTGACACAAAGTGGTTACGGAACTATACTTGTTCCACCAAATGAATAATTTTTAACAGTACCTGCAGTTGTTATCACACCATTCGCTATAGCTTTAGCGGTAACTGCAGTTAGTGTTGCCGCAGGACACTCAGCAGTAGCTGCTGCTAAATTGACAACACCGACAACGCCTGAACTTGCATTTACATCAGAAATAGTGAAACATTTAGAAGCTGTATTTGCTTCAGAAATAGAATTAGTAGCAAAAGCCCCTTTTGCTGTATATTCTGCACCTAAATTCTGCAATGCTTGCGCAATATTTGTCATTTCTGCCGCAATTTTCGCATCATCACGTGTTGCTGCGAGTTTAGGAATGGCAACGGCTGCCAAAATACCAAGAATAACGATAACGAAGATCAACTCGATCATAGTAAAACCAGAACGTTTCATGGCTTACTCCTTATAAATAGAAAAAGTAGTTACACTCGTAACTCTAGTAGCATTATGAGCCTATTAATCTTAAATAACCATTAAGAACTTTTATCACATTTTATAATTCTCGTACCATCCCTCAAGCACAAATAAACTCTCTCATAAACTAATAATTCACTACTTTAATTCTCGTTTATAATTTAAAGGCGTATAATTCGCGCCATATTGTCACTTAACCTTTTACAGGTGTAGTGTATTGAGACATAAAGGGACAGCAATACCATGATATCCGCAGAGATTGAAACGCTAGGGATTAAAAACGCTCAAGAGATTTTCCATAATCTGAGCTTTGATGAGTTGATCGAACATGAGTTGCGAAATGGCGAGTGCGCTCTAACCAGCAGTGGTGCCACTACGGTTGATACCGGTATTTTTACGGGTCGCAGTCCAAAAGATAAGTATTTTGTCAACGAAGACCCTTCCAATAAATACATTGCATGGGGCGATGTTAACAAACCTATCGACAAAGAAATTTTTAACGAATTGCTCGAAGTGGCACGTGAGCAGCTTTCTAATAAATCTTTGTACGTTACGGATGTTTACTGCGGTGCGAGTGATGAAAGTAAACGATCGGTCCGTTTTGTTTCTGAAATCGCTTGGCAGTCCCATTTTGTAAAAAATATGTTTATCCGTCCAACCAGCGATCAACTTAGCAGTTTTAAACCTCAATTTACCGTTCTCAATGCTTGCAAAGCCACCAATGATAAATGGAAAAACCATGGTCTGAATTCAGAAGTCTTTGTCCTCTTTAATGTCGAAGAAAACTTGTGCATCATCGGCGGTACCTGGTATGGTGGCGAGATGAAGAAAGGGATTTTTTCGATGATGAACTACTGGCTTCCTCTCGAGGGGAAACTGGCGATGCATTGTTCTGCCAATGTAGGACCAGATGGTGATACGTGTTTATTCTTTGGTCTCAGCGGAACAGGCAAGACAACCCTCTCCACTGATCCAGAACGTGCACTCATCGGTGATGATGAGCACGGTTGGGATAATAACGGTGTCTTTAACTTTGAGGGAGGATGTTATGCAAAAGTCATCAATCTCGATCCTTCAAGCGAGCCTGAAATTCATGCTGCAATCCGCAAAAACGCATTGCTCGAAAACGTGGTCTACGATGAAGACGGTATGGTCAACTACAATGACGGTTCTAAGACCGAGAATACCCGCGTCTCTTATCCTATTGAACATATTGAAAACCACCAATCATCCCTCCAAGCCGATCATCCAAAAAACATCATCTTCCTCTCTGCTGATGCGTTTGGAGTTCTTCCTCCTGTAAGCAAACTCTCAAAAGAACAGGCAATGTACTATTTCTTAAGCGGTTATACGGCAAAAGTCGCAGGAACTGAGCGTGGAATCACAGAGCCTGTTGCAACGTTTAGTTCCTGCTTTGGTGAAGCATTTCTCCCGTTACATCCAACAGTCTATGCAAAACTTTTGGGTGAAAAAATCGATAAGCACAATGTTAATGTCTATTTGGTTAACACAGGATGGACGGGAGGAGCTTATGGTGTTGGAAAACGTATGAGCATCAAAGATACCCGTTCATGTATCCGTGCTATTCTCGATGGCTCGATCAACGAAAGTGAATTCCAGACTACCAACACATTCCGTTTCAACATTCCCTTAACGCTCAAGGGAGTTGATTCAAACATTCTTAACCCTCGTAATGCATGGGCCGATAAAGACGCCTATCTCGTAGAACGTGATTATTTAGCTGGAATGTTTATCAAAAATTTTGAAAAATACAATGGGCAAGATGGGTTTGATTTTTCAGCAGCCGGTCCAAAGGTTATTGATTAAATAACTCCGTTCGTGGTGAGCCTGTCGAACCATAGACAGGCTCAGGACGAACGGCTATACACGAATAAAAACTTCTTCATCTGCTTTAAAGCTTCAAAAATTAATTTCATAAACCAATTTATCTTTTTATTTAAAAATATCTAAAATGTAGAATCCCGCAAATGCGGGAAGAAAGAAGTGTTAGATTAGCAAGAATACGTAGAAATAAACTCAAATGCTGTTGGACGTGCTTCGTCAGGCCAAACTTGTGTTTCAAATTTGTAGTGCTGGTACGTATCAATAAACTCTGGAGTCATAACAGGCTGCAAGAACGCATTATCGCGAATCAATGCTTCGAGTGAACCGCGTAGTGTGTGTGGCATTTGTGGAATACCCTTTTCACGAATTTCATCGAGACTTAGTTCAAAAAGATCTTCATCCATTGGTCCAACCGGAACTGTTTTGTTTTTGATACCGTCAAGTCCTGCAAGCAACATTGCTGTGAATGCAAGATATGGGCATGAAGTAGAATCAGGGAAACGCATTTCAATACGTGTTGCTTTTTCACCTGCACCGTATGGTACGCGGCATGATGCTGAACGGTTTTGGCTTGAATACGTCAAGATTGACGGTGCTTCGAAACCTGGAATAAGACGCTTGTATGAATTGGTTGACGGATTCGTAAACGATGCGATTGCACGTGCGTGTGCAAATACACCACCTACATAGTGCAAAGCTGTCTCAGACAAGTTGCTGTAGCCACCCTCTTTATAGAATGTGTTTTTACCGTCTTTCCAGATGGATTGGTGAACATGCATACCGCTGCCGTTGTCACCGTAAAGCGGTTTTGGCATAAAGGTTACTGTTTTGCCATTGAGGTGCGCTACCATCTTGATAACGTATTTGAGCTTTTGAACGTTGTCTGCAGCGTTTACAAGCGTATCAAATACGATACCGATCTCGCCTTGACCCTGTGCTACTTCGTGGTGACCCAAGATAACTTCAAGACCAACTTGCTCTAGTACCAACATCATCTCTGCACGTAAATCAACCATTGTATCGATCGGTGCTACTGGGAAGTAACCCCCTTTTGTACGTGGACGGTGACCTGTGTTGTAACCATCTGGAAATGATTTAGAATCGTTCCATGAACCCTCTTCGGTATCTACTTCATAATATGAGCAGTTTACTTCATCACGGATTTTGACATCGTCAAATACGAAAAATTCATTTTCAGGACCGAAATACGCAACATCGCCTACACCTGCATTCGCAAGATGCTCAAGCGCTTTTTTAGCGATTGAACGTGGGCATTTTTCATACATTTGACCTTTATAGATGTCAAAAACGTCACAGAAAACGATTATGGTAGGATCAGCCGTAAACGGGTCCATAAATGCAGATTGTGCATCCGGTTTCAATAGCATGTCCGATTTATTAATCGGCTGCCATGCATCGATAGAAGAACCGTCGAATGGCAAACCACCCTCAAATTGACCTGCATTAACTGCACTGTAACGGTAGGTAACATGGTGCCATGTCCCTTTCATATCTGTGAAGCGAAAATCTACGAACTGAACATCGTTCTCTTTACAAAAACTAAAAAACTCGTCGACGCTGTTTACGAATTTACCCATGCGTTTCTCCTGAAATGTAATAATAGTGCGAAAAGTATAGCGAATTTAACGTTAAACCCATGAAAGTTGCTGCCTAAAATTTAATCATTGTACGTTCTTTGTTTCGGTATAACGCACATTCGTTATATCCGAATTTCCGTGCGAGTGCTTCCACCTCATCGCTAAACATTCCAACTTGATCACTTCTGTGGGCATCGGAGCCAAAAGTAATCGGTATATCGAAACTTGCAATCTCTTCTAGCAATCCATCGGAAGGGTACGCCTCTTTGACCGGTTTACGCAAACCCGACATGTTGATTTCTATCGTCATATCCGCTTTTTTGATTGCTTTTAAGGCACCTTGTGCCAAAAGACGAATATCGGTTTTTGGAAAAAAATTAAATACTTTTAGTAAATCAAAATGGCCGACGATGTTAAATTTTCCCAATTTTGCCATCTCCTCTACGAGAGAAAAATAGCGTATGTAAATCTCATCTATATTGATATCGTTATAGTGTCCTATAAATTCAGGATTATCAAATCCCCATTCATCAATAAAATGGACAGAACCGATCAAATAATCGCATGAACGTTTTAAAACACGCTCATCTAAATACCCGGGGAGATAATCTACTTCATATCCCAGTAAAACAGTAATCTTATCATGATAGCGTTCTTGCGCTTGATGCACCCACGCCTCATACTGCTTCATCTCTTCGAATTTCATTCGATATTGCGGATCAAACGTCATCGGAGCATGATCGGAAAAACCAAAATAGTGTGTGCCGCACGCAATTGCAGCTTCTACGTACTCATTTACGCTTCCTGTTGCGTGATTACACAGTATGGTGTGATTGTGAAGGTCAACTTTCATCCGATTCCCTATTGAAAATAATCATATTCATGATATTATAGTGCAATATTTCGCAACCTGAGGTACTAAGATTATGACTCAAGAAGAACTTGATGCACTGATGAATGAAGATATTGATATGGAGGAAATGACTGACGAAACAGCAGCCGATACCATTGAAGAGGACAGCGAAGAGCTTTTTAACAGTATAGACAATCCTGATGGATACCGTGCTTCTGCCGTTCACAGTTGGCCCCCGCCACCTCCTACTGATGATAATAAAATGGTTCATCAACTCGATGATGTCACCAAAGAAAGCGAAGAAAAAGCGACAGAAATTTTTGACCTTATTGAAGGGATCAGTAACGATCTTACAGATTCTGAGGACACCGTTGAAGAAGTTAATCGTGTTTTAGATGCCAATATCGCTCTTTTTGAAACACTGTGTACTAAATTTCCGCATGTAGAAGCTTTTAAGACCCAATTGGCACAGAATCAAGATGCCAAGGCCAAAAACAGTTCTCTTAAAGATATGATGGAAACCAATATTGATACTGTCATGAACATTATGGACATTATGCAATATCAGGATATTCATCGTCAAAAAATTGAACGGGTTATCAATGTTATGCGTGCACTCTCAACCTATATGAATCACCTTTTCTCCAGTAAAGTCGATGATGCTAAACGTGTCACCTCTGCGGTTCACCTTCCTGGCGACAGCACTACGGATATTGTCAATAGCGATGACATTGAAGCTTTGCTCGCTTCATTTGGCCAAAAATAGCACTATCATTCCCGATAACATCGGGAATAACGATTAACTCATGCACTTCATTTTCTTAACATCTTTTTCACGGTAAGATTCCTTTAAAATTGCACACGAATCGAGAACAGGCTTTGAAAAAAGTGGAGCTCCTCTCCCCTGCGGGAAATTTAGAAAAACTCAAAATTGCCATCGATTATGGCGCGGATGCCGTTTATGGCGGAGTAAGTCACTTTTCTCTGCGTATCCGATCGGGTAAAGAATTTGATCTCGAAAGCTTCAAAGAAGGGATTGACTATGCACACGCACGCGGCCGAAAAGTGTACGTCACCATCAACGGTTTTCCCTTTAATTCACAATTGAAACTTCTCAAAGAACACATTGCTGCGATGGCCGCTCTCCAGCCAGATGCCTTCATCGTAGCCACTCCTGGTGTTCTCAAGCTTGCCCATCAAATCGCACCTCAAATCCCTTTACATCTCTCCACCCAAGCTAATGTTATGAATGTACTGGATGCTCAAGTATACTACGACATGGGAGCGCGCCGTATCATCGCCGCTCGTGAAATCTCTCTTAAAGATTTGACCATCATCAAAGAAGAACTCCCTGATTTGGAGATTGAAGTGTTCGTCCACGGCTCAATGTGTTTCGCCTACAGCGGACGATGTTTAATCTCGACACTGCAAAGCGGCCGTGTCCCAAACCGTGGCAGCTGTGCCAATGACTGCCGATTTCCGTATGAAATATTTGCGTCCAATCCTGAAACGGGAACCCTGTTTAAGCTCGTCGAAGAAGAGGGTTTGGGTACGTATATCATGAATTCCAAAGACCTCAACTTAGCCTCCCATATGAAAGAAATTTTGGAGAGCGGCTGTATCGATTCCGTCAAAATTGAGGGGCGCACCAAGTCTCCTTATTATGCCGCTATTACCGCAAAAACCTACCGCCGTGCCATCGATGATTTTTATGCGGAAAAATTTGACGGCGATGCGTATCAGCGTGAGCTCAATACTACCCAAAATCGCGGATTTACCGATGCTTACCTCATCAATCGCCCTTTTGAAAAGCATGATGGACAAAATCTCGATTTTACCATGATGATGGGAACCCATCAAGTGGCGGCGATTGTGGATGAAAGTTGTGAGTTTTTTGAATGCAAATACAAAACTTTTCCCGGCGATGTCATGGAACTTGTCGTTCCAGAAGGTTCTGTACTCAATGAGATGGATAACGACATTGGAAGTATTTTTTGCGATGAGGGGCAATGGAGCATCCGATTTAAACAGCTCATCGCCGAAAATGGGAAAATTTGGGATCAAGTCCACAGCGGGAATCTCAATCGATTTAAACTTCCGTGCACACTGCCTGCCTATACTTTTTTCCGTATCCCTGCCACTGAGGATATGGGGACGATTACTAAATCTTAAATTTAATCCAAGGGAACAAAAATATGAAATTCGTATCCATCATCATGGGCAGTAAAAGTGACTATGAGATTATGAAAATATGTGCCAATATGCTCGAAGAGTTTGGAGTCCAATATGAGCTCATAATCTCATCAGCCTACCGAAGCCCGGAACGTACCCGGGAATACATTCTAAACGCAGAGGCAAAAGGGGCACAAGTCTTTATCGCCGCAGCCGGTATGGCAGCTCATCTGGCAGGTGCATTAGCTGCAAAAACTGTCAAACCTGTCATCGGTGTCCCGATGAAAGGCGGAGTGATGGATGGGATGGATGCGATGCTCAGTACCGTTCAAATGCCATCCGGAATGCCTGTTGCAACTGTTTCCTTAGGACATGCGGGAGCCGTAAATGCTGCGTATCTTGCCATGCAAATTTTAGCACTGGATAACGAAGAACTACGGATGAAACTTCTGGAAGATCGAATTGCAAAAGCGAAAAAAATAGAAATGGATTCAATGGAAGTTGAAACTATACTTTAATTCACACGCCAAAGGAACACCTTTTGCTTTAGGCTCTTAAATAACATAAGGCAATAGAGATGCATGAACACTGGATGAGTACATACGAGTATGCTGATTTGACGAATATGAGCGTTGAAGCCGTTGAAGCGTTAATCGTTCGCGGAAAACTCACGACCATAGTTGAAGAGGGCGTAGTGCTCATCGACCCTTCTCAAAGCATGGGGAACATCGTCCCCTCATCTCTGCATGATCTTAGCGCTTCCCAAGCTGATATCACCATGGGTGCAAGCTTCGTTGAAAAAACGATCGGTACCATTATCAATCTTCATGAAAAAGTGCTCATTGCCAAAGAAGAAACGATCGAATCAATCAAAAATGAAAATATTTTTTTAAAAGAGGCTCTTGCTTCTTTGCAAGAACTTTATGATGAAGACCGCCGCACTATCGATACACTCACCACACAGCTCAAACTTTCTCAGCAAGAAGTTGAATTTATGCGCCGTAAATACAAACTGATGTGGGGAAAAGTCATCGACGAACACGGTACTGCATGACCATTGAAAATGAATGCATCGCCTGTATCATAGGGCAAAGCAAACGTGTATCTGAAGCTATTGGTGCGAGTGATGCTCTTTCTCTTGCTCTGCTTTCTCATGTTGAGACCTCCCTTGAAAATGCCGATTTTAGCCTCTCTCCACCCGTCATAGCAGCACCGCTGTATGAAGAGATGGCACGAAAAGCCGGGAAAATCGATCTCTATGATGAGCAAAAAGCGCACGCTGTTGTTCAAGCAAATCTTTACATGCCGTTTTTACGAGATACCATCGAAAAAAGCAACGACCCCTTTATGGCGTTACTCAAAACAGCCGTTGTCGGCAATGTGATCGATCTCGCAGCGGAAGTGACTTTTGATCTGCATGGAGCGATAACCTCCGTGTTTGATACCCCTTTTTCCCATGATGACACCCTTGCACTAAAAGAACAACTCAAAGAGGCCAAAAGCTTGTTGTATATCGGTGACAATACAGGAGAGCATCTGTTTGATGCTTTGGCAATCACACATCTCAAACTTCTCTATCCTGAGCTAGAAATTTTTTATATGGTACGCGGTAATTTCATCATCAATGACGTCACGATGAAAGAGGCAAAAGAAGCCCATATGAATCAGTTGTGTACTCTCATCGACAGCGGTGTCAATACTCCCGGATTTGTGTATGAACGCGCCACTGTCGAAGCGCAGAATCTGTTTAATACCGTAGATGTGATCATTGCCAAAGGGATGGGAAATTATGAGTGCATGACCCCAACCGTTCGTGCAAATATCTGTTTTTTACTCAAAGTGAAATGCTCTGTTGTTTCCCGCTCATTGGGACATGAAATAGGATCTATTATATGCAAATTTGAAAACGCCAAATGAATGCATCCATTTAGCTACGCTAGCCGCTAAGGCTACTAAAGCTTGCCTCTATGAGGCAGAAAAGCTATAATTATAAACTTTACTTTCAGGAATATTTATGATAACTTTTGGCGATATGCTTTTAAAACTTCAACAATTTTGGAATGAACAGGGTTGTGCGATTGTTCAGCCTTATGACATTCCTGCGGGTGCGGGAACGTTTCATCCTGCTACTTTTTTACGCTCACTGGACTCACAACCATGGTCAGTTGCTTATGTTGCACCTAGCCGTCGTCCAACCGATGGGCGCTATGGCGAGAATCCTAACCGCCTAGGAAGCTACTATCAATTTCAAGCGCTTATCAAACCAAGTCCTGAAAATATTCAAGAACTCTATCTCAAAAGCCTCGAATACCTGGGACTCAATCTCAAAGAACACGATATCCGTTTTGTTGAAGACAATTGGGAATCCCCGACATTGGGTGCATGGGGTCTGGGTTGGGAAGTATGGCTCAATGGTATGGAAGTGACTCAGTTTACCTACTTTCAGCAAGTAGGGGGAATCGCGTGTGATCCCGTTGCCGTTGAGATCACCTACGGAACAGAACGTCTTGCGATGTATTTGCAAGGGGTCGATACGGTGTTTGATATCGTCTGGAGTGAAAACCAATACGGCAAGACACTATACCGTGACATCCACAAAGAGGGTGAAATCCAGTTTAGCAAATACAATTTCGAAATCGCCGATACTGCGATGCTGTTTGCCGAGTTTGAAGCAAAATCAGCGGAGTGTAAACGCTGTTTAGAAGCCCAGCTTCCACTACCTGCCTATGATCTGTGCATGATGGCATCGCATACCTTTAATACCCTCGATGCACGTAAAGCGATCTCTGTCACCGAACGCGCCAACTACATCCTCAAAATTCGAGAGTTATCCAAGGGATGCGCAGAGCTGTATAAATCTCAAGAAGCCGAACGTATTTTACGCGTTAAAGCGTAATTTGTCATTTTGACCTTCTAAATGCTTCCTCTTTTGTGATTGTGCTACAATCGCATTATGCAAACACTCATCGGCCAAATCGATAAAATCATCTACGAAAATGGCGGCTTTTTCATTGCCGCGCTCAAAAGCGGTGAAAAAATCAGTGCCCACTATTATGAAAGTGACGTCGAAAACCTCCTCAATGCCGCCATCACTCTAAAAGGCGAATGGGAAGTCCACAAAAACTACGGCAAAACCTTCAAAGCCGAATCTCTACTGGTGAATCAAAACGAACTTTTTTTCTTCCTCAACCGTGTGGTCAAAGGATTTACCAAAAAACTCACCGCTGAACTGATCGAAAAGTACGGGCAAGAAGGGCTCATCGAAATCCTGGAAAATGATATCGAGCGCCTCATGGAAATCAAAGGAATGAACGCCAAGCGTCTCGAAAAACTCTCAAACGGATGGAAACAGTTTCGCTCTATGCGGCTTTTGGGTGAATTTCTCGCCCCTTACGGCGTCACTCCTACCCTCTTACGTCTCATTGCCACAGCGATGAAAGGGGTTGCTGAGCCCATCGACGTCATCAAAAAAAATCCCTACGGTCTCATGTCCATCAACGGCATCGGATTTAAAAAATCCGATGAGATCGCGCACCAAATGGGAATCTCTCATCACGACGAGCGCCGTATCCAAGCCGCGATGGAGTATACCCTAAGCGAATATTGTGATGCCGAGGGAAACAGCTGCATCTCCCAAGATATCCTTTACAATAAACTCGATTTACTTCTGGAACTTAACGACGAAGAGATTTATGGCTATGCGCTCGAAGACCGAATCCGTGAAGACAAAATTATGCTTCTGCCAAGCGGAAGACTCTCCCCCTCACGACTGTATCAAGCCGAAAAAGTACTGTTTGATCAATTTATCCGCCGTGGAAAAACCAAAGGGGAAGTGATCTGCAAGGATTTGGAGAGCTTTTTATCCGAACACTCTCTGGCTCTAGGTGATCAACAGCGTACAGCACTCGAACAAATCAATGCAGGTGTCGGACTGCTGTTTCTCATAGGCTACGCAGGGACTGGAAAAAGTACGACTGCCAAAGCACTGCTGGATTTGCTCGCACTGCGTATGGACCCCTCACTCATTATGACCTGTGCCCTCAGCGGCATCGCCTCACAGCGCATCCGTGAGCGCAGCGGGTATGCCAGCGGTACCATCCAAAGCCTGCTCGTTAAATTCGAGTCCCAAGATACGATGCCCTATCAAGTGATGCTCATCGACGAAGCCTCCATGATCAACTCCACCCTTTTTGCAAGACTTATGGTCAAAATTTCTGCCGATGCCGTAGTGATCATTGTCGGAGATGACGCACAGCTCCCACCCATCGGTGCAGGCAATCCTCTCACCGATGCCATTGCTCTCAAACTCGCTCCCACCGTCATGCTCACCCAAATCTACCGCCAGCGTGCTGAACAGGCGATCGCTTTGATCGCTAATGATGTCCGTCAGGGGATTATTCCACCCTATCAAGACAACTATGAAGACTTTACTTTTATCGGGGTTGACATCCCAAACCGTCACGCTCTTAAACGCTCGATAAGCGCCCAAGAATTTGACGAGACAGTAAAAACGAATGCCCACAATATCCTAGCTGCAATCGCTGAAGTCACCCTCAAATATCTGCCCGATTCACGAGCGAAACTTGCCGATAAAAAAATACGTGAATATTTAACTTCCTTTCAGGTGATCTCTCCCATGCGCGGGCATGCACTGGGGGTTGATAATCTCAATATCCTTCTCCAAGAGTACTTTAACCCCAATCCGAAAAAGAAGGTCAAAACCCACAAAGGGGAATATCGACTTTTGGACAAAGTCGTCCATACTAAAAATGAGAATATGCCCTCTTACACGACGGAGCAGTTCAAAGAAGGGGGTGACCCCAGTGAACGCAGAATTTTTAACGGAATGTGCGGCCTTATTTTTAAACTCGATGAAGACGATGAGCTGTGCCATGTTTTTTATCCCAATGAAGAGATCGTCGTGCAGTACAAATACGAGGAACTTACAAATCTGCTAAGTCTCTCCTATGCGCTAAGTGTCCACAAAGTACAGGGGATGGAATACGATACCGTCGTCATGGTGATGAGCTTTTCACACCTCATCATGCTTAATACCAAGTTGCTTTATACAGCCATAACTCGTGCTAAAGGGCATTGCTACATCATTGGCGAATCAGGGGCATTTGAAGCATCCTGCAGACGACTGGAACACACTAACCGCCATACCGTGATGCAAGAACTGTAACGGCAATGTAATAAGATTTTGCTACAATAGTGCACTATAAAATCATTCCAAAGGAATAGCAATGAAAATATTTGTCTTATCCACCCTCGTAGCCAGCGCACTTATTGCAGGATCCTTGCAAAGTGAAGCACAAAAAGCAGGTTTAAAACCAATTCCCGCTTCCAAAACGGCACTCACCAAATTGACCTCAAATCCAAAAAATCCTACAACAGCTGCCAAAGTTGAATTGGGGAAAATGCTGTATATGGAGCCGCGTCTTTCAAAAAGCGGTCTGATCAGCTGTAACACCTGTCATAACGTAGGATTAGGCGGAAGCGATGGGATGAGCGCAGCAATCGGGCACAAATGGACAGCTAATCCTCATGGCTTGAGTTCACCAACTGTTTACAAC
>JAUYAU010000007.1 GCA_030693335.1 Sulfuricurvum sp.
GGGGCGTATTCAGCTTGGAGTTTCTCTAACTGATGAAGAGACAGCCTCTATCGAGACTTTCCTCAAAGCATTGGATGGGCGTAAACCAAACATCACTTATCCGATGTTTCCAGCTTCAAACGCAACTACTCCTAAGGTAGATGTAAACTAATCATTCTGATTCCCTTCGGGGAAATCACTCACACTCTATTCCCGCAAACTCTTTTTGATACTTTTTACATTCACTTCTGGGTATTTGCAGCAGCTTCGGTTTTTTATTGGGATCAAACCAACGGATGAGCTCCAGTAACGGTTCTTCATCCATCGCCGTACATCCGGCTGTGGGACGCTTGTTGGGATGGTTCAGATGAAAAAAGATACATGAACCTCGTCCACTGACACCTTCTCCGTTATAATCAATCACTGCGCCGTTACGGTACACCGCATCGTTACGACGCATTTGCTCAAAACTTTTAGGTGGATTTTCGGGATTTAAATAACCCATTGTGTTGTAGCGGGTATCATTGACATCGTCGATGCAAATAAGGTTATCATCTGCGTACCAATACGGCAATGCGGAATTGGCTTTCGAATCTTCACCAAACGTGGCGGTAATGTCAAAAAGACCGGCAGGACTCCTGCCATCGCCTTCTCTCTTCAAGGGTTCATGGCCTTGATCCCAACCTAACCCGCTTCGTCCTAATGTTACGGGAACAGGGGCAGAAATAGCTTTGTATCCACCTGCCTCTTTCTCATATCTGACCATCATTCCTGATGTGGCATTCATATCCCAAGAAGTCACTACTACAAGCTGCTGCGATCCAAACAACATAAAGGGAAGAATAATAATAAAAATTAATGACTTAAATAGTGACATAAAGAGATGGCCTTAGTTCCTTTTAAAGTTAGGTAGTATAGCATAATGAAAAATTCTCAAGAGGGATAGCGCATGAAGGTCACTGTTCGAAAAGCATCCGAAGCCGATACCGTGATTATCTGTAAAGCTTTACTCGAAAGTTCCCGTTCCGGTAAACGGGTCGGTCTTTTTGATTTTGTATTTCAGACCTCCGATGATGCTTTGCTCTTGGATTATCTAAAACGTCTCACCACTGCCCCTACCAAGTGCTATTGTCATTATTCCAACTTTTTTATCGCTGTTGCGGGAGGTGTAAATGTTGGTGCAATTTGTGCCTATGAACCTCGTATTGCAACACATGATGCATTTGCCAAAGCCCTCGAAGAAATTGGAATTGATGAGAGTTATCATGAACGTATTGCCGGCTACTTACTATGCGAACCTGAGGTAGACAATCAAACCTGGGTGCTGGATTTTCTGATGCTCGAAGAAGAGTATAAAAGCATCGAAAACTACAAAGAGCTTGTTACCAAAAGTATGCTTCCTGCACGTCTCAAGGGATACCGAAAAGTGCAAACAATGGTAGAAATCGGCTCCGTGGAAACAGAACTGATCTATAAAAAATTGGGCTTTACCCTCATTGATGAAAAAAGAAGCGATTATTATGAAGAACAATTTAGCCGTGCCGGACTTATGCGTCTGCAAATGATACTGTAAGGATCTTCAATCGAATTTGGATTCTTAGGACTCGTTCCCCCTTTTATAGCGATTTTTCTCGCACTTTTCAGCCGGTCTGTTTTTGTGGCCTTGCTCGCCGCTATTTTAATCGGTGAGTTTATCATTTCAGGATACCATCCCGTAGAGACCCTGTTCCTTATGAGCGAGCGGTTTTGGGGATTACTCAATGAACTTTGGGTCCTTAAAACACTCGCTTTTGCCATGATGGTGGGGTCAGTTATGACCCTTATCGAACGAAGTGGCGGGGTTAATGGATTGATTCATGAACTTAGTACCAAACGCTCTCTGGTCAACTCCAAACGAGGAGCATTAATCCCTAGTTTCATTGCAGGAATTGTGATTTTTATCGAATCGTCTATCACCTCGCTTGTTGCAGGAGCTATCGGACGACCGTTTTGTGATCGTTTTGGCGTTAGTCGTGCAAAACTCGCCTTTGTATGCGACTCCACCTCTGCTCCTGTATGTTCCATCATTGCCATCAACGGCTGGGGAGCATTGCTCCTGGGACTCATCGGCGGACAAATCACAGCGGGGCTTATAGCCGGAGAGGAAGCGCGCTGGCTTATCAGTGCAATCGGTTACAATTTTTATGCCTATGTCGCTCTTATTGTAGCTTTTGTAACCATTTGGTACAACATTGATATTGGGCCCATGAAACATTCCATTGTAGTTGAACCCACTATCGAATGCCAAGATGACAAAGGTTCACTGGGACTGTTTTTATGGCCAATGGTTTGGATGATTGGCGGTGTTTTGGTCTTTATGCTCATTACTGGCAATGGAAACCTCCTAAAGGGATCAGGATCCAGTTCTATTTTCTATACTCTGATTGTGACCTTGCTTCTCATGTTCGGCTATTATCGACTTAAAAATGCCATGAGCAGTATCGATTTTATCCGTGCAAGCCTCCAAGGGGCAAAAACGATGATGCCTATCACATCCATTCTATTATTAGCATTTGCCATTGGGGGAATCAGTTCAGACATGCACGTAGGACAATACCTAGCCTCCTTCATCGGAGATTATCTTCCAAGTCCCTATCTACCTGCGGCTATTTTTATCCTAGCAGCCATCATTGCTTTTGCTACGGGAACGAGCTGGGGAGCATTTAGTATTATGTTACCTATCGCCATCCCACTTGCAGTGGGATTAGACGCTCCCGTTGCACTCGCTATGGGAGCTGTAATATCAGGCGGGGTATTTGGCGATCATTGTTCCCCTATTTCCGATACTACCATTATCTCTGCTATGGCATCAGGGTGTTCGGTCCAAGAGCACACCAAAACCCAACTTCCCTATGCCCTCATTTCAGCTGGGATATCTCTTCTATTATTCATAGGGGCAGGATTACTGATTGTCTAAGTTTATTCTTTGGTGCCTCATCATTTTAAGTGCACAAGCGATCGAACCATTTGAAGAACAAAAGCCGCTTGGTATGACCACCCCAAACACTACTACAGAAAAAACAGTCAAATGGATACCGCTAAATTCTCAAGAAATGCCTCAAAAAACAACCAAAGTATCCACAAAAGCCATCGACGATTCTATCAAAAACCAAATCCAAAAGAAAATGCAGGCACTACTAAAACCAGTAAAGGATGACGAGGAAGATCAATAAAAAAAACTCTTTTTAACTGCTAACACTACGCTAACATTTTTTGGTGACAATGACATCATAAAAACACAAGGAATTACCATGAAAAAACCTTTAATCTTAGTCGCTCTTTTGAGCATTACATCTTTTGCCGCTGATTACAGTGCAATGACTATGACAGAAATGCAAGCAATGCGCGGAAATATACCTGAAGCTGATCGTCCCGCTTATCAAGCTGAAATGCAGACCAGAGTTCAAGCCATGACACAAGAAGAGCGTCAAAGCATGCAAAGAAATATGCATCAAAGTAAACAAGACGGCCAAGGATCTATGATTCAAAATAGAGTTCGAACCCAGACGCAGACAATGCAGCCACAAATGCAAAACCGTATGCAAAATATGCAGCAACCTATGGGTGGACGTATGGGTGGCGGTAGATAAGCTATCCAAACCAGGGGAGAGACTTCCCTTGCCCACAACAAGATCACTTGCTATACTTCTAAGGGAACTATACTAAGCGATCTTAAAAACACTCAGGAGAACAAGTGCGCATACTACTTCTCGAAGATGATTTTGTATTAGGTGAGAGCATTGAAGAGATATTACGCGAAGCCGATTATGAAGTTAACTGGGTTCGAAACGGTGACGATGCCGCACAACTTTCTTTTGACCATACTTACGACCTTTATTTATTTGATGTTAATGTCCCTGATATAAATGGATTTGAGCTTCTAGAGCAGCTGCGCGACACAGATGATTCGACTCCGACTATTTTTATCAGTGCACTAAGTGATATCTCATCTATTACCAAAGGTTTTTCATTAGGGGCAGATGATTATCTTAAAAAACCTTTTTTTCCTGAAGAACTACTCGTACGTATTGAAGCCAAATTTGCCAAACGTGATCAAACCATCCACTATGGCATGATCACATATAATCCAAAGACAAATGATGTTACCAAGGATGGAGTGTTCATCGCTTTAGGAGACGTTCAATTGCCATTACTGCGACTTTTTATTACCAATATTGGACGTACCCTCACCAAAGAGACTCTTTTTGATCTTATGGAACACCCCAGTGATACGGCTCTGAGGGTGGCTATTAACAAGCTCAAACAAACAACGGGCTGGGACATCATGAACATACGCGGGATAGGATATCGTATTGAAACACGCTGAAACCGAATCTTTTCGTAAGAGTTTTTTAGTTTTCTTTCTTTCTTTGGCCTTATTGAGCGGGTTTCTTGCTTATTTCGAATATCTCAAGCAAAAGCAAGCACTTGATGCAACGCTGTTTAACCAAATGAAGCTGTGCAGTTTTGATCTTAAATGCAGCCAGTTTGAGTTTGATTTTGTCCCTTTGCAATCCAGTAAACTCTATACTCTCACCTCAGAGCCTCAAGGGCTATATGCTCTGTTTAGCATTCCGAAAAATGACACCTATGCCCTCAAACTGCGTTTTGCCCAAAAACATTACGCCCAACGGCTGTATGAGATCCAAATCATGATCTTAAAATACTATTTATTGAGTATTGCGGCTATGGCTCTTCTCTCTTTTTTGTTCTCACTTTATGCACTCTATCCTCTGCGTAAAGCACTGAAACTCACAGAGGAATTTAGCCGCGATATTTTACATGATCTCAATACTCCCCTCTCCTCGCTTCGACTTAATGTTTCCCGCTTGAGTGTAGCTGAGGGTGAGAGAAAAAAAATTGAGCGAATTGAATACAGCATCCAAGCCATTGCTTCTCTGGGTAATAATCTTCGCAGTTATCTTGACGGGCACGAATTGCAGCAAGAAAAAATAGAACTTTTTAGCCTCTTGCAAGAGCGAGTTTCCATCGTAAAACGACTTTATCCGGACATCACCTTTCACTTAGACGGATCATCGCTTGCCATCCATACTAATCGGGATGCTATTATTCGCATTTTTGATAATCTTTTAAGCAATGCTGCAAAATACAACAACGCTCATGGTTGCGTTTGGATCAATACCTCTGGCTCAACCATAGTAATTCATGATAATGGCAAGGGGATCAAAAATACCACAAAAATATTTGACCGCTTTTACAAAGAACATGATCGCGGGCTGGGGATCGGTCTGCATATCGTCAAAAAACTTTGTGATGCCATACATATTTCCATAGAGGTACAAAGTACTTTAGGAAAAGGGACTCGGTTCGCTCTCAATTTTAAAGCACTAATGGATCACTAACACTTCTGTACTACAATCCCCATTTCAGATACAAGGAAAATACAATGAATACGTTAAGAACAGGACTCATCGCAGTGATACTCAGTACTTCACTTCTTTATGGAGCAGATACGATCAACGAACAAATCCAAGCCATCCAAAAGGCTTCTGTACAAGAGCGTGCAGAGCTTATGAATAAACTCAAAATACAAATAGCATCCATGAATGAAGAAGAACGTGCCGATGCAATTAGCAGCCTTCGCACGAGTATGGGAGGTGAGGCTATAAATACTAGAGGCTTCCAAGCACCTATGAGTAGTTCACAGCGGATACAGCAATCTGCACAACAAAACACACTTATCCAACGTTCAAGCACTCAAATCAATAGTCAAATACCGCGAATGGGGCGATAAATGAAAAAAATACTTTTACTTTCACTGCTATTAAGTGGGTATCTGTTGGCCGCTGACAGTGATCTAGATGGCGTAGATGATGATCAAGATCAATGTATGAACACACCTTTTAGCGATCTTGTCAATGCAAGAGGATGCACCATACGCTCATTACAATCCGATCTCAATTATGACATTATCTTGGGTGCCGGCTATTCCCAAATAAATTATGCTTCCCAAGAAAAAGCCAATACTACAACCCAAACGATTCAAGCCGACTACTACAACGGCAATATTTGGGCACAAGTAACAGGATCTTATTTTAACTCATCCTCTCCTAGCTTTAAACAAAGCGGTTTAGGTGATACCCTTATCGCTATTTATTATAAGTCACTGTTTGAAAATGGAATTACCATACAAACCGGGGTTGGTGTTCTGCTCCCGACATACAACAGCGGCTACCATAATGAAGCAGTTGATTATCAAGGTTCTATAAACGTCCAGTACGATCTAAATGATCGCTATAATCTCTTTGGCGGATACAGCTATACTCTTGTGGGCGATAAAGATGTCCCTAGTACCCTACTGTATCAAAACACACAAGCATTTTATGCAGGAGCTGGATATACTCTAAGTGACAAAGCGACTATCAGCAGTACCTATGCCCAATCGCAAAGTATGTATGTAGGTACACAAACCATTAAGACTGCCTCAGCCAGTCTCTTTTACCAGTTAAGTACCCATTGGTTCACCATGCTTGATTATCGATACGGATTGAGTGATTCGGCAAGTGATCAAGACGGTTCTGTGCGAATCGGTTACTCTTTTTAGGGCAAGTGTATGCTAAAATCTTTTTATGACAAAAACGAAACTATTTCTTTTAGAAGATGATCCCAATCTCAGCGAAAGCGTCACTGAATATCTGGAAGAACATGGGTATAGCGTTACGTGTGCTTACGATGCTGCCAGCGCGGAAGATCTCCTTTATGAAACTAAATTTGATTTGCTCCTGCTGGATGTGAATGTTCCCGGAGGAGATGGATTCTCTCTTTTGAAAAACTCCCGCAGCGGTGGGAATACTACTCCTGCCATTTTTATCACCTCCCGTAATGCTATGAACGATTTAGAAGAAGGGTTTAAAAGCGGCGGTGATGATTACTTGCGCAAACCCTATGAGCTTAAAGAGCTTCTATTACGGATACAAACGATCCTCAAACGCAATTTTTATCACCCATCCAGCGATCTTATCGCTCTGGGAGAAGGAATCAGCTACGATACCGAAAATCAATCCCTTCTAATCAATGGCACTGAGCAATCCCTTCAACCCAAAGAACACAAACTGCTCAAACTTTTCATTCAACATATCGGAGAATTGCTTACCCATGAGACCATCATGGACCATTTATGGGAATACGATGAAATATCCAATGATGGGAGCCTGCGCACGTACATCAAAACGCTTCGCAAACTGCTAGGAAAGGACCGCATTGTCAGCCACAAACGCATCGGGTATCAGTTCCGCTAAATACCAAACCCTCAAACGCTTTTTAGCGTTGTATGGGGTGCTGGTGATCGTGATCCTCGCATTGCTGGGAACGTTGTATCACCAATACGCCAAAACACAAATGATCTCTTCGCATCGTTTGGCGATGCAGCTGGAAAGTGAGTCCTATGTCCCTGTTTTAAAACAATGGCTCGAACAGGATCGAAACCTTAAAACTTTCCCTCAAGATCTCGCTTACGCAACAGCACTCTACGGATACGATCAAAAACTCCTCGTCGGAAATCTCAAAAATAACTCATTAAATTTTAAAGAAAGCATTACCATGGAAGAGGGTTTTGTTCATCTTATCGTCCCTTTGGCTCCCTATGGTTTGGGAGAGTTTTATCTCGTATTTGAAACTTCTGATGATGGATTGTGGCAAACTCAGGCGATTGAAAAAGCTTTTTTGTTGGGTTTGCTCCTTTTTACCTTTTTACTGCTGATCGGATTTATTTTGGCACGGTTGTTGTTGCGCCCCATGAACGAAGCAATCGCCCTTCTCGATGATTTTATCAAAGACACTACCCATGAACTCAATACCCCCATCAGTGCCATTTTGACCAATCTCGAAGCGCTCAATGGGGAACAAATCCCCGAATCAATGCAAAAAAAACTAAAACGGATCGAAATCGCATCCCGCACCATCTCAACGCTGTACGATGATCTCACCTACCTCATCCTTAACCATGATTTGGCTCTCGTCAATGAACCGCTGAATGTAAGCGAATTACTGGAGGAACGGCTGGAGTATTTTCGCCATCGTATAGAGCAAAAGAAAATCCATTTAGAGCTTACCATTGCCCCTCATATTTTTCTCGTCATCGATCGTACCAAAATGACCCGAATACTCGATAATCTCCTCTCCAATGCCATCAAGTACAATAAGATGAACGGAACCATAGCCATTGGGTTAAATGAGGGGATTTTATGCATTGAGGACAACGGCATCGGTATCCCCGCTTCTATGATCACTCAGGTTTTTGAACGCTATACGAGGGCCGATAAAAGCGTCGGAGGATTTGGAATCGGCTTGCACATCGTTGCGATGATCGCCAAAGAGTATAATCTGGATATCACTATCGAATCAGAAGAGAGAACAAGAACGAAGATTTGTATCGGATGGAAATAATGAAATTTTCTTTTTTACTCTTACCATTATGCACTATCCCTTCCCTCACTAATGCTACGGATTGGTCTATGACGCATGGGGTTCACGATTTTTTCGTTCGTGAAAAAAGTTCCCATACCTTTGGAGCTGATCTGGGAGTAGCCGGTGAAAAGACAACCGACTCAGGAACACATCTAAACGGAAGCTTTACCGTTTTTTTAGCCAATGACCAAGACAGGCTGGATCCTGATTATGAACCTCTGTGGTATAAGATGGATGGTCAAGCGACAGGAGAACTTTACCCCTTAACGTCATATAGCGGATTTAATTGGCTGGTAAAATTTGATGGTAAGCTCAACACTCCAAGTGGGATTGAAAAACAGCATAAGCTTTTTGGAGGATTTAACGCACACTATACGACATCCACGATCAATGTATCTCTTGAAAGCCTTGTCGGATATTATTTTTTAGAAATTGATGACGATGTGCCTCTTCTACGCGGGTATGATCTCGGTGATTTGCAGAATAAAACAACCGCCTACAGCGTAATGGCCGATAGTAAAATCAGAGTGAATTCAAAGATGAATGCCTATGTGCGAATCCAACAATACAGAGATGACAATCAATGGCTGGAAAATCAGTATGAACTGATACTCAACCACGATGCAACCCAATGGATACAAAGCAGCACCCTTACACTCAGTGCTGAACATACCAAATACAATCTGAATCCCTATCAAAGAACAGGCCTAATGCCTATTCTCCCCTGGAATTCGGACACCCTTGTCCGCCTCTATTTGAGTGTTGCTATATAATCGGCCAGTGCCTTAATATCACCATCACTCAATGCAGCGATTTGCCCTTTCATAAGTGCTCCCATTCCTTTGGTATTACGCGTTCCCTCTTTATACCCCTTGAGTGCTTCAAGCGTTTTATCCGCTTTCCATCCTGTAATCGCCTGAGATTTTCCAAGCGCAGGCTTTTCCCCTTTGGCACCATGACATGCAGCACATTTTTGATACAAAGCACTGCCATCAGCAGCACTCAACATAACCGTAAGACCTAAAATTGCAAGTAACGTTTTCATCATAAATCCTTTTATTGTAAACGCCATCGGAATACATCCCGATAGCTACGCTAACGCTTGTGTTCTCTTCAACAGAGAGCTCACGCGCAGCACGCCGCGCTCTTAATTCATAATTTCAGAGTTCTTCTAACCGCAAGATGGGACATTGCCCGAATCGTTGCCGTATTCTTTAACAAAATCGCCAATGTCTTGAAGCTTTTCGGCATTGGACGGATTGCTTAACTTTGCTTGAGCACTTGGAAAACGCTCCCCGTATTCTTTGATAAACCCTTTTGCACCATCAGCAAAAAGTGCTTCCCATTCAGCGACCGAATGCTCTACCGCAAACTTAGTCCCATTCATAGCAAAATCACTTTTAAACGTTTTTAGATAGGCCTTTTGACCTTTTTTGACATCTGCTTGAGCGACCGAAGCCATAAGGGCGACTGAGGCTAAGATCATCAGTAACTTTTTCATTGAAAACTCCTTTTCTAAGTGAACCTCTTAGTTGAGATTCTCTTTTGATAGGAACAGTATAGAAAAGGATTGTGGAGAGATTGTGAAGAAAATTAAACGGTTTGAATTTTTTCAATCAAAGCCGTAATTTCTTTTTCTTGGGTATACAGCGCAAAATTACTGCGGACATATGCTTGCAGTAATGCACGAAGATCGTTGTTGCCTTCTATTTGAAAATCGTGTTTCATATGACTGGTCAAGAAATGAGCGAAATCTTCTTCAACATCAATATCGTATTTCTTTGCATTGAGTGTTAAAGAGACTTTGACATTCACGGTTTAGCCCAATAAGCTTTCGATTTTAGCAACGATCGCTTCAATCTCATTGTCTTTTTCAGCGAGGTCGGCTGTCAAACGCTCGATTTCGTCATCTTTACTTTTAGCATGAGCACGGATTGAAACGATCTCTTCTCTAAGGGCTTGAAGTTCCTGCTCTGCCCTAGTGTGTTTTGTGATAAGATCCTCGGTGAGTGTCGTTAAGCGTTCCAATGGAGTTGGATTAAAAAGCATGGTTAAACCTTGAATACTAGAGTTTTGTTGCTAATTCTAACACATTTTAACCTAGGTTAAAACCCATTTCTACTATTTGCCCTTCATTATTTTGTGCTATGTAGATGAAATATTCCTAAAACATTAAAATGGTATACTGTTTATGATTAACTACAAAGAAGGGTTGTACTGTATGCACTTTTTACTTTTTTTCTTTCTTAGCACTTTTGTTTCTTTCACCTTGTCCGCTCAACCATTGATATTTGGAGTCGTACCTCAGCAAAGTCCTCTTGAACTGGTAAAAGCATGGAAGCCATTCACGGATTATCTCGAAAAAGCAACGGGAGAAAAGATTGTTTTAAAAATAGAACGTTCGATTGGAGAATTTGAGAAAAATTTGTATCAAGGAAACTATGATATTGCCTATATGAACCCTTCTCATTATGTGATCGCACATCAAAAAAAAGGCTATGTTGCAAAAGTTCGTGATCAAAAGAATCTGGTCGGAATTTTAGTAGTTCGCAAAGACAGCGGTATTGCCAACATCTCCGATATGAAGGGGAAACAATTTTTATTTCCGGCATCCGGAGCTTTTGCGGCAACGATGATCAATAAATATGAATTGCTCATTGACCACAGTATCAATATCGAATCCAATGAAAAATTTCGCTATGTCAATTCCCATGATTCGGTTTATAAAGGTGTTGCACGAGGGTTAGGCGAGATAGGAGGGGGGATTGAACGAACCTTTAATGATCTCAATGATGAAGAAACCAAATCTTCGCTTATCATTATACGCAGAACCAAGCCTTATCCCAGCCACCCTATTGCTTTTCATCCGATGCTTCCTCAAGAAACACAGCAAAAAATCACACAGGCATTACTCAATACCCCTGATTCGTTATTGATAGCACTTAACATGAAACACCTCATCGAAATCAATCATGCTGAATACTCCAGTGTTCAAAGCATGATTAAAATATTACCAAAAGCAGGGAAGTAGAGTATGAACCTCTCCTTTAAATACCGATTCATTCTCTCTTTTTTAGCTATTGAGATCACTTTTATCTCTCTGATCGTTTTTGTAAACTTTAATGCACTCTCGAAACTGTCCGATTCTTTGATTGAGGATAAGATTGAAACAGGGACACGATTGTTTAGCGAAATGATCAAAACCCCCATGGTAGTATATGATCTTGGTACACTGGACAATCATAGTACAAATTTTACCCATATGAGAAATATTATCGCGGTAAAAGTCTTTGATACTCAACAGCGCCTTCTGTCTTCATCCAACAGTGATCCAAGCTTCAATATTGACCTTTTCACAAATGCAAAAGATACCGTCACGTTGGAGGGAAGGACATTTCGATTGCAAACGGCCCCTATTATTCTTGAGGGAGAAAAAATAGGTGACGTCAAAATCTTATTTGAACTCACCCAAAGCCTGAAAACGATTGCTGAGAATAGAAAAATAACTTTTTTGATTATTCTATTAGAAATTGCGATCAGCTCAATCATCGCCTATTGGATGGGTCACAGACTGACATCTGCATTAAATCAGCTAACACTATGTGCACAGGAAATATCTGATGAAAAAAGTCCTAACATCCCAGATTTGAGTGACAGAAACGACGAATTGACGATTCTTTCAAATACCTTGCAGCTCATGCAAAAACGTATTGATGAACGCAACAAGAACCTAACCACTGCACTCCACGAGTCCAAAGTATTGAATAAAGAACTTCACGCAGCCAAAGAAGCGGCTGAAGCATCCACGCGTGCCAAGTCGCAATTTTTGGCATCGATGAGCCATGAAATACGTACACCGATGAACGGCGTCATGGGAATGCTTCAATTATTAGAATATTCCCCGCTTACCGATGCTCAGCGTAATAATGTACGTATTGCTCAAAGCAGTGCCAATTCACTGCTGGGCCTTATTAATGATATCCTTGATTTTTCCAAAATAGAGGCAGGGAAAATGGATTTTGAGCAGATAACGTTTGATCTTCACAATGAGCTGGATGCGTTTATCGAAATTATGACCTTAAAAGCGAAGGAAAAGGGATTGGAACTGGTTCTCGATACGACTCAGCTCCCACAGGGGATGATTATCAGCGATCCCGGACGTCTTCGCCAGATTCTAACGAACCTGGTAAGCAATGCGATTAAATTCACTGCAAAAGGGAAAATCGCCCTTGCAGTAGCTCTCAAAAAAGAAGACCCCACACATGGACGTCTCTACATCGATGTGACGGATACCGGAATTGGAATTGCACAGGAAAAGATCGATTCTCTCTTCGAAATGTTTACTCAAGCCGACGGCTCTACCACACGCCAATACGGAGGAACGGGGCTTGGCCTTGCAATCGTCAAAAAACTCTCCAACCTGATGGGAGGAACAGTAAGTGCCACAAGTACAATAAAAGAAGGAAGTACCTTTAGTGTAAATATTTTAGTCGAACTTGCGACTTCATCCACTGTTCATAAGGAACAAGAAGTCTCAAAAAGCCCTATAATCGACCAAGAAAATCCGGTATGGCCCTCTACAACAAACATACTGCTGGTTGATGATGATCCCGTTAATAAAATGGTGGCAGAAGAGCTGCTAAAAGTGGTAGGACTTCAAACCCACACTGCGTCTAACGGTGCAGAAGCTCTTGAGATATTAAAAGCAGCTCAGAGCAAACCCTATACTCTTATTTTTATGGATTGTCAGATGCCTGTAATGGATGGATACCAAACGACCCATGTAATTCGTAATGGCGAAGCGGGTGAGCAGTATAAAAATATTCCTATTATCGCCATGACAGCCAATGCGATGGCGGGTGACCGTGAAAAATGTCTTTTTTGGGGAATGAACGATTACATCTCCAAACCGATCGACATAAATGAATTACAAAATGCTTTGAAAGAATGGGTCTTTGCTGCAAAGGAACCGCTTCTTTAACCCTATACTTTCACGCAAGAGTCTTAAGACTCTTTAACGCTCATGAGGATTGCCATTGCCTTTCTTCTCTCGCTTATCCCGTCGATCTTCTCTTCGTTCTTGACGATGCTCTACCCGTTCTTTTTTCCCTCGATACTCTTCGTTGATTCGGTAATAATTTTCTCCTCTGCGTCGACGATCAATCACCTCATCTGGACTGATATGATGATAATCGGAAAGAAAACGGACATTGACCAGATCAACAATCTCTGCATCCCGTAAACGATGTTTTTTATGTTTATCGTATCCATAGGCATTACCGTAGGGAGGACCTGAATGTCTACGGGTTTCTACAACATACAAGGTACGAGGATCGAGACCTAAACGAAGGCTAATATCCCACCAGCTGATTCCTCTCAAACGCAAATCCGTAATATAACGTGCACTTCTATGAGATCTATCGGCCAAATAGTAAACAACACTCATCTCACTGCGAGGAATGGAGCGCTCAATGATCATAATCTCCTGTCTGGGAACATTATAATAATTACCAACCGAGAGACTAAAGCCATCGATTCCACGATCGGAACCGGAAATGCCAATGTCAAAATTCGATGCATTCGCCACACTGCCCAAACACCCTGCAATTACTGCCATACATAATAATCGTTTCATATGCTACCTCACTTTTTTATACAACAGTATAACACTTTATTTGATATTTATAAATTACAATATTATCGCTTACTGCACTGTTCTGCAATGAGGGCATGTTTTTGCAGCAAGCGGAATTTCCATAGCGCACTCCGGGCATACTTTTGTCGTAGGAGCTGCTGCTTCGACCACAGGCTGTGAAGCTTTGAGCTTGTTATACGCTTTGACCATCATAAACATCACAAAGCCCAAGATAGTGAATGAAATGAGGTCATTTGCAAATACACCCAGTTTGATTGCCGGTGCCCCTGCTGTCTCAAGTGCTGCCAATGAAACATACTCTTTTCCATCCAAAGCAATAAACAACGAGGAAAAATCCACACCCCCCATCAACAATCCCACAGGAGGCATGATGATGTTCGAGACCAGCGATTTTACAACTGTGGCAAACGCCGCTCCAAAAATAAACCCTACTGCCATATCAATGACGTTACCACTGATTAAGAACTTTTTAAATTCCGTGAACATACTGTTCTCCCTCACTTTCTTTAATTTTATTTCAATAATTGTATCTTTTAAAATAGTAAAAGTGATTTTTATTGACCTTATTTACTAATTTCATCCTTGAGAGATTTTAATAGCACTTTGTAGGTGTAGCGGTTGAAAAGATACTCTTTGGCATTAAAGAGACTTTCAAACATGATTTTCCAAAGCATCGAAAAATTTTCATCACTTCGTACACTGCATAGCTGCATCTGCATTTTGGATTCGAGTTCACTCAGCGCTTTTGCGTGTTCTACATACTCTTTGATGATGGCATAATCAATACCCACTGCCTTAAATGAGAGCACAAGCTTAACAATAGAAGCCTCTTTCTCCGTAAAATCTTCATCATGTATCGGTACTAAAATACCATCGTTCATAAGTTGTTCGAGGAATTTACTGTCGATATTGTAATATTTTAAAAACTGTTCTTTAGTATAGTGAACAGCGCCTATTGGTATAGAGCTCAGGGTATTCATGAGTGGTTCTATCATGGAAAAAGAGCTCGATAAAGATTGATTTTTGTTTTGCAACGCAAATTTAATCTGCTCATTCGTACTGCCTATTTCTTCTTGCATGTACTTGATATATCCGATAAGTTCAATATGCTCATCACCGTATCGGTGGACATTTGATTTGAGTTTTTTAGCCTCAGGGAGCAGGCCTTCTCGGATGTAATATAAAATGGTTGATTTTGGTACATTGGTACGAGCAACCATCTCTGACATTTTATATTCCATCCCCAGCCCTCTTAAATCATTTTTATAATTAATATTGACATAAGAATTATACCCTATAATTCATAACGTTAAGTACAACTTTACGTTATGAATTTCATAATACAGAAGGAAAAAGTTTGAAACACATCTTTGAAATTATTACAAAATACAGCATCAAAACAATTTTTTTTATTTGGGACTTTATTTTCTTTTTCTTTGGAATGCCCTACGAAAAACAAGCCAGTAAACTCAAACTGGATAAATTAGACCATATTTTTAGAGGAACTGAGAATCAACAGCCAACCCATAAAATCTATAGAGCCAATAAAGTGAGTAAAGGAAGTTAATCCATGATGAAATACATAACTATCTTATTACTGTTTTTAAATACATTACAAGCGCAAGAGTACAAAACAGTCTTTGATTGCAGTTCCGACAATGCACGTTATATTATGACTCGTATGAACTTGATAGAAAAGACAATGAGCATGATTGAAAAACGCGGAGATACGGCTACTTTCGCGATTACCTTGCATGGAGGATGCGTACCTATAATTTCTAAAGAGTTTAAAGAGATTACCTATGAAGAAGATCTTCCTTATATCCAAAAGGCTCAAGAAAGTATCACCCGTTTGGCAAAAGAAAAAAATGTTGAAATCGTTGCATGTGCCATGTCTTTAAACGCTAACGGTATTGATCAAAAAGATGTATTGCCTTTTGTACATATATCTGAAAACAGTTTTATTGACACGATGGGCTATCAAAATCATGGCTATGCCATAATGACGTTTCAATAGAATTATTGGTTAAAATGATAAACAAAGGAATACAATGAAAATTTTAATGACGTTACTAACCCTCTTTAGCTTTATTTATGCCGCTCAGATCGATGAGTTTGCTGCTGAAGTGAATTACTTGCGAAACTATGAGATGGCTATCAAAACGGCCAAAAAACAAAACAAAATCGTTATGTTGGTAGTCGTAGGCGATTATTGCCCATGGTGTAAAAAGTTTGAGCGAAAAACACTTACCGATTCTGCCATCATGGCAAAAACCAACGAAAGTTTTGTAGCCATTATCATCGATAAATACAAAGATAAAGGAAAGTATCCGCAGGAGTTTTCAGCTCCCCTGATTCCTGCGGTGTTTTTCATCAATCCCAAAGATGGAAAATCTGTTCAAGAAACGGTTGCCTATATGAAACCGGATGAATTTATGGAAAATATGGATTATGCTATAAGTCTCAATAAATCGGAGAAAAAACAGTGAAAAAGTTATTTTTAGCATTTTTGCTCTCTAGTTCACTTAATTGCGCATCACTGTATACTCTGGATAATGTCCATTCATTGAATCTTTATTTTGCGAGCGAAGCCAGTTTTCTCGATCAAGACAAGAAAGCCGCACTAAAGAATATGGTCACTGAAAAATTGACGAAAGCGGGCTTTGTTTTAGGAGAAACCGATGCCAGCATCTTTGTTGTAAAAATAGATGCCCTAAAAATCCAAGAGACTCAAGCCATTCACATAGAAATAGGTCTGGGAGAAGAAGTGGTAGCCAAACGCAAAGAGAAAGTACAAACCTTTGCTTATACCTATTTAGAGAATAAATTTATAAAAACTCAAGACCCTTACACGCAGACATCGACCTTGCTTGCTAGCTTGGTGGATGCATTTATTAAAGCACACAAAGAGGATAACGAGTAACTATCCATTCTTGCTTTGCTGTGATTTAAAATTTGATCGATAAATAAAAACTCAATTCAAAAAGATTATCATCAGACAGATACTTATTTTTTTGATAAATAACATATTGCGGCTTGGTCGTTGTTTCATATTCGCTGTTTGGCAGCCATTCGCTGTATAACCAGTGCATGAATTTCAACAGGTCTCCATTGGTCCCTTTTAGATCAAATTTAGCATAGGTTCCGCCAAATATTTTAAACTTCGGCAGTCGTTCATTCTCAGATATTTTGACATTATCAGCTTGTATACAAGCAACATACTGACATTCATCCAAAGGAGTTATCGCAGGATTATCATGAAACAATGCAATCTGCTGATAGTTCTCAATATTTTTATTGTAGGTCCATGCCTGAATCTTTTGCCAAGTCTGTCTTACTTTATCGGTGTATCCATTATGCCGAATATAATACGCTTCAATTTGCGGCATTTTAACAATGGTTGGTTCAAGGTGATCAAACGTAGCGCTTGATTGTCGTGCATTAGCTGATTCTTCGATGATACTTTTTGAGTATGTTTTATAACCACCCTTTCTCCATGCTGTCGGAGTCATCAAAAAGCGTTCTTTAAATACACGTATAAATGATGTTTGTGAGCTGTATCCGCACAATAAAGCAATGTCTGTAATGGTCGAGTACTTATTGGTCACTAAGAGTGTTGCCGCTTTTTGAAGTCTTATAGACTTGATACTCTCATATATGTTTCTACCAAACATTTCTTTAAACATCTTATGCATGTAAAACTTACTGATATTAAACTGATGAGCTAGTTCATCCATGTTTATATCTACATCGATGTGCGAGTAGATATAAAACAGTATGTCATTCGATATTTTGGTCTTTTTATTAAGAGTTTCTCGTTTCATAAATTTTATTATATCAAAAAAAGCAACTATTTATGACATACAGTGAATACAAACATGACAAAAATAGATAATTTATTTACCAAAAGCCATGAAGAATTAATTTTATGAAAAGAATAGAATTCTGCAATTAAATTTTTTCGGACATGCTAACAAAACATTAGCAGAAAGAGAAAAGTTAATGGACATATCCAAATTAAGGAAATAAAATGGCAAAGACAACAATTACAGTAGCACGCGGTGACGGTATCGGTCCGGAGATTATGGATGCAAGCATTAGAGTACTAGATGCTGCGGGTGCAGATGTAACATGGGAACACATTGAAGTAGGTGAGCAAGTTTATCTTGCCGGCAACAGTTCTGGTATTGCTCCAGAAGCTTGGGATACTATCAAAAAGAACAAAGTTCTTTTTAAAGCACCTATCACTACTCCTCAAGGCGGTGGATACAAAAGTTTGAACGTAACAATTCGTAAAACACTAGGTCTTTACGCAAATGTACGTCCTGCTATCTCTTATAACCCTTTTATACCTTCAAGATATCCGGGTATGAATGTTCTTACTATTCGTGAAAATGAAGAGGATTTGTACGCAGGAATTGAGCATCAGCAAACTCCGGAAGTCACTCAGTGTCTCAAAATCATCACACGACCGGGTTGTGAAAAAATTTGTCAATACGCATTTGAGTATGCAAAAGCATATGGAAGAAAAAGAATTACATGTATGATCAAAGACAACATCATGAAAATTACTGATGGTCTTTTTGTAAAAGTATTCTATGAAACTGCTAAAAACTACCCAGATATTCAAGCAGATGATTGGATCATCGATATCGGTATGGCAAAACTAGTAGATGCTCCTGAAGAGTTTGATATGGTGCTTATGCCAAACCTCTATGGTGATGTTGCTACTGATGTTCTTGGACTTATGACAGGTTCAGTAGGTATCGCACCGGGTGCAAACGTTGGTGATGATTTTGCAATGTATGAAGCGATTCATGGTTCTGCTCCACGTCACGCAGGTCAAAACAAAGCTAATCCATCAGGACTTTTGCTTTCAGGTGTAATGATGATGGTACAAGCAGGTCAGCCTGAAGTAGCAGAAAAAGTACACAATGCTTGGTTGAAAACGATCGAAGACGGTATCGTAACTTATGACCTTGCACGTAAACTAAAAGCAGAAGGCAAAGCACATACAGAAGTTGGGACAAAAGAGTTTGCCGATGCAGTAATAGAGAGACTTGGTCAAAAACCATCAACTCTAGCAGTTGTAAAATACGACAAAGCGATCAAGATCAAAAAACCAACACTTACTAATGTAAGAAAGCAAGTAATGAATCTTATCGGTTGTGATATCTTCACTCGTGATGATTGTGATTCAAAAACAATCGGTGACAAACTGGTTGAGCTTACTTCTGGTACTAATATAGCACTTAAAATGATCTCTAATCGTGGTCAAAAAGTTTATCCAAACGGTCACCCGGAAACATTCTTGACTGACCACTGGAGATGTCGTTTTTACTCGAAAAACCAAGGCGATATCATCACAAATGGTGACATCACTAACATGATGAACAAAATTGATGCAGCAGGCATTACAGTTATTAAAACTGAAAATCTTTATGCATTTGAAGATGGTGAGCGCGCTTACTCTCTAGGACAAGGCGAATAAATATTATCTCTCCCCTTATTTACTAAGGGGAGTCTATATTTATTGTATTGCCTCTCTTCTGTGGTTATTAGGGGGCAATCCTGTAAATATGTATTACGATAAAAAGGTATACCATGAACAATGTAAATACTCAGCAAAACCAGAATCTTGATCAAGATTCTGCCGCATTTGTTGCGAAATATGCTGGTCGTGACATCCAAGCCGGTGTCATTACTGCAACCATGGCAATCCCATTATCTATTGGTATTGCTATGATGTCAGACTATCCGATTCAAGTAGGATTGGCAACCGTTGCTTTTGCCTCCTTTATAGCATTCATATTTGCCCTATTTCGTCCAGGCAACTATATAGGAGCCCCTGGAATCGCAGCAGGTTTAGCCCCAATTCTTGCAGCGGGGGTTGCTACTTTTGGCATGGAAAACATGGCCTTTATTGTTTTTATGACAGCATTCTTCCAAGCAATTATATGGAAATTTAACTGGCAACGCTATCTTTTAATGGCTGTTCCACATTATTTAGTTGAAGGGCTATTGGCTGGTATCGGTTTAAAAATTGCCCTCAAATTCTTACCTTTCCTGTGGATGTTACCAGCTAGTGTTGCCGTTTGTGAAGATTTTTGGTGCGATGCACGTATTCAAATTATTGCGCTTTCTATAGTTGGAGCCATTATTTTTCTTGCTTTGTTTAAAAAATTCAAAGATACCAAACCAGCGATACCGTATTTTACTTTGATTGTCTATGGTATCGTAGCTTCACTCTTTATTGATGTAAAGATGCTTGAGATAGAAGATGTTCCTTTCACCCTTGCGCTACCTATACCTGACTTTAATTCTCTGTATTTATGGATCTATGCGATCTTCTTCGCATTGATATTGGCGATAATTGACGTTATTGAACAGGTGATGAGCAATGCGGCAATTGAAAAAATCGATCCGCTGCAACGTCCATCCAATTCAAATAATTCCTTGTTAGCAATTTGGGCATCAAACATGGGTTCTAGCTTTTTTGGTGGTATGACAAACCTAGATGGTTTAGCAAAATCCTCAACAAATCGTCTTGCAGGTGCTTATACAAAATTATCGGTATTAGTGATTGGTATACTCATAACATTCTTTATATTCAACTCTCACTACTTAAATTATTTACCCTACTTCGCATTGGCAATTATCATGCTATTTGTTGGTGTCAAAATGCTCTTAGGTCTGTTTCACGTTGTAATCTTTGGACCGTACGCCGTACTGCTTGCAACCGTATGTGCTGGATTGGTATTTCAAGTTGGTATCTTCGAGGGACTGGTTGTTACTCTCATTATCCACGGTGTCATTAATTTTGCTATTTTCTCAAAAATTGAAAGCATGCCAACGGGAACAATTATTAGTAAATATTTCCAAAAATTCAAAGAAGACGACCAAGAAATCAATTAATTTCATGAAATTGACTAACATTTTTAATACCATGCTTCAATGTATTAAAAAATACACTTCTGATTTTTTTAACAGCAATACAAAAAAGTATCATTTTCACGCTGATCACTACAAAAATCGTGAAGTCGCTTTACTGACACAGCATGGAAAAGAGAGCGTGCTCGCACCTACTCTTAAAGAGTCAATTGGCTGTATCGTCACAAAGGTTGAGGGCTATGACACGGATCTTTTGGGTACCTTCTCACGAGACATACCGCGTTACGGAACGCAGATCGAAGCCGCACGCAAGAAGGCACATATCGGGATGGAACTTGCACGATTGCCTCTTGGCCTTGCCAGTGAAGGCTCATTCGGACCTGACCCGTTTACAGGGATGTTTTCATGGAACGTCGAAATTTTGATATGGATCGATAAGGAAAACGGTTTGGAGATTGTTGCCATGTCTCAGGGCAAGACGAATCTTTCCCATGAACTCACAACGAACTGGGAAGAGGCCGAGTCTTTTGCCAAAAAAGCAGGTTTCCCGGAGCACCACTTAGTGGTACGCCCAAAGGGCGAGAACGACCCGCGCATTCGAAAAGGGATTTGCGAATGGGATGATCTACGTGCAGCTTTTACTTGGGCACAGGAACAGTCTGATAACGAAAGCGTTTTTATCGAGACCGATATGCGTGCCCACGCCAACCCGACACGCATGAACAACATCCGCCTAGCGGCTGAGGAGTTGGCAAATAAACTCTCTTCCATTTGCCCGGCTTGTGGTACACCTGGATACTGGATGATTGAGCGTGTTGCAGGATTGCCGTGCAAGCGCTGTGGTCAACCCACACGGGATACCCGTGCGGAAGTTTATGGTTGCTCTAAATGCGCACATCAAGCCACCATCGAGCGCACGCAGGCATATGCCGATCCTGGTCACTGCGATACCTGCAACCCATAATGGAGATATCAATGAAGCAACAATCACAAATATCAGAGGATGTTGATAGAGCCGCTAGCATACTTCATGCAGGTGGACTGGTCGCTTTTCCTACCGAAACGGTTTACGGTTTGGGTGCGGATGCGCGCAATGTGCAAGCGGTGAAGCGTATTTTTGAAGCAAAAGGGCGTCCGTCGGATCATCCCCTAATCGTCCATTTGGCACATGCCGAGCAAATGAGAGAATGGGCACAGAACATTCCCGATGTTGCCTGGCAATTAGCACAAGCATTCTGGCCTGGGCCACTGACCCTGATTTTACCTCGTCTTGACAGTGTACCAGACGCAGTGACCGGAGGTCTCGACACGGTTGCCTTAAGGGTACCGAATCATCCTGTCACTTTGGCGCTGCTGGGCACATTCGGGAGTGGTATCGCTGCACCCTCAGCCAATCTCTATGGACGCGTAAGTCCCACCTCAGCACAGGATGTGCGAGAAGAACTAAAAGACAGTGTGGATCTCGTCCTAGACGGTGGCCGCTGTCCCATCGGCATCGAATCCACTATCGTTGATTTGTCAACCCAAGTCCCCAGAATTTTACGCTCAGGCAAGATCACTAAAGAAGCATTGCATCGTGTACTGGGGAGTTCAGTGGCTTGGCCATCCAATATACCCGTATCCTCCTATCCGGGAGGCAACCCCTCTCACTATGCCCCAAGAGCACGCATAATCCTTGCATCATGGGATGACGTGCAACAACAAATAGAAGCGTGGCAACAGCGTGGAGTGCGCGTGGGCTTGTTGGCATCGCGTCTGCCCAATGGTCTGTCACAAGACGTTACCTGGCTGCGCTTAGCCCAAGATGTTGACGAACAGGCATACGAGCTATACCATTCTTTGCGCCAAGCCGATCACTTAGGCTTACAGGTGCTTGTGGCTGTTATGCCCGAAGACCTAGGAATCGGTCATGCAGTACGTGATCGACTACGCCGTGCTGCGGGTTTAGGAGAAGTTGTTTAAAGCGCTCAGAGCGTTTTATGCTCTTGATAGGCTTTGATGACATTGAAAATGGCTGTCGTTAAATGGGTTAATTCTTCTTTAGTTATCACAAACGGAGGCATGATATAGACGAGATTCAAAAAGGGTCTTACCCAGACCCCTTCTCGTATAAAAGCCGGAGTCATAAAGCCCAAATCAACCGCTTCGTTTAGTTCCACCACACCGATTGCCCCAAGTATGCGAACCTCTTTGACGATTTTAAGTGCTTCACATTTTCTCAGTTCTTCGTTTAACTGTGTTTGAATGTTTTGTATTCTTCGTTCCCATGGTGAACTTAACAACAATGTTAAAGATGCATTGGCAACGGCACACGCTAGAGGGTTTGCCATAAATGTCGGTCCATGCATCAGCACGTTGCCATTGGCTTCCACCCCCTGCATCACTTTTTTACTCGTAAGAGTTGCTGCCAGTGACATATATCCCCCCGTCAGCGCCTTGCCAATACACAGAATATCAGGGGCCACGTCAGCATGTTCATATGCGAACAGTTTTCCGCTCCGACCAAAACCGGTCGCAATCTCATCAAGTATTAGCAATGTTCCATACTGGGTACAAAGTTCTCTTACTCTTTTTAAAAACTCTGGCGAATAGATCCTCATACCACCCGCACCTTGCACGATAGGTTCAAGAATGACCGCTGCTATTTGTGTATGATTTTGCTGCAGTTTTGTCTTAAAATCTTCTATGTACTGTTCGTCCCACGGCTCGTCAAACCCACATGCTGGAGCCTGCGCAAATATGTTTTTATTAAGCACTCCTTCAAAGGCGCTGTGCATCCCCGTGATCGGGTCGCATACACTCATCGCACCAAAAGTATCCCCATGATACCCTTTGCTAAATGCCAGTATTTTATTTTTTTGCTTATTTCCTTGCGAATTCCAATACTGAAATGCCATCTTCAAAGCTACCTCTACGCTTACACTCCCTGAATCACTGAAGAAGATATATTCAAGGCTCTCATCCGTAATCTCCAGCAGTGTTTGGGCAAGCTTGATCGCCGGTTCATGCGTCAGACCCCCAAACATTACATGACTCATCTTTGAGAGTTGTTCCATTGCTGCAGTATTGAGTTCAGGGACATTATAGCCGTGAATAACAGACCACCAAGAGCTCATCCCATCAATGATTCTTTTACCACTGTCCAGCTCCAGATAAACACCGCTTGCAGATTTAACCAGCTCCATATCGCTCAGTGGCGTTGATGGAGCATAAGGATGCAATATATGTTGCTTATCAAAATCTTTCATTAAACTCTCCAAAAATGTTCATACTTTTAATTCAAAACTATACACAAATATTATTAGAACAATAACTTTAAAATAAATAAAAATAGAATTTCAGAAACTAGATAGAGCGCACAGCAAATCCTAAAGAGCCTTTTTGCTACCATCTGCCAAAGTAAAATCACGGAGTTATAAAAATGGACATCAATCTTATACTGCAAAACATTACAAATCCCCCCGTATTATTCTTTTTTTTAGGGATGCTTGCTGTTTTTTTAAAATCAGATTTATCAATACCGCAGCCTTTACCTAAGCTATTTTCTTTGTATTTGCTCATAGCCATTGGATTACATGGTGGGTATGAACTTTCTAAGAGCGGATTGGATTTTTACATTTTCAAAGCCCTTCTTCTGGCAGTACTTATGTCTTTGCTTGTCCCTATCTACAGTTTCTTTATTTTAAAAAGAAAAGTAGATGTTTACAATGCCATTGCGATTGCTGCTACTTATGGTTCTATCAGTGCGGTTACCTTTATTACAGGTATTACCTATCTGCATACAGTAGGGGTGGAATATGGCGGTTTCATGGTAGCGTCCATGGCGCTCATGGAGTCTCCTGCTATTGTTATCGGTCTGGTATTTGCTGCACTGTTTGCCAAAGGCTCCAATAGTGATGGCGAAGGGAAAACTGAATGGAAAGAGATTCTAAGGGAAGCTTTTTTAAATCCATCCGTATTTTTATTAATCGGGGCACTTTTTATTGGGATAGTATCGGGAGAAAAAGGGTGGATTTCTATGGAACCCCTATTTGGAACGCTATTCAAAGGCTTCCTCGCATTTTTCCTTCTTGATATGGGGCTTGTTGCCGCTAGAAAGATTCATGAACTTAAAAAAGTAGGATTCTTCCTAATCGCTTTTGCCCTCATTATGCCAACCATTAATGCATTGGTAGGCGCTGGTTTGGCGTATTTCTTTGATCTTTCAAAAGGGGATGCTTTTCTTTTAGCCCTTTTAAGTGCCAGCGCCTCGTATATTGCCGTTCCAGCAGCTATGAGGCTCTCAGTCCCTCAAGCAAATCCAGGTATTTATTTACCTTTGAGTCTAGCTGTCACGTTCCCTTTTAATATTTCATTGGGAATACCGTTATACTATTTCATCATCAATACATTATGGAGATGAAAATATGAAAAGCATGAAAAAAGTTGAACTTGTTATTGAAGCCGTTTACATAACCAGATTGTTAGAACTGTTCAAACAACATGAAATAAATGCCTATACAATCATTAAAGACATTGAAGGCCGTGGTGGACATGGTTTAAAAACCGCAGATGATGTTAGCGATGTATTTACAAATATTTATGTCTTTACTCTTTGCGAAGAAAACGTATTCATCTCTATGAAAGAAGAGATTCGCACATTTGTGAAAAAATACGGCGGCAAATGTATCATCACCGATGTCATGGTCATACTCTCATAGTGGCTTGAAAAGTTATCTTTAAAGCTTATATGGTTAACAAAGTTGTTAGGTTAAAATACCGTATACAGTCTATAAAGAGAAAACATGGATAAAAACTTCAACTATTCTAATTTAAAACTAGGCATTATCGGTGGGGGACAGCTGGGAAAAATAATGTCTCAAAAAGCCAAAAAAATGGGCTTTCATGTTACGATTTTAGATCCTACTTTCAACTGTCCTGCTGCTCAGGTTTCAGATAAACATATTATGGGCGGTTTTCACGATAAAGAAAAATTAGAACAACTTGTTCAAGAAACCGATGTAACAACGTTTGAAACGGAACATGTTGATACAACTATTTTAAAAAAGCTTTATGATAACGGACACAACATACATCCCTCTCCTTATGTAATGGAATTGATTCAAAATAAATACGAACAAAAAAAACTTTTAGATGAACGAGGCATTCCTGTACCTAAATACAGAAGTGTTGAGACCGATGAAGATCTTGCCAGTTTTGGGTTTCCCGTTATTCAAAAAACAAAAATGGAAGGATATGATGGCAAGGGCGTCCTTATGCTTAAAACGCCTGAAGATATTAAAAACTGCATCAAAACCGAATCCTTTATTGAAGAACTCGTCGATATTGATAAAGAACTGGCCGTTATTGTCGCCAGAAACATAGAAGGCGAAATCCAATGTTATCCCGTTGTAGAGATGCTCTTTGATGATCGAGTAAACATTTGCGACATTGTCATGGCACCGGCAAAAATCTCTCAAGAAATTGAAAAAAAAGTCCTAGAAATCTCTGTAAAATCCATTGAAGTGCTTGATGGTGTCGGTATTTTTGGCGTTGAGTTGTTCTTGACGAAAAGTGGTGATGTACTCGTCAACGAAATTGCTCCAAGACCTCACAATTCTGGGCACTATACGGTTGAGGCATGTGCTACATCACAGTTTGAACAAATTATCCGAGCCGTTACCAATCTGCCTCTTGGTTCGACCAAATTACTCTCTCCTTCGGTTATGGTAAACCTTTTAGGTGAAGAAGGTTACGAGGGAGAACCTATTATCGAAGGGATCCATGAAGCACTTGAGATTCCGGAATTATCGTTTCATTTTTATGGTAAAAGTTTTACAAAGCCCTTTAGAAAAATGGGGCACATTACCGTATTGGATGATGATATTGATAAAGCATTGGAAAAGGCGATGAGAGCAAAAAGCGTTTTAAAAATTAAAGGGAGTAAGAGAATATGAGTAAACCATTGGTTGGAATTATTATGGGGAGTGACTCAGATCTAAGCGTCATGAGTGCTGCCATTGAAATGTGTGAAGAGTTTGGCATTGATTATGAAGTAGATATTGTCTCTGCTCACAGAACACCCCAAAAGCTTGTTAAATATTCCGACAGCGCTGAAGAGAGAGGTTTAAAAGTCATTATTGCCGGAGCTGGCGGTGCGGCTCATTTACCGGGCATGGTTGCTGCGCTAACGGTTCTCCCAGTCATTGGTGTTCCCGTAAGATCCTCTTCATTGGATGGAATGGATTCACTGCTGTCAATCGTACAAATGCCAGGCGGCGTTCCAGTTGCCACCGTAGCGATTAATGGTGCAAAAAATGCAGGGATATTAGCAGCTCAGATTATTGGCTCCAGTGACGCTTCTCTTAGAAAAAAAATAGCAGCGTATAAAAATAAACTGCAAAGTGAAGTAGAACAAAAATCAGAAAAATTGCAAAAAGTTGCATATAAACAATACCTGCAAGAGATGGGAAAATAGTTAGTCACCTCTAAAAACAAAATTTTTCCTCACTCTCAAAAGTAATAAAAGAATAAATGTTTTCTTTTTAATAGTTTTGGCATAATAGGTTATCTTGAAAATAGGAGTCATACGATGACTAAAGAAAATCATGTAAAATTAGAAGCATTGAGTCCGCAGGCAAAGAGTGCCTATGTCGCAGCCAAAGGACATATACTAGAAGCTTTACGAGAGATGGACTTATTTGAAGGTTCGGCATCATTAACCGATAAAGAAAAAAACACTATCATTGAATTGCTCAATGAAACTGCCTTTTTGATGAAAAGCGAAGAGAAAAGATAATCCTATCGTCAGTAGTACATTTATTCTGCTAAAGTAAAAAAACTTTTAGAAACAACAATTACTTTTTTAAAAGCGTGCTTATTTTTCTTATAATAACTATACTTCAGGATTTAACAATCAAAAGGAAATCCTTCTATGTATGCAGTACTAATGGAACACGAATGTGCATGTTTTAAAAAAAGCGAATACACCAACGGCAATACATTCAATACACAGCAAGAAGCCTATAAATATGCAAATATTCTAGCTGAACTCATGAATGAAGAGTTCTGTGGTAAACATAAGTTCTATTCGCAAAAAGCCCAAGGTGATAATTTTGTAATCAGAGTCGCTATCAATGCTACGGCTGTCTCTGGTTGCAGTACGGGTGTTAGTTGTGATGTCGGTTGCGGCTCTACGGATGAGTGGACCCTTGAATCTACTGACAAGTCTGGTAATGAGAGCTGCGGGACTGGGTGCGGCTGCGCGTAAACAGCAATTTCGCTGTAATGCGACCACTATAAAACTACTATCATAACTAGCTTTAGGTATATTAATGCATACACTTTTCTGAAATCAATATACGCAATTTTTCGATCAATTCCGCACTGCATACATGCAATTCAGAGGTCATAGCATCTACTTCATCCTCTTTGCCTTCCTGATGCAAATTGAGTAATTTATGACCGAGTGAATGTACTTTTTCGTGCAGCGAAATCACGTCTGAGAATTCAGATCGATCACTATAATAGGTATTCCCCTCTGCCCCAAGCCACTGCCCAAACAGGCATTGAGCCGCATCCATTGGCGGTGGTGAGTTCCGTGCTCCCTTCAAATAGGTGTCAATATCACGAAGCCAATGCCGATGTTTAACTTCGACAAAGACGATCATCCTGTCATGATAAGACAAAGCATGACCGCTCCATGCTGTCCACGAAGGATCAGGAAGCCATGTGCGAACCCAGTTATGCATATTCTCTGCTGGCATAGGACGGGCAATGGCATAGCCTTGTGCTAAGACACAACCAAGCGACAGAAGCATTTGACCATGAACAATGCTTTCAACCCCTTCAGCGATAATTTCCCGATTAAAAGATGTCGATAACCCTATAACTCCTTCTACTATGGCCAAGTCATCGGTATCGTTGATCATCCCACGGATAAAGCTTTGATCGATTTTAAGCACATCTACCGGCAAGCGTTTTAAATACGTAAGCGATGAATACCCTGTTCCAAAATCATCTAATGCAAAACCAACTCCCATCTTTTTACAATCGTGCATGATCACGAAGATCTGAGTCATATCTTCTAAGGCACTAGTTTCGAGTATTTCCAACTCTAAACAGCGAGGTTTGATATTTGGATGGTTTGATAAAAGCTTACTCAAGCGAGATACAAAATTTTTATCCTGTAGTTGCATGGCTGAAATATTAACACTGACTTTGATATCCAAACCTGCGGTATGCCATTGTTCCATTTGGAGTAATGCGGTTTCTATAACCCATTCACCAAGCTCAAGACTAATAGGATGATTTTCTATGATAGGGAGAAAATTAGCAGGTGGCAGTAATCCGCGCTCGGGATGTTCCCAACGGATCAAAGCTTCAGCGCCGGTTACTTCTCCTGTTTTCATATTAACCTTTGGCTGATAATAAAGAACAAATTCCCGTTTTTCAAAAGCCACCCGGATTTGTTCCATGGATTCATGCCGGATTCTCACCGCTTCATCCTGATCTACATCGAAAATATGATAGCGATTTTTACCCGCTTGTTTTGCCACATACATCGCCTGATCGGCATGACGTAAAAGCAAGTCAGCATCGGTCTCATCTTTTGGATAGATAGTTACCCCTATGCTGGCACTAACTCGTAAAGTAGTATCTTGGATGACAACAGGTTCAGAGGCTGCTTCTAATAAACGCTCTAATATCGGTGTGCAATGCTCCGGTTCTTCCAAATCGACAAGGATAGCAACAAACTCATCACCCCCGATGCGTGAAAGGGTATCACCATCGCGCAAAGCTCCTTTCATGCGTTCTGAAACTGTTACTAAAAGTTTATCGCCTGTATCATGACCATACGTATCATTGATTGCTTTAAAGCCATCCAAATCAAGATACACAACAGCCAATGAACGCTCTCGTCTCATGCTTTGCATCATCCCTTGTTCCAGCCGATCAGCCAAAAGTACCCGATTGGGAAGACTGGTTAACGCATCATAATGGGCAATGTACTCGAGCTGATGCTGATGCTCTTTCATAGGTGTAATGTCTGTAAATAAAGCAACATAATGTTGTACTTTTCCCGTGATATCAGTCACAGCACTGATGGTAATCATTTCGGCATAGGTCTCACCATTTTTACGGCGATTCCATACTTCACCTTGCCAATAGCCATTTTCGCTGAGAGATTGCCACATCTGAGTGTAGTACTCTGTACTTTGACGTCCGGATTTTAACATACGCGGATTTTTCCCGCAGGCTTCTTCATGTGTGTATCCTGTTATGCGGGTGAATGCATCATTCACATCTACAATCGTACCATTAAGATCCGTGATTAAAATCCCTTCTCTGGCATGTATAAATACACTAGCCGCTAACTGCAAACGATTCTCAGCTAACAAGCGCTTATCCCGCATTACTTCAAATGCTCGTACCAGCTGCCCTACTTCGTCATTCGATATATCAGGTAATAATGTTAAAAAATCATCATCCCCCATCCGTATAGCTACGTATTCCATATCTTTTAAAGGGCGAAGAAGAATACGACTTTGCAACCATATAAAACTGGCACCGGTTAGGGCTAAGAGCAATAGCAACCAACTTTCTAAGATAAAAATACGGGTACTTTCTGCTTTTATTCTATTCATCGAATCGCTTGCTACGGTGAGCTGACCTAGATTAGTACCCTGATACGACAATTTTTGAGTAAACCATAAAATTTCATTTCCTATGGGTAATTTGGAAGAGACCTGCGGGTAAAGACGCTTGCCGCTGGAATCTTCCAAAGTTATACTAATCCATTCTGGTATATCTATTTTACTTTGTTCAAGAATAATGTGTACTTGTTTGATGTCATGATTTACTAACGGTTTCGTCAAGGCCTGTTGTAAAATACTCAGCATCCGTATCTGTGTTTGCTTAAAATCATCACGCGCATCATTGATATGTACCGGCATCCAAAAAAAATGCAAAACAAGAACTAAAAATACGATTGCATAGAAAACAGGTAATAGCAGTTTAAACCGAAGGCTTTGAGTAAACTTTATAGGATTCATTTTATTTTTTCTTTTATTTTAAAATGTCATAAAAACTAAATATAACTCACTAATTTGAATAATTTTAACTATGATTATACATTATTCTTAATATATATTTATCAAATAATATAGTTTGTCTCTTTTTGTGATTAAAATGTGATATAACCATGCTGATCTAGATTTTCTAGACAAGCGCAGCTAAAATGTCAGAAGCCTATAGTACTCCTATAAAAAAACAGCAATTAATTTTAATATTTTTTGATTGGGCAGTGTAGAGGCAGTTGTCTTGGTAAAAATTGGGTTTTCTATAAGTTCTTTGATAAATAAAGTATTTAAGTAATTTAGTAATACTAAAGTAAGTAACTTGCTATAATACATAAAATACTATTGATTGGAGAGATCATGCATACGATCACATTAAAATCAGATGACACCTTTTATGAAACACTCAACGATATGGTTAAGACCCTCAAAATTACAAAGAGCGAATTAATTCGCCGATCAGTCACCTATTACCATGAAGCATTAAAACAAGAACAACTCAAAGAGCAAATGAAACGAGCATCTTTAAAAGTACGAGATCATTCGTTGTCTATGGTTCAAGAATTTGATGATACGCTAAATGATGGATTGGTATGAAACGCGGTGACATCTATTTAGCCAACCTCAATCCTAAAAAAGGGGATGAGATAGGCAAAATACGACCCGTGCTGATTTACCAAAGTGATATGCTAAATAGCATAGGGCATACAACAACCATAGTCATTCCACTATCCACCAAACTAATCGATGATACCCAACCTCTTCGGTATCGCATTAATAAACGAGAGGCATTGGACTACGATTCAGATATCGTTATCGATCAAGTCCGCTCAATCGATAATAACCGATTGACCTCCAAGGCCATTGCTTCGTTACATCCGCATGAAATGGATGATATTGATACGATGGTGAGTATTGTGCTTGGTATAAAATAATAAAAAAACCAATTTTACTTTACCTTGCTAATGCATATACAGCCAACACGAATGTCAATCGCATGACTTCTGAAAATTATGCTTAAAAATGTATCAATGCTCTCATAAGTGTTACAGAACAAAACCTATTATTCAAATAAATTACTTTTTCTCACAAACCTCATTCGAAAACTCACCTTAACTCAACAGCCTATAGGCAGTCATCTTCTTTGAAAAACAACTATTCCGCTATAATTCTGCCACTATAATCTATTTTATTTCAGGGTCATTCATTGCCGATTTTTAAAGTCCATACCCCCTATCAACCTGCCGGTGATCAGCCTGTCGCTATCGAGACACTTAGCAGTGCTATCAAGCATGGTGAGCGCTTTGTAGCACTGGAAGGAGTCACGGGTAGCGGTAAAACGTACACTATGGCCAAGGTTATCGAAAGTGTTCAGCTGCCAACCATCATCATGACCCATAACAAAACGCTTGCGGCACAGCTGTACAGTGAGTTTAGAAGTTTCTTTCCACAAAACCATGTTGAATATTTTGTATCGTATTATGATTATTACCAGCCTGAGGCGTACATTCCTCGTCAAGATCTCTTCATCGAAAAAGACAGCTCTGTTAATGAAGAACTGGAGCGTTTGCGACTCTCTGCCTCGGCAAATCTTCTCAGCTATGATGATGTGATCGTCGTCGCTTCTGTCTCTGCTAACTACGGTTTGGGTGATCCTGAAGAGTATGAGAAGATGGTGCAGGTGATCGCAATAGGGGATGAGATCAATCAAAAACAGCTTCTTTTACGCCTCGTTGAGATGGGATATACCCGTAACGATGCTTATTTTGACGGCGGGAACATACGGGTCAATGGGGAAGTGATCGATATTTATCCTCCTTATTGGCAAGATCAGGCAATACGGGTTGAATTTTACGGAGATGAAGTGGAGCGGATCATCTATTTTGAACCGCTGAGCAATACAGTGACTGAGAACCATGACACCGTTACCATCTATGCCACGAGTCAGTTTGCTGTGAGTCAAGACAAACTCTCCCGCGCTATCAAACGTATTGAAGATGAGCTGGGAGAAAGGCTCCAAGAGCTTGAAGCTCAAGGAAAAATAGTCGAAGCGCAAAGACTGCGTCAGCGGTGTGAATTTGATCTCGAAATGCTCCAAGCCACCGGAATGTGTAAGGGGATCGAAAACTACTCCCGCCTTTTGACCGACAAACTTCCAGGAGAGGCTCCATACACTCTGCTCGATTATTTTACCTTGCATCACGACAAGTTTCTCATCATCGTTGATGAATCGCATGTGAGTTTACCGCAGTTTCGCGGGATGTATGCGGCAGATCGCAGTCGTAAAGAAGTTTTAGTAGACTATGGTTTTCGTCTCCCAAGTGCGCTTGACAACCGCCCACTGATGATCGATGAATATCTGGCCAAGTCACCGCACTATCTCTTTGTCTCTGCAACCCCTGCCCTGCAAGAGCTGGAACTCAGTACCATCGTTGCCCATCAAATCATTCGCCCAACGGGACTGATCGATCCTCCCATCACCATCAAGTCTTCCACCAATCAAGTCGAAGATTTACACGATGAAATTATCAAAACGGTTGCATTGGGGGATCGTGTCCTCGTAACAGTACTGACCAAAAAAATGGCGGAAGCACTCACCAAATACCTCGCAGACTTAGGGATAAAGGTGCAATACATGCACTCTGAAATTGATACCATTGAGCGTAATCAGATCATACGGGGACTGCGCATAGGAGACTTTGATGTCCTCATCGGGATTAATCTCCTGCGCGAAGGGCTTGATTTGCCAGAAGTGAGTCTTGTCGCCATTTTGGATGCGGACAAAGAAGGATTTTTGCGCTCCGAAACCTCACTGATCCAGACCATCGGACGCGGTGCGCGTAATTCCCGTGGCCGTGTCATACTCTATGCCAACAAAATAACCGGCTCAATGGAACGTGCCATCAAAAAGACAAATGACAGGCGTGCCATCCAAGAGGCCTATAACATCGAACATGGCATTACCCCTATAACGACAAAACGCTCTCTCGATGAAAACCTCAAACTCGAAGACGTGGGTGAACTTTACAACCGATCGAAAAAAGCGAAAACACTCCCTGCTGCCGAACGTAAAAAACTGGTAGATGAGCTCACTGCCAAAATGAAAGAGGCTTCCAAGAAACTCGAATTTGAAGAAGCTGCACGCCTGCGTGATGAAATTGCAAAAATAAGGAAATTATAATTATGGATGATATGCTCAGCAATCTCACGACTTACGGTTACTTGGTCGTTTTTTTATACTCATTAGGCGGAGGATTTCTCGCCTTGCTAGGTGCCGGAGTTTTGAGTTTTATGGGAAAAATGGACTTGGGGCTTTCTATGAGTATTGCCTTCATCGCTAATTTTATCGGAGACACTCTGCTGTTTTATATGTCTCGTTATCATAAAAGTGAGATGATGGAATATTTAAAAAAACACAAGCGCAAACTTGCCTTTTCCCATCTTCTCATGAAGCGCCACGGCTCGTGGATCATCATTATGAAAAAATTTATTTACGGTCTCAAAACACTCATCCCTCTTGCGATTGGGTTGAGTAAATACAGTTTTTGGAAGTTCAGTACCTATAATGCGCTGGGAGCACTCGTCTGGACGGTCGTTGTAGGAGGAGGAAGTTATCTTTTTGGAGGCGCACTGATCGAAGGCTATAAGATGGTTGCTGATAAACCTTATCTTGCCCCGGTTATGCTTATTATCGTCGGGGGAAGTGTTTGGTTTTATCTTACGCAAGCAACCAAAAAACACTGATATTTAGTTATTTTTATGAAGCAGAGGTTCCACAAAAAGAACCTCACTTTTTTTAGCCATTTATGAGATAGGTCAAGGTGAAAGCCAACCCTGACGCCCCCATAAAAATAGATCCGAATAAAAATGACGAGACAAGTTTGATAATCGGTTGATATGTCCATTTGACCAGCAAGATGATACCTGATCCAACAAGAGATGGTACAAATGTATACAATGTTATCTCAAGCAGACCGAAGCCCTGGGGAAGATAGACAAAGTTTGCAATAAGAAGATCAAAAACAAACATAACTGCAAAATAAAAAGCCAGATAACGAACCGTTTTAAACTTTTCAAAACATTCCGATATGTTAGCATCTTCCGCGATCATACATTTCATATCAGAAAACTTTACATCCTTAAGCGACTTTTCTTCACAAAAGAAAAAAACCAAAAGAGCAAATACAAACCCTATACCTATCAAAACCAGAACTGTTCCCATTTGAAATTCCTTGTAGAGTGATTTTATAACGAATTATTATATCGTATTATTTAGAAATATGATTTATTCTTATATTGTTATTTTTAATAGAAAAAAATTAAAGGATCTGAAAGCTGACAAACCCAGAGAGAAGAATAGGGAGAAAATTAAGAGTATGATGCAAGGGCTTAATATTATGGACAAAAATACCACCGGTCATCTTGTCCCTTTAAAAGACCAATTGTTCATCGGTTTTAGGTGCTTGCTCTTGCAGTGTATCAGGAGTTTTAGAGAGATCCGTAAAATTCTCAGTTGTATTTGAATCTCCTTGGCCTTCTGTATAAACACCTGCAGGTCGATCAAAAGAACGCTTCGTATTGGGATAAATACGCAATAAATCTTGGTAATAATAACGGAAAATAGGAGCGGCTGCCCGCCCTCCCGTTTCACTTCGCCGCATTGGCGTATTGTTATCATGTCCCATCCACACTACTGTTTCTACTGTAGGTGAGTATCCTATAAACCATGCATCCACATTTTTATTGGTTGTCCCTGTTTTACCCGCGATTTCAAGCCCCGGAACACTTGCCCCCGTTCCTGTTCCGTATTGAACAACATCTTGCAAAATCGACGTCATAAGATAAATTTGTTCACGCGTATTGACTTGACGACGCTTATTTTCATAGCGAAATGTCTCTCCTTTAGGAGTAATAACCTGACGAATCAAAATTGGATTCGTCAACACACCCCCTGTTGCAAACATCGTATAATATTTTGCCAAATTAAAAGGAGATACTCCGATTGTTCCAAGTGCAATTGAGAGATCAGGAGGAAGATTTTCTACGATTCCATAACGATGCAGACCATCAACCACTTTTCCAAAACCCATATCACTCACCATATTGATCGTTGCCAAGTTACGAGAATGGGTCAGCGCATCACGGATCGTCACCATCCCTTTATACTCATTCTTATAGTTTTTAGGTTTCCATGTTTTTTCTTCGCCACCCTCACCTGCATAGGTATAAGTACGGGCAATATCAGGGACAAGCGATGCCGGAGACATTCCGCTATCAAGCGCTACTTGATACACAAACGGCTTAAAAGCAGAACCCGGTTGGCGCTTGGCTTGAGTTACACGGTTATAAGGACTCGTTGAATAATCATATCCTCCCACCATTGCCAAAATCTCACCCGTATTGGGATCCAAACTCATCAAGGCACCATTTAACTGTGATTGTATATTGGCATCCAATTCTCCCGCTTCTTGTGCTCGGTCTATGATCTCATTACGTCCTGACTGAAGCGCCTTGTATCCAGCTTCCTGAAGCCGCATGTCAATAGTGGTGTAAATTTTATATCCACCGCTTCGGATATCCGGAAAGGCATCTCCAAGCTGACGCATAACTTCATCAATAACATACGGACCTGAGTTCTTACTCAATGTATCATTGTAAACTTTTGGGCGCTCTTGTGTTGCACGATCATACGTTTCTTGATCAATCCATCCAAGATTTAACATTCGCTCAATAATACGATTAGCACGACCCAAACTCAACTCATAGTTTTTAGTAGGCGCATAAAAATTGGGTCCTTTTGGAAGAGCCACCAGCATTGCCATCTCTTTGAGTGTCAGCTCCTTAAGACTTTTTCTAAAATAGCCATCTGAAGCCGTTTTGATTCCATAATAACCATGCCCCAAATAGATTTCATTAAAATAACGCTCCAAAATCTGCTCTTTTGTCAGTTCCTGTTCGATACGTATCGCATACAAGACCTCTTTAAACTTTCTCGAAAATTTCTTTTCTCTCGTTAAAAGGGCATTTTTTACCAATTGCTGAGTAATCGTACTCGCACCTTCTTTAAGCTTTCCGGCGCTGACATCTTTAATAATAGCACGCATAATCGCATCAGGATTTACGCCGCTGTGCTCAAAAAAGTCGGTATCCTCAATCGCGAGCAATGCCTCAATAAGACGAGGGGGAATGTTGTCTATGGATACATAGTAACGGTGTTCATTACTGAATAAGTTGGCAATCTTTTCGCCGTTTCGATCGTAAACTTCCGTCGTCAATCTCGGCTTATAGTTAATTAAACGCTGAGTTTCGTATTCAAAACTGTAAATAACGTATCCCAAGTACCCCAAAGGTATCATGATGACCAGACCCAGTGCGATCCATAAATTTTTATTCATTTTCTGTATTCCCGGTTTTTAAAATCAGCTTCTATTAATTGAGATGTATACGGCATTTTTGGATTTTCTAAGACTTTCTTCAACTTTCCACTCTCAATAATTTTTCCCTTTTGCAAAACACATATGTCCTCGCATAAAGCTGCTGCAACACCCATATCGTGGGTTACAAAGAGGAGTGAGAACCCTAATATCTCTTGCAAAGAGAGGAGCTGTTCAATCATCACTATTCGAGAATCCCCGTCCAACGCAGTTGTCGGTTCATCCAATAGCAGCAGTTTAGGATTGGATCCAAGCGCCATTGCCACAACTACCCGCTGCAATTGTCCCCCTGAAAGTTCGTTAGGATACCGTTCTAACAAAGCAATATCGAGTCCCAACAAAGAGAACAACTCTGCTGAGCGTTCGTTTGCTAAAAACATCTGATCTTTAATCCTCGTTAGAGGGGAGAGTGCCGTAAAAGGATTCTGAGGGACAAGCGCCACATTTTTACCTCTGCTCCACTCAAAAGATGAGCGCTCTTGTAAAGATACCTTCAAAGCAGTGTCACACAATCCTAAAAGAGCTTTGAGAATCAGCGATTTTCCGCTTCCACTCTCACCTACGAGAGCAAGCGAACGCCCGATCTCGAAACTGCAATCAACCAGTACCGACTCTCCATAAGCAACACTCAACCGATCTATATAGATACTATTCATCGTGTGATTTTACCCTAATGTGACTAAAACGTTCACACACACGTATCAAAGTCTCTTCTGGGATATCAAGCCGTGCGATAAGACGTATAATTGCACGATTCACAGTTGGCTGACGGATGGCACCTACCAATACTCCAAGCTCCTCTTTTAACGATTTTTGCAACTCCATTACACGCGTATTGTTTCCGATTACGATAGGGACAATCAAGCCGTCAATATCGAATCTAAGTATCTCTTTTACAATACGCTGACGTGCTGCAATGGCTTCTTTTAAACTTTCTACATTATCTCGAATATAATTAAGAGCATGCTGCGCCAATGCCGTATCATACAAAGAAGGAGCTGTTGCGTAGATCACATTTTTAGCACGATTGATAAGATAGTCACTGATGTGTTGTGACGAGAGTACATACGCCCCAAAGCTTCCGTAGGCTTTGCCCAGAGTCCCCATTTTGATCATATTGGCTGTTGGTTTGATATCATAAAAATCGAGAATACCCATCAGATTTTTTCCAATCACGCCGCTGCTATGCGCTTCATCCAAAATGATCAGGACATCATAACGTTCACATACCTCTAAAATCTCTCGTGCGAGCTTGTCCCCGCCCATCGAATAAATCCCTTCAACAGCTACGATAATCCGCTTTTCAGTCGCTTTTTGAAGAGCTTGCTCTAATGCTACTGCGTCATTGTGCGCGAAAAATTCCACTTTCGCATCGCACATACGCGTCGCCATCACCCCGCTGGCATGATAGGACTCATCCATTAAAAGCAAATCCCCTTTTCTGGCAAGAGACTCTATCATCCCTATATTGGCATTAAATCCGCTCCCCATAACGATACTCGCTTCAAACCCGTTTGCTTTGCATAACGCCTCTTCAAAGTCACGATGGATAGGATGATAACCATTGACCAGCATGGACGATTTAGGGGCATGAAATGAAAAAGAGTTGAGTGTTTCACATGTTTTAACATGCAGTTTTTTGAGATGGGCTAAGCCCAAATAATCATTGGAAGCACCATCCAGCAAGGCTTCATTAACCAGAGTACGCTCTCTGTACCGCCCTGATCGTTTTAGCGCTTTGAGTTCATTTTCATATGGATTGTTCATGTTAAAAACGGCTTTAATACTTCAATTGAAAGCCCCATAGCCGTACTTTCAAACCCTCGGACTTCCCGTATGTACGATTTACAAAATCCCTCCACCATACACGCACCCGCTTTCCCCTGCCATTCATTACTTTGGATATAGGCTTCCAGTGCCTCCGGATCGAATGGATTAAAAAAATAGCGGGTTGAAGAGATATCGAGAAGTTCAAGTCGGGGTGTTTTATAAATCATACAGGTGATGATGGAGACTTCACTGCCGCTTTGTGTTGCCAAGATAGCTCGTGCATCGTTCTCATCTTTGGCTTTACGCAAGATTCTTCCTTGTGCCGTAACAACGGTGTCGGCTACGAGCAAAGGATAATCGCTACAACCGAATTTTTCCAAATTTACGCGGTATTTTCCCAATGTAGCTTGATACACAAAGTTTTTGGGAGTAGAAGCAATAATGGAATCTTCATCAAAATCGACAGATTCTTGGAAAAAGGGGATACCCGCCGCACTCAAAATCTGCGCACGGGTAATGGAAGAAGAGCAAAGTCGTAGCATTAATATGCGTTACGTAAAACTACACCCATAAAAATAGCGATAACACCCAATGCAATATTCACGGGAACCATGTATTGCGCGATCGGAGTTAGCATCTCTTTGGCACGCGCCAAATTATCCGCTGCCAATGCTTTGGCTGCCTGTGAGCGTCGGTACATCATCGCACCCAAATTGATTACCATAACGATCCAGATCGCCTCTTTGATATGCACAGTCTGATACAAACTCATCGCATAATCATCGATAATATTACCGTTTACATCCACTGCAGCTTCACGAAAACCAAGCCCCACTGCCATCAAAATAGCCGTGATGATCAACACTGTTGCAGCAGGCCAGGCGATGTTAAACAAACGACCAAGAGCATGCGCTGCGCGTTGCATTCGCAACTTTGGATCTTCAATCATACTGCATGACGCATGTGCGGCATAACGCATCGTGATCATTCCACCTACCCATAAAACGGCACTGATAATGTGTAAAAAGATAATCGTGGTGCGATAATCTGCAAATGTTTGTACTAAAAAAGCTTTCATGCTAATTCCTTTGTTATGTAGGCTATTGCGGCCTCTTTGGCTTCACCTATTTTACTAGGATCTTTTCCGCCTGCTTGCGCAAAATCAGGACGTCCGCCCCCACCGCCGCCTAATATCGGGGCGATTGTCTTGATCCAATCCCCTGCTTTTGCATTTGCATTTTTGACACCGCTTGCGAGTAACACTTTATCGTCTTTGACTTGGAATAACATTACGGCAACCGACTCATGCTCGTTCTTAAGTTCATCGATACGTTCCTTAATATCACCCGCACCCAACTGAGCTACGACAACCGCAGTTGAGCCCATCATCGTAAGACTTAACTCTTCTTTGGATGCTGATGCCAGAGTGCTCATCTCATGTTTGAGTGTCTTCACTTGTTCTTTGAGACGCTCTACCCCTGCAAGGACGTCACGGTTTTTTACCGAACTCTCTACTTCTTCGAGGAGATGACGCTGAGATTTGAACACATTGTACGCGGCATTTCCGCATACTGCTTCGATACGGCGCACCCCTGCACTCACACCGCTTTCTTTGGTGATGATAAACGTACCGATTACCGCTGTGTTCTCTACGTGCGTACCTCCGCAAAACTCTACGGATGCACCGCCAAAATCAACAACACGTACGCGATCGCCGTATTTTTCACCAAACTGCGCTTTGGCACCGCTCTTTTTAGCTTCATCGATGCTCATCTCTTTGGTCAATCCGGTAAGCGCATGGAAAATATGCTGATTCACACGCTCTTCAACGAGGGCAATTTCTTCGTGGCTCATCGCTTTTGGATGAGAGAAGTCAAAGCGCAAGCGATTGTGCTCGACTAAAGAACCTGCTTGGGAAATATGTTCACCTAGCAATTCATACAAGGCCGCGTGTAATAAATGCGTAGCAGAGTGATGTTTCGCGATCTCATTGCGTGATAGATCCACAATCGCCTCTACCGTTTCCCCTACGCTAATCGTTGTCGTTGTTTCAATATGAGAAAGATTGAGTCCGTGAAACTTTTGCGTATCCAAGACGGTTGCTTTGTCACCCAAGGTACCTTTATCGCCCGCTTGTCCCCCGCTTAGTGCGTAAAAAGGGGTCTCTTCCAGAAGTACCCATCCTTTTTGGCAGGCATGCAGAGATTCGACACGCTGGAAACTTTCACTTAACAATGCTTGTATTTTAACCGGTGCTTTGGTGTAGGCGTAACCGATAAAAGCATTAATGCCAAAGGTTTCGAGAAGCGCTTTAAAGTCTCCCTCAACTGCCGCATCTCCCGAACCTTTCCATGCCGCTTTTGCACGGGTTCGCTGTTCCTTCATAAGTGATTCAAAGGTATCAGTATCCAATCCTAAGTTTTTCTCACGCAACATATCTTCCGTTAGATCAAGCGGAAATCCGAAGGTATCATAAAGTTTAAACGCTACTTCACCGCTAAAGGTTGCTTTAGTATTTTTGAGCTCTTCGTTAAACAGTTCAATCCCTGATGCAATGGTTTTGAAAAAACGCTCTTCTTCCAGCATAATCTGCTCTTTGAGAACCGAAAGTTTTTCCACGATATACGGGTATTGTTTCCCCATCAGTTCTGCTACGGTATCCGCTATTTCAAACATAAACGGTTTGGTAAATCCGAGCAAGTATCCATGACGCACCGCACGGCGCAAGATACGGCGAAGAACGTATCCACGCCCTTCGTTTGAAAAGTTTGTCCCCTGCGCTAGCAAAAAAGTTACAGTGCGGATGTGATCGGCGATAACGCGATACGATGCACCGCTGACATAATCATACGGCTTGCCGATCAGGGCTTCAACTTTACGAATAATCGGCATGAAAAGGCTTGAGTCATAGTTACTACGAACCCCTTCCAGAACCGCAACCGCACGTTCCAATCCCATACCCGTATCGATAGAAGGCTTTGGCAATGGTTTAAGTTCCCCTTTTGCATTGCGCTCATACTGCATAAACACAAGATTCCAGATTTCCAAGAAACGATCCCCATCGCCTCCCATATAATCCTCAGGTCCGTTAAAATGTTCCGCACCCTGATCCACAAAAATCTCTGAACACGGTCCACATGGACCTGTATCGCCCATTTGCCAAAAGTTATCTTTGTCACCCAAACGCATAATACGATCAGCCGAAATGTGTTTTTTCCACATCTCTTCAGCTTCATCATCGCTCTCATGAACCGTTACCCAAAGCTTCTCTACCGGCAATTTCATCACTTCAGTGATAAATTCCCATGCGTAGGCAATCGCTTCTTCTTTAAAGTAGTCCCCAAAACTGAAATTTCCCAACATCTCGAAAAATGTATGGTGACGTGCGGTATGACCGACGTTTTCCAAATCATTATGTTTTCCGCCTGCACGTAAACACGTTTGGGAGCTCGTTGCTCTTGGGTTGGCAGGGGCAGGAATCTCTCCCGTAAAAATCGACTTAAACGGAACCATACCGGCATTCGTAAAAAGCAGTGTCGCATCATCAGGAACAAGCGGGGAACTTGCTACTCGATCGTGTTGTTTTGATTCAAAAAAGGCTAAAAAAGCTTCGCGGACATCCATCATGGGTTACTCTCATTTGGGTAAAATTGTCGCGATTATAGCGAAGAAGGGTTTAAAAGATAGTTTTACTTTTCTTTTTCATAAGAAAAGTAACAAAATAAGGGAACCGCTTTTGCAAAGCAAAATATTTCTGCGAAAAGAAAATCGCCTCCGCAACAAATCGCTATCGGTACGCTTTCGCACTACTGCGAGCGACCTTGCTCTTCGTGTGTTACGGTGGCTACTTATGAGAAGGCTCTATTTAATGCGCTAAACATTGCCTTAATAGAGGCTACCGTAATATCATTATCACATCCGACACCGAAAAATTTTTCGTCTGTTTGGGTCTGAATCTCAATATATGCAACCGCTTCTGCACTGGAGAGTTCTCCGCGTGAGTGTTCGCTGTATGAAAGAATTTTAAACGCATGAGAATATTCCACCATCAGCGCATTCTTACACGCATCAATCGGTCCATTTCCCTGTCCTTCTGAGCGGATTGTTTTACCGTTATGGGTATATTCCAAAATACATTTAGCAGAATGTTCTTTTGCACTCTCAGAAACCACTGAATAATCGACAAATTCGATGTCATGCGGTTCACCAAAATAAGTCTTTTCAAAGATGTCCAATATCTCCTCTGCAGTCAGTTCACGACCTACACTATCGGTCACTTTTTGAACAATCCCACCGATTTCAGGATGCATCTTTTTAGGCAAAGCGTACCCAAACGTATCTTCGAGTACATACGCGACTCCCCCTTTGCCTGATTGAGAATTAATACGGATAATCCCCTCATAATTACGTCCTACATCGGCAGGATCAATTGGCAAATACGGAACTTCCCAAAACGCATCTTCTTTAGCGCGCTGATATTCAAGACCTTTCTTGATAGCATCCTGATGTGATCCTGAAAATGCCGTGTAAACCAATTCACCCACATAAGGATGGCGCTCATGGGTTTTCATATCCGTGCACTCTTCCACGATTTGAACAACTGTTTCCAAATCGCTGAAATCAAGTTCAGGATCAACACCCTGAGTATACATGTTCAGCGCCAATGTGATAATATCGACATTCCCCGTACGTTCACCGTTTGAGAGCAATGTCCCCTCAACACGATCAGCTCCTGCAAGTAAAGCAAGTTCAGTCGCCGCAACAGAAGTTCCGCGGTCATTATGCGTATGCGTTGAAATCAACACATGCTCACGATTGGTCAAATGACGTCCCATCCACTCGATCTGATCAGCATAGACATTGGGCGTTGCCATCTCAACCGTTGCGGGAAGATTAATAACGACAGGACGCTCTTTACTGATACCCCATCGATCTGTGACTGCATTACAGATACGTGCAGCATATTCCAGCTCGGTGCCCGTAAAGCTCTCAGGAGAATACTCTAGAAAAATCTCTCCATCATGCTTTGCCGCACGTGCTTTAACCATATCAACACCCTCAAGTGCCAATGCAATAATCTCATCTTCCTCTTTGCCAAAGACGATTTTGCGCTGTGCTGTTGACGTAGAGTTATATAAATGAACGGTCGCTTTTTTGACTCCTGCCAATGCTTCAAAGGTTTTGTCGATCAAATGTTCCCGTGCCTGCACTAAGACCTGAACCGTTACGTCATCTGGAATCAGCTTTTGTTCTACAAGGGTACGTAAAAAATCAAACTCAACTTTGGAGGCAGACGGAAATCCCACCTCGATGTGTTTAAATCCCAGTTTCAGCAAGAGAGAGAAGAGGCGTAATTTTTGATTCATATTCATCGGGGTAATCAGCGCTTGGTTTCCGTCGCGAAGATCGACACTGCACCATAAAGGAGCGTGCGTGATGGTTTTGGTAGGCCAAATACGATTTGGTAAATCAACTTGAGGATAAGGGCGATATTTACCCGTAGACATGTTTTTCATGCTGGTTTCCTTGAATTTCTCTTCTCATTGTCTCTTGCCGGTGACAAGTAAGTAATGGGATTATAGCAAAAAGGGCTTTGAGGTCATTAATGCTTATCCTTTAGATCTTTTTCAACTGTTTCAATAATGTGCTGTGCACCATTGTTAGCAATCAAACGGCCCAACGCTTCACTTTTAGATTGTATATCACTGCTTATTGCCTCTTGGAGCTTTGGTAAAATTCCTTCACCCTGACGCTCACACCATCCGACATTGTGTTCTACGATATAGCGCGCATTATGAAACTGATGATCCGCCGCCGCAAAGGGAAAAGGAATATAAAAAGCCGGAACCCGTGCCGCGCACAATTCCCATAAGGTACTCGCACCCGATCTGCTCACCGCAAAATCGCTTCTGGCGATCAATTGGGCAATTTGTGTTGTAAATCCATAGACCTCAGCATCAATTCCAAGCTCATGATAGGCATGACGAACACGTTCTTCTTCCGAAGCGCCGCATTGATGAATGATAAAAATCCCTTTTTGACGTAGCCAAGGGGCACATTGCAAAGCAAGATCATTGATGAACTTTGCCCCCTGAGAGCCTCCTAAAAAGATAACGGTTTTTACCTCTGTTCGAGTTCGTGCCTGTTGAAAATAAAACTCATTCACCGGATAATCACAATGCCCCGCCCCTGTTTCATAAGAGCTGAAAAAACCTGCTGCATAGGGACGTAAAAGGGTATTGAGTTTGCCGGTTATCGCATTTTGCTCATGTATGTACAACGGGCGCTTCATGGTAATCGCCGCAATGGCGGCAGGTGCTGCTGAAAATCCTCCGACACTCACAATCGCATCGGCATGCAAACTTTTGACAATACGTCTTGATTCAATAACGGCTTTGAAAATTTTCCACATTGCCCCTAGCTTTCCAAACCCTTTTTTGTTTACCACTCCCGTCGTTTCCAAAAAATAGGCTTCTTCAAAAACCGTGCTATGTTCAAACCATTGGCGATCTTGCCCGCTCATTGAACCGATAAAAACTACTTTATGTCCGTGTCCCTTCGCCGCTTGTGCAAGCGAAAGAGCAATTACCAAATGCCCGCCCGTACCGCCACCCGTGAAAACCAAAGTCATGCATCTTCTCCCGATTGTGGTTTTATTTTTTTAGAGATCATCAACACCATCCCAATACCGATGCTAGAAGCCAACATTGCTGATCCCCCATAACTCAATAACGGAACAGAAATTCCTTTAATCGGAGTTAATCCACTGATTCCATATGCATTGATCATAAAAGCAAAAGTAATCAGTAATCCCACCCCCAAACTAAAGAGGTAATCGGTATCCGCTTTGGAACGATTTGCAATTTTAAAGAGACGATGCAAAATCATGACAAAGAGCATCGTGACGGCAAATACCCCTATAAATCCAAACTCTTCGGCAATTCCGGCAAGGACAAAATCGGTATGAACTTCACTTAAAAATCCCAGTTTAAACGTTCCGTTCCCCAAGCCCGTTCCGAAAAGTCCCCCATTATGGATGGCATTCAAAGAGTGCCCGATCTGATAGGCCTCTTCACCATTAGCAATACGCAAATGCTTGGCTATGGATTCGGGAAAAAAAGCGAGTATCGTGCTTTGCGCCGATGCCCACCATGAGAGAATACGATTAATACGGTGCGGTGCCATTGCAATAAATAAGAGGAAGAAGAGAACAGCCCCTCCAATCAAACTAAGAAAAAAGCGAAAACTGCTCCCTGCAAAAAAGAGCATAAAGGCAAGTGTTAACGATAAAACAACTACCTGCCCTAAATCATTTTGAACAATGGCAATCAAAAACATAATCAAAATGAACAGTGCCGCATACGGGAAAAAACGCTTAAATTCTTCTTTAACCCCCATACCGCCATGGTGACCCAGTTTGCGTGAAAAACTCCAGGCCAAGAAATAAACAAAACCAATCTTGAAAAATTCAACCGGAGCTATAGAGATACCAAAAAGTTTAATCCATCGCTTCGCACCGCCTACTTCACTCACAAAAAAGGAAGGGAGAAAAGGCATCACGACCATTAAGGCTATTCCTCCCCAAAACAGGGTTAGTCCAAGTGGATGAAGCCAGACATCAGGATCAAGTTGAGCTATCATCCACATCAAAAGAATTGAAATAATAGACATTAAAAGCTCACGAAATACAAAGTGAAATGCGTTGTACTCAAACAAAATAACGGCATAAGCCGTAAGCGTGTAGGAACAAATAATTCCGAAGGTAATAAGAATAGTGGTTAAAATAAATAATTTTTTATCGGGCATCTTTTGACTTGTTTGGTGTATAATTTTGTACAAGTATAGCAAGCCCATATTAAAGAGCCACTAAAGAGAAAGTGGAATGTATTTTGCTTGAAGAACAATAACACAAAATGAAAGGGATTCAGTAGATGAGCATCAATATCTCACGAGCACATGAGTTGATGAAAAGCGCGATGGATTATCGTGCCGCACGTCAGGACATGATCGCCAGTAACATTGCCAATGCTGATACCCCTTTTTATCGACCTCGAGATGTCCGTTTCGAGGAAGCACTTGCCAAAGAAAGTGCCGCTATCTTCGCTGAAAAAGGGCAAGAACTCCAAATGACCCATACAAACGGTGCTCATTTAAATGGGTTTTCTGCATCAAACGACACGAAGGCGACCACTTTTTTTCGTGATGGCCACATGGCGCGCAATGATGGCAACAGTGTTGATTTGGATGTAGAGAGCTCGGAAATGGCTAAAAACTCTACAATGTTTAATGCGCTCACTGCCGCACTCAAAAAAGACTCCGCCTTGTTTAAAAGCGTCATTGATGCTTCGAGCAAGACGGCGTAAGGATTAAATCATGGCATTTTTAGACAGTTTTGATATCAGCGGTTACGGCCTTTCGGCTCAACGTGTTCGTGTAAATACGATAAGTTCCAACATCGCCAATGCTCAAACTACCCGTACCGCTGAGGGTGGTCCATACCGCCGTCAAGAGGTTATTTTTAAAGCCATGGATTTTAACAGTATTTACAATGATGCACTTGAACGTCAAACCTCTTCTTTGGGCTATTCCGATCCACTAAAAGAAGGCCTTCAAGGGCTTAAACCAAATCCAGCCATTATGAGTGTGATCGTTGATAAAATTGCCCGTGATGACAAAGCGCCGAACATGAAATACGATCCTAGCCATCCCGATGCCGATGCAAAAGGGTACGTTGCTTACCCTAATATTAATCCTGTCATCGAAATGGCCGATTTAGTAGAAGCAACACGCTCCTATCAAGCAAACGTAGCCGCGTTTGAGAGCGCTAAAAATATGGCTAGCGGTGCTATCAGCATCTTGCAAGCATAACCTAAGGACTAACCACTATGCAAGATTTAAATTCTATTAAATCTCTTTCTACTGCCGACTTATTCAAAGCAAAAGGGACAGCTCCAGCTCAAGAAAGCACAACTGACTTTGCTCAAGAGCTTAAAAATGCCCTTGGCAATGTTAATGAGATGCAAGTACAGAGCGAAAAAGCGATGAGTGACATCGCAACCGGTTCCGTCAAAGATCTTCATCAAGCGGCCATTGCCATTGATAAAGCTGAAATCAGTATGAGATTGATGCTTGAAGTGCGTAATAAAGCACTCAATGCATACAAAGAGATCACTCGAACCCAAATGTAATGCGCTGAATTAAAAAGTCATGCGCAATTCCAATAAATCCAAAAAAATATTAGCACTTTTCCTTGTCCTCTTAATGGGCTTTGGCATCTTTTTAGCTGTTATGTTTTATACGGCCGTTCATGAGCGTGACATCCCCTCTATTTACTCAGAAGAAACGGCTAAAGCACAGCGTGGAAATATCATCAGCGCGGATGGATTTCACATTACTGCGACTCAAAAACTTTACAAAGCAGTTGTAAATACTAAAAATATTGATCCCGATAAAAGAGAACTTTTTGTTCAGCTTTTCAGTATCTACAGCGGTATAAACCCGGATGAAATTCGACAACGTCTCCGCACGCGTAAAGGTTCCGTAACGCTGAGCTATCATATCGGACCCAAAGAAGCAATGTATCTTAAAACCCTTGCTTTTGAACTGCGTAAACTCAAAGTTTTTATTGAATATGAACTGCCAAACGGCCAACGTGTTCTTCAAGGATTGAACATCATCGAAAGCGGCGAAGCGCGTGAATACCCCTATAAAAAGTTGCTGACCCCTCTCATCGGCTATCCTAGAAAGATGGAGGAAGACGGCTATACCCGTATCTATGGGATCAAAGGATTGGAAAAATATTTTGATGAGGAACTCAATCCCCAACAAAACAAAAGCCAAAAAGCGATGCGGGATGTCAATGGCTACTTGATATTAAACAAACAAAGCTCCATTAAATCTCAGATTAATGGGTTTGATGTCAAACTCAATATTCCTATCGCCTTGCAAGCCCGTACAGAAGCAATCACCGATCGAATCAAAAATGAGCTTCAAGCCGATGAAATCATTGCCACCGTGATGGAATCCAAAAGCGGAAAAGTAATTGCACTGTCCAGTTCTAACCGATTCGATCCCAGTCATATTCGAACGGAAGATTATCCCTCCCTCAATGCCAACGCAATCGAATACAGCTTTGAGCCGGGCTCCGTTATTAAACCGATTATATTTGCCCTATTGCTGGATCGCCATCTTATCAATCCCTATGACATGGTAAATGGACACAATGGACGCTACCAGCTGGGACGTAAAACCATCGTCGATGAACACGCATTTCAAATGATCAGTGCCGAAGATGTCATTGTTCATTCCTCTAACATCGGTATCGCCCAACTGGGACAAAAACTCAATGGCACTGAATTTACCGAAGGACTCAAACGTTTTGGCTTTACCCATTTCAGTGGAACCGATCTTCCCTATGAAAAACGAGGGTCTATCCCAAGCAGTGCGCAGCTGAACAACTATCTTTATAAAGCCATTACCTCCTATGGGTACGGAATGCGCTCAAATGCCATGCAAATGGTCAAGGCTTACAATGTTTTTAACAACGGCGGACGTATTATTAATCCCATGATTGTTGATTCACTGATTGATGAAAAAGGAGTTTCTAGACCAATGCAGGTTCAAGCTCCGATTCAAGTCATTTCTCCTGCAACTGCAGAGCGAATGAAATCGATTTTAATCAAGACCGTTAATGAAGGGACAGGAGTCTTAGCCAAGACACCCGGATTGGAAATAGGCGGAAAAACGGGGACCGCCCATATTGCAAAAAAAGGAAAATACGTTAACAGCTATCATACCTCATTTATCGGATTTGCCAATGATGCTAAGCATGCCTATACTATTGGAATCACCGTCATCAATCCAAAAACGGTCTATTTTGCCTCCATCACCGCCGTTCCGGTTTTCAAAGCCATTGTGGATGTTATGGTGGAAGAAAAATACCTTAAACTTGATCCAAGAGCTGTTCTCACTGCTCAAAATGCTCCCAAAGTTGAACATCATTAACCGTGTTTATTTTTTTCCATTAAGTGCTTTATGAATTAAAAGCGTCGCATCTTTGCTAAATGCATAGCGATACTCTATACCCCAAACCTCAACAACTGCTTCTCCGCTGATCGTCAGTTTGTTTTTTTCCTGCAGAATCCCAATCATGCGATTAAAGGTGATATACTTAGGATCAATCTCAATGGTTAAAGGGAGAACACGCTGTGTATTAGGGGCAACACTAAATCCACTCATTCCATTGATAGATGCCAATCCATGGGCCAAGTTTTGCTTTCCCTCTGTTAAAACATAGGTAAATGATTTTAACTTCATCTCAGTGTGCCAACGATTGCTGATCGTAACATCCGTACCGATACGTATTACCTCTCTATCTGCCGGACCGCCTAATAGAGATAATATCCCCAACGCCACCTCACTTTTCGTATTTTCCCATCGTAAATGACCGGAGGGTTCTATTAGAACATCTTTTCCCATCTTCGGAGCACATCCGCTGGATAAGAGCAAAATGACCGCTAACAACAAAAAGTTTTTCATCTTACATCCACACATTATCAATTAAGCGTGTCGACCCTACACGTGCCGCGACCAATACAATCGTATCCCCGATAATCACTTCGGGTATGGCTTCAAAACGACGGTTGACTATTGCTACATATTCCACCTTAAGAGGCTGTAAAATATCCATCATTACCCTGCATATCACATTGGTTTCTCTCACCCCTTGCATCACAAGATGGGTAGCTCGTTTAAGGGATGCGGAGAGCTTGAGCGCTTCAACCCGATCTTCTTGAGTCAAATAAACATTGCGACTCGATAATGCCAAACCATCGCTTTCACGAACCGTATCCACGGCAATAATTTCAACATCCATAAAAAAGTTTTTAACCATTTGAGTGATAAGGGAGAGTTGTTGTGCATCTTTTTTTCCAAAATAGGCACGTGAAGCGCGTACCAAATTTAAAAGTTTCATGACAACTGTCAATACTCCGTCAAAATGACCGGGTCTGGAAGCTCCTTCCAAAATATATCCGCGAACATCTGGTGCTTTTATGCTGATTTCATCCGTTCCGTACATCGAATCTATTTCAGGATAAAATAACACATTCACACCGCTGAGTTCACAAATTTTAAAATCTGCCTCTTCACGACGCGGATATTTACTCAAATCTTCACCCGCCAAAAACTGTGTCGGATTCACAAAAATCGACACCACAACCACATCGTTTTCTACCCTCGCCTTTTCTATAAGTGTGCGATGTCCAACATGCAGCGCTCCCATCGTTGGTACAAATCCAACCGATCCCGCTTTAGAATCCAATGCAGCTCTCAATTCCACTGCCGTACGTGCGATAATCATCGTTTTAGCCTCTATACAATATAATCACAATTATAATACAGTTAGAGGATATTCCTTTATGGATCACTATGAATACACCGAATTATTAAAAACTTTGACCATTAAAATGCAAAACGTTACCGATGTCGTCCGTCCAAAAGAGATAACGGCGCGTTTAGGTGAAATCACCGCGCTCGAAAACAGCGATGGATTTTGGAATGATGCCTCCAATGCAGGTATTATTCAAAAAGAGAAAACGCAGTTGGAGCGCAAGCTTGCCAAATATTCGAAAACAAACAATGCTCTAGGCGATGCCAAAGACATTTATGAAATGGCAAAAGAAGAAGGCGACGAAGAGACCATTGAATCTCTTTTTTCCGATGCCCTCAATCTCGAAAATCAAATTAAGGCAATGGAAGTTGAGGTTCTGTTAAGCGGCGAACACGACTCACATAATGCCATCGTCACCATTCACCCGGGTGCAGGCGGAACCGAGTCTCAAGATTGGGCTTCCATGCTTTTACGTATGTATACCCGATGGGCTGAGCGTCATGACTTCACTGTTGAAATGCTCGACTATCAAACAGGGGATGAAGCAGGAATTAAAGATGCTGCCATCCTGATCAAAGGGGTAAACGTTTATGGCTATCTTAAAAATGAAAACGGTATCCATCGTTTAGTACGTATCAGTCCCTATGACTCCGCGGCCAAACGTCACACCAGCTTTACCTCTGTTCTTGTGTCGCCTGAACTCGACGACGATATCGATATCGATATCGAAGACCGTGACATCCGTATTGATACCTATCGTGCATCCGGTGCAGGGGGACAGCATGTTAATAAAACCGAGTCAGCAATACGCATCACCCATATCCCCTCAGGGATCGTTGTGCAATGCCAAAATGACCGAAGTCAGCATAAAAACAAAGCAACCGCATTTAAAATGCTCAAATCACGGCTTTATGATCTTGAACTCGCAAAGCAAAAAGCAGCGGTAGACGGTGTTGAAAAAAGTGACATCGGCTGGGGACACCAAATCCGTTCTTATGTCCTAGCTCCCTACCAGCAGGTCAAGGATACCCGTTCAAATGAAGCCTATTCAAATATCAATGCTATTCTCGATGGAGATATCGATGAAATGATAGAAGGGGTCCTCATTGCCCTCAATAGAAAAGATGACGACGACTAACCCCAATACCATTCTCAAGGAATGCGCTTTGCATGAGGCGTGTTCCTACATACCCGGAAACACCCAAACGATCCATTATAAAGTTATACAAGATTCTACGAAAGAACAATGTGAAGCGTTGATTTTCAGAGGTTGGAGACGATTCGGAACCATGTATTTCCGCCCTATTTGCCAGAATTGTCACTCCTGTGAAAGCCTGAAAATCGATGTAGAGAATTACATATTCAGTAAGTCAGAACGCCGGATTTTACGTAAAAATACTCACCTTCATACCATTATCCGCCATCCCACAATGTCCACCGAACACCTGGAACTCTTCTACCGCTACCACGCCCATAAACACCATACCCGTGGTTGGGAAACTCCTAAAGTTGATCCCAGAAACTATTATTCTTCCTTTGTCCAAGGCCACGGCAACTTTGGCTATGAAGTTCTCTATTTTCAAGATGATAAGCTCGTTGCTGTGGATTTAATCGACATTCTCAACGATGGGATATCCTCTCTATACTGCTATTACGACCCTCATTATAAATCGCTCTCTTTAGGAAAATATACTCTTTTGGAACAAATAGCCCTAGCAAAACGTTTGGGTCTGAAATGGATCTATCTTGGTTATTACGTACAAGAATGCCTCAGCCTATCTTATAAAGCCGATTATCAACCATCCCTGCAACTGCAAGACAGACCTGAAGAGAATGAAGTTCCAATATGGAAAATGCTAAGTACCAACAGCCACACTATTTTTTAGCGTAACGGGGATTTTTAGCACCCTCATGCGCCATCATACGTACTTCTTCCTCTACATCATGACGCAGTACTTCCAAAACCGGAATCTTATTATGAGCCTCATCGACAGTGACAAAGGTAAATACAGCATCAACAACACTGCATTCACAATTCGTTTCACGACGACGCACATGAAAATCTACATGAATACGCAGAGAAGTGCGGCCGATAGAATCAATCGAAGTATAGATTGTAAAGATATCGCCATTTTTAACCGGTTCTTTGAAATGTAAATCCGTAACAAAAACGGTAGCCGCCTGGCCTATCACCATTCCCTCAACGGTTATAGATGCCGCTTTGTCCATTTTACCCATAATCCAGCCGCCAAAAACGCCGCCCATGTGGTTGAGATCTGTCGGATAAACACGTCCCCGCAATGCTAATATTCTTTCCACCTGAAACTCCCAATAAAGTATAATAATTTTTTATTCTAGATGAGTACGGCTAAGAGGAATATTAATAGAAAGTATAATGAGGAATCTGCCTCGTAAAGAGGCAAGCTTTAGTACCATAGCGGCTAGCGAAGCCAATCGGGACTTTGTTCCGATGGCGTTAAAATAATTAACTGTTACGCTTTTTGATAATCTCTTCAGCAACGTTACGTGGAACTTCAGCATAGTGATCAAATTCCATTGAATAACTTGCACGTCCTTGTGTTGCAGAACGAAGGTCAGTAGAGTAACCAAACATTTCTGACAATGGAACAAACGCGTCAACAATTTTGTTACCAGAACGGTCACCCATATTGTTAACTTGTCCACGACGACGGTTAAGGTCACCGATAACGTCACCCATGAAGTTTTCAGGTACTTCTACTTCAACTTTCATCATAGGCTCAAGAATTGCAGGGTTTGCTTTGCGGCAAGCCTCTTTGAATCCCATTGATGCAGCGAGTTTAAACGCCATCTCAGAGGAGTCAACCTCGTGGTATGAACCATCATACAAAGTAACTTCGATGTCTTCGATAGGATAACCCGCCAAAACACCTTTAGCCATAGCTTCTTTACACCCTTTTTCAACTGCAGGAACGTATTCTTTTGGAATAACCCCACCTTTGATTTCGTTGTGGAAAGTATATCCGGTACCAGGCTCGCCCGGCTTAACGATGAGATAAACGTGACCAAATTGTCCACGTCCACCTGATTGTTTTGCGTATTTATACTCTTGTTTTACTTCCGCACGAATTGACTCACGGTAGGCAACTTGCGGTGCACCAACCTCTGCTTCAACTTTAAACTCACGGAACATACGGTCAACAAGAATCTCTAGGTGAAGCTCACCCATTCCTGAAATAATTGTCTGACCTGTTTCTTCGTCTGTGTGAACACGGAAAGATGGATCCTCTGCTGCAAGTTTAGCTAAAGCGATACCCATTTTTTCTTGGTCTGGTTTTGTTTTAGGCTCAACTGCAACCGAGATAACCGGTTCAGGAAAGTGCATACGCTCCAAGATGAGACGATCGTCTTCTGAACATAACGTATCTCCTGTTGTTGTATCTTTAAGACCAACAACCGCACCGATTTCACCCGCATAAAGAGATTTGATCTCTTCGCGTTTGTTCGCATGCATTTTTACGATACGTCCGATACGCTCTTTTTTACCTTTGATAGTATTGTAAGCGTAGGTACCAGACTCAAGTACACCACGATAAACACGTACGAAAGTAAGTTGTCCAACAAACGGATCCGTCATGATTTTAAATGCAAGACCGGCAAACGGAGCATCATCACGTGATTCAACGGCTACTTCAACCTCTTCATCGTCTTCTTTTGTTCCTGTAATCGCAGCAACTTCAAGTGGGGATGGAAGATAATCAACAACCGCATCCAAAAGAGTTTGAACCCCTTTGTTTTTAAACGCAGTACCGCATGTCATAGGGATGATTTCCATCTTAAGACATCCGGCTTTGATCCCGCGCATGATTTCTTCATTGCTAAGCTCACCCTCTTCGAAGAATTTCTCCATCAAAGTATCGTCGCCCTCAGCAGCCGCTTCCATCATTTGTGCACGGTATTGATTCGCTTTTTCTACCATATCAGCAGGAATTTCTGCTTCATGATAGTTTGAACCCATTGCAGCATCATCGTCCCAAAGGATCGCTTTCATCTTAACAAGATCAACGATACCTTTAAAACCGTCTTCAGCACCGATTGGCAACTGAATAGCAATAGGATTTGCTTTAAGGCGCAAACGAATTTGCTCTTCTACGTTGTAGAAATCAGCACCGGTGCGGTCCATCTTGTTGACGAAAACCATACGTGGTACACCGTAACGGTTTGCTTGACGCCATACTGTTTCCGATTGTGGCTGAACGCCACCAACAGCACAGAATACCGCAACAGCACCATCAAGTACACGCATAGAACGCTCAACTTCAATGGTGAAGTCAACGTGGCCCGGAGTATCAATGATATTAATTTGTTTGCCGTTCCATTCACAGGTAGTTGCAGCAGAAGTAATCGTGATACCACGCTCTTGCTCTTGCTCCATCCAGTCCATAGTTGCAGCACCTTCATGTACCTCACCGATTTTGTGAGAAACACCCGTATAGAACAAAATACGCTCTGTTGTGGTAGTTTTACCCGCATCAATATGCGCAGCGATTCCGATATTTCTAACGTCTTCTAGTTTATGGGATCTTGCCATGATAATAGCCTTAAAAAGTAGTTTTATTGGGAGAATAATAACTTACAAAAGTTATCAAAGGGTTACGCTCTAAATATCTGCCTCAGCATGAGGCAAGCTTCAGTGCCTTAGCGGCTAGCGTAGCCAAAGGGATGAATTCCTTTGGCGTTCAAATTACCATCTATAGTGAGCAAATGCTTTATTCGCTTCTGCCATACGGTAAGTATCTTCTTTTTTCTTGAACGATGAGCCTTTATCGTTGGCAGCTTCTAGCAATTCATTTGCTAAACGCTCAGCCATTGTGCGCTCATTACGCTTACGAGCAGCATCCGTCAACCAACGGATTGCCAATGAAAGCTGACGAACAGGGCGTACTTCTACTGGAACTTGGTAGGTCGCTCCACCCACACGGCGGCTTTTTACTTCGATTACCGGTTTGATATTTTCGATGGCTGCATCAAAAACTTCGATACCAGTTTTTTCACCACGTGATGCAATGATATCCAATGCACTGTACATGATTTTTTCAGCTGTACTTTTCTTTCCATCCCACATAATTTTGTTGATGAATTTTGTCAAAATTTTTGAGCCATGAACCGGGTCAGGCATAATTTCGCGTACGGGCGCTTTTCTTCTTCTCATAATGTTTCCTTCAATTTTTAAAATTTACTCAAAAAACGGCTATCAAGAACCGAATCTTGTCGGCTTAAATGATTATTTTTTAACCTTAGCTTTTTTCGTTCCGTATTTAGAACGAGATACTTTACGGTCTTTAACACCTGCAGCATCGAGAGCACCACGAACGATATGGTATTTTACCCCTGGTAAGTCTTTAACACGACCACCACGAACAAGAACAATCGAGTGCTCTTGCAAGTTGTGACCCTCACCACCGATATAACTAATAACTTCAAACCCTGAAGTCAAACGAACTTTAGCAACTTTACGAAGCGCCGAGTTAGGTTTCTTTGGGGTTGTAGTATATACACGAGTACATACACCACGACGTTGTGGGCATGACACCAAAGCGGGTGATTTTGATTTTTTCACTACCGCTTGTCGCTCTTTACGAATAAGCTGGTTGATTGTTGGCATACAATCTCCTTGTTTTGAAATGTTCCAGTAGAATTTTAATCCACCCATAGGGGACTAATAAACGCGCAATGATACCTGTTTTTTGATTAAATATAGCTTATTTTAAGGAAGATTTAAATTGAAGAAAGAGAAGGAGTTTAGTTTTGTATTCTTGGCCGAAGCCAAAAATTATTCACCGAATTGGATCGTTTGATCTTTATAGATACCCGTACCAACCGGAATTGTACGACCGATGATAACGTTTTCTTTAAGATCCGTCAAGTCATCAATTTTCGCAGCAACCGCAGCTTCTGTTAATACTTTGGTCGTATCTTGGAAGGATGCAGCTGAAATGATAGAATCCGCACTGACCGATGCACGTGTAATACCGACAAGGTATGGCTCAGCAATCGCCGGTTCTCCGCCAAGGCGAAGGATTTTTTCATTTTCTGTTTTGAATTGTACTTTAGATACAACATCACCTTCAATGAATTTTGTATCCCCTGAACGCAAGATTTTAATCTGACGTAGCATTTGAGTAAAGATAACCTCAATATGCTTATCTGCAATATTAACCCCTTGACGACGGTAAACTTGCTGTACTTCACTAACGAGGAAGTGATAAAGCGCTTTAACACCCAAGATTCTAAGAATCTCATGAGAGCTCAAAATCCCGTCGGTCAAACGCTCACCCGCGTGAACAAACTCACCCGCGTGTACCATTGCCGTAAGATTCTTATCAACGAAGTACTCTTTGACCATTCCGTTCTCAGACGTGATCAAGATACGCTCTTTCCCACGTAGTGGTCTACCAAAGCTAACCACACCATCAAGCTCCGCGATCAATGCAATCTCTTTTGGCTTACGTGCTTCAAACAACTCAGATACACGCGGAAGACCTCCGGTAATATCACGGGACTTTTGAAGTGCTTTTGGCGTACGAGCCAAAATATCTGCCACTTTAACTTCTGCTCTATCTTGTGCAAAAATTGCCGTTTTTGGCTCAACCGCATAGCGGATAATTGTTCCATCCGCTGCAGCCAAAACGATAGCAGGTTTGAATTCTGGAGCAATATATTCGTTAATCATCAAACGTGTTTTTCCGGTTAACTCATCAAATTGCTCTGAAGCAGTAACCCCTGGAATAATATCTTCAAAAGTAATAACACCGTTTGTTTCGGAGATAATTGGATTCGAATATGGATCCCATTCAGCGATTACAACAGACTCTTCTTTTAGAGGCTTGGCAATCATTGTATCTGCTTTAACCACTTCATTGTCATTAATTTCAATAACAGAACCGCGTGCAATATAGTGACGAATCGCTTCACGGTCTTCACTGTCAGCAACAACAGCAAAAAGACCTTTTTCTTCTACACTGTACCCTTTAAGGATTTCATGATGACGCTCAAGGTAATCACCTTTAAGAAGGTAGTACTTGATAGTCCCTTTCTCTTTTGCAAGAATCTTTTGAGTAATCGGCGCACCGTCTTTTACAAGAATTTCAGATGCGTATGGGATACGGTTAGGAACATTCCATCCGTCTTTGATGGTTTCAACGATAGACTCGTCTGCTTTAACCATTGCACCACTTTCATACGGAAGGTAGAATTTACCTTCGATTTTACCGCTTACACCTGCCAACTCATTCGCTTTAGCTACTTCATTTTTACGTAACGTATAACGCTGTGTTTGAGACTCACCTTTAACGCTTACGATGATCTCATCATGGATTGTTTGAATTTCAACCGCACCTGCGAATGGTGCTTTAATTTTTGGTTCAACCAAAAGAATAGCAGCATTACGGCGGTTTGCGACAACCTGCTTACCCTCTTTTGAAAGGTAGGTTTTCATGTTGTAATAACGGATAAAGCCTTCTTTAGTTGCAAGAACTTGACGCTCTTCTCTAGTACTGGATGCCGTACCACCAACGTGGAAGGTACGAAGGGTCAACTGTGTACCAGGCTCACCGATAGACTGGGCAGCGATAATACCAACCGCTTCCCCACGTCTGACGATTTCACCTGTACCCAAGTTGAGACCGTAACACAATGCACACACGCCATCAACCGATTTACACGTTGTCGGAGTACGGATGTGTGCCGCACGGATTCCTGCTTCAACAATTTTAGACGCCATAATCTCATCAATCAATGTACCCTCTGAATAGAGAATTTCATTCGTAATAGGATCAATTGCATCTTCCGCTAAAACACGACCGTAAATACGGTCTTCTAATGGCTCAATCAATTCGTTACCCACAGAGATATCGGTTAATTCAACCCCCTCGTGCGTTCCACAATCGTGTTCAACAATTTTAACATTTTGAGCAACATCAACAAGTTTACGTGTCAAATAACCCGCATTCGCCGTTTTAAGTGCCGTATCCGCAAGACCTTTACGTGCCCCGTGTGTCGAAATAAAGTACTCAAGAACGTTCAAACCTTCTTTAAAGTTTGAAATAATCGGTGTTTCGATAATTGAACCATCCGGTTTAGCCATAAGACCACGCATACCGGCAAGCTGACGGATCTGAGCTGCAGAACCACGCGCTCCAGAGTCTGCCATCATAAAGATGGAGTTAAAACCGTCTTTATCCGATTGGATCAAATCCATCATTCCGCTTGCAACGGTGTTGTTCGTATCTGTCCAAACGTCAATAATTTTATTGTAACGCTCTTGCTCTGTTAAAAGACCTGCTTCGAATTGTTTTTGAATCTCTTTTACACGGTTCTTGGAAGCTACAATAAGTGCTTCTTTTTCTTTAGGGATGATAATATCCGTAATAGAGATAGAAACACCCGATTTGGTTGCGTATTTGAAACCAAGATCCTTCAAATTGTCCAAGAATTCAGCCGTAATACTGATACCGCCATGCTTATTAACATAGTCAACAAGGATAGAAATATTTTTCTTTTTCATCATAACATTCCACAATTCAACTGGAACAAAATCAGGCAAGATTGATTTAAGAATCATACGTCCGGCAGTCGTATGAATCATACGGCCATCAACACGGGTACGTACTTTTGCATGTAAGTCTAGGGCATCATGCTCAATTGCTATCATAATTTCATCAACACTGCTGAAGAGTTTATTTGATCCCTTAACTTCATTTTTACCCAATGACAGATAATAAAGACCCAAGACCATATCTTGTGATGGTGTTGCAATTGCTTTACCTGAAGCAGGGAGCAAGATGTTCATCGAAGAGAGCATCAATACTTTACACTCAGCAATTGCTTCTGCACCTAGCGGAACGTGAACTGCCATTTGGTCACCATCAAAGTCCGCATTAAATGCAGCACAGACAAGAGGGTGCAATTGGATTGCTTTACCATCAATAAGTTTCGGGTGAAACGCTTGAATAGAAAGCTTATGAAGTGTCGGTGCACGATTAAGCATGATTGGATAACCATCAACGATCTCAGCCAAACACTCCCAAACTTCATTGGTTTTCTCATCGATCATTTTCTTGGCTGCTTTTACCGTAGTCGCATACCCTTTGTCTTCAAGTTTTGCAATCAAATGCGGTTTAAAGAGCTCCAATGCCATTAGCTTTGGAAGACCACACTGATCCATACGTAAACTTGGTCCAACAACGATAACTGAACGACCCGAGAAGTCAACACGTTTCCCAAGAAGATTCTGACGGAAACGTCCCTGCTTACCTTTGATAATCTCTGAAAGCGATTTCAATGGACGCTTGTTTGCCCCTTTTACTGCATTTGCACGGCGACCATTGTCAAACAACGCATCCACAGCCTCTTGCAACATACGCTTTTCATTACGTACAATAATTTCAGGTGCTTCAAGTTCGATCAAACGCTTCAAACGCTGATTACGGTTGATAACACGGCGATAGAGATCATTCACATCCGATACTGCGAATTTTCCGCCGTCAAGGCTTACCAACGGACGAAGCTCAGGAGGCAATACCGGAAGGGCAGTCAACATCATCCATGCAGGATTGTTACCAGAGTTCAAAAAGGATTCAATAACTTTTAGACGTTTGATAATAGTTTTGCGTTTTGCTTCTGAATTTGTTTTTTGTACATCTTCTTTAAGAGCTGAAAAGAGATCCACAAGATCCAATTCGTCTAAAAGATCACGAGCCGCTTGTCCGCCCATTTCAGCAACAAAACCAGTATCTCCATAACGCTGTACCAAAGTACGGTATTGCTCTTCATTCAATACATCATATTTAAGAACAGGTGAGGTTTGTGCCCCGTCATAGTGTGCTTCTCCGCCGCTTTTAACGATGTATGCTTCATAATACAATACGCGTTCAAGGTCTTTCATTTTTACGCCAAGGAGCGTACCAATACGACTTGGAAGTGAACTAACGTACCAGATATGTGCAACTGGAGTTACCAAATCAATGTGCCCCATACGGTTACGGCGAACTTTAGAGGAAGTGACTTCTACGCCACACTTCTCACATACCACACCTTTGTAACGCATTTTTTTGTATTTTCCGCATAAACATTCGTAATCACGAACCGGTCCAAAAATTTTGGCACAGAACAACCCATCGCGCTCAGGCTTGAGCGTACGATAGTTAATCGTTTCAGGCTTTTTAACTTCACCATGGCTCCATGAGAGAATTTTCTCTGGGCTCGCAAGGCGAAATTGTATTTGTTTAATATCAGTTGGACGATTGTCTTCAGTCACTGCAATTGGTACTAGCTTACTCATTGTCATCTACCTCGTCAAAAATCTCAATATCAAGCGCAAGTGCTTGAAGCTCTTTAGTTAATACGAACAACGTTTCAGGGATACCTGATGCCGGAACGCTTTCACCTTTTGTAATTGCTTTATATGCACGTACACGTCCATCAACGTCATCGGACTTGATCGTTAACATCTCTTTGAGAACTGCTGAAGCACCGTATGCTTCAAGTGCCCAAACTTCCATCTCACCAAAACGCTGTCCGCCGAATAGAGCTTTACCACCGACAGGCTGTTGCGTAACGAGAGAGTATGGTCCAGTTGAACGGGCGTGTACTTTTTCATCAACCAAGTGATGAAGTTTAAGGATATACATGTAACCTACGTTAACGCGCTCTTTGAGTTTGTCTCCGCTTTTACCATCATACAATTCCATCTTACCGTCAGTATCCAATTTTGCAAGCTCGAATAAACGTCCAAACTCAACAGGAGTAACACCCTCAAAAATAGGGGTAGCAAATTTAACACCCTTACTCCAATCCTGAGCATAGCCAAGAAGTGTTTTATCGTCCATTGCCCCAATAGCATTTGCAGCATCCATAAGTCCCGCAACGTCAGCAATCGTAATCATTTTGGTGCGTAATTCGCCGATGAATTCTTTTTGCTTGCTCTCAAAAATGTCCTGGATTTGGAACCCAAGCTCACGCCCGGCCATACCAAGGTGCATTTCAAGAATCTGACCGATGTTCATACGTGATGGAACCCCTAGAGGATTTAAACATACGTCAACCGTACGGCCATTAGCCATGTACGGCATATCAACTTGGGGAACAATGATTGACACGATACCTTTATTCCCATGACGTCCCGCCATTTTATCCCCGACTTTTAGCTTGCGCTTTGTCGCGATGTAGACTTTAACAAATTTAACAACACCGTTTGGAAGGATGTCATCTTTTTCCAAGATAGAAAGTTTTTCTTCATGTTCATCACGGAATTTTTTCTTCTCTTTTTGGAAATGGTTTTTCGTTTGGTTGTATTTTTCTTGAATATCGTCCGCAAATGCTTTAACAATCGTATTCATAGCAAAACGGTTAACCTCTTTTAGGTCATCTGCATTAACATGATCACCCTCTTTGTACTCATTCCCATTAACACTCACCGCGCTTTGCAATGGATGTTTTGTCAATAAAGAAGCGATACGAAGCATCTCTTCCTTGTCAATCATAAGTAGGCGATCGTAATGCTCACGTTCTAATTCATCACGTTCTTGCTTTTCCAGCTCAAGAGTACGAGGATCTTTATCGTAGCCTTTTTTAGTGAATACTTTAACATCCACTACAACCCCTTCCATACTTGGCGTACAGTAAAGGGATTTGTTGACAACATGACCCGCTTTTTCGCCAAAGATAGCACGTAAAAGACGCTCTTCCGGAGTTGGTTTAACTTCACCTTTTGGTGATACCTTACCGACAAGAATCATGCCACCTTGAACATTAGTACCAATTTTAACAATACCGCTTTCATCAAGATGGGCTAACTCATCATCACGTACATTTGGTATATCGCGAGTGATCTCTTCGACACCATGCTTTAATTCACGGGCTTCTGCTTCTTTTTCATAGATATGAACGGAGGTAAATGCGTCTTCACGAATCATTCGCTCAGACATAACGATAGCATCCTCAAAGTTATAACCATTCCATGGCATAAACGCAACCAATGCATTGATACCAAGTGCTAGCTCGCCTTGATCCATATTTGGACCATCTGCAATAATTTGCCCTTTTACAACTTTTTGCCCTTGCTTAACAATCGGTTTTTGCAAAAACGTTGTATTTTGGTTTGTGCGTATATTTTTTTCTAACGGATAATAATCTATAAATGTTCCGTCTTCATCTTCGCCCATTACATAAATGTGTTTAGCATCAACTTTTTCAACAACACCGCTGCGCTCAACTTTGACACATTCCCAAGAATCGCGTGCAACAAGCTTTTCAACACCCGTTCCAACCATTGGAGCTTCTGGCTTTAACAGTGGAACCGCTTGACGTTGCATATTTGAACCCATCAATGCACGGTTTGCATCATCATGCTCCAAGAAAGGAATCAAGCTCGCAGCAACACCGACAACCATATGAGGGGTTAAGTCACGAAGTTCACAATTTTTTGGTGATACAAGTTGAATTTCGCCATCTTTTCGAATTTCTACTAAATCATCGAGGAAATTACCCTTATCATCAACACGCGTTGATGCAGCAGCAATAACTTTACCCTCTTCTTGAGTTGCAGTCAAATAAACAACTTCAGTCGTAACCACACCCTCTCTGACAATATTGTATGGGGCTTCAATGAAACCGTGTTCGTTTACTTTTGAATACGTAGCCAAAGTGTTGATCAAACCGATATTTTGACCCTCAGGTGTTTCAATAGGACAAATACGACCATAGTGAGTCGGATGAACGTCACGCACTTCAAATCCGGCACGCTCTTTAACAAGACCGCCTTCTCCGAGCGCTGATAAACGACGCTTATGCGTCACTTCTGACAATGGGTTGGTTTGATCCATAAATTGAGACAATTGTCCGCCGCTGAAAAACTCCATAATGGTTGATGTAATCATCTTCGAGTTTATCAAATCATGCGGCATCAACTCAGTCGTTTGACCACTCATGGTTGAAAGCTTGTCTTTGATCGCTTTTTGCATCTTGATCAAACCATTGTGTAGTTCATTTCCAAGCAGTTCTCCGATTGAACGGATACGACGATTACCAAGGTGATCACGATCATCAATATGACCTTGTCCATTTTTAACTTTGATGACATATTTAACCGTGTTAATAATATCTTCATTTGTTAATACCGTTACGTATTCAGGAATATTCAAACCAAGTTTATGATTCATTTTCATACGACCGACTCTTGTCAAATCGTAACGCTCCGGATCAAAGAAAAGTTGATTTACAAAAATACGGGCTGCTTCTTTAGTAACCGGTTCACCGGGACGCATCACTTTGTAGATACGAATAGCCGCTAATGCATTTTCATCTTCTATATCTTCTGTTTGTTTCAACAATTTCAGAGAATCAACATCCGCAATAAAAGCGTTAATGATAGAAGTGTCATGCCCTTCTGCCAAGTCATTAGCAATAACAAATTCAAGAACACCTGCTTCTGCTATTTTTTTCAATTTGGTTTCATCAAGCTGCGTCATGGTATCAAACATAACTTCGCCCGTAGATGCATCAATAATCGGCTCTGCAAGGTGACGCTCTATCATAATATCAATCGGGTACTGGATAGAAGTCACACCATCGGCAATCATTTTCTCCGCTTTTTTAGCAGAAAGACGTTTACCGGCCGCAACCAGTAATTTTCCGTCTACATCAACTAAGTCATACGCTAGACGCCCCTCAAAATGCTCTGGAGAAAAGTCCAAAAGATATTTATTATCTTCTAAACGAATCTTTTGCAGTGGGTAGAACATTTTCAAAATATCTTGTTTGCTATAGCCAAGCGCACGGAACATGATCGTAACAGGAACTTTACGGCGTTTATTGATACGCATATAAAGAATGTCTTTAGGATCATACTCAAAATAGAGCCATGAACCACGGTCAGGGATAATCTGACCTGTGAAAATCATTTTACTTCCGGCAGTTGAAGACTCTTCTTCTTTAAAAATAACCCCTGGGCTACGGTGTAGCTGATTAACAACAACACGTTCAACACCATTAATGACGAAAGAGGTTCGCTCAGTCATCAAAGGAATGTCACGGATAAAGATTGTTTGCTCTTTAATATCCTTGACCGCTAGTTTTTCTTTTGTATTTTCATCACGATCCCATATAACAAGACGTGTTTTAATACGAAGGGAAACCGAATAGGTTAAACCGCGTTCCATAGATTCACGAACGGTGTATTTAGGACGACCAACTTCAGAACCAAGGTACTCAAGAGAAAGACGATTTTGAGAATCGTGAATAGGAAATGCAGATTGGAAAACTCGCTCAATACCACTTTTCGAACGATCTTTTTGATCAATCATCAAAAATGAATCATATGAACTTTGTTGAAGTTGTAATAAATTCGGTACTTCAATTTGTTGGGGAGTTTTCGCGAAATCAACGCGTAAGCGATTTCCAGAGTGAAGAGTGTTTAACATAGGCTACCTCAATCAAGTTTGTATTCCCAAAGGGATGGGTAAATGCATGTCTAGTTAAGTGACCTTAACCGTATAACGACGTATGGGCACTTTTCCAAGATGAAAAAATCAACTCGGAAAAGTGCCCTTTTAAAACGGAGGGAAAACCCTCCAATCATAAAATGATTATTTTACTTCTACTACTGCGCCAGCTTCTTCAAGCTCTTTTTTAGCGGCTTCAGCATCTTCTTTGTTGATACCCTCTTTGATAGTTGTTGGAGCGCCATCAACTGCATCTTTTGCCTCTTTAAGACCTAGACCAGTAAGTGCACGAACTACTTTAATTACGTTGATTTTCTTTTCACCAGCGTCTTTAAGGATAACATCAAACTCAGTTTTTTCTTCTGCAGCTTCTGCAACTACAGCGCCACCAGCAACCGCAACGGGTTGAGCAGATACTCCGAATTTTTCTTCGAATTCTTTAACAAGCTCAGAAAGCTCAAGGACAGAAAGGTTTGAGATAAACTCAAGAACGTCTTGTTTTGTAACAGCCATTGTATTCTCCTAATTTTTTTGTTTTATGCCGATTTCAAATCCGGCATTATATTGAAACAGTGATTAAGCTGCTTCTTTTTGACGCTTAAGCGCATCGAGACCGATTGTGAAATTGCGTACTGGACCCATCCAAACAGATGCCAACATACCAAGCAATTCTTCGCGACCAGGAAGTGTTGCGAATGCACGAACTTTTTTCTCATCAGCAGGTTCACCGTCGATATAAGCCATACGGATAACAAATTTGTCTTTAGCTTTAGCAAATTCAACCACTGTTTTAGCAGCAGCAATTGAATCTTCACCCCAAACAAAAATGTTAGTATCTGAAATAGCAAGACCTGTCATATCTGCATTTGCCAAAGAAATAGAAGCAAGGGTGTTTTTAACCACTTGCACTTTTGTTTCTTTACCACGTGCAATCTTACGCAATTCTTCTAAATCAGATACGGTAAGTCCACGGTAATCACACATTACTACAGCAGCAGCTGTTTTAAACTCTGATGTAAGAGCATTAACTATCTCTGATTTTTGTGTTTTATTCATCGTTTCTCCTTTCCAGACACAACTTCAAGCGGGGCAGATTACACTGATTAAGGCTTGCGCCCCCTACTGTCTTAAGTCCATAAGATAAAATAGTTAATTTGATTAACGAATGTCTAAAAGCTCTTGAATATCAAATTTAATAGCAGGGCTCATAGTCAATGAAAGTGCCGCATTTTTGATATAACGACCCTTAGCAGTTGAAGGTTTTGCACGGTTGATAGCACCGACAAACGCTTTTATGTTTTCTTCGATTTTTGCTGCGTCAAAACTTACTTTACCAACACCCGCATGGATATTTCCTTTTTTGTCAACGCGGAAATTAACTTGTCCGCCTTTAACATTAGAAACAGCCTTAGCGATATCAGCCGTAACTGTACCTGTCTTAGGGTTAGGCATAATACCTTTTGGCCCAAGGATACGACCAACTTGACCAACAAGACCCATACAATCAGGGGCAGCAACAACGATATCGAAGTTGATGTTACCGGACTTGATTTGTTCAACCAAATCTTCAGCACCAACGATGTCGGCACCGGCTGCTTTAGCTTCATCCGCTTTAGCACCTTTTGCAAATACTGCAACACGAACCACTTTTCCCGTACCGTGAGGAAGCACAACAGCGCCACGGATCATCTGGTCAGCGTGACGAGGATCAACATTAAGGTTAAGAGCAATTTCAACAGTCTCGTCGAATTTTGCAGATTTTAATTCTTGTAAAAAAACAGATGCATCTGCTACGCTGTAGCTTTTTGCCAAATCAATTTTTTCACTTAATAATTTGTAGCGTTTTCCTGCCATAATAATTCTCCATAAAATAGAATCTGCCGCATAATTTAGGCTCTTTGCGGTCGAAGAGTTAAAGGTTTTTAGTCGACGATGTCAACACCCATTGAACGTGCAGAACCAGTGATAGTTGCTACAGCTGCGTCAATACTGTCAGTATTCATGTCTTGTATTTTTTGCTTAACGATTTCCATCAATTGAGCTTTAGTGATTTTACCCACTTTGTTTTTCATCGGATTATCAGTCCCTTTTTTAAGGCCAGCTGCTTTCATGATAAGAGCAGATGCCGGGGGCTGTTTTGTAATGAATGAAAACGTTTTGTCCGCATATACAGTAATAACTACAGGGAGTTTAAAACCTGCTTTATCTTTTGTACGCTCGTTAAACGCCTTACAAAATTCCATGATGTTAACACCACGTTGACCAAGTGCAGGGCCTACCGGCGGTGCCGGATTAGCCGCGCCAGCTTGAACTTGTAACTTAATGTAACCAGTGATTTTCTTTGCCATTTGTGCTTCCTTTTTTTGAGATTAAATAATTTTTTCGACTTGCGTATACGATATATCAACCGGTGTACTACGCCCAAAGATAGAAACATTAAGTTTTAATGTACCATGTTCAAGATCGTATTCATCAACTGTTCCTGTAAAGTTTGCAAATGGACCGTCAATAATACGAACCATTTCCCCATTGTCAAAATAGACTTTTGGTTTAGGGGCAGCACGATTTGCCACACGATCCAATATAACGTTAATGTCATTGTCACTTAATGGCGTTGGCTTACTGCCCTCACCAATAAAGCCTGCAACTCTCGGAAGAGATTGTATTTTATGCTGCAAATCAACACTGAGATCCATATTGGCAAAAACATACCCTGAATAAAGAGAACGTTCCGTTATTTTTTTCTTGCCATTTTTAACTTCAATGACGTCTTCAGTAGGGACAATAACTTCTGTTATTACCTCTTCAAGATGATTTTCAGCGATAATATTCTCGATTGCAGCTTTCACACTACGCTCGCTGCCGGCATAAGTTTGAATTGAGTACCAACGATGTGCCATATTTTTTCCTTAACCCAAAATTGCCGATAATAATGATGACATTGCAAAGTCAACCAATGCCAAGAAAAGAACAACAAAAGTCACGACTACTAGAACGGCGATGAACGCCTGCTTAACTTGCGGCTTTGTTGGAAAAATGACTTTTGCCAACTCAAGCTTTGCAGATCTGAAATAATTGTTTACACTGTTTTTCATACCATGATCCTTAGGACATTTCCAACGAATAAAGCCCGAAAGCATCATTAGTTTAAAATGCTTGTGGCAGGCCAGGGGGGATTCGAACCCGCAACCATCGGATTTGGAATCCGGCGCTCTACCATTGGAGCTACTGACCTATAAAATCCCCGAAGGGGACAACTTAAAGTTTTGCTTCTTTGTGAACCGTGTGCTCACGACAGAATTTACAAAATTTGTTTGCTGAGAATTTCTCAGTATGAGTTTTTTTATTCTTAGTAATGTGATAGTTACGACGTGTGCACTTTTCACAAGCTAAATGTATATTTTCGCGCATGTTAAACCTTATGTTCCGACCCTAGGGCCGGGTAAAATTATGCAAGGATTTTAGAAACAACACCTGCACCGACAGTACGTCCACCCTCACGGATAGCGAAACGAGTTCCCTCTTCCATAGCGATTGGGTGAATCAATTCAGCGAAAATTTTAACGTTATCGCCTGGCATAACCATTTCTGTACCTTCTTGCAAAGTGATTGCACCAGTACAGTCAGTAGTACGAACATAGAATTGTGGGCGGTAACCGTTGAAGAATGGAGTATGACGTCCACCCTCTTCTTTGCTCAATACGTAAATCTCTGCCTCAAATTTTGTGTGAGGATTGATTGACTTAGGCTTACAAAGAACTTGACCACGCTCAACATCTTCTTTCTTAGTACCACGAAGCAAGATTCCGCAGTTATCGCCTGCTTCACCCATTTCCATTTCTTTACGGAACATTTCAACACCAGTTACGGTAGTTGTTTGTGTATCACGGATACCAACGATTTCGATAGTTTCGCCGATTTTGATAGTACCACGCTCGATACGACCCGTAACAACGGTTCCACGACCAGAGATAGAGAAAACGTCCTCTACTGGCATCAAGAAATCTTTGTCCATTTCACGAACTGGCTGAGGAATATAACGATCTACTTCGTCCATCAATTTAATGATTTTAGCAGCCCAGTCACCGATGATACCTTTTTTCGCTTCTTCAAGCGCTTGATATGCAGAACCAGCTACGATTGGAGTATCGTCACCTGGAAAATCGTACATATCAAGAAGTTCACGAATTTCCATCTCAACAAGCTCAAGAAGTTCTTCATCATCAACCAAGTCTTCTTTGTTCATGAAAACAACGATATATGGAACACCAACTTGACGTGAAAGCAAGATGTGCTCACGCGTTTGTGGCATTGGGCCATCCGCTGCAGAAACAACAAGAATCGCGCCGTCCATTTGAGCAGCACCCGTAATCATGTTTTTAACATAGTCCGCGTGACCAGGACAGTCAACGTGTGCATAGTGACGTGCATCTGTTTCGTACTCAACGTGTGAAGTAGCGATCGTAATTCCGCGCTCGCGCTCTTCTGGAGCGTTGTCGATTTGATCGTAGTCCATAAATTTAGCACCAGTTTTAGTTGCCAAAACAGCGGTAATTGCTGCTGTCAACGTAGTTTTACCGTGGTCAACGTGACCGATAGTACCGATGTTACAGTGTGGTTTAGTACGTGTAAACTTTTCTTTTGCCATAGTGTCCTCCGACTGAAATTTAAAATGAATTTGGAATTATACCAAAAAACAGCTGAAATAGCTTTCAAGCTTTCAAATATTACAAATTATTGCTGGAGCTCACGAGCGGATTTGAACCGCCGACCTCTTCCTTACCAAGGAAGTGCTCTACCCCTGAGCCACGTGAGCATAAACAATGATATATTTGTATTTGGAAGCTTAAAAACTATTTTACGGTTTTAGGTAATTATGAAGTAGATTTATGAAATTGTACTTCAGCTCCCAGTGGAGCGGGAAACGAGACTCGAACTCGCGACATTCAGCTTGGAAGGCTGACGCTCTAGCCAACTGAGCTATTCCCGCAGATGGTGGTGAGAGAAGGATTCGAACCTTCGAAGATAAAAATCAGCAGATTTACAGTCTGCCCTCGTTGGCCACTTGAGTATCTCACCACGGCCTAATCTGGTCTAACACTGATAATATTGTATACATTCCGATTTCGTTCAATGGTGCCGGCACGAGGACTTGAACCCCGGGCCTGCTGATTACAAATCAGCTGCTCTAGCCAACTGAGCTATGCCGGCATTGGCGAAATGGAGCTGAAATTATAGTTCCTTTTTCTTTAAATGTCAAGAGTAATTTGTAATTCATCCAATTGCGTAAACAATCTCATTTTTTTTCTCTGTTTTAACTATATCTATAATCCTAAGTCCATCAATATTTATTTCCTTGAAATCGTTTATTGAATCAATCTTATTTTTTGCTATTGCATTCAAAACAACACCGCGATAGGCTTTTGCCCAATGACTGACTACTTTTCCCTCTTTTAAAAACTTCAAAGTCAATGGAGGTTTACTGCATGTATAAAATTTATCATAAAATCCTGCGCGTAGATCAATAACTTCCTGTTCCCCAATCAATGCATTTAATGAAGCGGTAAAATATTTTTTGTAAAATTTTTCAGGGGCCATAGAATCAATAGTCGAACCTTGCTTTAATTTATAATCAGGAATAGAGTCACCGGCACGTATGGGACCAAATAAGTTTGAGAATATAATAACATTACTATCAATATAAGCCTGTTCTAAGGGGCATAACTGAGCATATGCTAGATAATCATAGGCAACCCCGTCGTAGCGCTCTATCGCTTTCATCGTAGGGGCATTATCAAAAGGAGTTTTATACCTCGCAAACTCTTTTTCATCTTTGAGCCCAAAAAGTTCATTTAAAGTATCGTAGTCGCCCATACGCAGTACGTGTTCATATTTACTGATCACCTCGAGACGTTTTTCATAAAGTTCTGGAAACATTAATAATTTACGATTTAAACTGGGAATTTCTCCACCTGCTCGCTTACCCTCACTTGGAGCAAATAAAATAATCATAATCAGTAATACGTAGCAATAATGCCATAGCTAAGAAAGAACATCAAATGAGAAGCACCTTCAAAATAATTGGTCTCCCCCTCTTCGGTTGTTTTCCATACCAATAGAATTGTAAGAAGCAAGGCCCCAATTTGAAGCGGATTAAAGTCAAGTGTCAAGTTAATCCCAGAGTAATAAGCCAAAAGCATTAAAATCGGAACAGTCAAGATAATCGAAACTGTTGATGCTCCCATAGCAATGTTAACAACACGTTGAATTTGATCATTACGTGCAGCACGCACTGCCGTAAAAATCTCAGGCGATACGCTGATAATAGCAATGATTAATCCCGACAGACCTGCTGAAATTCCATATTCACGTGCAAGCTTGATCCCATGGTCAGCGAAAATCTCTGCACCTAAAGCAATAATTCCTATCAGTACAAAAATAACAATAAAATTAACTCCTGTATGTAAGTGTTCAAAAATATAATCACTGGAATCGTTTTCATCAATTTCACCCTCTTCTTCTTGAAGTTTACGCTTAAGACGAAAAAAACGGCTTCGTGCGGTTGCTTTAAAAAAATGCGTGTGCGTTTGGGTTTGAAAAATAAAAATAATCAGATAAAAAAACATAAGTAATCCAGCTATCAAATGACTTACTTGTGTTAACGCTTTTGATCCGTGCTCTGTGTGGCTCAGTAATCCTGGAACCAACAAAGCAGAAGATGCAACGAATAAAACGGTACTGTAAGCACTAGAGGTCTCTTTATTATGCTGTTGCTGACTGTATGCAAGGCCCCCTAAAAAGACTGAAAGTCCTAAAAGAACATTTAAATCTACAATTACTGCAGAGATAATTCCACCCTTGACCGTTTCTAAAACATCTGGGCTGTGCCGAACTTCGAGTAAAATCATATAGAGCAAAACAATCTCAACAACAACGGCACTAAATGTCAGAACAAAACTGCCATACGGCTCATGCAAACGCTCCGAAAGGATGTCGGCAACTTCAGCAACCGTGAGAGAAAAAGCAGCAATACCAATGGCTGAAAAGAGCGTAGCCATCATACCATCGCCTTGAGCATGAAAGAAAAAAGCAAATAGCATTGAAACAATTCCCGTGAATATGTCCCAATAATCTTCTATAAAATAGCGTATCCGCCTGTCCAAAGGTCTATCCTTTTATCTGTTTGATTATGTATAGTATCATATCATTACTCATTGCTTATTTTTAAATAAGCCCTTTTCGTTTAAAAATATAAATGGGTAAGATAGACGAACAGATCATTAGAAACACCGACAACCCATAGCCATATTCCCAATTTAATTCCGGCATAATCTTAAAATTCATCCCATAAATACTTGCAATCAACGTTGGAGGTAAGAAAATTACATTCACAATTGTAAATATTTTAATGACTTTATTTTGCTGAATACTCAAAAGACCGACAAAAACATTTTGCAGATAATCAAGCCGTTGAAAATTAAAATCAGTGTAATCAACAAGCGACTTAATGTCTTTAAGCATTATCGTTACATCATTTTTCAATGACGGTTTGTATTTATCTGATTTTAAAAAGGAACTCAAAATACGTTGCTTATCCGTTAAACTTTCACGGATCTGCATATTTAAGTCCTCAAAAGAGGAAATTTTTTCCAAGATTTCTTCATCATCATTTTTATAATCGGTAAAAACGTGCTTACGTATTCTCGCAATATCTCGAGAAAGTTTTTCAATAATGTCCGCATCCGCATCAATACGAATATCCAAAAGATTACAAAAAACATCGTAACCGCTGTCAAATTGTTGAGGCGTTGCATACACTTTACGGTTAAACTCTTCGAAAGTGTACAATGCAGCGTAACGAATCGATATCAATAGCCCCCGATAGAGTATAAAAGAGACGGTTTCATTAAAAGAGTTTTGATTTGAGCTGATCAAAAAGTAGCTGTTAATTTCAATTTTGTCATTTTCTTCCCAATAACGCGAACTGATCTCAATCTCTTCAGTTTCTTGTTTCGTCGGAAATTTAATACCAAAGGTATTTTCAATAAAAATAATCTCATCATGCGTTGGCATAAGCATATCAATCCAGATCACACGATCAATAACATCTCCATCAAGATCAGACATGGTGTCAATAAGTGCAATAGCATTTTCATTTTTAACAAAACATTTAATCATTACAGTACCCCTTTCTCAAAACGTTCTTTGTAGCTGCACTTTTGACACAGTTCTTCAACTGCATAACCATTTTTAAAGCCAATAAGGACTGTGCAAGCACGCTCGGATGTTAGAATTTTACCCAAATTTGTCACATGTAGGTTACCTAATTCAATAATCCCCTCACCATCCAAGCAACACGGCACAACACGGCCATCTGCAAGTATCGCAACTTGTTTGCTCAAGCCATGACAATATCCATCCCCTGAGACTTCATTATTCAAACTTGGCCATTGAAAGTATCGATCAAAATGTAGCAATATTTTAGATGCAATGCGTAAGGACTGCCGCTCACCACTTATATTGGTACGAATAAATCCTGTTTCTAAAGAAAAATGTTTTTCCAATAGGATAAAAAGCTTTTCATTAAAGGTTTCTTCACTGCATGCTTCATCCAAATTCCATAATCGTAAATTGATAAAAAATTCGCGTGGCTGTTCCAACTTTTCATCGCAAAATGCTAAAATGTTCTCCATATAAGTATCAAAACTGCGTGAAGCACTGTTTTTATTAAAACTGTTCAATGAAATATTAACCTGTTTAATACAGGGGTGAAATAACATCCTACGTCGTGGTTCATCCAAATAAAAACCGCTCGTCGTAATCATGACCGAAAAACCTAATCCATCAGCAACGTCTAAATAATCGCATAAATTTGACAAAACCATAGGATCACCCATCACATGCAGTGCAATATCGTGGGTGTACTCTTGAAGTTGTACTAAAATGGACTCAAAAAAAGAAAGACTCATCGTCTGAGTCGGCTGATCTTTAGGGGGACAAAAACTGCATGCTAAGCCACAGACATTGGTTATTTCAATGTAGGCACGATGAAACTTCATGCCCCTGATCTCATGGAAGGAAGCTAACGATCCCTGCAGTCACCGCAACGTTTAATGATTCAACGCCACGATGCATTGCAATAGAGACGCTATGTGTAGAAGATGCCGCTACTTTGTCACTTACCCCTTCACTCTCGTTTCCCAAAACGAAAATAGAACGAGATGGAATTTTTAACGAATGAATATCACTCGAAGCATGTGAAGACAAGGTAATAATTGCCGTCTCTTTAAATCCCAAGATTTCTTCCAAGTCATTGCAGTAATAAATAGGAATTTTAAAAAGAGCCCCGGCGCTTGCTTTCATCACCAAAGGTGAGAGTTTTGTACTGTTGCGGCGCGGAAGGATAATCCCATCGATTTTACTCGCAGCAGCTGAGCGAACAATCATCCCTAAATTTTGAGGGTTATTAATCCCATCAAGTGCTAAAAAACGAAAGTCATTGGGGAAATCTTTTGCGATTGTGTTTACATGACGATAATTTGCGGAATGAACATCAATTGCCACCCCTTGATCCTGAGCACTGTTTTTTGAAATACGGGACAGAGATTCTTTTGTGTGATACTTTATCTCTACCCCACGCACCTCTGCGAGAGCTAGAATCTCTTCAATCGTTTCATCGGTACGGTTGCTTTTGGAAAGGTGAAGTTTGTGTATTTGGATCGTGTCATCACGTAAAACTTCTACGGCTACATTGCGCCCATAGAGCGTTATAAGAGAGTCAAAGAAAGCTTTTTTTTCTAAATACTCAGGGGAATCGGTCATTATCACACGCGTGAAGCAATTGCTTGCGCACTGAATCCAAAGTGTTTGAATAACTGATCCGCAGGAGCACTGGCACCAAAGGTGTCCATCCCGATAACCGTATCTGCAAAACGGTACCATTCCAATCCGCGTGCTGCTTCAATAGCTACTTTTTTCGTATTCGGCTTAATAATAGAGTCTATATAACTTTGAGGTTGTTCAATGAACAAGTCGTAGCATGGGACACTTACCACGTTTGCCATAACTCCGCGCTGTGCCAATTCTTGTGCTGTTGCAAGGGCTAATGAAACTTCTGATCCCGAAGCCATTAAGGTTACGGTTGCATTGGCTGCTTCACTCAACAAATAGCCGCCGTTTTCAACATCACCCTTCAGCGGTGCTGACAATACCGGTAAGTTTTGGCGTGAACAGACAAAAGCACTTGGTGAATTTTTCATCGAAAGCGCTTTCTGCCATGCCTTTACATTCTCAACACCATCTGCCGGACGATAAACGTAAAAGTTTGGAAGCGCTCTAAATTGACTCAAATGTTCAATAGGCTGATGTGTTGGACCGTCTTCACCTACGCCGATACTGTCATGCGTCCAGATAAAAAACTGCTGTATCCCTGCCAATGCCGCAATACGTGCTGCAGGTTTTAAATAGTCGCTAAAAACAAAGAAAGTGGCACTAAAAGGCATTAAAGGGCCATATAATGCCATCGCATTGGTAATGGAGGCCATCGCATGTTCACGAATACCGAAATGGATGTTTTTACCTTGAGGAAATTCACCCATATTGGTCAGCTCTGTTTTGTTCGATGGTGCTAAATCAGCAGACCCGCCCAAAAAGCCTGGTATACCTTTGGCTATCGCATTCAAGATAATTCCATTCGTATTACGTGTTGCATCCGCTTTTTCAAATGTCGGCCACTGTATTCGGCTAAAATCAGGATTAATCAGTTGCTCATACGCTTCATTTTGCTCCATCAACGGAAGCTCTTTGAGACGGTGTTTCCACTCGCGCTGAGCTAAATCCCCTTTTTCTATCGCGCAACGAAAACACTCTAGTACGTCTGCATCAACCGCAAAGGTAACTTCAGGATCAAACCCAGCAGCACTCTTTGCTGCTTTGATCACGTCATGACCTAATGGTGCACCATGCGCATGATGAGAACCTTCCAATTTTCCGGCGCCCTTGGCAATGACAGTATTGGCAATAATCAAAACAGGACGTGAAATTGTTTTGGCTTGAGTCAAAGCAGCGTCAATTTCATCAAAATTATGCCCATCAATCTCAAGAACTGCCCATCTCTGTGATTCAAAACGATCGCGAATATTTTCACTCAAACTTAGTTCTGTTGAACCTTCGATCGTTATGCGATTAGAATCGTAAATCAGGACAAGATTATCCAGTCCCATATGCCCCGCGATAGAACATGCTTCATAACTGATTCCCTCTTCCAAATCGCCATCACCGCACAGACAATAGACACGGTGATCAATTAACGACGCTGTTTCAGAGTTAACCTTATGTCCAACATATTTTGAAGCCATTGCGAATCCAACCGCATTAGCAATTCCCTGTCCCAAAGGTCCTGTAGTAATTTCAATTCCTGGCGTATGACGATATTCAGGATGCCCTGGCGTTTTTGAGTCCAGTTGACGAAATTGCTTAAGGTCATCTATTTCCAATCCGTAACCCCAAAGATAATTCAGTGAATAAATAAGCCCCGTTCCATGCCCGCCTGAAAAAACAAGACGATCACGATTAAGCCATGTCGGGTCTTTAGGATTATGAGCCATGTGCTGGGACAAAACAACGGCAATATCTGCAAGCCCCATAGGAGCACCCGGATGACCAGAATTGGCTTGCTGAACCATATCAGCTGCTAAAAATCGGATCGTATCCGCCATTTTTTGACGCATTGCATTACTCATTTCTATTCCTTATGTCGGTTAATGTATTTCGTAAGTGTTGGTGACAATTCACGATATAAATTCTCATCAAAACTTTCCATCTGGTCTAAAAGCTTATCTCCTAAGATATTGGCTTCCTTCATCGCTTCATCGAATCCCAACAGCGTCACAAAACTATTTTTAGCTTCATCATTATTGGTTGTTTTACCTGCACTTACCGAATCTTGAGTGACATCCAAGATGTCATCCTGAATCTGAAAGAGCAATCCCAGATCAATTCCAAAATCATAAAGCGAGCCGGCAATATCATCACGCCCGACAATAATAGCTCCCATCTTTAGCGATGCCGCGATAAGCATTCCTGTTTTATGAATGTGCAGCATCTTGACTTGATCTAACTCTAAACGCTGATTTTCAAAATGGCAATCAATGGCCTGACCCAAGACCATTCCATTTAATCCGCCATTATGCGCAAGTTCCCGAATAAGCTTAATCACTACCGTTGCACTCAAAGGAGCATTACTCAAGACTTCAAAGGCATATGTATTAAGAGCATCCCCTGCTAAGATAGCCGTCATATCATCATATGTTTTATGCAATGTCTCTATACCGCGACGCAAATCTGCATTGTCCATCGCAGGTAAATCATCGTGTATCAAAGAATAAGTATGAAGAAGCTCAATGGATAAGGCAACACTGTAAGCGCTCTCTACAAGTAAAGGGTTGTAGGCGCGTACCACATCGAGCAATAAGGCGGGACGAAACCGCTTACCTCCGCCAATAAGCATTTGACGCAATGAAGTTTCATAGTGGGGATGAGGGCTCGAGGAAACAGGTAAATGTGTTAACAAATACGCTTCAAACTGCTCCATATTTCCCCACTTTGTTTTAGCGGAATTTTAACATATTGAGGCTTATATCTTTTCGATTATCTCTGTAATCGCATTGTCATCATCAACCAAGACAACCGTTGGCTTATACGTTTCGAGTTCTGCATCATTATACGTCGCATATGCAACGATAATTACCTTGTCCCCTTTGTGTACCTTACGAGCAGCGGCACCATTGAGGCAAATATCACGTTGCCCACGTTCTCCCAAAATAACATACGTAGAAAAACGCTCGCCATTATTGATATTCAGGATTTCAACTTTTTGGCCTACACGCATTTTTGAAGCTTCCATAAGCTCCTCATCGATGGTGATAGATCCGACATAGTTAAGATTAGCATCGGTCACCGTAGCACGGTGGATTTTGCTGTACAACATTTCCATTAACATGGTTTAGCGCCCCATCTGCTTCATCATGGCTTCCGGAGTTATCGGTGCATCCCAAAGCTCTGCTGCAATCACATATTCTTCTACCACTTCACCGCCAATAATATGACGATCAATGATTTCGGTAATTTTCTCTTTTGTTAATCCTGCATACATGACATGTCCTGGTTCCACCAACATAACCGGACCCGCATTACAGCGATTTAAGCATGATGAACGAATCGGTTGAACTGTACCGATAATCCCTTTTTGCATTAGCGTCATCATAAGGTGCTGAAGAAGGTCTTGACTCTCTGGAGTAACACAACTTGGTTTTGGCATACCTGGTGGTGCACTTTGCTCACATTTGAAAATATAAAACGCTGGTTGTGGAACACCCATCGTAGACTCCTTAATTGATTTTGTGCTGTGCACTTTTAAATTGAATGGAATTATAGCCAAATTCAAATCTTACGCATTAATCTTTAAAAACAGAACTCAAGTTTCAGGGAATATTCAAAGTGTAACTAAAATCTCACGGGCTACAACACGATCATCAAATGGGAATTCCTTATCATAGATAATTTGCATTGTCTCGTCCCCTTTACCGAGTATTAAAACAACTTCATCCCCACTTCGATCATTTAGAGCTTTAGCGATTGCATTACGCCGATTTACATCAACGTAAACATTTGTTTGATCTTCTATACCAGCTAAAATATCGGCAATAATCTCATCCGGGTCCTCAAAACGAGGGTTATCACTCGTGACATATACTTTTTTAGCAAAGGAAGATGCAACTTTCCCCATCAAAGGGCGCTTAGATCGGTCACGATCTCCACCAGCACCAAATACAACCAAAACTTCTTTTTCTTTAAGAGCATTAAGCACCTGCTGCATTCCATCAGGAGTATGCGCAAAATCAACGATTACAAGCGGTGATTCACTCACAACTTCCATTCTACCGCTCACTCCCCCAAAATTTTCGACTGCTTGTGCAATTTTTTCAAAACTATCGCCACTCACCAAATGTACTGCTGCCATCGCTGCAGTGATATTATAAAGATTGAAAAAACCATGCAACGATGTTTCAAATGTTACCATCTCGTCAAAATACTTTAATACGCCGCTGATGCCGTCATTGAGTGAATAGGCCAATATCTTATAGGTTGCAGGGTTTTCAACACCATAGCTGTATGCATTCTTCATATTGAAATTTGCCCTTAGCTCATCTTTATTAATCAGCTTTTTACTCTCATCTTGAAAAAAGAGATTTTTTATCCGTACATATTCTTCTAATGTCTCATGATAATCAAGATGGTCTTGAGTGATATTTGTTAATATTTTTAAATCGAACTGTATGCCTGCAATGCGCTCTTGTTCTATTGCATGGGAACTGACTTCCATAACAAAGTATTCACAACCTGCTTGTATTGCTTGTACCATATGTCGATAGGTATTCATCACAGTAGGGGTTGTTAATGTTTTCCCTTCGACAACACCATCATTCATAAAAAAACCGCGCGTTCCTTGCATTGCTGCTTTGTAATCTAAATCCAATAGTATTGAATAAATAGCACTCGCTGTGGTTGTTTTGCCATTGGTACCCGTAATCCCAATAACTTTAATACGATCTAAACCAAATATTTTCCAACATTGCTCAGGGGTCACAATACACTGTGCCCCATGTGCGATGGCATCCTCTTTATATTTTTCATTCTGTTTTGTAAGTAAAAAAGCACAATCAGAACTACATTCAGCAGAATTCTCTGTTATGTACCGATAAGGCTGCCCAACAAGCTCAACTTTCAAGCGTATTTCCTTTTGCCAAACGTCTTAATAGGTTACGTAATTGCTTGTCATTAGGATATACACCCAATGCGCTTTCCAAATACCCAAGTGCCATCTCTTTATAGCCATGGTCAATCAAATTATCAAGAAAATCAACAAAGTCTTCTTTTTCTGTGATTATAACGCGCGTAGAAAACATAATATTTTCAAAAATACGATTAAAATCATTTTCTTCTTGTACAAGTTCTTTAAACTCTTTGTACATAATTCCATCTTCATATGCCAAACGCTGCTTCATTGTATCATCAAAAAGAGTACTAAGCTGTTCTAGCGTACCATCCATTGTTTCTAATATTTCTGAAATAACTACATCAGCTTGCTGTGCATCTTCCCCACGCAAAATTGCATAATAATCAAATAATGCTTCAGCACCATTTTCTCCGCTAATTGCCATATCGGCAAGGATAGCTCCATTATATGCCTCTTTGGATAAAGGATTCGCTTCCAACGCAAAGGCATACTCACGTATAGCATCCGAATACTGACCAGCTAAAAAATATTCAGTAGCCTTATTGAGGGTTTTAGATAATTTAGTTAGTTTCACGGTTTCCCTCCAAAATTTTCTTAAATGTATATCGACATAATATCTAAATTATAATGTATCGATTTGATTTTCCATTCCATGCGGTACATTGATAACCGTAATCTCTGGATGAATATCCATTCGAAGCTGTCTCTCAACTCCATATTTCAATGTATTACCGCTACTGCCGCAGCCTACACAAGCTCCCTGCAACTGTACATATACAGTCCCGTTTTTAACGGTCAAAAATGCGATGTCGCCACCATCCAGCGCTAAACTAGGACGAACTTTATCAATCACGTTACGAACTGGCTGCATTAACTCTTCATCTGTAAATGGAAGCATAAGTATATTACCTTGTATGTGGGAAATTAATGTGACAATATAGAGGAATTGAACTAAACAAGTACTAATAGGAACTCAATAATTTCTAAGCGAAGTTTTTTTTAAGAAGATAGAGAAAAGAAGGGATTGAACTCGTTATACGAGTTCAATGTATGCCATAACCGTTGCGTCGCCGCGACGGATACGAGTTTTAACGATACGGGTGTAACCACCGTCACGTTCAGTGTATTTTGGAGCCACTTCATTAAGAAGCTTTTTGGTTGCCTCTTTATTTTGAAGAGCTGCAAAAATAGCACGGTGAGCATTTGCATCGCCTACACGTGCAGTAGTAATTAATTTTTCAGCAAATGAACGAACTTCTTTTGCTTTAATCAACGTTGTTTCGATTTTGCCGTGTTCTATCAACGCAATGCTAAGGTTCTTCAACAAAGCAGCACGATGTGAGCTTGTTCGACCTAATTTGCGGTATCCGTGACGATGTCTCATGATACTTCCTCTATTATATTAAAGCTTATTCAGCTTCGATTTTCTTTTTGATCGCAGTGATTAAATCATCTGCGAGCTCTTGCCCTACTGCATAACCGAATTCATTGATTTTTTCTAAAATCTCTTCAAACGATTTTTTACCAAGGTTTTTAACTTCTTTCAAATCATTTTGAGTCATCATTACGATTTCACCAATATGTTTAATATTTGAACGGTCTAAACAGTTAAAACTGCGAGCACTTAAACCAAGCTCTTCAATACGTGCACCTAAACGCTTAAGTTCCGGATGCTCGTCTGAATGCTCAACTACTGTATTCGTTGTTTTAATACTCACTTCGCTATTAAAAACAGCCATTTGAGCATACATAACTTCAAGTGAATTTTTAAATGCATCTACTGGTGAAATTTGACCATCAGTTACAATATTAATAATCACTTTTTCAAAGTTAGGATTGTCTTCAACCAAGATGTTTTCAATGGCATACGTAGCACGACGAACAGGAGTAAAATACGCATCAAGTGCAATGTACCCCTCGCCCAACATATCACGAATGTCTTCACTTGGTGTATAACCGATTCCCTGATGAATTTTGATTGAAAAATTAAGAGTTGCGTCTTCATTTAACGTTGCCAAAAATCCATTTGGAGTTACGACTTCAACATCATCATCTTCCAGATCACTACCATTAATTTCACAAGGGCCTGCAAAAGTATAATTGATCTCTTTTTCTTTAAGGCCGTTCTTCAATTTGAAACGAATGCCCTTTAAGTTGATGATAAAATCAGAAATATCTTCAAGCATACCGCGCACTGAGTCAAACTCATGCTTAGCACCCTCAATTTTAATTCCGATTGGAGCAAAACCGACCGAACTGCTTAATAAAAAGCGACGGATCGGGTGGGCAATCGAAACTGCATACCCTGTTTCGAACGGATACGCAATTATGTTCGCTTCATTCGGACTAATTTGCTCAACGACAAACTCTTTCGGAAGAAGCGGAGATGTTTTAATTTTTTTCATGCTGAGTGCCCTTTATTTAGTGATTATTTCGAGTAAAGCTCGACGATTAGACGTTCTTCTACAGGAATAACAATCTCTTCACGTTCTGGAAGACGTGTAAAGATACCAAATAATTTAGCTTGATCAATATCAACCCATGCTGCAAGACCAGTTTGGTTTGTAAGCTCACCTGCACGAATGATTTGGTTATTCTTTTTGCTACGCTCAATAATTTCAATTTTTTGACCAGGCTTAACACGGTATGACGGAATATCTACACGATTGCCATCTACCATGATATGACCATGATTTACCAATTGGCGAGCAAAACGACGTGTTGTCGCAAAACCCATACGGTAAACAACATTGTCAAGACGCTGCTCAAGAAGCAATACAAGGTTTGTACCAGTATTTCCTTGGCGACGCTTTGCTTCATCAAACAATGAATGCATTTGTTTTTCACTCAAACCGTACATAAACTTCGCTTTTTGTTTTTCACGAAGCTGTGTACCGTATTCAGAAATTTTTGTGCGGCGTTGACCGTGTTGACCAGGTCCGTATGGACGTTTGTCAAGTGCACTTTTACCTGCAAGACGACGCTCACCTTTTAGACCAAGGCTAACACCGAATCTTCTTTCGATTTTTTCTACGGGTCCTCTATATCTTGCCATAGCTTCGCTCCTTAGACGCGTCGGCGCTTAGGCGCACGACATCCATTGTGTGGCAGTGGAGTAACGTCTTTCATAAATGAAATACGTAGTCCCTCAATAGCACCAACACTTTTAACTGCAGTTTCACGACCAGAACCTGGCCCTTGAACTTTGATTCCCACTTCTTTAATTCCGTGGACCATTGCTTTTTCCAAAGCCGATTCTACTGCTTGCTGAGCAGCAAATGGAGTAGATTTTTTTGAACCTTTGAAACCAAGCGCACCGGCTGAGCTCCACGCGATCATATTACCCATCTCATCTGTTACTGTTACAAGAGTGTTGTTGAATGTTGCAAGGATATGTACTATACCTCTTGCAATATTCTTTTTTACGACTTTTTTACGAGTTGCTTTTCTTTTTGCCATACTCTAATCCCTTATCTTGTGACTGAACCGACAGTTTTCTTCTTACCTTTGCGCGTACGTGCATTGGTTTTGGTTTTTTGACCACGGCATGGGAGACCTTTACGGTGACGAAGACCACGGTAAGAACCGAGATCCATCAACGCTTTAATATCCATAGCAACTTGCTTACGAAGGTCACCTTCAACAACGGCACTAGCGCGAATTTCTTTCGCGATTGTTGCAGCGTCATCTTCAGTCAATTCGAATACACGCTTGTTGTAATCGAGACCTGTAGCATCCAAAATCTTACGAGACGTATGCAAACCAATACCATAGATATAAGTTAATGCATATTCCAGACGTTTTTTCTTAGGTAAGTCCACACCGGCGATACGTGCCATGCTTATCCTTGTCTTTGTTTATGTTTAGGGGTTTTGCATATTACGCGAACCACCCCTTTGCGCTTGATGATTTTACAATCGTCGCACATTTTCTTCACTGAAGAACGTACTTTCATCGGTAAGCTCCGTTATATAGCTTCTTTGACCTCTCGTAGGTACACGCGAACGTATACCAATACTTGTTACTACTTTTGAAAGCAGTTACAAACATTCAATCACGCTTGTCTGAGAGGGCAAAGTGGACGCGTATTTTACAAAATTTTAAGTTAAAGTTTTATTAAGTTGAAAGAAGAGAAGATACTTGCCTCCTAAGAGACAAATTTTTAAAACTAAATCATGCGTATCATAAACGGTTTTTCTAAAACTGCTTCAAGCGATTCAAGATTTTTTATCATTGCACATACATCACTTTCCAGAGCTTCATGTGTTGAGAATAACAGATGGGCGCATTGCTCTTCATAGGGACGTTGCAGCATAGCTTCTACTGAAATCGTGTGATCTGCGAATAATTGTGTTATTTTTGCCAGCATTCCGGGCTTATCACTTATTCGAAGACGAAGATAGTATTTAGAGAGAATATCTCCTGAAGATTTAAGCGTTAGTCCCTCTTCAAGCGGATGATTAAATCCTAACATAGGCGAACGTTTCCCGGATCGAACAATATCAATAATATTTGCAACTACTGCGCTCGCAGTTGCATCTCCGCCGGCACCCGGTCCATAATAAAGTGTTTCTCCCACACGGTCTCCAACAACGCTGATACCGTTCATAACCCCATCAATCTTACCGATCATGGCATCTTGCTTTACCAATGCAGCGTGTACCCTTAGCTCTACTTCTGTTCCATCTCGTTTTGCAATACCTAAAAGTTTGATTGTATAGCCAAATTCTTTGGCAAAAGCGATATCCGCCTGCGTAATTCCCTCTATACCCTCGATCAATATCTCTTCCGGTTTTGCATCTATACCATATGCGATGGAAGCAAGAATAAGAAGCTTATGGGCTGCATCAAAACCGCCGATATCAAAGGTTGGATCCGCTTCAGCATATCCAAGACGCTGTGCCTCTGCTAAAATAGAATCGAAATCTATCCCTTCATTCATCATCTTAGTTAACATGTAATTACACGTGCCGTTCATGATTCCCATAATCGAAAGAATATGGTTAGCTGAGAGTCCATCACGCAAAGCACTGATGATCGGAATTCCACCTGCAACACTCGCTTCAAACTCAAAAGGGATATCTCCAGCAAATTCTTGGAGCTCATAACGGTGATAAGCCAACAGTGCTTTATTCGCTGTTACTACCGCCTTGCCACTGGCAAGCGCCGATTTAAGAATTCTAAATGGCTCTTCAACGCCACCCATGAGCTCAACAACAATATCAATTTCGGGATCATTGATAATGTCATCGGGATTTTGAGAAAGTTGAAGTCCAAGATCCCCTGCTTTTTCTAAATTACGTACAACGCCGCGCTTGACGCTGATCGTATCCCCTGCTCGTGCCGTAATAATCGCCGCATTTTCTTCGAGAATTTTAACAACAGAGCGTCCGACTGTTCCGACACCAATGACACCGACACGAATCACTCAGAGCCTTTACAATCAAACTGCTGCAGAAAGTTTTTAATGTTTTTAGCTGCTTGACGAATACGCTTGTCGTTTTCAATCAAAGCAAGACGGACATACTCATCACCGTAATCACCAAATCCGATACCTGGGGCTACTGCAACATTGGCTTCAACCAAAAGACGTTTTGAAAATTCCAAACTTCCCAAATGCCGTGCGCACTCCGGGATACGTGCCCATACAAACATGGAGGATTGATTACGTCGAACCGGCCATCCCGAACGATTGAATGCTTCTAGCAATACATCTTGACGGTGATCGTATTTATCGGTAATCTCTTGCACGCAGGTCTGATCCCCATTAAGCGCTATGGTTGCTGCAACTTGAATCGGAGTAAACATTCCGTAATCCAACCAGCTTTTGATTTTTTGCAATGCGCCAATAAGTTTCGCATTCCCAACAAAGAAACCAACACGCCATCCCGCCATATTGTAACTTTTTGAAAGGGTGAAACTCTCAACCGCAACATCTTTGGCTCCAGGGACAGAAAGGATCGAAGGAGTTTTATACCCATCGAATGTCAAATCACCATACGCAATATCACTGATGATGTAAAAACGCTCCCGTTTTGCCATCTCAACAATACGTGTGTAAAATTCTGGTGTAACGGTTGCCGTTGTCGGGTTGTGCGGGAAATTGACTACTACGTACTTTGGTTTAGGAAAAGAGACATGAAATGCCGTCTCTAAACGTTCGAAAAAGAGATCCTCATCGACTTTGTAATCTTCATCAAATGGAAGTTCCATTTTTTGTACATTTCCCCCTGCGAGAATAAACGCATAGGAGTGGATCGGATAAGTTGGATCTGGTACAACAACAACGTCACCAGGATTGGTAATCGCATACGCCAAATGCGCATATCCCTCTTTTGACCCCATAGTCGCAACTGCTTCTGTCTCAGGGTCAAGATCAACATCATAACGACGCTTGTACCAATCACAAATTGCTTGGCGAAGTTTTGGAATCCCTTTTGAAGCCGAATAACCGTGTGTTTTCGTCTTTTGGGCAGACTCTATAAGTTTTTGGCGAATATGTTCAGGTGTATCTCCATCAGGATTTCCCATACTGAAGTCGATAACATCAGCACCCGCTCGTCTGCGTGCCATTTTAAGCTCATTTACCTCTGCAAAGACATACTTAGGGAGGCGCTTGATACGATCAAACTGTATTTCATCAAACATTATTGCAACCTGTCAAAAAAAAATTGTGCAATTCTAGCACAGTGGGACTCCAAAAAAGCTTATAGCGGTTATTGATCACTATTTGCAGACTCTATCCACATTCCCTCTTTAAGCATTTTCATTCCATTAACATTGGAAACCTTTAAATACATCGCATGTTCTGGTAATTGAAAAGTCATTTCATCTTTATATGTAGATTCTTTAACCGAAACTAACGTCTGCATTTTCTCATCAAGGACTGCGATTTCAGGATACCATTTATGCCCATAGGGCGCTTCTATTCTAATACTGAAAGTGTTGTTCACCCGAAACCAAGAATCAAGATTGCTACGATCAACCTGCGCTCCCTCATCGGCTGTTATAGCAGGTACGTTCCACAATGCCTGTGATGCATCTAATACAATCATTCCCTGTTTATTGAGTGCTGTGATCTGATGTAAACTTAATTCTTCGACAAACTCTTTTGTGTTCAATTGTTTCTTACCATGAAGCACCAAATCCAACTCGGTGACTTCATTTGTACTGCTAAAACGATGCATATGCACTTTAAATCCCATGGATGCTAAAACATGTTGGACAATAACCGTTGAGAGTAATCCGCCCTGAGTCACTTTTAAATGCAGGTTACTTTTTATCTCTTTTGCGGCAACTGATAGTACAACCAGCAGCAGCAGCAAGAAGAAAAACTTCATTACCAAGCAACTCCATTATTCTTAACTGAAAACTCTGCTTCATTGATTTGCTTCAACTGACCGTTTTCATACGTGAACCAGACTGCATTTCTGTCTTTCAATATTTTTGTCCCATTAGGCGTTAAAATTTCCAATCGACCATGTCCAAACATATAGAGGGTATTTTTACTTTTATCTAAAACAATAGGATCTGTTGTTGTTTTTTGCGATTTTGTACCTGTTGTCAAATCGAGTATCCCTATCCAAACTTTTACTGTTGGTTTAATACTTACAGCATTTTCAATGGTCGCAACCGACTTGGTGCTTATATTTAACTCGCTCTTAAGTGCCGTGGTATTTGCTTCAACAATGGGCGCTATAACTGTTGTGTTTATTTCTACAGGAACTATCCCTAAATTTGCATCTACTACTTCTACATTGCCGCTGCTAAGCTGTATTACATCCTCTGAAGGAGCAATACTCAAACGACCTTGTATCATGGAGCCTATAACTATCAACAGGGTTATTGCTACTACTCCCCCAAGTATCCATTTTTGTCTGGACCTTGATTGAGCTTGCAAAATAACCGATTCTTTTTGGATAACAACATCTGGATGTGATTGTACAAACTCATCGTATTCTTGGCGGATACCTGAGAGATCAATACCGTATTCACGTTCCAAAATAGAGATAAATCCCATAAATTGAACACGTGTCAAATCAGCAAATGACTTATTTAATACCAACTCAAGTTTTGAACGTGCGATATGTGTCTGTTCATGAATAACATTGGCACCTAAATTTTGTAAATCATCAAATGTCTTCATCGCATTCTCTCCATTAAAATTGCACCGGCAACGCCAACATTCAGTGAATCAAAATCATGCGCCATCGGTATTGAAATACCGTGATCAATCCCTTTTTGAATTCTACCGCTGAGTCCTTCTCCCTCGCTCCCCAAAATCAATGCGCGCTTAGAAGTAAAGCTCATCTCACGGACACTGACTCCGTCCGCCATAGCTCCATACAGTGTAAATCCGGATTGTTTTAACTCATGCATCACATCGTGGATATTATGAATAATGACAAACGGCAAGTCCAAAGCCGCACCGCTGCTGGTTCGGATAATGGATTCAAAGTTTGGTTCTTTAATACCGGAAATGACCATTGCATCTACTCCCAAGGCATAAGCACTTCGTACCAGTGAACCGATATTACCCATATCGGTAATGGAACTCAAAATAACAATAAACTCACACTTTTTTAAAAAGGGGGATGCGTAGGGGACCAACGAAGACATTTCGGCAATATAACCTTGGTGGTTACCCCCTTTTACCATTGACTGGGCTGCGTTTTCAGGGATACGCTTTACTTCAATACCCATTTTCATCAAGGTTGAATACTCTTTTTTATCCACTTCTTTTGCTAAATAAAGCGTCTTGATACGATCACGATGGCGCTCAAGAGCGTAGAACACAGGTTGTTTACCGTAAATTAGCATTTTGCTCTCTTCTGTCTATAATTATTTCATATGGTTAAAAAAATATTTGCAGTTATTATATCGCTAAGTGTTTAAGAGTCGCTGATAACACTCTTTGGGATTTTCCCCGGTAATTTTAGCGATAAGTTTTGATGCCGCTTTTTTGGGGATATCCAAATCAAGAATATCCTGTTCACTCAAATTGCCGCCTTGGTAATCGGAAGCCTCAATGACCACTACCCACTCACCGCGAATTTCTTCTGTTAATTGGCTCAAAAGTTCGGACGCTGTTGCACGGTAAAAACGTTGAAACTTTTTGCTAATCTCTTTTGCTAAAAATACCTGACGCTGTGGCGCAGCAATGACGATTTCCTGCAACAGCTTTTCCAAACGTTTTGGAGACTCATATAAAACCGTTGTATAACCGTTGAATAGAGCCTCTTGCAATGCTGCTGCTCTGTCATGCCCTTTATGGGGTAAAAAGCCGAAGAAAAGCATTTTTGTCTCACAAAAACCACTCGCAACAAAAGCACTCAAGACCGCATTGGCACCCGGCAAAATATCGTACTTTATCCCATTATCCAAACAATAGCGTACTAATAATTGTCCAGGATCACTAATCCCGGGCATCCCCGCGTCACTGACATAAAGGACATTGACATTAAAAAAGTCGGGAGTTAATTTGGCAACAAAATCGGCCTCATTATGCGAATGCAGACTCAAGAATTGAGGTTCGCTTGTGATAAGGCTATGACGCTCTTTAAGTAAATGAATCAGTTTTTTGGTAACACGGGTATCTTCGCAAAGGATGATATCAGCAGTTGAAAGTATTTCTAGGGAACGAAGAGAGATATCGGCAATGTTGCCGATAGGAGTAGGAACGAGAGATAACATTAACCTCTCCTTGTTTACTTACGAATTTAGTGCGTAACGTTTTTTGAATTTATCGATACGGCCAGCTGTATCTACTTGACGTTCAGAACCTGTGTAAAACGGGTGACATTCGCTGCAGATATCAACACGAAATGTTTCTTTTGTGCTGGTTGTTTTGAATGTGTTACCGCATGCGCAGCTAACAGTACATTCAACAGTATTTGGGTGAAGTTCTTTTTTCATAATATTACCTTGTGAATGACGGCGTTGTACGTCAATCGGTTTGAGTTTTACATCCGTACCTGGGGACGGATTGTTGGACGCGAATTATATCCAAAGATTTCTATTTTTACAAATGGTGTGCTGCAACCGCAACCGCGACACTCTCTGAGCGCAAAATCATCGGTGAACTAAAACGGCGAACACGATGATTTGAAAACAAAGCGCGTTCACTCTCATGAAATCCCCCCTCACATCCGATTACGACTGTTTCATACTCTTCGGTCCTATTGAGTTTTTCTCCGCCAAAGTCCAAAATGACAGAATCAGGATGCCCATTCAAAAAGTCACTCAAAGAAGAGGACTCGCTAAATTCAATCAATGATGTACGGCCGCACTGCATAATAGAGCTTTCAATAATTCGTTCAAAGCGCTCATAATCAAAATGAAAATTACGCTGAGAACGGTGACACTGAATAAAGGTTATTTTCGTAACACCCATCTCCGTGAGCATAGGAAGAACTTTTTCGACCGTTTTTGGATCAATAATACACCACCCAATATGCAGTTTTTTAAATGATTCACAAGGGAGATCCCTTTGACTCTCCAAGACAAATACAGCCTTGCGCCCATCAGTGCTCTCAAGAACATAACTGTACTCTTTGGTTAAATCGGCGCGGTTGCGAAAAGCAATGAGATCTCCCGTAACATGACGACGTACTTTAATGACATATTTATAATCATCCCCGCTCAAACATAACTGCGGTTTTCCGGCATCGATATTAAGGATAAATTTCATAACAGCATCCAAACGCTCATCGCCATCAAAAGAAACAGTTCAATACCTAAAAAACGAAATGCTTTCTTTTTGTATTGCGTAAATGCATTTTCTTGTTTGATATCGGTTTCATATTTGAGGATTTTGTAGCGTTTTATTTCCAAGACGATAAAAGAGATACTCACTATAATCATCAAAATATTGGCAAGTGAGAAACTCAAGTGTTTGGCTGCCATCATCACAATCCCTGTAAAAATAGTAATGATGACAAGGGATAACGAGATCGGCATAACAACACGCAATCGTTTGGCATAGCGAATAATTTGATGAGAGAGCAAGAGCATGATGATATTGAACATCACAACTGCCATCAAGACAACAACTCCGACAAAATGGATCTCTAATCCTGTTAAGTACAATGCTTCCATAAAGGGGATTTTACCTTACTTTGCTTATAATCTTCACAATCATTCCCAAAGCATTAGGGAACAACCTCAAGGAGACACAATGGCCATCAATGTCGAAGAGGCACTTCATTATATTTATTCCGCAGCCTTGCCACGAAGTACCGAAATTGCTCCTATCGAAAATGCCATCAATCGTGTTTTAGCACAGACCATTGCCGCTACACATTCTCTCCCCGCTTTTGATAACTCAGCCATGGACGGATACGCCATTCGTACCCGTGATGGCGGCAAAACCTTGCCACAGTCGTGCATTGTTTTCGCCGGCGATATCCATGATGTAAGGCTTACTGAAGATCAATGTATCCGTATCATGACAGGGGCAAAAATTCCACAAGGGTGCGAAGCCATTGTTCCTATAGAAAATGTCAGTATTGATGAAGACAAAGTCACATTCCCCACGAATATCAAAGCAGGACAGCATATCCGTCTCAAAGGCGAAGACATCCAATATGATATGACTTTACTCGATAATGGGACCTTTCTAAACGCCCATCATATTACACTGCTTGCATCACAAGGAATTACACACGTAAAACTGTATCGACGTCCTCGCGTTGCCTTTTTCTCTTCAGGCAATGAGCTAAAGATGCATTTTGAAACGCTGGGAAACAATCAGCTCTACAACACCAATACGCCAACGTTTACTGCACGCGCTACCGAATTAGGATGTGAAGTGATTTTTACAGGGACAGCCGGGGACACCATTGAATCCATCCAAAATCATATTCTGAGTTCTTTGGATGCCGATTTGATTATCACTTCAGGGGGAGTAAGCGTCGGTGATGCGGATTACACTAAAAAAGCGTTTCAAGGGCTTAACTTTGAAAGTATCTTTGAATCGATCGAAATCAAACCCGGAAAACCAACAACTTTTGGAAAGATCAAAGAGACGCTTATTTTGAATTTACCGGGAAATCCATTGGCATCTGCCCTGTGCTTTGAACTTTTTGGTCAAAGTATCATACACGCACTCAGCGGTCGCCATGACAAATACCTCTCAACGATCACAACACGTATGGCTGAACCTTTTGTAATGAAAAAAGGTCGCCGTTCGTTAATTCCTGGATGGTTTGACGGATCTGGCTTTACTCCAAGTTCCCATTTTGCTCCAGGGATGGTGTTGCCACTCTCTCGTGCCAACAGCTATATAATGGTGGATGAAAGTGTGGAAAAATTTGAGCAAGGTGCAGAAGTAAAGATCATCCCTACACGCTGGTGCATGAACACCGATACGCAAGTCTCTTTAGTAACGCTTTAAACGGTATCGGGGTTAATGAATACCTCGCCAGCCATCATCTTGTCCCAAAGTTGCGGATCACCCCACTCTGCTCGTACACCCTCACTAAAGATAATTTTCTCTAACTCGAGTAAACCCATCTTATGCGAATACGCATCCTCACGGAAACCTTGAGCATACCCGGTATCGGTTTCATGAACGATAATGCTGTGCAGTTTAACTTCGCGTTCACCATTGATCGATTGGGTACATCCAAGCAGTCTATCAATCATCACAAAAATTATACGGCTAAACTGTTCTGCCGATGGTGATACGGGAAGCTGAACCCAACGATTCGAGTGACGCTTCATATCCGCTAAGTACTGTGTATCATCGCCATCCCATAAGGCGATAGAGTGATCAAAACTGTCAACAAGCGCTTTCATTCCCTGCTTCATCAGTCCAAAATCGTACACCATCTGCCCATTGTCAAGGTAATCCGATTCAAACAAAACCTCGATTTTATACGAGTGACCATGTACCGATGCGCGACACCGTTCGCTCGAACATCCACGAACAACATGGGCGTTTTCAAATTTAAAAAGTTTACGGATGATCATCAATATACCTCTCTACGATGCGCTATTTTAATAATTTCCACTGTTACTATATTGTCAATTATCTCATAAATAATACGATAATCCCCTACTCGAATTCTGTAAAAATTAGACATATTCCCAACCAGATGTTTACCATCATAAGGTACAGTCACTAAAACTTCATTGATTTTATCGAGTATTTTTTTTTGCCAAACACTGTCAATTTGCTTAAGGTCTTTGATCACTTTCTTGTCAAAAACAAGCTTATACACCCAGTGCCTTTTTTAATTCTTCAAAAGAAATCAACTCTCTATCAGCGCTATTCTTGCGCTTTAAGACTTCATAATAGTCTTCAAGGTCATCTAAATAATTTGCCAACGCTTCTTTAACAAAAAAACTTTTGGGCCGATGGGTTGCTTTTGAGAGTTTATCGATTCTCTCTTCGGTTTGAGTATCAAGTCTTATAGATAGCATAACTCATCCTTTGTAATACATGTATGACATTATAGCATTATTAATTTAGATTTTATACCCCATGATTCTGATCCCCATTAATAACATCATCTTATTAAGTCCTATATTAGGGTGTTTTAAGAGGTATAAAATATTGTTTTCCCACTTTTTTCCCACTTTATAATGGCGTAGGATAGTTCAAATGGGTTCATAATCCATAATTTTCAATACATTGTTTAACCGTATTATACTCATAAACTATTTTACTATTTTTTGTTAATCGTATTAATATCGGCATACCTCTTCTACAAAGTATCTGTTGTTTAGTTCTTGAATATAACTTTCGATTTCGACTACCGCATGTCCATAATCATTATTGGCAAGTCGATTGAGAATGTTTTGAACATCATTGTCTATGGGTAAAGTTGATAATTTAGCCACTTGCAATTCGATGATCTCTTCATCTTCGATAGCAATACTAGTTTTTATGAGCTCAAGTCGTTTTAAAATTTGTTGCATATTATTTACTGAAATTTATCAATGCCCTTCTTGCTCTAAATCTTTATAGTAATCCACTGCTTCTTCATTGCCTAAGTCAATTGCTTTTTTGAAAAATATTTTTGCTTTTTTTAAGTCTTCCCCTGACACATTTTCATCATCATAAAATAAAAGAGCTAAATTACAACAAGCTTCACTATCACCCAACTCGCAAGCTTTTTCATAATATTTTTTAGCTCTTTCAATATCAGGCTCTATCCCTTCTCCACTACAATAAATAACACCTAGGTTGTAATAAGCTTCTACATTACCATAATTTGCGGCTTCAATAAGATAACTGATGGCTTTTTCGTAGTCCTTTTCAACCCCATACCCAGTGTAATAATCACACCCTAATTTATAAGCAATTGCCGAAGGAGTATTGTTATCATTGATATTTCTATTAGCCCACTCTATAATACCTTCAATATTTTCAACAGACTCTTTTGCTGAAATATTGCCATTTTTGTATGCTTGTTTGTACCAATATAATGATTCTTCTAATTTAGCTTTTATTCCAGGCATCAAATCAATGTCAATGTCATTGTTGCGTCTATACTGAGATTTTAATTCACTAATATTGTCATAGATAATTTTGGCTAGATTTGCTTGTGAATCAGCATCATCTCTCTTCGCTGCGAGCCTTGTCCAATATTCAGCATCTGAAGAATTAGACATAATAGATACTTGAGATAAAAATATTTGACAATTCAAATTACCATTTCTACCTCCGCCAACTATGCGTTCAATATCATTCGGATTATTCTCAATTATTAAAGAAATATCATTTAAACTAATTTGTGTTTCTTTTAATATTGTGGTTTTAACACTATCTTTTAGTATCTTTTTGTATCTTCCAATTTCCCATATTTGCATAATTCGATCAATTATTTTAATCCTTAATTGAATCATCATATTTTGATCAGGATATAGTGCCATAGTAATTCCATGAAGAAATTGCTGTGGCCCTTCTACTCCATCAACTTCTTCAAATGAATGTTGCATAGCACTTGCATAATCTTCTTCATCAAATCCACTATGACTTACAAAGTTTATAGCTTGTGCATTCCCTTTACTGGCGGCATCCAATTCTTCAAGAATAAATTGAATTGCAATTTCTTCTGATCCAATTTTTTCATTTAAAACATTAGCAAACTGTAATGCAGTATTATCTATACCGAGCTTCTCTATTAATACCTTGACCTGATTAGGCGCTTCTTCTTCTTTTTTCAAAAATGTATCAAAAAATCCCATTTTATCCTCCATATTTATATTCTAATTACGCAACCTTGTTGTTTTAAATATTCAAGCCACTCTTTCTGCTCCACTGTAAGTTGTAAATTTTTGTTATTTTTAAAACTTAAATATTGTAGCTTTTTCAAGTTAACAATTTGATTTGGCAATAAACGAAGTTGATTTAAATTCAAGTCCAGTTTTTCGAGATTTATTAAGTTGTCAATTTCATTTGGTAATGTTTCTAAATTATAATATCTTTTATTTAAAGCCTGATCAAATCCTAATTTAGTATCCTGTATCATATTTTCTTCTGCCCATACCCAAATCCGCTTCATCCAACTATCATCATCAATGGATAATTCACCTTTCTGAGCGAGTATTTTGTTTACGGTTAGCATCAGATTTTTGGTCTTTGATAAGGCAGCTACGGTGTTTTGTTTTACAATAGGTAAATATTTATGACTCATAAGACAATCCTTTATTTTTTAGAAAAGGCTGATAATAAAAACTATCTTCTATTTTGATTTGTTTTAAAAGAAATGCTTCTGCATATTTGTTGTATAGATTAACCATACCCGTGAATTTATCACTACCGGCTTTATCTAAAAGTTGAATTTCATTCCACGACAAATTGTTTATATGCCCAATATAAATATTTCTTTTCATTAATTTTCTATTTTTGACTTCTACCTGTTCATCAACAAGTAAAGAAGCTATTTTTTTGTAAAGTTGATCTTCATACGGAAAATATATATAAATGTAAATACCAGTATTTTTATCAAAGAATTCATTCGTACCATCGTATTGTTGTAGTTTTCCTATGATAGTGTTAATATGGCTGTGAGGATCTATCGGCTTCATTTAAAAGCTTCCTATCCTATTTTCGATGCTAAATATTCAATGATTGCATCATAAGCTTCCGAATAGTTTTTATACTGATGGGAATGACCAATATAAAAAGGGTTGACTTCAACTTTATAGGCATCAAGCATGGACTTTTTAGGATTATAGGGAGTATTAATACTATCCCTTGCCTTCTCATCCAATTTATCTATATCAATTATATCAATATAAACAAAACTCGTTCGTTTGATTTTCCCCTCTAAAATTTTCCTATTTCGATATGCTAAAAGCCACCACAAATCTATCTCATTAAAATCCAATCCCAAACCTAAAATATATAAATCATCTTCCAAAAACTTATCCACCCAAAATTCGTTTGGCGCTTTGAGTGATGTTTTTTTTATTTTAAGATATCCCTGCATTTTTCCGATGCTTCTCATATAATGATCATAGCCTAACATAATGCTATTTGGTGCGTTCAATTCACCATGAATATGCCAAACCTTTTTATTATTTGCATACTGAAAACGTCTCAAACTATATCCTATTTCACCATTTTTTTGTTGTTGATTTGGAGTAAACCCGTAATCATAGTTTGTGGTGAAAATATTGCTAAAAGGTAGATTCAATATTTTTTTGTGATAAAAATTTTGTCTTGTATCGCTCAGTTGTTCGACAATTTTTATTCGTAAGGTATCTTCATCTTTCCCACTATGAAGAGCTTTAGTGTATAGCTCTTCATATACATGCAAATTGGATTTTCCTTCCATATTTAAGTTTTTATCAAATTGGATGGAGACCTGTTGAAGTAGTTTTTCCCAGTTTTTGCTTTCATCATTCAGCAGATTGATTCCATTTCCAATTAGTAAATTTGCCATTTCATCATTCTAATGTATTTATTTTTTCTTCTAATTTACTCTTGAATTCTTTATAAACTTGTGCTTTAATAGATTTATGAATACATAATTCACACTCTTCTCCATAAATATTCAGCAAGTTGAGAGCTTCGCCTAAGTCCTTTATGGATTCTCTTCCTGTTCCGTATTTATCGATTAATTTTTTTTCAATGTCACTCATTTTTATTATCCTTTATTTGTTAGCTCGTTACTTTTTCACACACCCTATCAAAACCCGTTTCATTTAATCGTTTGATACACCGCTTTTTTTAAAGTTGATTTGCTATAATTCTTTTACTTACGGTGAGCCTCTGCACGCACGCTTACCTTGTTCTGATAAATCCTAAGACAAAATCTTCCAGTTTACTTCCTAATCCGACCAAATTATTCGATACAAATAGATTGATCAAATCGTCGACCGTTTTAAATCCATCCGCACTTCCAATCAACACATGAAGCGAATAATAGACATCCAGTATTTTATGCTCATAAATCGTTTTTCTAAATGCAGTGTGTGTGCCAAACGCTTTTAGTCCTCTAAAATTTCGGTTGAAAATCCTGCCGTTATGAGCACATCGATTGCGAAGTTCTTTAAGTCTTAACAAGTAATTTAAAAATAGTTCATGGCTGTAAAATCCGAATCTTTTCCCCAACAGTTTCAAAATGTCATGACCATCGATTTGTAGCTTCGAGATGATATTTATCAACGTCCCAAGGGTCGCATTCTCAACGAAATAGTGAAATGGTGGGTAGTTGATGTTTTTATTGGTATTGACGGCTACCATCGGCTCATTTTGGATATAGTCAGCAAAGTTTGATTGAAAATTATAGGTGTTGAGATAATAATCTCGATAATGGAGATAAATTTCTTTTTTCTTTTTCGGATTAGGTGGTTGCACTTCCCAATCCTGTACCGATTCGAGAGGTAGAGCAAAAGGCTCCTTGTAATTTTTAGCAAGGAGATAACAAAACGGATTGTCGGTGATGGCATAAACGATTTCGATGAGATACGCTTTCATCCTGATTTCAATTGTGGAAGTCATAGAAAACAGTTTAGATGACAGCCTCTTGTCAAAATCGTGGATTGCAATGATGTCGTCAATCGAATAATCTAAGAGATTGTTTCGAAACGCTTTAGCATAGCCTTTAAATCGGAAGATTCCAATATTTAAAACTGTTTCTTCAATACTCGTATCACTGTGAGTTGACGTCTTTTTCAAACCATCGTCATAAAGGGATTGGAGATAGGAGGCAACATCAAGTCGTTTATAGTCATATTTCAAAGTTGCCCTTTTATCCATTTAGGCGATATTTTAACCTAAACCCCTAAAAGTAAGATTTATACCCCTTGTAATCAAATACCCATCCACCAATTCTTGATTGATAAATATATGAATGATTATTATCAGGACTTTTTTTAGTTTTTCCCACTTTTTTTCCACTTTATATGGGTCAAAACAGGTTCAAATGAGTTCGAAACGATGCATTTTTAAAATTTTAAAAGCCTTACAAATGCCTATTTTATGGGCATTTATCCTAGTTTAGGTATTGATAAATTACACGCCTTTGTTTTGATCCCAAATACGGATATGCAAACGATCGCTATAGATAAAACCGCGACGTTTACAAAATTCGATAACTGCTTCACAATTTGCTTCAATATGTGATTTATCCCCACCCAATGGCATACAGTACACAGACGTATTGGGATATTTGGCAATAATTTCATCAATCTCAGATTCGATATGACTGACCAAAGAGGGTTCATCGACGGTAAATTTAAAAAAACTTCCCTTCGTATTGGCAATTATCCAATCCAATACCTCAAATTTAACCCGCTTATCATACGGTTCACCGCTGTTTGAGAGCTTGACCGAGAGAGCATAAACGGCTTCTTTGTAAAAAGGGTACCGAATAAAATCAGGAGTGATCGTTGCATTGGTCTCAAACGTAACGCGATGCCCTTGACCAATCAGATATTCGATAAATTCGACAAAAACAGGTTCATTGGCATAAATCAACGGTTCTCCGCCTGTGAGTACTACGTCAACATGCGGAGGAAGGCGGTAGGAATTCATAATCCAAATAAGCGTTTGAAGTTCTTCAACCTCTTGCCACAACTCACCGAAGGCTTTACGATCAACGGCGTATGCCGTATCACATCCGATAACGTCCGTTCCATTGGGAGCTTTTTCATGGCATCCAAATCCAGCGCAGGTAAGATTACATCCCCCAAATCGGAAAAACAGTGAGGGAACACCTGTATATTTCCCCTCACCTTGGATCGAGTAAAAATGTTCAACAAGATGCAGCATTATCCACCTGTCTCATAAAAAGCACGCTTTGAAAGTTCGCCATCAGGGTCACTCCAGCGGTTTTTCTCAGGTTTGGTGCGGATTACTTCTTTGAGCACTAATGCGGCTTCTTTGATATCACCGCGTCGTACTGCATCACGAATACTCATCGCTTCGTCAAAATACAAACATGGAATTAAATTACCTTCTGCGGTAAGACGGATACGATTACACTTTGCACAAAAATCATCTTTATGCGGTTCAATGATACCAAATTCATACCCATCATCGAGTTTATAATAGTGGGATGGGGAATGTCCGTCAAAACCTTCATCCACATAGCTATAGCGGCTTCCAATCGTTTCCAAAAGTTCTGCACTTTGCATCCCTTTGATGTCCACTTCGGCATGAACGTTTTCCATGTATTCAATAAAACGTACTGTCATTTTGCGCTCTTTGCAAAACTCCAATATGTCTAAAATCTCATTATCATTCATCCCCTTCATGGGAACCATATTGATTTTGACTTTAAACCCTACACGAAGTGCTTCTTCTACACCTTCAAGCACTTGCTTCAAAACATCTTTTTTGGCAATCTTTTCGGCTACATCAGGAATGAGAGAATCGATGGAAACATTCAGACGGCGCAAACCTGCATCATAAAGTTTTTGTGCAGCGCCTTTGAGCAAATAGGCGTTCGTTGTCATCGCCAAATCAATATCACTCTTATAATCATGAATCATTTTGATAAAGCAGTCAAGGTCTTCACGCAACAGTGGCTCACCGCCGGTAATACGAATTTTTTTAACACCTTCGTCAATGGATACTTTTATAAATTCAAATAATTCTTCAAAAGTGAGCAAATTTTCTTTTGGAACCCATGAAAAAGGTTTTTCGGGCATGCAGTACTGACATCTAAAATTACAGCGTTCGGTTACCGAAACGCGTAAATAATCAACCGTTCTGCCATAACTATCTTTTAGCACATTCGTCCTTTTAAATTTCACCCAAAGAGTATCACAACTACCTCAAAATCGTATTATAAATAAAAGATAGTTTAAAAGGGTTGAAGTGTTTTATTATAGAAAAATCACGAGAAAAAATTGAATTACGGGGAGAATGACCCCAAAGGATCATTAAAAAGTATTACCAACCGCGAACGACACCGTGACACGCCGTACAGGCATTTACAAGCTCAGAATACGATTGACTTGCTTTTGAAAATTGTTTCTTTTCAACAGCTTTCAATAAATTGGTTGAAGCAGTATTAATGCGTTTTGATGCATTTAGCGCCACATTGCTCAAATGTTGTTTCTCTCTTGGAAGAAACCTTTTAGTTTCATCCATATTATTAAAAAGGGCATTTGCAGCATGAATTGCATCAACCCCCTCCTTGATCAATACAGGATTGTTGTATAAGAATCCCTTTTGCACATTACTCAATCCATTTTCCATATCACGCATTGTTTCAAGCAAGGTAGTAGTATTTGCCATAGCAACACTACTCAATACGCACATCAGCGCTAATTTTGTCCATACTTTCATCATTTTAATGAACTTCCGACCAAATTTTACGTTTCCACAAATAAGCAAGGATTGCAAATACAAAAGTATAAAGCATTACCCAAAGACCAACTCTTTCACGTTCGGCTTTTTTCGAATCCCCCGTTTCTTCCATGTAAGCGATTACTTCTTCTTGAGCTTTTTCACTCAATCCTACGCGTGGCATGGATGTTCCTGCCAATAACAATTGAGGATCATTAATAAAGCCGTGCAAGTAGTGCTCTTGGCGACTTTTGATATATTGAGACAAGTCCGGTGGAGTTGCGCCCATATATGCTTTGACAGCATCTTTTGGCGTTGTCGCTTCAGACTTCGCATAGCTCATCGAGTGACAACGTCCACATGCAGCATCGTACGTTGCTTTATGGGTATCTTTTCCAACTACTTTTGGTGTAACTGACTGAAGATACGCCACAACGTCCATAATCTCTTGACCAGACATCCAATTATAAGAAGGCATTGGGAATGCTTTTGCTCCCCCTGCTGGATATTTATGGCTAAGGTGCATGGCGCTAACCGGATCAAAAATAAAGTTTGCCAAATAGTTTTTGTCATAAATACGACCTGCACTGCTCAAATCAGGCGGAACAACACCATAAGCTGCTGCTGCATCCGTATCAAGCATTGTTTTCGCATGACCTGCCGATTCTAAAGAATGACATGCAATACAGTTGGCTTCTACTAGGACTTTACCGTTATCAACATTTCCTGCAAGAGAGGTATCAACATTTTTCAAATCTTTAAATTGGAAATCTGCCGCTTTTACCTCAGGGTGCATAATGTGATGCGCATACGGTTCAATCCCATAATAGGTAATACCTACGAGAGCCGCAATAATTGCTAATATTTTCAACTCTTTCATTATTTGCCCCCTACTTTTTTAGCTTCTGCTTTGGTAATAAACGGCAATGCAATAAACAATATCAAGAACGTCATTGATGAAGCAAAACCCACCCATGCATTTGCGCCAGTCGGAGGTAATTTACCATAGACCGTAAGAACAATCAAATCCACCATCAAGAACCAAAACCAGTATTTAAAATACGGGCGCTGGTTAGCAGGTTTGACCATTGGGGAACGATCCAACCATGGCAAGACGAAGAAAACGCCTTGAGCAACCGCAAAGGCGATAAGACCCAATGATTTACCCGAAATACCGGCGATTTCAAAAAAGAATCCGCGTAACACTTCATAACTCCACAAGAAATACCACTCAGGATAAATATGTGCCGGAGTTTTAAGACCGTCTGCTTTATCAAAGTTCACCGGATCCATCGCGAAATCATAATGGAAGAACACCAAATAGAAGAAAAAGACTAAAAAGACACCCAAAACAAAAAAGTCTTTAGACAAGAATACCGGCCAAAAAGGGACTACTTTAGAATTTTTCTTATCGCCTGCAAGATACTTTTCGGCTTCTTTATCAAAATCAAAAAATTCACCCTCTTCATTATTGACATGCGGAAAACGAAGCGCATAAAAATGCAGTACGATAGCACCGATAATTGCAAGAGGAACCAACAATACGTGCAACATAAAGAAGCGAGTAAGAGTTGAATCAGAGACATAAAAGTTACCGCGAATCCATACGACCAAATCGCCGCCGATCAAAGGAACCCCACCGAAAATTTCGGTAATAACGTATGCTGCCCAGTAGCTCATTTGCCCCCATGGAAGCATATACCCGCTGAAGCCTTCTGCTGAGAAAAGGACAAACAGCAACATCCCCGAAATCCAGATCATCTCACGCCCTTTTTTGTAAGAACCATAATAGATACCGGTAAACATATGAATGTAAATGATCAAAAAGACAACCGACGCACCGACGGCATGGATATGTCGGAACAGCCATCCGTAGCCGACTTCCTGCATGATCGTGTAGTTAACGCTGTCAAAAGCCATATTAACATCCGGCTTGTAGTACATAAGGAGAAAAATACCAGAAACTACCAATATAGTGAACATAACACTCAATAAAACACCCATAGCCCATAAAAAGTTAATATTTTTAGGAATCCAGTATTCCGTCATCATTACTTTGACGAATTTATCAATGCCTAAACGTTGATCAAACCATTCATACATCGAATCTGCTTGCTTGAACTCTGCCATCTTATGCTCCTCCTGCTTTTGCCATCATCGCTTTATACTCAGGGCCTTCTTCACCCAGCACAAGCGTTGTGCCATCGATTTTAAACGGAGGGAGATCAAGAGGACGCGGAGGCGGTCCAAATTTTTGTACACCCGCCATTGTGAATTCGCCACCGTGACACGCGCATTTGAAATCTTTTTCATCACAGCGATACGCAGGGATACAACCCAAATGAGTACACAATCCAACCATAACCGAGTAATAATGGTCCCCTACCTTTACACTGCGTCCATCTGTCGGTTTCATCTCTTCAGTGTATTTAAGGATAAATATCGGCTTACCGCGCCAAACGGCGATCTCTAATTTATTCGCTTCTAGAGTCGATACATCCACGGTTGTAAAACCGGCCGACATGACACTTGGAAGCGGATCCCATGTTTTTTTCATCGCAATCAGTGAGGCAACGCCACCCACTGCAGCAACCGCACCAAAGGCTTTACCGACGAACCCTCTTCTGCTTTCATCTATCATACTGTTCTCTCTTAAGTCTAGAATTTAATAACCAATCATAAGAAAAAAACGTTTAACTTAGCCTAAATCAAAGCTTTTATTAACCAATTCTGTCTCTTTATGATCTGATTGTGACAGACTGTTAGAATCAATTGGCTTAAGCTTCCTCTTTTAGGGTTTGAAAACATCAATTATATGGAAATCGTTCGCCATGTTTTAATATCATGGCCCCTCATCAATAATAACAAGAATAGATAGCTAAATAGAGATAAAATATAAATTTTGTTAACAAAAATAGATTACTATTGTAATAGATATAGTGAAGATCTTATTGTAGAAGTTCTGTATAATTTCATTAAAATTTTACTGAAGGAAAATCAATGATTCACGAGAACGGGAAAGTAGTAGACATTGCAATTATCGGGGCAGGTCCTGGCGGTATGGCATGTGCTATCGAAGCAAAACTGGCTGGAATCGAAAACATCGTTGTTATAGACAAAGCACCTCACCACAATGATATGATCCACAAGTTTTACAAAAAAGGTAAACGCGTTGACAAAGACTGGATGGGAATCAAATTTGAATTCACAGGTAATGTAACATTTGAAGAATGCTCTAAAGAAGAGTACATCCAGCAAATGGATGACAAACTAAGAGCTGCCGGCGTACTTGATACATTTGAGTACAACCATGAAATCATGAGAGTTGAAAAAGGTGAAGATGGTCTTTTTTCAATTGTTTATGGACAGGAAAATGTATCTGAAAGCATTGAAACAATCAAAGCTAAAAACATTATTCTTTCAGTAGGCCGTATGGGTAAACCAAATAAGCCAAAGTATCCGTTTCCAAAAGAGATCAAAGACAGACTTAACTTTAACCTCAGCAAAGTGCAAGATGGCGAAAGAGTCATGATCGTCGGCGGTGGTGACACCGCTGGTGAGTACGCGTATGGTTTAGTGGAATTAGAAGATATGCAAGATTGTGTTGTAACGCTTAACTACAGACAAGCTGAGATCAAAAGAATGAATCCGACTAACACACAGATGTGTACTAAGTATTTGGATAACGGAAAAATCCTTAATAAAATGGGTGTCGATATCGAGAGTGTTGAGCCTTCACCTGCTGGAAAGATCAAAGTAAACTTTACTGACGGTTCGACTGCAGAATACGACAGAGCTGTTTATGCACTGGGTGGAACTACGCCTAAAGATCTTCTTGTAAACTCTGGTGTTAAAACTGGTGAATGGGATGTACCTGTATTCAATCCAGAAACAATGGAAACAAATATTGAAGGTCTTTACACCATCGGTGATGTGGTAACGGATCAAGGCAGTATTGCACTTGCATTCAATCATGCAAGTTTCGCTGTAAGCAACATCGCTTCTAAACTAAAATAACTCTTTTCTTTACGTAAAAGGAGGTTCTCTCCTTTTACATTCTCACTCTTTATTTTTTTTGAGACCCATTTTGATATAGATCTGCAAGATATCCAATGCGGCAGGGGTCATTCCGCTGATTTGAGAAGCGGCTTGCAGGGTTGGGGGATTGAATTTTCCCAATTTGTCTACAATCTCATTGGAAAGTCCTGATACAGAGGCAAAGTCAAAGTTTTCCGGAATAGCAATGTGCAGCATCTTGGACATACGCTCGATATCATCGCTTTGTTTTTCAACGTATCGGGCGTATTTCGCTTCGATGAGAATCTGCTCTTGGATATAGGGGTCAAGTGTTGCGAAACTCGGAATAAGTTTTACCAATTTGTCGAGCTCAAAACTTTTGCGGGATACCAGCTGTGTACCGTTGAGTTTATCACTGATACGCTCTTCATCAATCGATTCCAGAAATGCCAAGAACTCTTTATTAGGCGTATAAATTGTCTCTTCAAGCAGAGCCAATCCTTCGTCAATCTGACGACGTTTTGTTTCGATTTGCTCCATTTGAGCATCGCTAATAAGTCCTAACGCATGACCATAGCGGCCTAAACGCAAATCGGCTGTCTCTTCACGTAACAGCAAGCGGTACTCCGCACGGGAGGTAAACATGCGATACGGCTCCTTGGTCCCCTTGGTTACCAAATCATCGATTAATACCCCGATATACGCTTCATCACGACGCAAGACCAAAGGCTCTTTTCCTTGCAATGACAATGCTGCATTGATACCCGCCATTATCCCCTGTGCTGCTGCTTCTTCATATCCTGTAGTTCCGTTGATCTGACCTGCAAGATACAGATGCTTGACCTTTTTGGTTTCCAACGTATGGCGCAGTTCAGTCGGATCAACGTAATCATACTCGATCGCATAACCGTAACGGACGATCTTCGCATTTTCCATACCGTGAACCGAATGGATCATTTGACGCTGAACATCGGGTGGCAGTGACGTACTCATCCCGTTGATATAGCACTCGGTATTTTCAGCTGTTTGCGGTTCGATAAAGAGATGATGGCGATCTTTGTCTCTAAAACGGTTCACTTTGTCTTCGATACTGGGACAATAGCGAGGACCTACCCCCTCAATCTGTCCTGTAAAAAGGGGGGCACGGTGAAAGTTCCCTTCAATAAGGGTATGAGTGTCTTCATTGGTATAGGCAATGTAACAGGGGAGCTGTTTTTTCTCACGCGCAAATTTTTCTCTGTCGGTGCGAAAACTAAATGGATTGGGAATCTCGTCTCCACCTTGTTCCTCCATCACGGAAAAATCAATAGACGAGCTGTCTACTCTAGGACATGTTCCCGTTTTAAGACGCCCCACGTTCAAGCCCGCTTCTCGCAATGAATGAGTAAGCCCTTTGGCTGAAAACTCTCCAAAGCGGCCCGCTTCCTGCCGTATTTCACCAATATGAATCATTCCGTTTAGAAAAGTTCCTGTCGTAATAATTACGCGCTTTGCTCGGTATTCATTCAATAAGTCGGTTCGAACGCCCACAACCGTCATCTCCTCAATGATCAGAGAAGTTACCGTTTCTTGTATCAAACTCAAATTGGGGGTTGTCAAAATTTTATTACGGGCTATTACACGATAACGGTCCATGTCAATCTGCGCCCGGCTACCACGTACAGCAGGCCCTTTGGTAATATTGAGAATACGAAACTGAATACCCGCGTCGTCCGTGAGTAAACCCATCTCTCCGCCAAGGGCATCAAGTTCTCGTACCAAATGTCCTTTTGCCAAACCGCCTACGGCTGGATTGCAGCTCGTAGCACCGACTTGTTCTGCTAAAATGGAGATCATCAGCGTATTTTGTCCCATCCGGGCACAGGAAAGTGCTGCTTCGATTCCTGCGTGTCCACCACCGACTACGATAACGTCATACGTCATGATTGCTTCTTTATAGATAAATTAATACTGCAATTATAACCTTCATTGTTGAAACCTATAAAAAGAAAAGCATTCATCCCAAAGCTTAAAGAAAAAAATCGTAGCGATCTAGAAATACGACGTTAAGATGTGCACGTTATAATTATCGAAAAACAGGTACCCCTTCACAATGATACAAGCCGCTTTTACTGCTTTTAACAACAAAGACTACACAACAGCCTTAACTCTCTTTCAAACACTCGCTGAAAAAAACCATCCTACAGCCATTGCTTCCTTGGGATATATTTATCAAAATGGTCTTGGTGTTGCCGTTGATTTTGATCAGGCTCGTGATTACTACATTCGTGGAAGCGAGCTGGATGAACCCACCGCATTGTATAACCTTGGACTCATGTATACCGATGGAGTAAGCGTTCCTCACGATCAGTTCAAGGCCTATGAACTTTTTATGCGCGCTGCAATCTTGGAATTTGCTCAAGCGCAATTCGAAACAGGTCACAGCTTGGAACGAGGGCTTGGATGCCTTCAAAACTACAGCGAAGCGGCATTTTGGTATGAAGAAGCGGCAAAGCGTGGCCATGCAGGTGCTTTTAATAACCTTGGAGTTCTCTACAAAGAGGGGCATGGCGTCGTACAAGATTACTCCAAAGCTTTCATCTGCTTTTCACGCGCTGCCGCACTCAACCTTCCAGAGTCCCAATACAATCTCGGTTTGCTTTATGATCAAGGTTTGGGTACGGATGCCGACCACGATGTCGCACTCGAATGGTGCCGAAAAGCTGCCTACAACGGCCATGAAAAAGCCAGACAAATCATCCAAGGACTGCAAGAAGAGGGAAAAATCATTTGGTAACACGTACCAACAATTCTTTTACTCCCGAACATCTCCGCTTTTTAGAATACATCCGCTGCGTCGGAACAGGACCAAAAGGGAACCGTCATCTGAGTCGTGATGAAATGAGCGATGCTTTTGAACTCATCGTACAGCGCCGCGTCCCCGATGTTGCCATCAGTGCATTTTTACTGGGGTGGCGTGTACAAATCGAAAGCGATGAAGAACTGCAAGCCTGCGTTGATTGGCTCGCGCTTCAACAAACTTCTATTGTTAACACAGGTATTGAAATCGGCTATCCTTTTGACGGAAAAGCGAAATTCTTTCCCATTATGCTCAAGGCCGCTGAACTTTTAGATGATTTAGAGGTTCATGCCACATATGATCTTCCATTGGGACCTAAATATGGTGCAACGCTCGATCAGTTCAAAAATATCGCTTCCAATGTCACCCTGCACAATCGTCACGACCTCATCAAAGGACTCAGTGATTTAACTACACTGCGTAATAATATTGGGATTCGTACCGCATTCAATACTCTCGAAAAGCTGAACTTTTTAGCACCTACGGCACTTATCGGAATGCACCACGCTCCCTATTTTGATCTCTATGCCTCACTGTATGCCAAACATTATGATCGTCTCGTCATTGCTCAAGGACATGAGGGAACCCCTGAAATTCTCAAAAAAACAAAGTACAAACTCGTACAAAACGGGGAAATAACTACCCATCATATCGATCCCGAAGAATTTGGTATCGAACCCATCAGCGCCAAAGAAACTATTAGTCTGGAAGAAATGCAAATACTTATGGCTCATCCCGATGAAAATCTCGCTAAAATGATACGGCTTAATGCCGCATTTTTAGGGTGGGCATCAGGGAAATATACAACAATCCAAGAAGGCTATACTTCAAATATTTGAAGCAAAATGTCCTTTGTATTCATCTCGTCTTATCTCTTTTACTTCATACATCAATTTATCTACTTCATTAATTACTTCACGGGTTGAAGAAGATTCTGGCCCAAATAAATTTACCCCAACACTTGCAGAAAGGATGTAAGTTGTCTTTTCAAGCTCATAGGGCAAAGACAACTGGAGCTGAATTTTTTGAGCAATCGCATCGGTATATGCAAACGCTTCTTCCCTTAAAACTCCCAAGTTATTTACAAGGACGACAAATTCATCTCCTCCGAAACGTGCAGCGGTATCGGCAGCACGAATACACTCTTTGATACGACGCCCGACTTCAATCAAAAGCTCATCACCTGCATCGTGCCCAAAGCGATCATTAAGCGGTTTAAATCGATCCAAATCCAAATAGATCAATCCTCCATAAGATCCTGTCCGTTTTGCCGCAACGATTGCTTGTTCCAGACGATCTAATAACAAACGTCGATTTGCCAAGGAAGTGAGAGGATCGTAAAAAGCGAGTTTGCGTATTTCTTCCTCCGCTTCAATCCGCTGTGAAGCATCTCGTGTCACTCCGATAAAACGAAATGGCTTGCCCTCTTCGTCCAAAATGAGGCGAGCATTAACCTCGGTCCATATCGTCGAACCATTTTTATGCGTCTGCTCGATCATAATCGTCATCGCCTTTGGTACTTTACCCGCATCCACCTGGGCAAATGCGTCTGCCATGGATTTTTGCACCTCATGAAGTGATCCTTGACATATCATTTGTTCCAAACTTTGATGCATCACTTCATGAGGGGTATATCCGCGTAACCGCTCAACTGAGGGACTGACATAGCTAAAGTGTCCGTTAAGCTCCATAATCCAAATAACATCTGACATGTTATCGGTTAGCCATCGGTATTGTTCTTCCGCATTTTTTGCAGAATGTTCAACCTTTTGGGCCATTGCATTGATGTCTCGGCACAATTGTCCAATTTCATCGCATCGTGACTCTTCTTCATCAAGACGCACCGAATAATCACCCTCTTTTATTTTTCGCATCACAGTTGATATTGCTTTGATCGGAGAGATCAAATATCTCTCGCTCATCATAAAAATCACTCCCCAAGAGAGCAGTGCTAAAACCATAAAAACAGCACCGATAGCAGCCATTTCACTCATACCGAATACATTATCCAAATTGACCATTGATAAATTGATCCATTTTAGCTGCGAAAGATACGTGGCCGATGCGATGTAATGATGACCGTTGATGTACAAATCAAAACTTGTTGATTGAACCTTTCCGGAACTTAAATCTTCCAAATGGTTGAGTAATTGCGCTTCATTGTGTCCTTTATCCACCAGAGAAACCAATGTAACCCATAATGTAGGATCCATCACTTCTGAATGGTAATTGACATACCGTTTATCTTTATGCGCAACAATTGCCCCTTCAGAATTGAGGATCATCGTCGTGAATCCCTCTTTATCTTCAGCAATGTACTCTTTTATAAAGTGCGTATAATCAAATCCAACTCCTACAACTCCAATGCGCTTACCCTCTTTCACAATGGGGATATTGAGCCACAGTTTTGTCAAGCCCAGTACTTCATCATGATCGATATTAAGATTGTAGGGATCGGGAGATTTTAAAGTATGAAAAAACCATTGATCATTATAAATTTTGGGAGACAATGTTTTAATATACTCTGAACCCGTATAGCTTGCGTTGGAATCATTAAAGTAATAGTTGCCACTGTTCTTCAACGCAACAAACCAGCTTCCGGCTTTGCTCACCTGAAGATAATCGTTCAAAGTCTCGAATACTTTTTGCTTCAACAGAGGATGCTTTTCCGCTTCCGCCCACTCTGTCAATAGAGGATTCGTAGCTATTTTTTTGGTGAGGGTTAAATCAAAATCGATGGTTCCTTTGATCTTTTCAGCATACCGCATCGCATTTTCACGGGCATACTCACGTCCCAGCTCACGTGCAATATCTGTCGAAAAATAACGGATAAATAAAAAGGTCATACAGCTCATAATTACAAAGATAACAATACCGACCGTTGCACTTTTCGCGCGTAATCCAAACTTCATTATTAATTTCCAATCACTGTTAAATAAAATTGAATCATACCTTTAATCCCTTTAAAAGGCTCGTTTTCGCCCAATTTAGCTATAATAAAATAATTAAATCTCAAAGGAGCAGTGTGTTTACAGGATTGATTCGTGAAATGGCAACGGTGAAGAATTACACCACAAACCGCCTCTCACTCAAAGCTGAATATCGTCCAAAATTGGGGGATTCGATTGCCATTAACGGTACGTGTCTGAGTGTCGTTACTCTTGAAGGTGATGGATTCACTGTTGAGCTGTCCCCTGAAACACTTGCCCATATCGCTACAGAAAAACTCAAAGGCAATGTGCACATCGAACCCGCCATGATGATGGGGGATCGTTTCGAGGGACACATTGTACAAGGGCACATCGATACGATCGGCACCATAGCTTCGATTTCTGACAACGGCAACAGCTATGATGTCATTATAAACGTTGATCCAAAGTTCATCACGCTCATTCCGCCAAAAGGCTCTATTACGATCGATGGAGTGAGCCTTACGGTCAATGAAGTGATGAAAGAGTCTTTTCGTCTTACCATCATTCCGATTACGATGCGAGAAACCCTCTTTGGCACCTATAAAAAAGGGACCAGGGTCAATATCGAAACCGATGTTTTCGCCCGATACATATATCATATTATGAACACGTCCAAAAAAAATGATCTTAGCTGGAATGACATCGATCGTATCAGTTCTTTATATTAATCCCAAATGCTCCGCTAAAATTTTACACCCAAGCCCTATTAAAATAACGCCTCCAAGTCTCTCCGCTTTGCTTTCAAAAGAGTAGGCAATTATAGTGAAAAGAAGTTTCTACAAAACGATAATGCTTATCACTATTGACAAAGAAAAGAAAATCTGTCATAATTTGCGAATAATTATCAATTAGGAATTTACTATGGAACACAATGAAGCAAACAACCCTGCAAATGAAAAAGCACGTCATCTTTTACGATCGGGATGTCCATGTTGAAAAAAGAATCGGTTAAAACCACTGAAGAGACAACTCCTATTTTGGAAACAAACATGTTGTTTAAAAAAGGAACTGCAATCCATATTATTCATGGTAAAGATACTTATGTATTACGTGTTACCAAAACGAATAAATTGATTCTAACAAAATAGTAAAAGGAAAATATGATGTCAGTATTAGTCATTGGCGGAGATAAAATTAACCGTCTTCAAGTTTTTTTAAAATCTCTTGGTGTTGAAAAAACGTATCATTGGGACAGTAGAAATAAATCTATAACCCATAAAAGCCTGCCACAAAAAACGGATATGCTAATTATGTTAACCGATTTTTTAAATCATAATGCTATGTATGACTTTAAACGTCAAGCTAAAAAATGTGACATACCTTTTATCTGTGCTAAAGGGATGAGTGGATGCCGTGAGTGTGAGATTAGAGAACTTGCACGAAATATTCAAAACAAAGGAATCCTAAAATAACTATTTTGATATTGATATAAAATATCAATATAGTTTAAGCAACAACTTACTATGATATTAATTATCATTTTAATTCAGTAGGATATCCCATGAAACAATTATGTAAAATAAAAAAAGATGACATATCCAGCTGCTTCAGGAAACTGACTGATATTACCTGTAAACCAAAGTTTATGTGTACAAAATGTGCTCGTGTGGCTAAAGATGAAAAATATTTATGCCGACCTGCGTCGTTGGCAAAATAATTTGTTACAATATTTATTCCTAATAAAAGGTGTTTGAGATGTTAAAACCTACTATTTTAAAATTACTCAATGAGCAAATCGCTTTAGAGGATTATTCAGCCAATCTATATTTGGCAATGAGTTCATGGTGCGGAGCGCAAAAGCTCAGTGGTTCGGCTAAGTTTTTAGAGTTGCACAGTGATGATGAGCATATGCACATGCGTAAACTTTTTGCATATGTAAACGAAACGGGAGCAATGGCACGCATTGGTGCTCTCGATGAACCGCCTCATGAATTTGAATCCATTCGTGATGTGTTTGAAAAAATATTGATACATGAACAATACATAACCGAAAGTATTAATACCCTAGTAGAAGCGTGCGTGGCTCAAAAAGATTACTCAACGTTTAATTTTCTCCAATGGTATGTGGCCGAGCAGCACGAAGAAGAGTATTTATTTCGATCAATTCTAGATATGATAGATATTATGGGGCTAGAGGGACGAGGATTGTTTATGGCCGATAAAGAGATCAGTCAAATGACACAAAATATTACTACTTCTATGTCACCTACTCCTCCTACTGCATAAACCTGTATAGAATAATCTTTTCGGGGGCATCTCCGAAAACTTAACTTTTTCTTCTTTTATTAAATAATAATAATAATTATCACTATTGACAACTATGGACCTGTTTTGGTAGAATTACGAAATTGATATTTAATATCATATTTTAATTAGCCAACGCTTTGATTATTCTCTAGAAGCAATTAGCCAACATAATAAAAAGGAATCATAAACACATGAAAACAAAAAGCCATATTTCCCTTGCATTATTAGCCGCTATGCCAATGATATTGCAAACCTCTATGTCCGCCAGTGAGCCAGTCGTACTACCGGCAATCAATATCATAGGAGATACAAAAATCCTTGATGATATTCCAGGATCTGGTGAAATCATCGATTCGAAAAAGTTGGAGCAAACACAGCCCCTCTCTACCCAAGATGCCCTTCGACGTATCGCAGGTGTCCACGTAGTAGATACGGAAGGGTATGGCTTTTATCCCCGTATTACGATTCGCGGTATCGGTTCGGATATGAGTAAAAAAGTGTTGCTTCTCGAAGACGGAGCGCCGATTGCCCTTGGACCATACACCGATCCTGCTGCATACTACAGCCCTCCGATTGAGCGTATGGATAGTATAGAAGTCCTCAAAGGAAGCGGTTCATTAGCATTTGGTCCATCTACCATTGGAGGAGCAATCAACTACATTACGCGCAACCCAGAAGGTGGACGTATAAAAGTATCAGGTGGAACCGACAACTACCGCAACATGCTCGCTGAATATGGTGGAACATGGGGTGATACAACGGCAAGCGTAAGCGTTTTGCATAAACAAGGTGACGGATGGCGTGATATGCCATTTGAAATCACTGACGTTGTCCTCAAGGCAGGAACGGCAATTGATAATAAGAATTTTGTAGGCATTAAACTAACACGCTTTGATCAAGAAGCAACCCACACCTATTTAGGATTAACCGAAAAAGAGTATGAACAAAACTATCAACAAAACAAAGCTCAAAATGATAAAATGTACGTTAAGCGTGACAGTATTGATCTAAATCACGAATACGATTTTGGAAGTGGAAGCTGGAAAACGCTTGCGTATTGGAATACTGCAACCCGTGATTGGTGGAGAGAAAACTTTACTTTCAATGCCGGAACAGGTGTAAATGGATTAACAGGGCAAGAGCAAGGGCGTTTGCGTGAATTTGATGTTATGGGGATCGATTCTCGTGTCACCTTTGCCCATGAGACGTTTGGAATCAAAAATGATACAGAACTGGGCATACGTTTTCATACAGAAGAGATGGTTAATCGCCGTACAAACAATGCTCCGGCTGGCAGTCATACGATCACCAGTCCATTGCGAGAAGATGATACTCGAAAAGCCGACGCAATAGCGTTGTTTGCACAAAATAAATTTCATGTAACCGATACTACAACAATCACGCCGGGTGTACGTGTAGAATCGTATGAGCAGACTCGTGATATCCGAACGTGGGATAGTGTTGCAAAAGGTACAACGACAAAAACGGATAATACTGAAATCATTCCAGGACTTGGTGCAACCCACCAATTAAATTCTGCAACTACCCTTTTTGCCGGAGTGCACAAAGGATTTGCGCCGGCAACAGTAGCTGATGCGGTTGGTAATGATGGTGTTTCCAGAGACCTTGATGCAGAAGAAAGTATCAACTATGAAATCGGTCTTCGCGGTAAATGGGAAAAAGGGAATTATGAAGTGACTCTTTTCCGTCTTGATTTTAAAAATCAAATCGTCTCAACGACTGAATCAGGCGGTTCTGGATCATCACCTCTGACCAATGCAGGAGAAACACTAAACCAAGGGATTGAATTCTCTGCTGATTACTCAATCGGAAATGGATTCACATTAGCGGGTAATTATACATGGCTGAAAGATGCAAAACTGAATAGTACTCGTCTGATGAACGGAATTGACCGCAACGGCAACCGTTTGACCTATGCACCCGAACATTTGATCAACGCTCAATTCGGATATGAAGCACCTCGTTGGAATACCAATGTCGGATACAGCTACGTAAGTGAACAATTTGCCGATTTACAAAACACCGAAAATGCCACAGCAAATGGAAAAGCCGGTATCATACCATCGTACGGTATATGGAATGTCAATGCTCGCGTCAAATTGAATAGCAATATTGATCTTTTTGGATCAGTACGTAATCTCACCGACGAAAAATACATCGCATCCCGTGCACCTGAGGGGATTTTCCCTGGTCTTGGACGGATGATGGAGTTTGGAATCGAAGGGCGATTTTAACCATTATCAGCAGGAGATTTTTTCTCCCTGCGTACTCATTTTAGAGTAATTTCCCACTTATTACCTCTCTCTAATCCAATCCAAATATTGATATGAGTATCATTACAAACTTATAAATAAAAAAAGGCATACTAGCAATGGAAGATTTAAAAATAGTAGTCGATTATGCAACATTAATAGCACTAGGGCTTATGAGTATCATTGCAATGGGGTATGCTATTGAACGATTCTTTTATTACCGTTCGGTAAAAGTAGAGAGTTTCACAACTAAAAATGATGCAGAAGCACAACTGACTAACAACCTTACAGCCATTTCAGTTATCGGTTCAAATGCTCCTTATGTTGGACTTTTGGGAACTGTTGCTGGGATTATGGTAGTTTTTTATGAGATGGGACAACAAGGGGGCGTGGATCCAACTGCAGTCGTTATCGGTCTCTCTTTGGCACTCAAAGCTACTGCATTGGGTCTGGTAGTTGCTATCCCCTCGATGATGGCCTACAGCGCATGCTTGCGTAAAGTTGATTTGTTGATGGGAGAGTGGGAAGATGCGCGCGCTTAAACGCCCTGAGGGGATCAATGTCGTCCCTCTCATCGATGTGATGCTCGTTCTCTTGGCGATCGTATTGACTATCTCCACATTTGTAGCTTCAGGAGCCATCAAACTAGATCTTCCAAAAGCGGCCAGTGCACAAACCAAACCCGTAGACAAAATCGAAATAGCACTGAATGAAAACGGTGAAATCTATTGGAACGGTACCGCAGTAACGCAAGAGCAGTTTATTACCAAAGTTAGTGGATTGAATCATGAATCCAGCGTCAGCGTACGCGGAGATAAAAAAGCATTTTTTAACGACTTTATTTTTATCCTGGACCAATTAAAACTCCAAAAAATCGAAAAAATATCCATCATTACCAAAAGAGCTTCATGAATCCCAATAAGTCTCTTACTCTTTCAGTGATTGTTCATTTGACTATGATTACGGTAGCTATAGTAATTTTTACCCTACCTACACATGAAACTGAAGAAGAGGTGGTACTTGAACTTACACTAAATACTCCCCAAGAGGTTCAAAGATCGGTCTCAAAACCCATTCCTGTGCCCACAATCACTCCGCAAAAAAAACAAGAAGTTTCCGAAGTCAAGCATGACCCCTTCCCTATACAACCACAAGCAAAAATAACAGAGCCTATTATTCAACCAACCAAAGCCGAACCTGTAGTCATAGCTCAAAAAATCCCTGAACCGCAGCTGATACAGCCGACTCAAGTAAGAAAACTCGAGCCTGTAACTCCTCCAACACCAGCAGCACCAAAACCAAGTGCAGAAGAAGAGTATCTCGAAAACCATCTTTCTGCTATTCGTGATACTCTAATCAAGTATCGTAAGTACCCAAAAAATGCCGTAAGACTCAGACAAGAAGGGGCTGTTCGTGTTTCATTTCGTCTCACAAGCAGTGGAGAAGTTGAAGATATTACTATACAAAGCTCTTCAGGATATGAAATACTCGACGACGATGCGAAAGTATTAATCGAAAAAACCGCACACTATTTTCCAAAACCACCAAAAACAGTTCGCATTACGGTGCCGCTTAGCTACAGTCTAAAGATGGCACCTTAATCACTTCAACATAAGTGTTGCTTTCTAAATCATAAAATCTTACACTTCATTTTTTAGGTTTTATTTCCACGATTAGCGAAACAAATAAAGCGCGTTGGATTCATATGCTGTTTGCTTTGTTCATTCTAGATCAAAGCGCCCCTGTATTTATCAATCTCGGGATGGCTTTTTTTGCCTATATCAAAATTAAGCGCTTTTTAAACCCAATTCTCCACTTTGAGTCCCTCTACACGATCAAATTCCCGTTCGTTATTGGTCACAAGAACGGCATTTATACTCTGTGCATGAGATGCAATTAGCATGTCATTATTTCCTATAACACATCCTTTTTTTTGCAATTTAGCACGAATAACGCCATATTTCATGGCAGCATTTTCATCAAAAGAGACTACTTCCAATTGGGATAAAAAAGTTATCATTGCCAGCCGATTTTGTTCTTTTTTGAGACTTTGACTTTTTTCCAGTCCGAAAAAAAGTTCAGTAATGGTAATGGTAGAGAGGCAAACATGGTCATTCTTATCTAACGCCATAAACCTTTCAATCACTCCAGCTGGTTTATTGTTGATGATATAAATGCAGATATTGGTATCAAGCATATACTTCATGTAAACAGCTCGTCTCGTTTATCTATTGGTAGTTCCTCTCGTGATAAAGAAAAATCATCACTAAATGACTCTAATGCCTTACGCATTACCGCCCAACGATCCTGCGTATGAGGTGATAAAATCACATACTCACCGAGTTTCGTTATATCGACCTCTTTTTCATTATCAAATCGATACTCTTTTGGGAGACGAACTGCTTGACTCTGTCCATTTTGAAACAGTTTTGCACGTGCTGTCATGACAAACTCCTCTTAAAATATACTAATAAGTATATATTTAATTATTTCAGATGTCAAGGTCACTGACTGAACGCACCATTGGATTACACTTCATTTTATGCTCTACATCGATTTTTTCATATTCACCCAACAAGCGTTTAGAAGCAACCGTAGCACTGCGATGTCCCTCTCCCGTGTTTAGATAGACATTAAACCCATTTTCATATAAAGCCATGCGTATGGGTAAAGCAATGGAATACGTTGTAACAACTCCAGTATCCCCGATCAATCGTGCAACATCTGCAAAATACTCTTTTGTCCATAACAGTGGATTAGCAGAGGGACTAAAGGCATCTTGATAACAGACATCCCAAATTCCTGAAAGTTCTCGCATAGCAATACGAGCATCTGTGATTTCAACCGTGATTTTTGTTTTTTCATCTTCATAGAATCCGCATTGAGCAAGCGAAGCAATCACTCGCACATAAGGTTTAAAAATCTCAGGATAAGGAAACGCGACCAAGGAGGCCACGAGTTCTCCATTGAGCTCAGGGGAGAAAATTTCTACGGTTGTATCGGGAAAATGGCTATCACGATAATACAGCGTTGCAAGAGTATTAAACCCCAATCCAAAACAGATATCAATGATCTTCAGATGCTTTTTTTTAGCATGCAGCACAAATGAGGGTTCAACATGCTTTACCAATGATTCGTGCAGTGCACCGTCTTTGGTAGAGTGATAATGTTCGTTGTATTCGGGAGAATACGCAGTGAAACTGCCATCATCACTTTGGACCCAGTTCATTAAAAAAGATTAACCAAGACTATCATCGAGAAGCTTACCATTGACCGTTTGCATAACACTGATTTTTGAACCAACTTGCTTAATAATGATCTCGGATGCATCACCATCTGCATACCTTCGCAAGCTTAGCGTTCGTGAACCATAGTTTTCGGTATCTTTTACAAGCTTAAAACCCATATCCGTAAAATGGCTGAAATACTCATCCACACTGCTGAACGTTTCTATTGGTTCACCTTTGATAAATCAAGTTTCAATGCTTCGTTATCCATGATATCGATGTCCTTACGAAGTACTTCTTGCGCAATTGCTTTTGCATCGGCTAGTGAGTGCATTGAATACGTACCACACTGATAAAGATTGAGCTCAGGAATATCGTTCTGACTCTCAACGGCGATAACATCTTTCATAGACTCTTCCCATGCATTGGCAACCTCTTCTTCACTCGGGCTGCCAATAACACTCATGTAAAAACCAGTACGGCATCCCATCGGAGAGAGGTCGATAATTTCTGTTTTACCCGAGTTGAGGTGATTGCGCATAAAGCCTGCAAATAAATGCTCCAGCGTGTGAATCCCCTCTTGCGACAAGATTGCCTCATTGGGACGGCAAAAACGTAAATCAAAAACAGTGACATCATCGCCGCTCGGTGTTTTCATACCCTTTGCACGACGTACGGCAGGGGCTGGCATAATGGTGTGGTCTACTGTAAAGCTGTCGAGTAATGGCATGGTAATCCTTAAATATTTATCTTTATTTGAAGTAATAGTAACACATTTCACCATTGCATCGCTATAATTTGACCACTAATACTAGGAACTAAAATAATGAAAAGCCTCTATGATGACACCATCGCCCAGCAGTACGCCAACGATCCTTTAGCGATGCGGGTTTACACCTCCCAACTATTGGGTCAAAGCAAAGAACTCGTCCTTCACGGCGGCGGAAATACATCGGTCAAGATAGACGGTATCCTCTATGTCAAAGGTTCTGGCTGGAATCTGGATACCATTGAAAAAGCGGGGTTTTCACCTGTAGATCTAAAAGTTTTGATTGAAATGGCCGGACGCGAGAGTCTGGGCGATAGCCAGATGGTCAAAGAACAGCGCGCCGCTATGAGCGATCAAAGTTTTCCCAATCCTTCGATCGAAGCAATCTTGCATGCCATCATCCCTTTTGATTTTGTCGATCATACGCATACGGATGCCGTTGTAACTCTCACCAATACCCCAAATGGCAAAGAACTGATGGAAGAGATTTATGGGGAAAATATGCTTTTGATTGACTATGTTATGCCGGGATTTCTCCTCGCAAAACATATCTATGATGTCACTCGAACTGTTGATTGGAATACTCTTGATGGGATCATACTTCTCAATCACGGTGTATTCACCTTTGATAACGATGCCAAAAAAGCGTATGAAAAGATGATCGCGATTGTCACCAAAGCGGAAGAGTATCTTGAAAAAAACGTGACGTTGCCTTGCCGTGACTGCCCGGGAGAAAGCGATCCCGTAATGATTCAAAAAATTGCCGATGCGGTATCCGTGATTCGTGGTACCCCTATTTTTCCTATCGTGATTGATTCGCCTCGCGCGAAACTCCTCTCACTCTTCCCCAACCTCAAACGTCTCGTCAAACAGGGAGGTCTCACCCCTGAGCACGTGATCCGTATCAAACCTTTTCCGGCGATTATCGAAGAGGATGTTGCTGCGGGCATCGAGACCTTTACCAAAGAGTATCAGTCCTATTTTGACAAATACAGCAATGAGTCTCATGTTTGTCTCGATCTCGCTCCTCGCTATTGCATTATCAAAGGGGTGGGTGCCGTAGCCCTGGGTAAAGATGAAAAAGAATCCGGCATCATCGCCGACATCGTCAATCATACTATCACTGCAATATTAAGCGGTGAACAACTTGGCGCATGGATATCTCTTACACTCAAAGATATGTTTGAGATGGAATACTGGGAATTAGAGCAAGCAAAATTAAAAAACCATCCTATAAAGAATAGCTTAAAGCACTAGTGTGTTTTTAGGGTGTGCTTTATGGTTTGATTTTTTGAGCATTTTTAACAAAGTGTTCAAATGATCAAATTTAAAAAAAGTAATGCATTTATAAATTGGTCAAAGT
>JAUYAU010000014.1 GCA_030693335.1 Sulfuricurvum sp.
AACACAAGACGTTTTATGTGCTGGTGTATTACCCAAAAAGGAAAAAAACTTGTTTATTATTAGCTTTTGTGAGAACCATGAGTCTCATAGAACTTCAATCAGATTGTAACGTTTGATTGAATAAATGCATTATACGAAGGAATACTATGGATACAAAAGAAACAAATATTTATGAAACCGATGAACTTGTAGGGCAATACTGCGATTTTCAGTACGGAGATGAATATTTCGGTGTGGCGAACTTTGCCAAAGCATGTGCGCAAAAAGCGATTGACTATAGTAAAGGAACCTCCCAGACTAAAGCACTCGATTTAGGATGTGCAACGGGATACGCATCGTTTGAGCTGGCAAAAACATTTGATTATGTAGACGGTATCGATTACTCACAGGCATTTGTAAATGTTGCAAAGCAGTTGCAACATACAGGAGGGATCAGCTATACGCAAAACGGTGAGGGTGAGATCAAAAACCGTAAAGAGGTCTGCGTTGATGATTTTGGATTTAGAGAGGTGAGTCCAAAAGTCCATTTTTCGCAAGGGGATGCATGTGCGTTAGCTCCTGAATTTAAAGAGTATGATCTTATTATGGCGACGAATCTGATTGATCGACTCTATGCGCCTCATCTGTTTTTAAAAAGCATTCATGAACGTCTCAATAAAAATGGAGTTTTAGTACTGACATCACCCTATACGTGGAAAGAAGAATACACGGCCAAAGAGTTTTGGGTAGGAGGTTATGCGGACGAAAACGGCCAAGAAATTACGACGTTAAATGCGCTCAAGGAAATGTTAGGGAAGCATTTTGAACTTATTGCTACGGAAGACGTCCCTTTTGTCATTCGTGAAACACCGCGTAAATTTCAATACACGATTTCCCAAATGTCAGTTTGGAAGAAGAAATAGGGCTTACACTATACCTTTGATTGTACAGTAATCTTGGTCGCTTCAAAAAGTTCAGCGGCCTTGGCAATCATGGGTTCATTTAGAACATCAGAACCGTCAAACTCTTTGATACTGGTTTCATCGCATTGGCTAACACAGCTTCCGACACTGATTTCAGACTCTTCAATCATTGAAGCAGATTCAAAAAGAGGTTCGTTAGAATTTTCCTCTACAGGTGGTTCAAGTTCTGTAGCGGTTTTACTGCATGCTTGCGATTTGATGACGGTGTCGATGCCGTAAACTTCACGGACAAATTGACGAATAATCCCAAAACTGTTTTTGAGCAGTTCTTTATCATCTCCAGAAGCACAACTTTCCCAAGTGAGGGCGTTGTCTTTATACGAAAGAAAGGCAACGTTACGCTCAAAACAATCACCCAAAGCGATACTACGATCACGTATTTTGTCGCACAGAAGTTCGAAAGGAAGTTTTGTAGGGGTACTGGCTACTACATGGACACTTGTCTGCTGAGCTACGGATGTTTTGGCAGCAGCGGGGATATCGTGCATCGGTGTACGGGATTCGAGTGATTCGATCATCTCATCAATTTCTTTGATCTTTAAGGCTTCAATCATTTTAAAGAGGATGAGGCTAACGACAAAACCGCCATCTGCATTGATTGCAAAGAGAGTTTTTGCATCGCTGAGGATTCTAAAAAAGCGTTCGATAATCAGGGGGCTAAAACGACGCTCCCCTTCATACAGTTTTTCTTTGAGATAGGCGATGAGTTCATCGACCACCATCTCTGCTTCATACGATTCAAGTTCTTTGAGTTTTTGGATCAGAGCAGGGCGATCTTTGGCAAAAATGGCTTCAAAAAGAGTGTCAATGTAAGAAGGATCTAAAAGCCCGAGCATATCGGCAACGGTTTTGACGTCCACAAACCCTTTGGAATAAATAATAGCCTGATCGAGTAAAGTGAGTGTGTCACGCAGACTTCCAGAGCCGCTTCGGGCCAAAATATCAAGTGCTTCATTGTCAAATTCGATGTTTTCCAAATGGAGAATATGGGAGAGGTGATGGACAATATTGGGATGGCTGATACGTTTGAAGCGAAAATGCTGTGTACGGCTTAAAATGGTGGCAGGCAGTTTAAGCGGATCGGTCGTAGCAAGGATAAATTTAACATACTCAGGAGGCTCTTCAAGTGTTTTGAGCAGGGCATTGTGCGCCTCTTTGGTGAGCATATGAACTTCATCAATAATGAATATTTTGTATTTTCCGCTTGCAGGGCGGTATTTGGTATGCTCGATCAAATCACGGATATCATCGATCTTTCGGCTGGATGCGGCATCCATCTCGATGATGTCAATATGACGCCCTTCATTGGCCATCATACAATGGGAACACACGTCGCATGGAGCAGACGTTGGACCCTCATCGCACATCATTGACTTGGCTAAAATTCGTGCCGTAGAAGTTTTTCCAGAACCGCGCAATCCTGAGAAGAGGTATGCGTGGGACAAACGTTTGGTGTCAAGCGCCAGTGAAAGGGTTTGGGAAATGCTCTCTTGCCCGATCAGTTCTTCAAAACGCCGTGGACGGTATTTGAGTGCTAAGACTTCGGATTTTTGACTCATTTATTTTCTCCTAGCCATTCTCGGGCTGTTTTACGTAAGCCCTCCGGATTTTCGGAAGCGAAAAATTTAAGCTGTGTATGCTCAAATCGTTGGGTGAAATCGTAGTGCTTTTCGAGATATTCGACAATTGCTTCACCGGAGTGGATGAGGGTGCTTTGCCCCTTAAAATAATGATTAATGGCATCCGATACGAGAGGGAAATGAGTACATCCCAATATAATCGCATCGGGAGCTTTGGCAAGGTGGCCAAAATAGTGATGCAGTGTGCTTTGCAATATTTCACCTTCATAGAGGCCTTCTTCTACTATTGGAACGAGCAACGTAGTAGCAATGGCGCTTAAGTTATGATAGCCAAGCTCTTGAAGCCCTTTTTCATAGGCTTGGGATTTTACGGTTGCTTTGGTGCCGAGAATTAAAATATCGGCATTGGTATCGGGAACCGCATTGTTAAGAGCGAGGACACCGGGATCAACAACCCCGATAACATCGCATTGGCTGTGTAAACGCATTTCATTGAGGGCATAGGCGCTGACAGTGTTACATGCCGTTATGAGCAAATCAATTTCAAAGTTTTTGAAAAATTCAAGGGCTTCAAGAGAGTAACGGATAATCGTATTTTGGTCTTTGACCCCATACGGGACACGAGCGGTGTCACCAAAATAGATGATTTCTTCGAAAAGCTGATGTTCAAGCAATGATTTAACGACGCTTAAGCCCCCAACGCCGCTGTCAAAGACTCCAACCCGCATTTTATTTGGTCGATTCGCCGTTATTCATGCTGTCAAGAAATTCAGCATTGCTCTTGCTCTTATTCATGGTGCTGTAAAGGAATCGCAATGCTTCAACTTCATCTTCTTGTTTATGCAGCATTGAACGTAAAATAAAGACTTTTTGTAAAACATCAGCACCGATAAGAAGCTCTTCTTTACGTGTACCTGATTTGAGAATATCGATAGCAGGATAGATACGGCGCTCAGAGATTTTACGGCTGAGAACCACTTCGGAGTTACCGGTACCTTTGAACTCTTCAAAAATGACTTCGTCCATTTTGCTTCCCGTCTCAACAAGAGCGGTTGCGATGATTGTCAAGCTTCCGCCATTTTCGATGTTACGTGCCGCACCGAAAAAACGTTTTGGTTTGTGCAGAGCGTTTGCATCTACACCACCTGAGAGAACTTTTCCACTTGAGGGAGTGACAGTATTGTATGCACGTGCTAAACGGGTGATGGAATCAAGCAAGATCACGACATCTTTGCCAAGTTCTACACGACGCTTTGCACGCTCGATTACCATTTCGGCGACTTTGACATGGTTTTTGGCAGGTTCGTCAAACGTTGAACTGTACACTTCGCCTTTAACGGAGCGCTCCATGTCGGTAACTTCCTCGGGACGTTCATCCACGAGTAAGACCATGAGCTCGATTTCAGGATGATTGTTCGTAATTCCGTGAGCGATCTCTTTCATCAGCTCTGTTTTACCGGACCTAGGAGGTGCGACGATTAGACCGCGCTGTCCTTTTCCGATTGGAGAGAACAGGTCCATCATACGTCCCGTGAGCTTGGTTGCGTTGTATTCGAGCTTGATTTGTTCCAGTGCATAAAGCGGAGTGAGATTCTCAAAGAGAGGACGTTTTTTGGACTCTTCAGGGGGAAGGTAGTTGATTGCTTCGACTTTGAGAAGGGCGTAATAACGCTCCTGGTCTTTTGGCGCACGTACTTGTCCGGTAACGATATCTCCGTTTCGTAGAGCAAAACGGCGAATTTGTGTACTGGAAACATAGGCATCGTGCATCGAATCACTAAAGCCCTGATCGATAGCACGTAAAAAACCATAACCATCCTGCATAATTTCCAAAATACCTGTAAAGAGGATAAAGCCGCCTTGCTGTACCTGTGTTTTAAGAATTTCAAAGATCAAGTCCTGACGTTTAAGTTCGTTTGGATCTTCGACATTCAATGTACTTGCAATCGCAAGCAACTCTTCGAGAGACTTGGTTCTAAGTGCTTCAATGGTGAATCCATCTACAGGGGTATGCGTACGGTTTTTGGAGTTATTTCTAGGAGTAGGGGTTTTTACGTTTTCGCTCATTATAAAGGAAGCCTTAGTGTGTATGTAGATTTTGGGTGTGATATATGCAGCTGCAAAATAGTAATGTATGTATTGACATTATAACAATCCATCATAGGGTTGTCAAGCCACTCATTTTTTTAATTTCTCATGATTTTCTCACGTTGAATCCATAAAATACCATCATGCTATTATAATGATGAGGTTTTAATATGACAATGAGAGCTAGATGGGCGTACTGCGCTATCTTAATTCCATTCTTGGGATATGCAATTAGTTTTAACGATCTTTGTGAACGGGCTTATACTGTTTCGGGAGAAGTGATTCAATCCAATAGTCGTATCAATACTATTGGTTTTGAAAAAGCTTCAGCGATGGCTTCTGAGCCTTTAAGTGTTGAAACATCTGCCAAAAAAGTAAAAGGAAATGGTTCTATAAATAGTATTAACAGCGGCACAGAGTATGGGGTTATGGTAGATTATTCGCTTAAAAATTCATTCTTACGTTCGGCACAGGAGCATGAATTTGACCTAATGAAAAAAGGAACTCAGTTTGATATAGCTGCTCAAAAGGGAGAGATACAAATCGGATTAAAACGTGATTGGTTACTGTATGGATTAGAACAAGAACGCACTTCAATCTTTGTAGACAAACGTGACTTCTCCCATAAAGCATACCAGGCCGGAGAGAAAAAGTTTCAAGCCGGGCGCTTGTCGCGTCTGGAACTGTTACGTCTGGAGAGCGAATATCACTCGACGCTGCAAGAAGTAGCAGCATCTTCAATGGAGACTGAACATGCACAACATCGTCTAAAAGTAGCGTCTATGATGATGGACAAAGTACGCATTGAGGATATGCCGTTTGTATATATAGATTTTTCTATGTTAGACGATCACCTAAGAGATGCCCCTGTGTTAAAATCACTGAAAACACGTATAGAGGCATTGGACGCATCGATCGCGACGCTGAGGCATTCAACGGTTAAATCCGTATCTGTCGGATTGGGAATGACGCAGGAACCTACACAAAACAGTCTGGACTTTCGTTTCACGTTTCCCTTGGCTGTAGGCAGTAAAAATGATAATAAAATTGCTGCTTTAATGAGTGAACGAAGTGCCCTTGTTCATTTATTGGAGGTAACTAAACAAAAACTTCAGCTTAGTGTAAGTGCAATGTTGGAACATCTAGGTGAGCGTGAAAAAAGAATCCAAACACTGATTGAAAATGAAAAGGAGTATGAAACTCTTTTTGCAATGGCACAAAAAGGGTATGAAGGGGGCAAAATGGGGCAATTTGAATATTTAGCTGCCAAAAGTGCCTATTACGATGCCCGTTTGCGTACGCTTGAACTAAAAGAAAGCTATATTGAAGAGATGAGTGAAATTGAAAAGAAAATAGGGAGAATTTGGTAATGAAACAAAGTTTACTACTGCTTATGGCAGCAACGGCAGTAATGGCACAAATCACGATTAACGAAGTCCAAATGAAAAAAATGGGAATAACCACAGGTAAGGTTAATCTTGTCAGCAGTACAACAGTAGGTCCTCTTATCGCAAAAATCGACTATGACGAAGAGCAGTCCAAAAGCTATTTTCTAGATCATGAAGCATCAATCGTGGCGTTGAAGGTTCGAGCAGGGGATCAGGTAAAAAAAGGGCAAATTCTTTGCCGTATTGCTTCGCCTGAACTCTTAACAAATGGTTTTGAACTCAAAGAGGTTCAAAATCGCTATCGCAGCATTCAAAACAATGTTAAAAAAGATGAAGTTCTCTATAAAGAGGGGATTATATCCTATCGAGATTATCAAATAGGTGCTCTGGAAGCCGCTTCATTACGCTCACGTATCTTGACGCTTGAAGCGCAATTTTCTCTTGCAGGGGTTGTTCCGAGTACGGACGGTTCTATGGCGGTTATTGCACAAAAGAATGGGATTATTACTCTTTCTCCTTTGGCGGTAGCTGAAAAAATTATACCATATCAGCCATATTTTCGAATTTCAAATACCGATGCAATGACCGCTATAATAAACATTTCTCCCAAACAAATTGCTTCCATTTCCAAAGGGGATAAAGTGTTAAATAAAGCAGGTAGCTCGATCGGAAGTATTATCTCTGTTGCTACATCGGTAAATGGTTCGACCAATTCTGCGACTGCAATTGCCCGCATAAGTAATCGTTCAGGTGAACTGCGTGCAGGTACAACAACTGGATTGTTTGTCTCAACATCAAAACCTGTGACCTCTGTTTTCATACCCTCAAACGCAGTTGTAAAACATCAAGGAAAAAGCATTTGCTTTATTCGTACATCAAATGGTTTCCAAGCCCAAGAACTAGCTGTTGTCGGTGTAAGTAAAGAAGGGGTTTTCGTACGCCAAAAAGGAATTGATCAAGCCACGCAAGTCGCCGTGAGCGGGTTAATCGTTCTTAAAGGTGCCATGAGCGGATTCGAATGATGCTGAACTTTATCGTCGAATCTTCGCTTAAACAGCGTATTATTGTTCTTTTATTTGCTTTGGCAATCATCCTATACGGTATCTATTCGTTTATTAAGATACCGATTGATGCTTTTCCGGATATCTCTTCCACGCAAGTGAAAATTATTTTTAAAGCTCCTGGAATGACTCCTGAAGAAGTGGAGTCAAGAGTCGTTCGCCCGATGGAAGCGGAACTGATGGGAATCGAAAACCAAGTATTGCTCAAAAGTACCTCCAAATATGCCATAGCGGATATCACCATTGATTTTAAGGATGGGATAGATGTTTATCGCGCTCGCGCACAGGTTTCTGAGAAACTTTCTAGTGCGATGGAGTCACTGCCCAAGGGGGTTAGCGGTGGCATGGCTGCCGTTACGACACCCTTAGGGGAAGTGTTTATGTTTACCATTGAAGGGGATATGAGCCAGCAAGGAAAACGTGAACTTCTCGATTTTGTTATACGTCCGGCGTTACGCGGTGCCAAGGGAGTTGCTGATATCAATGCTCTTGGGGGAGAAGTACGTACGATCACCCTTGTCCCTGATGTAGGTGCTATGGGTCGATTAGGAATCACCTTGGGTGATTTGGAAGCAGCATTGGGAGAAAACCTCAAAAACGATGGTGCAGGGAGACTTAATCGTGGAGATGAGGGATATCTGGTCAAAGTACAAAGCGGTGTTCAAAACAGCGCTCAAATAGCCAATATAACGATACATTCGCATAATGGACCCATACGAATCGGCGATTTTTGTGCCCTCAATGAGGAGTCCCGGACACGGCTTGGCTTTGTGACAAAAAATGGTCTCGGTGAAGCAACCCAGGGGCTAGTGATGGCGTTGCGCGGTGCAAATGCTAAAGAATCCATTATCGATATTAAAGAAAGACTGGAAGCATTGAAACCGATGCTTCCAAAAGGGATAACGGTTGTCCCTTTTTATGATCGAAGTGAACTTACTCAAAAAGCAGTAGATACTGTTTCGCACGCATTATTAGAAGCGGTAGTTTTAGTCATACTATTATTACTGCTCTTTTTAGGTGACGTACGAGCAGCAATTTCCGTAGCAGTTATTTTACCGTTATCGTTATCAATTGCATTTATTATGATGCGTTATTTTGGTATTACCGCAAATCTCATGAGTTTAGGCGGTTTGGCGATTGCTGTTGGTATGCTTGTAGATTCGGCAGTAGTAGTGGTCGAGAATACCTTTGCTAAACTTGGTGAAGGAGATCAAAAACTTCCTAAACTTCATCTTGTGTATCGTGCTACCAAAGAAGTAAGTGTTTCAGTATTCAGTGGACTTTTGATCATTGCTGTGGTCTTTTTACCGCTCTTGACGCTGGAAGGGCTTGAGGGGAAACTTTTTGCTCCCGTGGCGATGACGATCGTCTTTGCTCTTTTGGGTTCACTAATCCTTTCTCTCACCGTAATCCCGGTTGTATCATCGTTTCTTCTCAAAACGGTTCCGCACTCTGAAACACGATTGGATCGTTTTTTTACTCAGTTATACGTACCGATACTCAATTTTGCCTTGACTCAAACGAAGACCCTCTTTATCGCAGCCATAGCTTTTTTAATTATAAGCTTTTCCCTATTCGGATTGGTAGGTAAAACATTTATGCCGACATTGGATGAGGGTGATTTGATTTTAATTGTTGAACCGATGCCTTCTATCTCATTGGAAGCATCTAAAGATCTTAATTTGGCAATTCAAAAGGAGCTTCTCCGCACTATTCCAGAAATTAAAACTATTGTTGCACGCACGGGTACAGATGAACTCGGACTGGATCCTATGACATTGAATCAAACCGATACATTTTTGATCCTCAAACCTAAAGAAAAATGGCAAGCAAAAAATAAAGAAGAGATCATGAAAAACATTATGATTGCCCTTAAACCCTTTACAGGAATAAGCTTTAGCTTTACCCAGCCTATTGATATGCGCATATCGGAAATGTTGACGGGGACACGCGGTGATTTGGCAGTCAAAATTTTTGGTACCGACATTGATACACTCAATAGTCTTAGCAAAGAAGTAGGCACAATTTTAGAAGGCATTAATGGTTCAAGCGAAGTTGTTGTTACCCTTAATGAAGGAATTAACTATCTTAGTATTACCCCAGACCGATTGGCTATGGCAAATACAGGAATAAGCAGTGGTGAACTTCAGCAATTTTTAAAAGCGTCACTGGAAGGTATTATTGTTGATACGATACCGCAAGGTAATGCGCGTACTCCTGTAATGATCCGCCTGGATAATGATATAGCACATGATTACGAAAAGTTTAGCGCATTGGAAATTCCTTTGAAGGAGGGAGGGAGTGTTCCCTTGGCCAGTATTGCTACGATTACAGAGACAGAGGGCCCTGTTCAAGTTCTTCGAGAAAATAATGAGCGATTGAGCGTGGTGCGTTCAAATGTCGAAAACCGAGATCTCGTAGGATTTGTCGAAGAGGCAAAACAAAAAATCAATAGCACTCTAAACCTGCCAAAAGGATACCATATCGTATACGGTGGAGAATTTGAAAACCAACAGCGCTCGTCAGCACGCTTAATGGCAGTGGTTCCGGTGAGTATCGTGGTGATCTTTTTGATTCTCTTCTTCACCTTTCGATCGATTAGTGCTACACTGCTCATCTTGTTTAATATCCCCTTTGCCGTGACAGGGGGAATTATCTCTCTTTTCTTGAGCGGCGAGTATCTTTCAGTTCCTGCATCGGTCGGATTTATCGCCCTTTTTGGAATCGCAGTACTCAACGGTGTAGTGATGGTGAGTTATTTTAATACCCTTCTAGGGAATGGATTGACGATCGATGATGCGGTCCATGAAGGGGCACGTCGACGGCTTCGTCCGGTATTGATGACGGCGTTTATCGCAGCACTTGGATTATTGCCGTTGTTATTTGCTTCAGGTGTGGGAAGTGAAATCCAAAAACCATTGGCAATCGTTGTTTTGGGCGGATTGGTCACTTCAACCATCTTAACACTGTTGATTTTGCCACCCGCCTTTAAAATAATCTATAAACGGGGAGAAAAATGAACATGAGTGAAATGGATATTTATTTTGAAATTAATCATAAAGATAGTTTGGTAGATTTTTTACTCTCGCAAGGATATAATGATTTTTACTTTTTTTCCTGCAATCGCTATGGTGCCGGTGCTTTTTTAAAAAGTGCCCAGGAACAAGTGAGTGCGAGGGCTGACTTTGGTGTTTTTAAACTTTTTTTAGACCAGGAGAATATTCTTGCCCTCTCTTCTTCAATCAAACAGAAACTTCATGGGAAGAATATTAAAATGTATACTTATGGAATCAGTGAATTGTAAATGCGTATTTTAATTGCAGACGATGAAAAAGAGCTTTTAGAATTGTTAGCCTTTAGCTTAAAAAACGAAGGTTGGATCGTCGATACCGCAAGTGAAATTGACGAAGTTAAAATGCACCTGGATGCATTTACCTATGCGGTGATTATTTTAGATCGAACCTTTCATGGTAAAGACAGAGTCAAAGAATTAATACTTTATGCTAAGCAAAAGAATGCTTCACAGCCTGTTTTGATTTTGAGTGCGCTTGGAACGGTAGATGATAAAGTTGAAGGGTTGGAATTTGGAGCGGATGACTATCTGGAAAAACCGTTTGATGTTAAAGAACTTCGAGCGCGAATTATTGCCCTGTCGCGCCGATTTTCACCAAAAAAGTTACAGCTTTATGGTTTTGATATTGATCTTATTCATCAAAGTGTCCAGAAAGAGGGAATAGAGATTGTGCTTTCAAAAAATGAGCATACTTTGCTTTTTTATCTGCTAAATCGTAATGCGATTGCTTCACGTGACGAAATTATGGATGCTTTGTATGATAACCCTCAGAATATCACGCCCAACGCTATTGATGAACTGGTTGCACGTCTTCGTCGTAAGCTACACCCTTTGATTGTCAAAACAATTAAAACACGAGGCTATCTCATTGAAATATAAATGGACAGGATCACTCAAAATCAAAATTGCATTAATTTTTTCAATTCTCATTGCGATTGCTTTTAGTCTCAATTGGATGGTAGCATCCGAAACGATTCGTAGCGAAAAAGTTGCCGATTTAGAGAAAGTACTTAAACACGTTCTGATTGAAAGTGCAGGAGAATACATCCATACTTCATTAACCCCAAAAAGTGACTTGGCTTTTTTATATTTTGTTCCTCACACAGAGATGGTTTTGAAAGATTCAGAAGCATGCCATCTTCAATTTATTGTCACACAAGAACCGTATACTTCAACACAAGAACAAATTTCAGTAGCACATACGCTTCCTAATGGATACTATCTTAATGTCCTTAGCGATTACGAAAAAATTGATCTATCCGTTAAAAAATATACTCAAAAGCTTCTCTCACGCTATTTGGTTTCACTGTTGGTTATTTTGCTGATTAGTATCGCTTTGTTGGATTATTATATGAAGCCATTAGCTGTTTTAGCGAAAAAAACACGAGAATGGAATAGTCAAGAACCTTTTGATTTTTCACTGAATCATCCAGGTCAAGAAATTGAAGAGGTTTCCCATGCATTCAGCACGTTAATTCATCGTTTGGAAATATTTCGCGCTAAAGAGACTGAGTTGTTTAAAGAGGCAGCCCATGAATTAAAAACCCCCCTGGCATTAATGCGCTCACGATTGGATGTGTATCAGAATAATGAACAGTATCAAAAGAGTCAATTTATTGAGGATTTAGGTAATGATATTGAGAGGCTTACAAGCGAACTTAAAAATGTGTTATTTTTGGAAAGTTCTGATTTTGAGGAAGCCAGTAATGTTAATATCGCTGATATTTTTAAAAAACTTCAAACAAAAATGGAAATTTTGATTCAGCGCAAACAGTTGATTTTGACGTTGCCTACTGAGACCTTTTCTATTATAGCATCAGAAAAACTTCTTTCAAAAGTTCTCAGTGCACTGCTTGAAAATGCGATTACCTATGCAAAAGAGAATAGTGTCGTAAAGATTGGATGTGATCATGCAATACAAAAAATATGGATAGAAAATACCATCGGGGATGAGAAATATTTGTTCAGCTCCAAAATAGGAGAGAAAATCTTAAAACGACTGAGTCATGAAATAGGATTTGAATATACTGTGACCCAGAGTGAAGCGTACTTTAGAATTGAATTGGTTTTTACTCGATCCATCCAGGGCGCTTAAATCTAAATAATGTAAAATCACCTAATTTTACTTAAGGAATCATGTATGTCTATTCATAAAAAACGAAATGCTATTGAGTTAATACAACAAAAAGCAGGGCGAGGAGTGAGTATGCAAATGCTTCTTTCCTTGGCTGAGGCACCCAATTTTGCGATGCGTTGTTTTACGATAAATTCAGGTGGATTCATGCCGCATCACATCAACACGGTAGAACATGAGCAGTATGTTCTTTCAGGACGTGCTATGGTCAAGAGTGGAGATGCGACGTTTGAAGCGTGTGCGGGCGATGTTTTGTTCATACCTGCGGGCGAAGCACACAGCTACGAGACTATCGGTGATGAACCGTATGTATTTTTGTGTTTGATACCCAAAGGGGAAGATTGTATTGAAATGGTAGGATGTTAAAAAAGTTTAATATTGAGTTTTAAGGCTAGCATACTTCCTTGAGTAATGAGATCAAGGGTGAAATAATCGTGTTTATAATAAAGCATCGGCATAAAAGCAAATCCACTATTGTCTTTTCCCTCAGTACACTTTACGGAGGATTGAAACCCTTCAAAGCAATATCCTTTTTGATATCCTAAAACACCATAGATTCCAAATGGACCAATCACGTCATACCGATAACCTATGGCGCCGATATCGGTTACTTTGTCTCGTGAATTGACGAAATGCAAATATGCTAAGGTATATTTTTGATCAAGCATCAGTTCTGCTCCATATGCCTTGTGATTTTCGTTGAATGGTTTATCATTATTGGAAGCAAAATGGGTAGACACCATTCCCACGGTTGCATAACCATTGATCTCATCAGCAGATGTGAAGAGCGTAAAGAGGAATAATAGAACGAATAATCTCATGAAAATTCTCCGCTGTGATAGAGCCATTTCCCGTTGATTTTATAAAAACGGCTTTTCTCTTTCATAAAGCCGTGGTTGAATCGCGCTTCAAACGTTACATACGCTTCCTCTTCCCCATCAATAAATTCCAGAATGTTAAGCCCCATAAATTGTGTGGTCTTGGAAAATTCAGCAATACTGGTTTGCCAGTCGGCTAAGGCGATTGCAGCATCAGGATTATTCGGATGGGTGGTTACCATGATGTATTCAATGATTCCAAGTGCATAGGCACTGTAGCGTGAACGCATGAGTAAAAGAGCGGTTTTTGGCAATATTCCTTTGTGATAGGGTTGACAACACTTTTTGTATTTTTCACCGCTGTGACATGGGCAAGGAGAATTGGGGGACAGTTTCATAAACTCATTGTACAAAATGTCATCTTTTTTACCTCTTAGTGCGGATTGGTTATAATCGCTTTATGATATATGAACTCACAACACTTATAGGCATTGTTGCCGCCGGAACATTGGGATGGCTGTGGAATCAGTCGCGTCAGGAATTTGCACTGTTGCAATCCAAGGCGCAACAGATTCAAGAACTGTTAAATCAAGAACATGCTTTACGCATAGAGGGCGATGCTAAACTTGAGAACAAACGTAATGAATGCAATGCATTGGAACGTGATTACGCCGTGCTGCATACCCGTCATGAAGAATCAGCCCGAGGATTTGAGGAGAAAATCCGTCTCTTGGACGAAGCAAAAACGCAGATGAAAGCGCAGTTTGAACATTTGGCAACGCAGATTTTTGAACAGAAAGCCAAAACATTTGATGAAGCGCATACCAAAGGGCTGGATCTTTTACTCAAACCGTTTAGAGAACAGATTACAAACTTTTCCAAACAAAGTGAAGAGCGTTTTTTACACGATGCCAAAGAACGTCAAAGTATCAAAGATGAGATTGTTCGTCTAAAATCGCTCAATGAGCGTCTCAGCGAAGATGCTATAAATCTCACAAATGCACTTAAAGGGGAGAATAAAACTCAGGGAAACTGGGGAGAAATTGTGCTGGAGCGTATCCTCGAAGAGTCTGGATTGCGTGAGGGGCATGAATACGACATCCAAAACACATTGGAGGGAGAAGAGGGTAAAAAATACCGACCTGACGTCATCGTACATCTGCCGCAGAACAAAGACATCATCATCGATTCCAAAGTATCCCTTGTAGCGTACGAAGCATTTGTCCGTGCAACGGATGATGAATCTCGCTCTCATGCCCTCAAACAGCATCTCGTCTCTATCCACGGACACATTAAGGGATTAAGTCAAAAGCGGTATGAACAACTCAGCGGGGTTAAAACGCTCGATTTTGTATTGCTCTTTATGCCTATAGAGGGAGCTTTTTTACTGGCGTTGGAACAGGATAATACCTTTTTTAAAACAGCATACGAACAAAACATCGTGGTCGTTTCCCCCTCAACGCTTCTTGTGACATTACGCACTATCGAACATATATGGCGAAGTGAATACCAAGAGCGAAATGCCAAAGAAATCGCGGCATCTGCGGAAGCGCTGTATGAAAAACTTGTAGCATTTGTAGAGGATATGGAGAAAATCGGAGACTCGATTGCCAAAACGCAAAAAAGCTACGAGGGGGCGATGAACAAGCTCTCTACTGGAAAAGGGAATCTCATTAGGAGAGCTGAAGGAATGCGAAAGCTGGGATTAAAGCCTAAAAAATTGTTACCTGAATCAGTGTTAGACAATACTACGGATGAGGAATCTTTACTTTTGAATTGAGCAGTGCACCGATAAAAACCATAAGCGCCAATACGCCAATCCAGGTGATCCATGGAGCACTTAGATAGGTCAACCATAATAAAATAGCCCCAAGTGGGGTTGGTACGCCAGTGAAATATTTGGCTACTTCTCCTGCATCTGCATTAATATTAAACTGGATGAGTCGTCGAAGACCGCTAATGACATAATAGATAGATCCAATAGCAACAGTTACTAATGATATTCCCTCCAACGTTGAATATACGGCTTGAAAAATTAAAAATGTCGGTACCAATACAAAGGATAGAAAATCCGCAAATGAATCGAGTTGTACGCCAAACTCATTGGAGAGTTTGTATTTACGAGCGATCTTGCCATCAAAAATATCGAATGCACCACCAACCCAAGCGAGGATAATCGCTGGAATAAATTGATTTTGAGTGATAAAGTACGTAGCCAATAAGCCGCAGGTGATGTTGACCATTGTAAATAGGTTTGCTAGATTGAAGTGACTGTTGGATTTCCATAAAAAGTTCATACTGTTTTTCCTAGTTGGGAATGTTAGGCGCAATTATAACGAAGTCAGGTATCTATTTAAGCATCTTTTATGATAAAAGTTATCAATAAGCTAAGAATAGATATCATTTGCAAATTATAAAATTAAGAGCTGTAAAGAAATAGCAGGGTATGATCGCTTTTTTAATGTATAAAGGAACAATATGACAGATAAACCCACTATGACTTTACTAAGTGCTTGCAGTAAAGGGGGTATGGCCACAGTGTGTAAAATCAATGCAACAGGACCTCTAAAACAGCGTTTGGTCTCTTTTGGACTGATGAGAGGCGTTGAGATTATTATGCTGGAGTGCTCACCGACTAAAAGTACGTTTGAGATAAAGGTGGGGAATGTAAATCTCGCTCTCCGCAAAGAAGAAGCGGCATTAATTGAGGTATGTGATGTCCACTAAACAAATAACGATTGCTCTTGTAGGCCAGCCTAATGTAGGCAAGAGTATGCTGATCAACTCAATTTCAGGTGCACGGCTTCATGTGGGCAATTTTACAGGGGTTACCGTTGAAAAAAGCGAAGTATTATTTGAATATGACGGATATTCGTTTAGAATTATTGATCTTCCTGGAACGTATGCTTTTACCGACTACTCAATAGAAGAACGGGTCACGCATGATTTTTTGATCAATGAACCGTATGACATTATCATTAATGTGCTTGACTCAACCAATATGGAAAAAAATCTTCAGCTAACCGCAGAGCTTATGACGATGAGTAAAAAGATGGTTTTGGCGCTTAATATGAGTGACGAAGCGGACAAAGAAGGCATTGAGATCAATGCAGTGTATTTGTCACAACTTTTAGGAGTTCCTTGTACTCGAGTTTCTGCTGTTGCAAAATCGGGGCTTGAGGAACTTGTACAATCGGTCATTTCAGTCTTTAACGAACCGGCGCAAGAACAAAAACTGATTTTCAGTGAAGCAGTAGAAGAAGAAATCACCCTCATTGAGAGTTACCTTAACCGTCATCGTTTTAATGCAGTGATCAGTAATCGCAATATTGCGATCAATCTTCTCCAAAAAGAGACGAAAACATATCGCGTGTTGCATGACAACCCTATTTGGATAGAGTTACAGCCGATTCTTATTGAAGCAGATCATCACGTATTATTGCATCATGATACAGATGACATGAAAGAAGCTTTTGCAGAAGAATATCGTGCTTTTAATCGTGGAATTATCGCTGAAACCGTGAAAACAACAACGGTAGCTCAAAGTAAAAAAACATTAACAGAAAAAATTGATTCTGTATTGATCCATCCTGTGATGGGAATTCCGATTTTTCTCTTTTTTATGTGGGGATTATTTCAGCTTACTTTTGAAATCGGTTCGATTCCGATGGACTGGATTAATGCTTTCTTTGGATGGTTAGGTGCTACGGTCGGTGCAACAATCGGGAATGATGAGATACGCTCTTTGATTGTTGATGGGGTTATATCGGGGGTAGGGGCTGTTATTTTATTTGTCCCTAACATTGTTATTTTATTTGTCGGTATTGCTTTGTTGGAGTCAACGGGCTATATGTCGAGGGTCGCTTTTTTATTGGACGGTTTTTTTCACAAATTCGGTCTTCACGGGCAGTCATTTATACCTTTGGTAAGCGGTTTTGGATGTTCAATTCCTGCTTATATGTCAGCACGTATTTTAAAAAATGACCGTGATCGCTTACTGACATTGTTTGTGATCGGATTTATGAGTTGTGGTGCACGTTTACCGGTTTATGTTCTTTTCACAGGGGCATTTTTTGGACCTGCTATGGCTGGGAATGTACTGTTTGGAATTTATATTTTAGGGGCAATGATTGGACTTATGGCGGCAAAGCTTTTAAAAATGACTGCATTTAAAGGTGCTGACGAACCGTTTGTCATGGAGATGCCAAAATACCGTCTGCCCTCACTTAAACTCATTTGGCATACGGTTTTGACCAAAACCATGATGTATTTGAAAAAAGCGGGGACGTTTATCGCAGCGGCATCGTTGCTGGTGTGGTTTTTGAGCACCTATCCAAAAAATCATGAACTAACTGCCGTTTATGAACAGAAGATAGAAAGGACAAGCAGCGAGACAGAGAAGAAAATGTTTGCGAATCTTCTTGCTGAAGAACAGCTCTCACAAAGCTTTTTGGGACAAATAGGGCATGCAATCGTGCCACTCTTTGCTCCATTGGGATTTGATTGGAAAATGGCGGTAGCATTGCAAACAGGATTGGCAGCAAAAGAGGTGGTGGTTTCGACGATGGGTGTCTTATATTCTTTGGGCTCAGATGCTACAGAACAGAACAATTCACTGGTAAATGCCATTCATGACCATATACCGTTTCCCTCAGCAGTTGCGTTTATCGTCGTTATTATGACGTATTTACCGTGTTTGGCAGCATCCGTTGTCTTTACACGAGAAGCAGGTGGAATTAAGTACTTTGCTTACTTATTTGTCTTTACGACGATCGTGGCATATTCGCTCTCATTTCTAGCGTACAATATTGCCAAGGCGATTGGTTAGTCATTGTTAATCATCTCTTGGTTACAATAATGCCATGAATACATTATTGATGATTGAAGACGATCTCGAACTTGCCGAGATTTTAAGTGAATTTTTAGAGCAATGCGGATTCCAAATAACCGTAGAGGATGATCCTTTTAAGGCGTTGAGTATCTTAAAACTGAAGAAATTTGATGCCGTTATTTTGGATTTGACGTTACCGGGAATGGACGGATTGGAAGTATGTCAGGCAATTCGTGAGCGCCAAAATATACCCATTATTATATCGTCGGCGAGATCCGATGTTTCGGATAAGATAAATGCACTCGAGTTGGGGGCCGATGATTATCTTCCAAAACCGTATGACCCACGAGAACTGGAGGCGCGATTACATTCTGTCTTGCGTCGTTATGATGCACTTATCGCATCGGAAGCAGAGTCTCAAAGTGATTTTAAACTCAATGAGCAAGCCATGCAAATCAGTTATAAAGGTCGTCCATTGGATTTAACCAATGCTGAGTATGGAATTTTGGGACATATGATTAAAAAGCAGGGAATGGTTGTTTCGAGGGAAGATTTGATACATAATGTCAGTGCGATTAACGAAGACTCGTCAAACAAAAGTATTGATGTTATGATGGGGCGTATCCGCAATAAAATCGGGGACAAAGGCCTTATCGAATCCATACGTGGCATCGGTTATAAGTTACTCTAACTAAATGTTAAAAAGAAACGGCGTATTTTTAACGATATTATTTGCCCTTGGGGTAACGGTTTCCAGTGTTAGCTATACATTTTACCAGCTTTACCAAACGAATCGGACCAAACATAATGACAACATGTTTGGTAAATACGCACTGATTTCACAAATTTATCATACCTTTTTACTGAAGCAGATATCTCTTCCCATTTTTGAAACCAATTTGGCAATGTATGATTTGTACCCGATTGAACGGAATGCACGTTATCGGCAAATCACCAAAAATGCAATCTTACTCAAAGAAAGTGGCACTTCGGCCATTGCCGTCAATCGCTATCTTGCCCCTGAGGCACCTTATCAAAGTTTGGTTGTTAATCATATCCATGCCAGTATGTTGCAGTATCAGGGAAAGATTTATTTTTGGATTCAGTCGGCTCATTATCCAATTCTTTTGGAGGACCGCAGTATTTCTCCTTATACGCCATCAAATTTACTGTATTCGTATGCTACGATTTTAACGATCTTGCTATTTTCTTTTGGACTTATTATTCATCGTCTTTCTCCGCTTCGTCGTTTACGTCGTCAAATTGCATCGTTTGGTGAGGGAAATATGGGGGTGAGTTTTCATATATCCGGACAAGATGAGATAGCGCTTATTGCCAATGAACTCGAAACAACTCAGAATAAAATTCGCGCTCTTATAGACTCCCGAACCCTTTTTTTACGTAATATTATGCATGAATTAAAAACACCGATTGCCAAAGGGCGTATTGTCACAACAATGATCACCGATCCAAAACAGCAAGCACGTTTTATAAGTATTTTTGAGCGTCTTGAGGGGCTAATTAGCGAATTTGCACTGATAGAAGAGGTGAGCTCAGGTACTCAATCGCTGGAAAAAAAGGCGGAGTTCCGTTTGGTAGATCTCATAGATGAAGCGATGGACATGGCAATGGTAGAGTCTGCCTCGGTTCATTGCGAGATAGAATCCAACGTGATGATTGAAGCAAATTTCAGACTTTTTGCGACGGCGATAAAAAACATGATTGATAATGCGATTAAATATTCACCTACCAATACCATGTCTATACGTATGGAAGAAGATACGATTGTGTTTTCTAACCATGGTGATGCACTGACCAAACCATTATCTTATTATATAGAGCCGTTCACGAAAGATAACCCGACCAAAGACAGTTTTGGATTGGGTTTATACATTGTTAATGCGATACTGCTGGAACATGGATATTGTCTGGGATATGAGCGTCGAGAAGATGAAAATTGTTTTTTCTTTATTCCGAAGAAGCGAATGAATTTACGAGGAAGAGTACAGCAAAAATGAAAAAAATATTGATAACCAATGATGATGGGTATGAATCTCAGGGGCTTTTAGCGCTTATCGATGCGCTTAAAGATTTGGCGCATATTACCGTAGTCGCACCGTCAACCGAAAAATCAGCCTGCGGACACTCGTTGACGTTGACGCGTCCTTTGAGCTTTATCGGTGTTACCGATGATTTTTACAAATTGGATGACGGGACCCCAAGTGACTGTGTTTATCTAGCCCTCCATTCGATGTTTGAAGACGCTAAACCCGACTTGGTTATCAGTGGAATCAACAAAGGTTCAAATATGGGAGAAGACATCACCTACTCAGGCACGGCTGCAGGGGCTATGGAGGGCGTTTTGCAAGGGGTTCCTTCAATCGCCATTTCCCAAGTAATGGATTTTGAACAGCCCATGGGCGATTTTACCTTGGCGAAAAAAGCAATACGCGCAGTGGTAGAAAAAATTTTTGCAGGAACTTTTCCACTAAAAGAGCGAGAGTTTATCAATATCAATGTCCCGTATGACGTAAACGAACTCAGGTTTGCGGTTACCTATGCGGGTTATCGCCATTATGGGAACGATGCCCATTTGCACCGTAATCCGCGAGGGATGGAATACTATTGGTTAGGACTTCATCCTTTGGATTTTAAACCACGTATAGGTCGAGAAGGGTTGTGTGATTTTGAAGCCATAGTCGAGGGAATGGTATCCCTCACTCCGGTAAAACTTGATATGAGTGCCTACAAATCGATTAAACAGCTCCAAGAGTGGCTATGAGACATACCCGTACAAAACTCGTTTTTGGAGAAGAAGCATTTGAAACATTGCAAAATGCCAAAATCCTTTTGTTGGGTGTTGGGGGTGTAGGGAGTTTTTGTCTGGATTGTCTCTATCGTTCAGGAGTTCGAGATATTACGATTATTGATTTTGACCGCTACGATGTAACCAACCAAAACCGTCAAATGCACTCTGAGTCCCATGAGGGGGAACTTAAAGTTGAAGCCCTTAAACAGCATTATCCTGAAGTGATTGCCATACCTATGAAAATAACTGCCCAGTGGGTGGAAACATTTGATTTTGAACCGTATGATCTGATTCTCGATGCAATTGATGATATGTGGGCAAAAATTGCCCTGATTCAAAAATGCTATCCCAAACTCATTTGTTCGGTGGGTTCGGCAAAACGCCTTGATCCTACCAAAATCGAAGTACGCTCAATTTGGAAAACCGAAGGGGACCCTTTTGCCTCCAAGCTGCGTAACGAATTGCGCAAACGCAAGTTTAAAGCAAAATTCGACTGTATCTGCAGTACCGAACTTCCTCGTATCAAAGAAAAAGGGAGTTTTGTAGCCGTCACAGGTGCCTTTGGTTTGGCAATGTGCTCTTTGGCATTGCGAAAACTCATTTAGTAACGGGAGTAATTTGCTGGTTCGATTTTAGGGTTTCATTATACTTTGGTATAATACTTCATTATTACTTCGCGCGGAGAGAACAGTGGAACAAAAAGAGCCTATGACAAAATACGGATTTCAGCGGTTGAGCGATGAGCTTAATACTCTTAAAAACGTTGATTTACCAGCGGTCAATGTAGAAATTGACCGTGCGAAAGAGTACGGAGATCTAAAAGAAAACTCCGAATACCATGCAGCAAGAGAGAAGCAAGCGTTTATCGGTACCCGTATCGCAGAATTGGGGGACGTTATTTCGCGCGCTCAGATTGTGGATCCAAGTGAATTAGAACATGCCCGTATCAGTTTCGGTTCGACAGTCGTATTGTGTGATGTAAAGACGGATGAAGAGTTGACGTATACCATCGTAGGAGGTATTGAGAGCAATCCTGACCGTGGGCTCATATCATTTAACTCTCCATTAGCCAAACAGCTTTTGGGAAGAGAAGAGGGTGATGAGGTCAATGCAAAACTCCCTAGCGGTCAAAAAACCTTCGAAATCCTTGAGGTTAAATACCAGGAGATCGTTTTTGAAACCCATTAATGTAGGTATCATCGGAGTAAGTGGCTATACGGGGTTAGAACTCGTAAAAATGCTCCTTTTGCACCCGATTTTTCAGCTTACCTACTGTGCTAATACCGAGGGGGAAACAACCGTTTCTAATCTTCACCCCTCTTTGAGCGGCGTATGCGACATGCCCGTTGAAAAGGTAGACTTGGATCGTGCCGAAGATTTATGTGAACTTGTATTTTTGGCACTTCCACATAAAACGGCAATGAACACGGCAAAGGGGTTATTGCAGTGCGGTATCAAAGTCGTCGATCTTTCCGCAGACTATCGTCTGTCACAAGAAAACTACGAAGCCTTTTATTGCGAACACGAAGACTTGGATAATCTCTCTCATGCGGTATATTCGATTCCGGAACTTCATGCTAAGACAGCACAAGGTGCACAGCTCATTGCAAATCCTGGGTGTCATGTGACAGCAACACTTTTAGCTTTGGCTCCATTTTTAGATTATATTGATCACACCAATCCAATTTTTGTAGACTCTAAAACAGGTGTTTCGGGGGCGGGAAAGTCCCCTGCGTCGAGTGTACATTATGTGAGTGTCAATGACAATATTAACTGCTACAACATCATCAAACATCGCCATGCTACCGAAATCGAACAGCACGCGAGCGCACTATGCGATGCTGATGTGCGCGTGACGTTTGTCCCCTCTCTTGTTCCTATGACACGCGGTATGCTAGCATGTGTTTATGCGACGCTTAAAGAGGATTGCGATCCGTTGGCACTGATGGAAAGTTTTTATGCCAATAAGCCTTTTGTTCGTGTTCGTAATGCACCACCGCACACTAAAATGACCTCAGGGACTAATTTTGCCGATGTGTATGCACAGCGTCATGGTAATGCTTTGGTGGCGATGTGTGCTATAGACAATCTGATGCGCGGAGCGAGTTCTCAAGCGGTCGTTAATGCCAATATCATGATGGGACTGGATGAGACACTGGGAATTCCCAAAATAGCGTATGTCCCCTAAACAGCTTCATGAAGGGGCAATCCTCGTTGCTGATTCTCATTACGCATCATGGCGAACACCTTTTATCGATTTTTTAGATGCACTGGAATGCGGTGAGATTCAAACGACCCAATTAGTATTGATGGGAGATAATTTTGATCTTCTATTTGGACCTGTTTCTCAAACGCAGCGTGATAATCATTTATCCATTGAGCTCTTGAACCGACTTGCACTTAAAATGGAGATTATTTATCTTGAAGGGAATCATGATTTTCGTCTCGACTCTTTATTTCCTGAAATAAATGTGATCTCTCGTTCTCATCAACCATTAATTCTTTCATACAAAAATGAGCGTATTGCCTTATTGCATGGGGACATTAAAGTACCGTTTGGATACGCGCTTTATACCTATTTAATTCGCAATCGGCCGATCCTTTTTTGCTTGAATCTGATCAATGAGATGTTTAAGGGGGTTATTATCAATACACTTTCCAAACAGATGCAGCGTAAAAATCATTGTCAAAAGATTGAAAACTTTGAAATAATCGCTAATCGCCATAAGGGTACATCATGGGGAGAAAAGTGTGAGGTTATTATTGAGGGGCATTACCATCAAAACCGCACTTTTGATTTGGATGGGGTGAAATACTACAATTTAGGGGCTTTTGCTTGTAATGAAAGATATTATGTTGTAAAATTTTTACAAGATCGAACTATTATAGATGAGGCCATTTTTCACAAGGAGCCCCGATGAAGGGACATACAGATATCTTAAAAGTCGGTAGCAATGAGATGGAATTGGTTGATTTCCGTATCTTTAAGCGCGAAGACGGTGAGATATACGAAGGTATTTATGGCATTAATGTTGCAAAAGTACGCGAAATTATCCGATTGCCAATGCTCACGGAGTTACCGGGAACCCCTCATTTTATCGAGGGAATTTTTGATTTACGCGGCGTTGTTATCCCCATTATAAATCTTGCAAAATGGATGGGAATTGATGCTCCCGAAGAGATGAGTCAAAATGCACGGGTTATTATTACCGAATTTAACAATATGCTCATAGGATTTGTGGTTCACGAAGCAAAAAGGATCCGTCGTATCAACTGGAAAGATATTGAACCTGCATCGTTTATAGATGGGGGTTTGGACGGATCAAAAATTACCGGTATGACACGTATTGAAGATGACAATGTGTTGTTAATTCTGGATTTAGAGAGTGTTGTTCAAGAGCTTGGGCTGTATCAACCCGCTAATACAAGATTAGATGAGAAACAAATCAAATTTACGGGGCTGGTTTTGTTGCTGGATGACAGCTCGACCGCGCGTCGTATTATTAAAGATGCATTGATGCAGATGGGCTTTACCGTTCTTGAAGCCAGTGACGGTGAAAAAGGGTTTGAAATTCTTGAAGAACTTTATGAAGCACATGGTTCACAATTGTCTACCGTGTTGCGCCTGATTGCATCCGATATAGAAATGCCGCGGATGGACGGATTCCATTTTGCTGCAAAAGTAAAAGAAGATCCTCGATTCAAGATGATTCCGATTGTATTCAATTCTTCGATCAGTGATCATTTCAGTGATATACGTGGAAAAGAGGCTGGAGCAGAGGCGTATTTGGTCAAATTTGATGGAAGTATATTTTTCGATGAAATTGCACGTGTAGTGCAAGCTCATATGCTATAGGGGTGTAAAATGGATGAATTTGAAGAAATATTACAAGATTTTTTAGTTGAATCGTTTGAGTTAATTGAACAGCTTGATCAGGATTTAGTAGAGCTGGAAACGCGTCCGGATGATTTGGAATTGCTTAATCGAATATTCCGGGTTGCCCATACGATCAAAGGTGCCAGTTCATTTTTAAATTTTGATACGCTGACACATCTTACGCATCACATGGAAAATATTCTTAATTTAGCGCGTCATGGGGATATTATTATCGATGCGGGTATTATGGATGTTATTCTAGAATCCATCGATTTGATGAAAGCGTTATTGGTACGTATACGTGATACACGTTCGGATGACGGATTGGATGTCAGTGCATGTGTCGTCCGTCTTGATGCTGCGGTAAATGGTGAAACTCCTGCTGCTGAGGCGGCTCCTGAGCCTGTTGCGGCAATTATTGAAACTCCTGAAGAAGCTGATTATTCGGGAATGAGTGATGCCGAAGTTGAAGCGGAGATTGAGCGCTTGATAGCTGTTAAACAAGCTGAAGTAGCTCAAAAACGCACCGAAGGGGTATCAGCACCATCGGTTGATGAAGAAGAACCTGATTATTCAGGGATGAGTGATGCTGAAGTTGAAGCAGAGATTGAGCGTTTGTTAGCTCAAAAAAATGCAGAAGCTGCAGCAAAGCGTGCTAATAAATCAAGTGAAAGCACTGTTGATGATACACCAGTAGCAGTACCTGCTCCAGTGGTAGTTCCAACTCCTGCGCCGACAGCTCAAGCGGCACCGGTAGCGAAACCTGCGGCACCAGCTGCAGCACCACGACCTGCGGCGCCAAAAGAGGATGCTGATGCAAAAGGTGCATCCGTTGAACAAACTATTCGTGTAGATGTTAAACGTCTTGACCACCTGATGAATTTGATCGGTGAACTGGTACTTGGTAAAAATCGTCTTATTAAAATTAATGATGACGTTGAAGAGCGCTATGAGGGGGAAGCATTCCTTGAAGAGCTTAACCAAGTTGTTTCAATCGTTTCGCTGGTAACAACTGATTTACAGATCGCCGTTATGAAAACCCGTATGTTGCCAATTGGAAAAGTCTTTAATAAATTCCCTCGTATGATTCGAGATTTATCCAGAGAGTTAAATAAAAAAATTGAGCTTGATATTTCGGGTGAAGATACTGAGTTAGACAAATCAATTGTTGAAGAGATCGGGGACCCATTGGTTCACATCATTCGGAACTCTTGTGATCATGGAATTGAGACAGGTGATGTCCGTGTAGCTGCAGGAAAAGAGGAAGGCGGGACTATTCAACTCAAAGCGTATCATGAAGGGAACCATATCGTTATTCAAATTATCGATGACGGTAAAGGTCTTGATACGGACATGCTTAAATCAAAGGCAATGGAAAAAGGTCTGATAACCGAAAAAGAAGCGGATGGGATGACAGACAAAGAGGCATACGGCCTTATTTTCCGCCCAGGCTTTTCAACAGCAGCACAAGTGACGAGTGTATCGGGACGTGGCGTAGGAATGGACGTTGTAAAAACGAATATTGAAAAACTTAACGGTATGATTGACATTGACTCGGAATTGGGTCAAGGTACCTCGATGAAACTCAAAATTCCATTAACGCTTGCAATTATTCAAGCATTGCTGGTTGGTGTTCAAGAAGAATATTACGCTATTCCTCTTGCGTCTGTTTTAGAAACGGTACGTATTAGTAAAGATGAGATTTATACGGTTGAGAATCGTTCGGTTATGCGTCTACGCGATGAAGTTCTTTCGTTGGTGCACATCGGTGATATCTTTGAAGTTGAGCGTGTCTTTGATAACAGCGAGCATGCGTATGTTGTTGTCCTTGGCCTTGCAGAGAGTAAGATTGGGCTCATTGTTGATACGTTAATTGGACAAGAGGAGATCGTTATTAAATCTCTGGGTGAATATCTCAAAGGAATTGAGGGTATCGCCGGAGCTACTATCCGAGGTGATGGCGGCGTGACATTGATCGTTGATGTCGCGGCACTGATGCAAATGGCAAAATCGGTCAAATCAACAGTAGGTGATGAAGGCAGCGGCGGCAAGAAATTAGGGGCTAAAAACAGTGCTAGTGATTATTGTGTGATGATTGTTGATGACTCCAAAACCGATCGTACGATTATGAGAAAATCGCTTGAACCTATGGGAATTACTCTCGTGGAAGCCGTAGATGGGGTAGAAGCGATGAATATTTTGAAACAAGGCGATCATTTCTTTGATGCAATGCTTATAGACATCGAAATGCCGCGAATGGATGGATATACATTGGCTGGAGAGATTAAAAAGTATAATAAATATAAAAACCTTCCTTTGATTGCTGTTACATCACGGGCCGGAAAAGCAGATCGTATGCGTGGAGTAGAATCGGGAATGGTAGAATACATTACTAAACCGTATTCTTTTGATTATTTGATGAATGTTGTCAAACGTAATATTAAATTTAATGAGGGGCTGTAATCATGAGTGATCAATTGCAACAAGTTATTAACAAGCAAAATAACGCGCTCATAGGTGATGAGAATAAGATTGACGATGTTGTTCAGCTCGTTGGCTTTATTGTTGGTGAAGAAGAGTTCGCGATACCCATCTTGAGTATACAAGAGATTATCAAACCAATTAGCTGTACGAGAGTACCGCAAACACCAACGTATATTTTGGGTGTTTTTAATCTTCGCGGTTCGGTCATTCCTTTGATTGATTTACGTGCCCGTTTTGGATTAACACCTCAAAAGCACAGCGAAGAAACTCGATTTGTTGTTATGAAAAGTGGCGATGATGTAGCTGGATTTGTCATTGATCGCTTAACTGAGGCGATTCGGATGCCAAAACGTGACATCGGACCTGCTCCAGAAACCGTTTCAGAAGCAGAAACGATGATTGATGGTGTCGGCAAACAATCAGACCGTATCGTAACGATTTTAAAAGTCCACAAACTGCTAGAACGTAATTTTTAATATACCCTTGATTCATTTGTGGCACAATGTCACTTATGAATGAAATACACTATGAGCTAAGACGTAAAAAACTGCTAGACTCTTTGGATGAAGGGGTTGTAATCCTCACTTCCGCTTCTCCACAGACCCGTTCCAATGATACTGAGTACCCTTACCGACAAAACAGCGATTTTTATTACATGTGCGGTTTTCAAGAGGACAATGCTCTGCTTGTTTTGGTTAAAATGAAAGAACTTTCAAAAACTGTTTTGTTTGTAGAACCTTATAATGAAGAACATGCGCTTTGGAATGGTTCTAGGTTGGGTATTGAGAGAGCGAAACAGCGCTTTTGTGTGGATGAAGTTTATGATATTCATGGATTTTCAATAGTTATTAAAGAGCTTTTGCGTGACCACGTTACTTTGTACATCGATTTGTTTGATGAGTCTGAGTGGATAACACAGGCAAAAAAGACTGCAAAAGAATTACGCGAGACGCGTGGAGTTAAACGGCATATTAAGGCTATTTACGATGTTACTCATTTGATTCGTACGCTTAGATTGATTAAAAGTGATGAAGAAATCAGGGAAATCAAAAATGCAATCAATATAACGGCATTAGCACACCACGAAGCGATGAAAAGATGTCGCTCGGGTCTATATGAATATGAGCTGCAAGCACATATGAGTTATGTATTTCAATCACACGGCGCTCAGGCTGAAGCCTATGGAGCCATAGTTGCGGGCGGTAACAATGCCAATACACTACATTATATTGACAATCGTGATGTCTTACACGAGGGCGATCTGGTATTGATTGATGCGGCATGTGAATGGGAATTGTATGCCAGTGATATTACCAGAACCTTCCCTGTTAACGGCAAGTTTACAGTTGCTCAGAAAACGGTGTATGAAAAAGTGCTGGAGGTACAGCTGAAAGTAATTGAAGCCATGAAACCTGGAGTAAAGCGTGATTGGTTACAACAATACAGCGAAGAGTTGCTGTGTCAAGCACTCATTGATTTGGGAATTTTGAGCGGAAAACGTGAAAGTTTGCTTGAATCAAAGGCGCATAAAAAATATGCTCCCCACGGAATAGGTCATTGGATGGGATTGGATGTACACGATCCATGTCCCTATGTGGATGATGAGGGTGAGAGTCTTTGCTTTACAGCTGGAATGGTGATGACGATTGAGCCAGGAATTTACATACGCGCGGATGACGCAACGGTAGATGAAAAATACCGAGGAATCGGTATTCGTATTGAGGATGATATTTTGATTACCGAGAATGGATATGAAAATCTTTCTGCAATGATTGTCAAAACGACAGAAGAGATTGAAAAAATGTGTAAGGGGCTATTATGATGGATAAAGGATGGGCAACCAATTTTATTGCTATTGGATTTGTAGGGGGATCGTATTTCTTGCAAGGTGAAGTAGCCAATGCCGTCCGATCTGCTGGCTTATTTGCTCTTTCAGGTGCTGTTACTAATCAATTGGCCGTACACATGCTCTTTGAAAAAGTCCCTTTTTTATACGGGTCAGGAATCATATTGGATCGGTTTGAATCGATACGAAAAGCACTAAAAACACTCATTATGGAACAATTTTTTAGTACCGAGAAAATTGAAGCATTTGTCCAATCCCAAGAGCGTTCAATAAACTTGGCACCAATCATAGAACAAACCGATTTTACCCCTGCATATGATGCACTTGTTCTGAGTGTTATGGAGTCGCCCATGGGTGGAATGCTGGGTATGTTTGGCGGTGAAACGTTGATTGCAAAACTCAAAGAGCCGTTCATAGCAAAAATAAAACGTTCAACCATAGAAATTTCACAAAGTGATTCTTTTATGAACGCACTAAATGCGCATATGCATGAGGGAAGCGATGTCTTGACACAAACCATCGGGGATATTGTTGAATCCCGTCTTGCAGAGCTGACTCCCTTGATGGTCAAAGAGATGTTACATGGACTTATGAAAGAGCATCTGGGATGGCTTGTAGTATGGGGCGGAGTTTTTGGTGCACTCATCGGATTGGTATCATCACTTTTAATATAAACAAATTTACTCAAAAGACTTGACAATAAGTGACTCAAAGTATTATAATATTTGTAATTTAACAAGAAGGAATAATTATGTCAAATATTTTTGAAAAACTAACCCACCAAATGACGGAGATGATTGAATCCTCAATCTCTTTGGCACTGCACAATAAAAACAGCGAGTGTGAACCGATTCACTTTTTATGGGCATTATTGGCCAACAGCAATTCGCCACTTAATCAGGCGTTTATGAAGATGAACGTTGACAAAACTGCTATAGAACTCGATGTAAAAAGTCTTGCTTCTAAGCTTCCAAGCGTATCGAGTGTTACGAAAGAAAGTATCCGTTTATCGCGAGATTTTGGTCATGCATTAGAACGTGCATCAGCTGAAGCTGCGGTAAACGGAGATGAGTTTATTGCCATTGATACATTTATTATCGGAAATTTAAATAACGACATTTTCAAAGGGATTTTAGAGAAATATACCGATGTGTTTGAATTGCGTAAAACATTTGAATCTATGCGTGGAGGGCAAAGAATTGAGAGTCAAAGCAGTGACGAAACTCTTGAGAGTCTTTCAAAATATGGGATTGACCTGACAAAAGAGGCTATAGAGGGAAAACTCTCTCCCGTAATAGGAAGAGATGAAGAGATCAGCCGTATGATGCAAATCTTGATACGAAAGACAAAAAATAATCCAATCCTTTTGGGTGAACCTGGGGTTGGGAAGACGGCATTGGTAGAGGGGCTGGCGCAGCGAATTATTAATAAAGAAGTACCGCTGAGTTTGCAAAACAAAAGAGTAGTAGCTTTGGATATGAGTGCACTGATCGCGGGAGCAAAGTACCGTGGTGAATTTGAAGATCGCCTTAAAGCGGTTATTGATGAAGTTAAAAAGAATGGAAATGTAATTCTCTTTATCGATGAAATTCACACTATTGTAGGTGCTGGAGCCTCTGAGGGGTCTATGGATGCGGCAAATATCCTCAAACCGGCACTTGCTCGAGGCGAGCTGCATACGATAGGGGCAACAACGCTCAAAGAGTACCGCAAGTATTTTGAAAAAGATGCTGCTTTGCAGCGCCGCTTCCAACCGGTGCACGTAGAAGAGCCAAGCGTAAATCAGACACTGCAAATTTTACGCGGTCTTAAAGAGCGTCTTGAAGCACATCATAGCATCAGCATCGCCGATTCGGCATTGGTAGCTGCTGCGAAACTCTCCGACCGATACATCAGTGACCGCTTTTTGCCGGATAAAGCGATTGATTTGATTGATGAAGCAGCGGCAGAACTACGGATGCAAATCGAGTCTGAGCCGAATGCTCTTGCCAGTGTTAAACGCCGTATGACACAGCTGCAAGTCGAAAATGAAGCATTAAAAATGGAAGAGAGTGTTGCCAACACCAAACGTCTTGAGGAGATTGTCAAAGAACTTGCCGATGTCAGTGAAGAACGCCGAAGTCTGGAAGCGCAGTTTGAACATGAAAAAGGAGAATTTGACCGTGTTTCCAAAATCAAGCGTGAAATTGAGTCCAAACGCCGTGAAGCTGACAATGCACAGCAGCAAGGTGATTTTGCCAAAGTAGCCGAAATCACTCACGGTCAAATTCCAAAACTCGAAGAGGAAGAAAAACAGCTCCAAGAAAAGTGGAAAATCATGCAGGCGCAAGGGACATTGTTGAAAAACAGTGTGGATGAAGCATCCATTGCGGGAGTGGTGAGTCGTTGGACGAAAATTCCGGTCAACAAAATGCTTCAGGGGGAAAAAGAAAAAATCTTGCATATCGAAGATGAACTCAATCGTGATGTCGTGGGGCAAGAAAAAGCAACCCATGCCGTAGCACGTGCGATTAAGCGCAACAAAGCAGGGCTTTCAGACAAGAGCCGTCCGATTGGCTCATTTATGTTTCTAGGGCCTACAGGTGTGGGTAAAACACAAACGGCTAAAACACTGGCAAAATTTTTGTTTGACAGCAGTGAATCGATGATTCGTATTGATATGTCTGAATACATGGAAAAACACGCCGTTTCACGTCTTGTCGGTGCACCTCCGGGATATGTAGGTTTTGATGAGGGCGGACAGCTCACTGAGGCTGTACGTCGTAAACCTTACAGCGTTATTTTGTTTGATGAAATTGAAAAAGCACATCCAGATGTTTTTAATGTATTACTTCAAGTGCTTGATGACGGACGTCTAACGGATAATAAGGGGGTTTTGGTGGATTTTACCAATACGATTATTATCTTAACCTCTAACATCGCCAGTGACAAGATTATGGCTCATCAAGGGGAGGCTAACCTCGAAGAGATGGTCTTGGGTGAGCTAAGAATGCACTTTAAGCCGGAGTTTTTAAATCGTTTGGATGATGTGGTAGTCTTTAATCCATTGGGTGAGAGTCAGATTCTAAGCATCGTTGATTTGTTCTTTGCAGATATTATGGCAAAAGTAGAAGAGCGTAATATTACTCTATCGCTCACCGATGCCGCAAAACGTCATATCGCCCAAGCTGGTTTTGATCCTGTATACGGTGCACGTCCGCTCAAGCGTGCACTCTATGAAATCGTCGAAGATCGTTTAGCAGATTTGATTTTAGGTGGAGAAGTCATAGAAGGATCAATTGTATCTTTTGATGCCGTTGCTGAAGAGATTACCGTAACTGTGGCATAATTCGTTCATGAAAAAACTAGTAGTTCTTTGGCTTATTATCTTGGCACCCTTATTAGGGTGTACAGGCGATTGTATGACCTGTCATCCTGCATTGCTTAAAAATATCGATTTTGATAAACGTCATAAGCCGATGACTACGTGCATAAAATGTCACTCTGCTAATCCAGAAAAAATGGCAGATTGCGGGAGTGATTGTTTTGCGTGTCATCCGGTAGCAAAAATAGAGGGGATCAATGTGAAAGAGCATGCGGTCATCCGTGAATGCAGAGACTGTCATATGAAGATGAAGACGACTCTCGGATTGGATACTCTGCCTCAAGGGCAGTCTTCAGCCCCTACGCTTCGAGACTTTTTGAAGCCCTAAGCGTAGATTGGCTCAAAAAGGCGATCAAATCCTTCGAGTATTTTCTTCAAAAACTTTTCTGCTTCATTAATCATTTTTGACATATCATTTTCATTTTTTGGAGATGGGGTTTTTTGGAGGGCATTGTCGAACAAGTCGACTATCCCTTTTTTTGCATGGTTTTTTACACCTTCATCACTGTGTTTAAGATCACCCAGCGCTTTGGTTAAATCAGAGGCCATCTTATTGATTGGAGATTTTTGTTCTCCATCACTTAGTTCCTTCATAAATTTATCGATGTATGGCTGTGCTTTTTTCATAAATGCATCAATTTCTTTTTGATCTTGTTCGGTAATTCCGTTGGTGTTAAGTTCAAATGCAAAAGATTGCATAGAAGAAAAAGTAAAAGTGCTTTCTTTAGTACCCTTTTCTTGGCGAGAGTTAAGAGAAAGTTCTTGAGTGTTTTCAAAGTTTAGAGAGAGTGTATCTCCACTACTGGTTTTCATTTGTATATTTAGTTCATGTGAACGGTATGCGTCCAAAGATGAAGTTATCATGATACTTTGCCTCAAATATTTTAATATCGTATAGTTACTATATCGGTCAAAGAGTTTAAAGATTAAATAAGCTTGTATGAAACTTAATGGCACTTTAAGTAAGATTTGACTACCATTGCGGTCAAAATATAACAAGGGGAATGGTAATGAAAAGAACATACCAACCACATAATACACCACGTAAACGTACACACGGTTTCCGTTTACGTATGTCTACAAAGAATGGTCGCCGAGTTATCAATGCTCGTCGTGCTAAAGGCAGAAGCAGATTGGCTGTATAAACGGCTTTTCTATGCTGAAACTCAATTCAGAGTTTCAGCGAGTTTATAAACGCGGAAAGAGTGCTCATAGCACTTCTATCGCGTTGTTTTATCTTCCTGTGACGGGAGAAAAAACAGTTGGATATACCGCCAGTAAAAAAGTGGGAAACGCCGTCGTTCGCAATCATTGTAAAAGACGACTGCGTGCCCTATTTGCTGAACTGTCTGATCAGCTTTCAGACGGATGGTATGTATTGGTCGCCAAAGAGCCGTTGCATAGCAATGACTTTGAAATTGTGCGGCGAGACTGTAAATATGTTTTAAAACGAACAGGTGCTTTGATAGGGAGTAGCGAGGGATAATGATAAGAAAATTCTTTCTTAGCCTTCTATGGTTTTATCGGCATTCCTTCTCTTTGGTGACACGCGGATCGTGTCGTCACTATCCTTCATGTTCCGAATATGCCTTATGGCAGTTTGAATGCAACTCTCTTCCCTATGCTTTTGGGTCTACTTTTTTACGTATTTGCAGGTGTAATCAACTTTTTAAAGGTGGAATCGATTATCCAAAAATTGGCAAACCCACTGGTAGAGCATCCAAACTTTCGATAATTACGATAAAATATTGGTTTGTTCCTCATCAGCAAAATTATTTTCTGATTAAAAATTTTAGGTATAAAGGATAACAGTGTTAGAAAAATTTACTCCAAACCAGCGTTTGTTGTTAGCCGTTGCGCTTTCATTTGCTTTTTTTATCGGCTATACAACTCTCTTTCCCCCCAAGGCCCCCAATGTCAATGAGGCCAATACCTCTTCTCAAGTTACGTTGACACAAAGTAATGCAGAGATTGAACAACCATTAAATATGAATACTGGCAGTGCCAGTAATGTTAAGACGGTTAAAACAGATACATTAACAACCATTAATTCAAAAGAATTTACTCTTAAAATTGACACATTAGGGCGAATTTCTTCAATTGTCTTAAAAGATTCAATCCATGACAACAAAGAAGGAAAGTTAGCAGAATTAATCTCTGCAACCGGTCCTAAGCCGTTACAGGTTCGTTTCACAGATGAAGCTTTGGATGCTGTTGCACAAAAAACACCTTATTCGAGTAATATGGATGATATTGTATTGGGTGAAAATGGTAAAGCAGAAGTCCTTTTAACGCAAGCACTTAATGGGTTGAATGTTACTAAAAAAGTAACTTTTTATGCCGATGGGCATTATGATGTTACGGTGAATCTCTCTGACGAGAAGCGTTATTTTGTCTATTTGGGACAGCATCCTCAGATTAATAAAGAGATGATGACGGTTGTGGGTGCCATGGTTTACGCAGGTGATAATAAGACTACTATTTTTGAAGACGGAGATGTTGAGGGGAGAGAAGGATTTACTAATGTTCACCTTGTTTCGGCATTTGATCAGTATTATGCGACAATATTTTATGACTTTGATGCCGCAACACCTGTTTATGTCGAGCGTGATATTAACGACAATCCTGTCAGTTATTTGGAAGGGACGAAAAATTTTGCCTTTAAAGGGTATATCGGACCAAAAGAGTATAAAACGTTAGAAGCTATCAATCCGATACTGACGCATGCAATTGAATTCGGAATGTTTACCTTTATAGCGGCACCTATTTTCAAAGTGTTGATGTGGCTGCATGGGTTGTTCGGAAATTGGGGATGGGCGATTATCGCTTTGACGGCACTCATTCGTATGTTCTTGTATCCTTTGACGCAAAAGGGGATGGTCTCTATGCAAAAAATCAAAGAGATTGCACCTAAGATCAAAGAAGTTCAAGCTAAATACAAAGGCGACCCTCAGCGTATGAATGCTGCAGTTATGGAAATGTATAAAAAGCATGGAGCCAATCCATTGGGCGGATGTCTTCCGTTGTTACTTCAAATCCCTGTTTTCTTTGCCATTTACCGTGTTTTACTCAACTCTGTAGAACTTCAAGGGGCACCTTGGCTTCTTTGGGTTACCGATTTGTCACGTATGGACCCGTATTATATTTTACCGATTTTGATGGGTGCAACGATGTATTACCAGCAGAAAATAACACCAAGCAATTTTACCGATCCATTGCAGGAAAAAATCTTTAAATTTTTACCGGTTATTTTTACGTTCTTTTTCTTCACATTTCCTGCAGGGCTCGTGTTGTATTGGTTTATCAACAATATTTTCTCAATTGCACAGCAGTATATTGTAAACAGACAATTTGCTGCGGCTCGTATTATACGGCATGAGGCGCATCTCGCGGAGAAGCACCATGAAAAAGATTGAAGCTCTTTCTCTAGAACAAGCTTATGCCAAAGCAGCGGCTGAGTTTGGATGCTCTGTTACTATGCTGCAAGTTGAGATAGTACAATTTCCTTCAAAAGGGATATTGGGTCTTTTTAAAAAATCAGCCATCATCGTTGCAAATCTACCGACTTCTGCTGCTCCTATCGTTGAAAAGAAGCCTTCGGAACCAGTAGTCAGTGAAGAAGTTCATGAAGAGGAAATTGAGCATCGCGGTTCTATGCACAATGATGTTCTTCTAGCAGAATCGTTTGTAACGGAACAAGAAAATGAGCTGGATGAGGATGATGAAGACATTTATGGTGATTATGACGACCAAGATGATTATGAAGAACTTAGCGTAGAAGAATGTGCGCTTGAAGTCAAAGAAAAAATCAATGAGCTTTTTAAATCTATTTGTTTTGATCTTCATGAAATTGATGTTTCTGCGTATGATGAGAATACCTTGCTTGTAGAGATTACAGGGGTTGATTCAGCACTCATGATTGGGAAAGAAGGTTACCGCTATAAAGCCCTCTCTTATATGTTATTTAACTGGATCAATGCGACTTATGGATTGCAACTGCGTCTAGAAATTGCAGAGTTTTTGAAAAACCAGGAAGAGTCTATTTCTCGTTACTTAGTCGGTGTTTGCGAGGGTATTGAGCGTGAAGGTCGCGGTCAGACAAAAACACTTGATGGTGTTCTCGTTCAGATTGCGTTAAAACAGCTTCGCGATCGTTATCCTGATCGTTATGTAGCCATTCGTTCTACGCGTGATGGCGGTAAATTTATTGTCATTAACAGCTACCACGAGTATTAATTTCTTATGCATCACACCATAGCCGCCATTGCTACGGCACATGGCGTGGGTTCTATCGCTATTGTTCGCCTTAGCGGTAAGCAATCTCTTCCTATCGCGTTAAAACTTTCGAAAAAACAGATACTTCAACCCCGATATGTTACTCTAACTTCTTTGTATCAAGAAAATGGCACGCTCATTGACGAAGCAATTGTAATTTATTTTCAAGGACCTAAAAGCTTCACGGGGGAGGATGTCGTAGAATTTCAATGTCATGGCGGTATGATTATTGCAGAATCTGTTTTGCGAGCTTGTGTAGCTCATGGAGCACGTTTAGCGCAGCCTGGTGAGTTTAGTAAGCGGGCATTTCTCAATGGTCGTCTTGATTTAACTCAGGCAGAAGCGATAGCGTCATTAATAGAAGCAAAAAGCGATGATGCAGCGCGGGTATTAGCTCGTCAGATGAAGGGTGAATTACGGGAGTATGTGGAAAGTATTCGTGACTCCTTACTTGAAATTTTGGCCTACTCAGAAGTGGTCATTGATTATGCGGAAGAAGACCTTCCTCAAGATGTAGTGGATCAAATCGGGCATAAGCTGGAAAAAATCACCAAAGAGCTTTCTAAAACATTGGAATCCAGCCGTCGGCGAAGCGGTTTGATGCAGGGGTTTCGTGTAGCCATTATCGGGAAACCAAATGTGGGGAAAAGCTCATTGCTTAATGCCTTGTTGGATTATGAACGGGCCATTGTGAGTGAAATTGCGGGGACAACGCGCGACACGATAGAAGAGCAAGTACGCTTGGGAACGCATTTGATTCGTCTTGTCGATACTGCAGGGATACGTAATGCCCATGATGAGATTGAAAAAATCGGCATTGAACGTTCGATCGCCGCGATTGAAAATTCTGATGTAGTGGTTGCATTGTTTGACCACAGTCGCATCTGTGACGATGAAGACCGTGAGATTATCAAACTGATCGAGCGTTTTTCTAATGATAAAGCTTTTATGTGTGTTCTTAATAAAGTTGATTTACCGCAAAGTTTTGAGACAGTATTGATTGAGAAATATTCACCTATACGTTTGAGTTGCAAATCAGATACACAAGCCCTGGTAGATGCATTAACCCATATTATGGATTATGACAATGATTCAGAGGCCATGATGCTCATCTCCGAGCGTCAAATCACGGCTACCGTCCAAGCGCTCAGTGCCATTGAAGAGGCTCATGAACCGTTGCAAAGCGGCGAGTTGGAGTTTTTTTCATTCCACATCAACCAAGCCATTCGATCCATTGCCTCTTTGACCCGTCCGTATGAACTCGATGAGATGTTTGACAAGATGTTCGGTCAATTTTGTTTGGGGAAATGATGGGTAGTATTATCGCGATCGATTTAGGACTCAAACGCATCGGCCTTGCTTTGAATTCCGGGGTAGGGATCGTAACGCCATTACCCGCAGTTGAGCGTAAGAACCGTAATCAAGCGGCACATGATGTCAAAAAAGTATTGAACGAATACGAAGCTACCATGGTGGTTGTGGGTATTCCGATGGGAAGTACGACGGAGGATGAGATGCGCCGCAGAGTAGAGCATTTTATGAATCTTGTTGATTTCAATGGAGAAATAGCCTATCAAGACGAATCCCATAGCTCCCAAGAAGCAGAAGCCTTAATGAAGGGTGAAATCCGTTACAAACGTGACGGACGCATTGACTCTCTCTCAGCAAAGATTATTTTGGAGCGGTACCTTAAATTAATTTAAATCTAGGAGATTGCTAATAGTAATTTTTGCAAATATGGGGTATAATTCGCCAAATTTTAAGCCCAAAGTGCTTACTCTAAGGATATTTTCATGGCATTGAACGTCTACTACGATAAAGATTGTAATATCGAACTCATTAAAAGTAAAAAAGTGGCAATGATCGGTTTTGGATCACAAGGTCACGCACATGCGGAAAACCTTCGCGATAGCGGTGTTGAAGTAGTTGTTGGACTACGTAAGAGCGGTAGCTCATGGGCAAAAGCAGAAGCAAAAGGGTTCAAAGTTATGACCGTTGCCGAAGCGTCTGCGTATGCTGATGTTGTTATGATTCTTCTTCCTGATGAAAATCAAGCAGAAATCTATGCAAACGAAATTGCACCAAACCTAAAATCAGGTGCAACGATCGCATTTGGTCATGGTTTCAGCATCCACTACGGACGTGTTAAGCCTGCGGCTGACATCAACGTAACAATGATCGCTCCAAAAGCTCCAGGTCACACGGTACGTAGCGAGTTCGTTCGTGGCGGCGGGATTCCTGATCTTATCGCTGTTGGACAAAACCCAAGCGGAACTACTAAAGAGCTAGCACTTTCGTATGCATCAGCTATCGGTGGTGGACGTACGGCTATTATCGAAACAACGTTCAAAGACGAAACAGAAACAGATCTTTTCGGAGAGCAAGCCGTTCTTTGCGGTGGTGCGGTTTCTCTTGTACAAGCAGGATTCGAAACATTGACAGAAGCGGGATATGCTCCTGAATTAGCGTATTTTGAGTGTCTTCACGAACTTAAATTGATCGTTGACTTGATGTTTGAGGGCGGAATTGCAGATATGCGTTATTCTATCTCTAACACAGCGGAATACGGCGACTACGTAAGTGGTAAACGTGTTATCAATGCTGAGTCAAAAGCGGCGATGAAAGAGATCCTAAAAGAGATCCAAGACGGCCGTTTTGCAAAAGACTTTATCCTTGAAGGCCAAGCTGGATACCCACGTATGAATGCAGAGCGCACAAATGCTCGTGCATCATTAATCGAGCGTACAGGTGTTAGTTTACGTGCGATGATGCCATGGATTTCTAAAAACAAAATCGTTAACCAAAGCACTAACTAAAATTCTTCATAGAGAGCCATTTTATGGCTTTCATCCCATTTTAATACAAGTGCATCTTAATGGATAAATCTCCTTTTTCTTTTCGTATTTTTTTCACACTTAAAAATCTTATTTTTTTATTATCGCTTTTAATCATTGTAATACTGGCGCTAATCATTGGTTATTTTATTGGATTCAATCAAGTTCAGGAAAAATTGGATCAAGAACGAGATGAAACACAGCGTCTAATGGCAAGAATTCAAGAGATTAGTAAAGTTGACTCGAATGTATCAGAAAGAGTAATTAGATTTAAAGTGCATGATGCTCAAGCTGAAAAGTTGAAAAAAGAGCTTAAAGAGTTGCTAAAGCATGATGAGGTAAGTGCTCGGCATGAATATTCCCCAAAAGATAAAAAAGTCCTTCCGCCTCCTGCAGAGCCACGCGCAATAGTTCCTGTAAAATCGTGTGGAGGCAAACTTGTGATCATTATGGATGATGTTTCGTATGCACATGATGTGGCAGCCATCCGTTCTACGGGTTTGCCATTGGTGATGTCCTTTTTACCTCCAAGTCCTCGCCATCCTGAATCAGCAACATTGGCGGCATCGGTGTCTGGTTATATGGTTCACCTCCCGATGGAAGCAGTTACGTTTCACCAAGAAGAGCCTGTTACATTACGTATAAGCGATTCGATTGAAACGATAGAAAAGCAAATAACATTAGTAAAGCGTCTGTATCCTAATGTTCGTTATATTAATAATCATACGGGCTCTAAATTTACCTCTGATGAGCCAGCTATGGACCGGCTTATTGGTGTTATGAAAGAGAATGGATTAATATTTGTTGATAGTAGAACTATTGGTACGAGTAAGGCTAAAGTCGTAGGGGCAAAATACGGATTACGTTATTTGGGACGCGATGTCTTTTTGGATCATGAAGACGGTGTTGAAAATGTCAAAAAGCAAATTCGTAATGCTGTTGCTATTGCTAAGCGCCACGGAAGCGCCATTGCAATAGGTCACCCGCGTCCCGATACGATCCGAGCACTCAAAGAATCCAAAGATATTTTAAATCAAGTTCAGATTGTAAGGATCGATCAAATCTGACAACTTGTCATATATTCTGATATTTGTAATATCTTTTGGTATTGTCTGTATTATTTTATAGGTGAGTTTCAATGTTTAACACAGTACCGCATCGTATCAGTGAGCTTGAGTCCATGCAGAACTATCCAAAGAGCTTGGATTACAAAGGCTCTTTAGAACTGCTCACACGACCTAAAATTTCCATCGTCGGAACTCGTCGTCCAAATCCTTATACACGCAGCATAACCTATGAACTGGCTAAAAAGCTTTCAATTTCCGGTATTGTTGTTGTGAGTGGTGCCGCTGCAGGTGTTGACACAATAGCGCATCAGGGAGCCGGGACAGAAAATACCATCGCGGTGCTTCCAAGTGGCATAGAAATCCGATATCCAAAAGCCAATGCTGAGCTTATTGCTTCGATTGAAAAAAATGGATTAACGCTCTCACAATTTGAACCTACTTTTGAAGCAAGAACGTGGAGTTTTGTTGTACGTAACGAAATTGTAGTTGCATTGGGTGAGTGTTTGATCGTTGCGGAAGCTGATATAGGAAGCGGCAGCATGCGCAGTGTTCAATATGCATTAGAGATGGGTAAACAGATTTATGTGTTACCGCATCGGATACGGGAAAGCGAGGGAACGCATCAATTATTGGCTCAAGGTAAAGCAGCAGCTATTGAAAATATAGATGATTTTGTAGCATACATTTCGAAAAAAACGCTAAATACAATTCTAGATACACCATTTTTAGCATTTTGCAGAACCTTTCCGAGCTACGAAGAAGTGATGCTGAAATTTCCTAGAGAGATTTTCGAAGCAGAGTTAAGCGGTATTGTGGATGTACGAAATGGAAGAGTTGTGATTGTGTAATAGAACAGAGCATTAATGCCCTGTTGTGCTTTCATAACCATAATGTTTAACGAAATAATTGATAATGATTTGCTGATCTTCTTTTGGAATGGGCGCTTTAAACTCATTGACCATTTTAGCAACAGTTCCTGTCCAGTAGGGACGACTTTTTTTACCCTGATTTAGCATATATCCAAATGAGTGACATGTAAGGCAGTATTGTTGTACTATTTCGTCATGATCTCCTGCTTCTATAGGATATTCGACATAAGGCATTTCGATGGGTTTCGTCACTTGTGCAAAAAGAGCTGTAGTACTTAATAAAATTCCGGCGATAAGTATATTGATTTTCATCTAGGGGTCCTTACACTATTTTTACGTTGACAACGTCAACGGCATTGTATTGATATCCACCGGCATTCCATCCAATATCGCCAGGGAGAGGCTGGATATTACCGATACGATTGATAGCACGTACCATAATGCTAAATTCACCTTTTGTTTTTGGTTCCCACGAGAAACTCCATAGACGATAGGCGTATTTACCATAATCTTTTTGTAGTGACGTTGCACTCCAGCTTTTTCCACCATCAAGGGAAATCATAACTTCTTTGATCCCTTTTCCCTGATCAAAGGCAACACCACTTACATTAATACGGGATCCCTTTTTAATAACACTGTTTGGTGTTGGATAGCCGATGACTGATTTTACTTTCATTTGTGCAATTGGTTTACGCTTATACTCAAAGTCACTTCCTGAGATAACACATTCACAGTCATTATCTGGAACGGTATAAGCGACATCCATAAAAAAGGATTTACGGTATTCATCCATGACAGTGATCTCAGAGAGCATTTTTACCCAGCTGTCTGAGAAGTGACCCGGAATGATAAGCTTGAGAGGGAAACCGTTTAGATATGGGATATCTTCACCATTCATTTCGTAGGCAACAATTAGTTCATCGGTAAGCGCTTCATCGATTCCCATTTCACGGAAAAATATAGGGGTTTCATCAATGGCTGGTTTTTCGAGTCCATTGACACCTACATATTTAGCGGTTGCATTGACTCCAGCCATGTTTAGAATGTCTTTAAGACGAGCACCTTTCCAAACGGCACAGCCCATTGCTCCATGTCCCCATTGGACGCCATGGGTTGCAGGTCCGCTACCGGCAAAATATTTACGGCTGTTCCCGCCGCATTGAAGTACCGAAGTAATTTCTACGGGCTCAAATTTAGACTTTAGATCATCGATACTGAGGGAGAGGGCATTTTTTACACTTCCCTTGACTTCGAGGCGAAAAGTACTTAAATCAATATAGGTTGGGATGTCAGGCATGTGCCAACGTACAAAAAATTCATCATTAGGTGTAATGGCCTTCGTGAAAATATCACGAGATGATTCAAGCAAAGGTGGACGATCAGAAATCGTTTTCATTGGCTTTTTTTCTGGAAAAGCAATCATTGGAGGTACAAACGGTTTTGCTTCAGTGACAATTGGTTTTACGGCTTCTTTACCAAAAAGAGTGGAAGCACCGAGAACTAAGCCGGCACCTAAAAAGTTTCTTCGAGAAAATTGGTCCATGGGTAGTCCCTTTAATAATATTGCATGATTTTATCATATTTATGACAAAATTACAGTATTAACATAGCATCTCCGTAAGAAAAAAAGCGGTATTTTTCATCAATTGCCTCTTGATATATGCGATGAGTTTCTTCAAGACCTACAAAAGATGCGACAAGCATCAGGAGAGTTGACTCAGGCAGATGAAAATTGGTGAGAAGATGATTTACACGCAAGGGTGGATTATGGGGGTGTAAAAAGAGGTTAGCCTCTCCATGCAACTCATCCGTTCTTATATGATACTCAACGGTTCGTGTTGACGTTGTTCCAACACATAAGAGAGGAGCAGGTCCTTGGATAAGATCCAAAGATTTCTTGCTAATCTCAAAATATTCGGAGTGCATTGGGTGATCGGTAATCGTTGTACAATCAACCGGTTTAAATGTCCCGGAACCAACGTGCAAGGTAACAAAGCCATGATCGTGATACTTGCAAGTCTTAGCAAAAAGCTCATCCGTAAAGTGAAGTGACGCTGTTGGAGCAGCCACGGAACCTTCATGTTCAGCAAAAACACTTTGGTATTCACGTTCATCTTCACTGTTGTCTTCGCGACCTAAATAGGGAGGAAGAGGAATGTGGCCGATTGTATTCAAAAGAGGTAAAAGATCCTCAAAGCGTAAGAGAACATCGTTGAGGTAAAAATTGACTTCTCTCGATCCGTCATCATTAAGTGTCGTAACAATGGCTTTGACATTCTCATCAAAATACAAAACCGTGCCGCTTTTTACACGTCCTCTAATGTAAACATTGATAGTGTGGGCATTCAGCGGACGGTTAATCAGCAGTTCCAAGGTGCCACCACTCTCTTTTTTACCATAAAGACGGGCTTTTATGACTTTTGTATCGTTGAAAATAATGGCACATTTGCTAGGCAGAAAATCGTTTAGTCGGTCAAAACGTGTATGCGTAATTGATTGGTCTGATCGATTATAGACAAGAAGTTTTGCATGGTCTCTTGGGTGAACGGGATGGGTAGCTATGAGCCCATCAGGAAGATGGTATTTATAGCTTGACGTGAGTAGAGGGTCTTTCTTAGTCAATGGTTTCTTCTTCGTCTTCCAACGATGCTAACTCTTCTTTTGGTGCCGGATTAACAGCGCCAACAATAAGGATAGAAACACCGTATAGAAGAGCAAGTGGAATGGCCATCATTGTTTGGCTAATAACATCTGGTGGGGTTAATAGGGCAGATAAAATGAAGATAAGGACGATAGCATAGCGAAAGAAACTCTTCATCATACGATCATCAATAAGTCCCATCAGGGCTAAAAAGTAACAAAAAACAGGAAGTTCAAACGCAAGTCCAAAACCAAATAATATTTTAGTGAAAAATTCTACGTACTCTGAAATATTATACAGAGGAACGAAGGAAGCACTTCCAAATTCGATAAAAAAAGCAAATCCCATAGGGGTAACAAAATAGTAAGCAAAGGATGCTCCAGCTAGGAACATGACTGTTCCCCCAACGACGATAGGGATCATCATTTTTTTTTCATTGGCGTAAAGGCCAGGAGCAATAAAAAGCCATATTTGAGAAAGTATAACCGGCAGTGCTGCTAGAAGACCTGCAAAAAAGGAGACTTTCATTGCAACAAAAAAAGCTTCAGAGAGTTCTTTTGTGACGATCATTCCCTGTGCTGCTTTACGGGAAACCTTAGCCGTAGCGGTCAGTGCATCGATAAGCGGTTGGGTAATCCATGCCAAAAGAGCATCGTGGAAGCTCCACATGAAAATAGACAAAATAATGACGGCAGCAACGCTGATACCAAGGCGCTTACGCAGTTCTACTAAGTGTGGACGTAAATCATCAAACATTAAGCTTCCTCTTTGGTTTTTGGAGCGAAGGTGACTGCTTCGGGCTCTTTGGGTGCGGCAGGTGCAGAGACCGGTGTTTCAAGTGTTAAATCATTACCGATTGCTTTAACCTCTGTCTCTATTTGGGTTAAATCGGTCATTCGTGTTAACTCAGAACTGGCATTGGCAAGTTCTGCTTTGTAGTCCATCACGCTTTCTTTGATTCCAGAGAGCCTGATTTCATCTTCAATCGTAGCTTTGGCTGAATTGACGGTGCCTTTGACACTGCGGAAGAATTTGGCGATCTCTATCATCGTAGAAGGAAGTTTATCTGGTCCCAAAAAGAGAACAGCGACAATAGCGATAAGAAGAATCTCTGTTAAGCCCATTCCAAACATATTATTTGCCTACTTATTGTTTAATTTTTCATAATGATTGAAGCGATTTTAGCAAAAGTTAGTTTAAAGGGTACCTCTAATAGCCTTCAACTCTTAGCGTGATTTCATCGGCAAGGAGAAAATTGGGATTAAAATAGCGTTCATTACGAAATTCTAACAAGCCACCATCAAGAAGCATTAGAGCTTGTGCGCGTTGCGGTTTTGACAGGAGTGTTTGGTCAACACCGACGCAGCTTCGAAATCCTAAGAAAAATTTTTCGTTTAAGAGTTCTGCCTCATTAAGATGTTCTTCTTTTATTGACACTGGCGCATTAATATAGGCTTCGATATCGGGAGTAGGATATAAACGAGTAGCACCTAAAAATCCAACCGCTCCCGCACCCAATCCAATGTAGGGTTTATGCTCCCAATAACCAATATTGTGTTTGGATCGGTATTTGCCAAAATTGGAAATTTCATACTGCTCAAATCCCTTCGCAGCTATTTCATCAAACAACCATTGGGTGAGATCGAGTTGTTCGTTTGCCATTTCGGGTAATTTTTCAAATTCCGTCTTTTCTTCAATTGTGAGGGAGTAGAGGCTTATGTGATCGATTGGGAGTTGGAACGCTTGATCTATATCGCTGCGTAACAGCTCTTTGGTATCGTTTTGAACGCCGTAAATGAGATCAAGAGAGAGATGCTCATATCCGATGAGTGAAGCATTTCGGATAGCTTCAAGAGCATGTTGCGTATTATGTGCACGTCCGAGAGTTTTGAGTTTTTCATCGTTGAAGCTCTGAACTCCAAAACTGATACGGTTTACCCCAAGCGTTTTCATACCCTCAAGCCATTCATAGGTTGCACTGTTTGGATTGGCTTCCGATGTGATTTCGGCACCTATGTGTAAATAGGGACGGATACGGTCAAATATCGGAATATAAAGTTCGGGAGCAACAGTGGAAGGAGTTCCCCCGCCGATAAAAACGGTTTCGATTAGATTCTTGGCAGTGACGTCAAAACGTTTGAGTTCAGTTTCGAGTTGAACAGCCAGCGCATCCATGTAGCGTTCACGCTGTGAAAACTTGTCAACATAAGAATTAAAGGCACAATAGGAGCACTTACTATCGCAAAAAGGGATATGAATGTATAAAAGCATATCGCATTATAGCAGTGTTGATGGCTTTTATTGAGTGGATAATCGTCCACACAACAAGTAGAGATGACAATGAGCAATACTTTTGATTTTTACAACCAAACACCATTAAGCATCTTTAAATTTGTAAGGGTTATTTTTAGTAGAAAGTCAGCGCAAGCGAGAGGAGAGCCATAGGGTAAAGAATGTAAAGCGCGAAGTTGCTCTTTGGTATTTGTGCTGGTATCTCTTTTGCGATCCAAGCGAGTTTGAGCATCAACAGTGCAGTGACAAAGATGCTAGGAGAGAGGAGAAGGGTGATAAGTGGGGCGCTCTTTAGGGATGCAAGAAGCATCTCTTTTGCCATGCCTCCACTGCTAAACGCCACCCCAACAAGACTTAGAGCAAAGAGAGAGCCTAAGAGGATGAAATGTTTAGTGAGTCCACAGTGCATCACCTCACCTGCGAGAAAAAAGAGGGAAGACTTGTTGATGGCATGGTGGATTGAGAAAAAGATGACCACACCAAGCAGTGTCTCCCAAAGTGTAGGTTCCAGAAGTCCGTAGCCCAGTAAAATAAAGAGATAGCCCATTTGTGAGATACTTGAGTAGGCGAGTATCTCTTTGAGTTTACTCTTTAAAAGTCCGAAGAGTCCGAAGTAGATACCAGCAACTCCAAGCGAGCATAAAGCAATCCCGCCAAGATTCTCTACTGTATCCCCAAAGGGAAGTACACGAATGAGCCCTAAAATTCCTGCTTTTAGCATAACTCCGGAGAGAGTGGCACTGGCAGCTGCGGGGGCATTCGCGTGTGCAGGTGGGAGCCAGAAGTGGAGCAAAAATAATCCTCCTTTGATGCCAAAACCAAAAATAAAGAGTCCTAGCGCAAGGGGTGGCATAGACGTCTTGAAGAGTTCAAACGTAAAGCCACCATAGTGACTCACGCTTATAATTATGGCAATAAAAAGAGCGACTTCACCAAGAATAGCATATTTAATGTAGAGAAATGCCGCCTCTTTTTCCCCTTGCGTTTGTGTGTGGATGACAAGTCCAAATGCGGCAAGTGACATAAGCGAGAAGAAGAGGTAGAAACCTAGAATATCATGGCTTATGATGAGCCCGTAATTGCCTGCAAAGGTGAGGATAAACCAAAACCAGTACCTTTTTATCTGCGTGCGTATCGTGAAGTGGCTATAGATGGCACTCATCAGCCAGACAAAAGAGCTAAAGAATGCAAAGCTCTTTGTGATAAAATCGATTTTAAAGTCAAGTCCAAACAAAAACCATTCAACACGAAAGGCAGTACCAATATCTACAAACAGTGAAAAAAGAAATCCAAGAGTCACCAGAGTCAAAGCTGTTGCGAAATTCATCTTCTATACTCCAGCTCTACAATCTTCTCTGCCAAGCCTAGAGGACTCCAGTCACTCAGTGCAAAGACCCCAAGCAGCAGTGATAAAAGAGCACCTACAAGCGCAGGAAGGAGTAAAAAAAGATTGGCACCTTTTTTCTCTTGTTGTTGGGTATGTAGCTCTTTTGGAGCTAAAAACCAGATACGATACAGCAGAGGTAAAAAGTACATGGCGTTTAAGAGGGAGGAGAGGGCGAGCACTCCAAGCACCCATAGTAGCTCATTTTCGTAGGCTCCCAAGGCAAGATAGTATTTTGAGATGAAGCCTGCAGTGGGAGGAATGCCAATCATCCCAAGAGCTGCAATGCTAAAGGCAAGCGCTCCAAAGGGCATCACTTTTCCCAAGCCATCAAGTTGGTCAATTTTTTTGATGTTATGAAGTTTTGCAAAGGCACCTGCGCAAAAAAAGAGGGTAATTTTCATCACCCCTTGGTGGACAAGATGAACCATAGCACCAATAGTACCTAAAGGTCCGAAAAGGGCAATGCCAAGGAGGATGTAAGAGACCTGTGAGACGGTTGAGTAGGCGAGGAGCTTTTTTATGTCGAGTTGACGCAGTGCCATGATACTTCCAAAAAGAATGGTCACCACTGCCACACCTAAGAGAATATCTAAGAGCCCTAAAGAGCGTGAAAGCTCCACGCCATAGACCTCATACACAACGCGTATGAGACCAAAGGCACCCGCTTTGACTACAGCAACTGCATGAAGTAATGCTGAGACAGGAGCAGGTGCCGCCATGGCTGAGGGTAGCCAGTGATGCAGAGGAAAGATAGCCGCCTTGACGCCAATACCGATAAGCAAAAGGACGAAGATCGCTTGTAAAAAAAGAGGTGAAGCATCGCTAAGTACCCCTAGATAGCCACCACTTTGAAACTCCACATCCCCACTAACACTTTGTAAAACTACAAGGGCAACAAGAAAGAAGAGCCCACCGATAATGGTATGTGCCAGATAGATGATGGTGGCTTTTTTTGCCTCTACCGTCTGTGTATGAAGGATGAGAGCAAATGTCGTGAGTGTCAAAAACTCATAAAAGATAAAAAAAGTAAAAAGATTTCCTGCCACACTGAGTCCTACAGTTGCCGTGACACACAAAGAAAAGAAGCCAAAAAAACGGTTTTGATTTTTGGTATCTTTAAAATAGGCGATGGCGTAGATAGTGGTAAACAACCACAAAATAGAGGAGAGTGTAGCAAAGAGCATGGAGAGGGTATCGACTTTGAGCACAATAGAGCTATGCGGTGTAAAGGCAAAACTCAAAGAGTAGACCTCGTCATGAGCGAGTCCATGGAAAAGCAAGAGGACAAAAAATATTTTTGAAAATATCCCAGAGAGATTTGTGATGTTTCGTGTGAGCACATACCTGCTTGGGGTCAAAAAAATGATGAGAGCTGGAAGTGTTGAGCTTGCCAAGAGGAGAAGTAAAATAGTAGAATTTTGCATTATCTTAGCCCATAAAAGCTATAATGGAGTTACTAAAAAATGCTAAAAAAACGGACAAAAAGCTCAAAGTAAATGCAGTCCATTCTAGTGTGGTATGAGATTTTTCTCTCCTTAGGAGGTGTCCCTCTTCCAGCGGATGCTCTAAAAAGAGAATTAAGAGTTTAAAAAGATACGCAGCGCTTAGAATCCCACCGCCTATAATAGCAAAAAGAAAAAACCACGACTCACTTAGATAGGCACTCTGAAGGTAGTACCACTTCGAAACAAAACCAAGCGATGGAGGTAGACCGATAAGAGAAACAGCGCTCAAGGCAATGGCAAAAACACTCACAGGAGTAATACTTGCGTAGCCTTGAAGAGCAGATATCTCTTTTGTCTGAGCTATGTGGACGACAACACCAGCAGCAAGGAAAAATCCCGACTTTGCAAGGGTGTGAGAAAAGAGTGCAAATGCCATTGCATTAAATGCCATAGATGGGTCAGTATGTTCATCTATAAATGCAAAAATAAGTAAAAGATAGCCTACTTGAGAGATGGTAGAATAGGCGATAAGAAGTTTTAGGTCACTGCTCAAATATGCTTTGATGCCTCCATAAAAAATAGCACCAACACCAAGAAATGCTAAAAAATAACTCAGCTCATATTCAAATATAAAAAGAGTCGCAGCAAAGAGATACATCAGATAAAAAGTCGCCTTAATAACGAGTGCAGACAGCAGCGCTGAGACGGGAGTAGGAGCATTGGCATGGGCATTTGCAAGCCAAAAAGAGAGAGGAAAAACAGCAGTTTTGAGCAAAAATGCCACAACCATAAAGCCAAATGCTACAAGTGTGGGGAGCTCTTCTTGAATAACTGGAATAAGTGCACTGATGTTTAAGAGCCCATATTTTGCATAGATGATAACAACACCTAAAAGATAGAAGCCTGAAGCCACAAGCGTGCTAAAGAGATAGACAAGAGAGGCATGAAGGGCTTTTGGTGACTTTTGAAGTGCTGATAGTCCAACGGCGCAAAGACCGATGATCTCTAAGCCCACATAGATGGTAAAGATATCTTGTGAGAGATAAACAACAACAAGTCCAAGTGCCAAAAAAGTGCTCAAGGGGTAAAAGAGCGCTCTTTGACTCTCTTGGAGTGAAAAGCGTGCATAGATGAAAGTAAGAAGCATCACAAAGGCACTCACTCCCAAGATACTGCTTCCAAAGCGAAGTGGTGCAAATGCTATACCAAGTGGTGCTTGCCATCCTCCAAAGTGGTATGCCCAAGGGGACTTTGTAGCAACGCCGTACAGTAATAAGAGAGACTCGGAAAAAAAGATAAGACCAAACGCAATGCCAAAAAAAGCGGCTCTTTTAGAAAACAAAAATCCAAGTATTGCAAAAAGAGCGGGGGTGATAATGAGCGCAGGGATGAGGTTGTTAAACATTATCGCTCTCTTTGATGCTCTCTTTTGCATAAGCACGGATGAGCATCATAGCAAAGGCGCTTGCACCAAGGGTGACGACAAGTCCTGTAAGTACTAAAGCAATTACAATAGGGTCTGCTATGTCTTCTCTCGTAGTTGTAGAGACAAAAATCAAAAAGATACCACTGGTAAAAACATTCAGCGAGATGAGCTTTCTCAAAAATTCTTTGTGTACAATGACGCCTAAAAGTCCTAAAACAAAAAGTGCGACTCCTGTAATGATGAAGAGCATCAAGGCTTTACCCTTTGCACTGCGTTTATGAAGTAAGCACTCAAAATAGCCCCAAGTGAAAGCATGAGCACAGACTCAATGGAGATAATGTAAAAAGATGCGATATAGTCTCTGTACTCCAAAAAAGAGCCAAAAAAGAGGGAAATCATACCCACGCACACAAAGTAAAAGAGTCCACTGACATAGAGAAATCTTAGTATCAACTCTTTTGGCACAAAAAAAGAGCGAGGCTTTACGAGGCGTAGGATGATGATTCCACCCGCTAAAAGTGCCGATGCACTAAACGCTCCTCCACTTTGGTAGCTTCCGCTGTAGAGTATATAAAATGCATAGAGTGCTATGAGCGGAAAAAGTATGGCTACAAAGGTGTTTGTGATAGTGTTTTCAAAACTCAGCGGCGTGTAGCGAAAATTTGGCTCAAGAGCATGGATGGCTATGAGTGAGAGAAGAATGACACCCACCTCTAGGAGTGTATCAAGGGCGCGAAAATTGAGTAAAACCGCTGTGACTTCATGTGTCACTCCGCTATGAGGCATTGCTTCAAAAAGTTTTGTGTGCATAGAGGAGTCAAGAGTATTTATGTTTGTCAGAATAAAACTTAGCCCTACAAAGAGCCAAAATGCAAGAAAATACAGTAGCGAGTGAAATGTTTTGTTACGCATCCTCTCTCCCTATCTTTTTTAAGAAGGTGATAGTATCAAGCAGAAGTGCTCCTGTAATTCCTGCACCAAGCGCAATCTCCGCGAGTGCCAAATCAAATGCACCAAGACGAACCCATGCAAGTGCGAGTATCATACCAAAAACAATGAAGTGAATGATGGCGTTAAAGTGATCTTTGGTAAAAGTGATTTTAAAACCGAGCCAAAGTAATAACACAAGCAAGAGCGTATCAATGAGCAGCATTATCATCTCTCCTGGTATATGGTTCTTCGCCAATTTCTAGTGAGGCAGAAGAGAGAATGTAGCTTAGAGCTGATGAACTCAGTAGTGCCAAGAGCCAGATAAAGAAAATCTTCAAAGAGATCAAAAGAGAAGTACTGTGAAGCATCATACCAAATGCAATGAAACCAAGTCCAAGATTATCTACTTTTGAGAGGGCATGCAGACGGGTGTAGAGATCAAAAAAACGAAAAATTCCAACAGTGCCTACCACAAAAAAGAGAGTGCCGATAACCAAGAAGAGATTTGCAACTATCTCGAGAGCTTCACGCATCCGGGCCTCCATTGTCTCTCGTGTCTCTTTTGTAGCGCAGTCGTTTTGCAAAGAGTATGGCAGTAACGGAGCCCAGAAGTACAAACATAAGTGCGACATCCAAAAGGGCACCTTCTTGTGAGATGCCATAGAGCAATAAAAGCAGACCAACCCCTGTAGTGCTTAAAAGAAGAGAGACAAGCATTTTAGCGCTTTGTGAACGTTTTTGTAGGATAAATATTGCTGCAATGATAAGGTTGAACGCCAAAATGGAGGCTAAAAATAGGTGAAGAGTCATACTCGGCACTTCTCTTCAAACGCATCAAATACATACCCCTCAAATCGCTCGATAAGTGCAAGCTCAAAGAGTGTTTTATCTAAGATATGCAGCAGAAGTTCCCCCTCTTTTTCTTGTATGCTAAGCGTCCCTGGCATCAAAGAGTATATGCTTGCAAGCAGTGAGATGCTAAATGCACTATGCACCCTTAAATGGTGGGTGTGGAGAAAAGGCTCAACTACGAGCTTTGGTTTGAGTGCTACAAATGCCACTTGAAAGCCACCTTTGAGAGAGTAGAATAAAAACCAAAAAGAGAGTCTCAAAATTCCAAAAAAGGAAATTCTACTATAGTTAAGTGTGAAGATATACGGAGTGATGAAACTTAATAAGAAGATAAACGCAAGAGGAAAAATTTCAAGAACACCATTACTTATAATGAGCCATAAAAAAAGATAGAGTGCAAAAAGTTTGAGATTGGCAACCATACTATAAACTCTTTTTTTGTTGATTATAGCATCTTTTAAGCGACTGTTTAAGATTCTATTTCAGTGTTAAAATCAAATGAAATGAATTCGCATCATTAAAGGATACCCATTTTTTTACTGTGTATGCATTCTCACTCAGGGTAACGGGAACTAGAAATGTATCAATTATACTTTTTTTAATGAGCAATAGCTTACAATTATAGGAAAAAAGATAGTGAATGACTCAACAAAAGTTTTATCGTCCCAATGTCGCCGCTATCATTGTCTCCAGCGCATACCCGCAAGTCAAAGAAATTTTCATTGCAGAACGATGTGATTTAGCAGGAGTATGGCAGTTTCCGCAAGGGGGAATCGATGAGGGTGAAACGGTAGAAGAAGCCCTTTTTCGTGAACTCAAAGAAGAAATTGGAACCAATAAAGTGGAAATCGTAGCCGAATACCCTGAGTGGATATCGTACGATTTTCCTACGCATGTAGCGGCTAAAATGGCACCTTTTGCAGGACAAAAACAACGTTATTATTTGGTCCGTCTCAAAGAAAATGCTAAAATAAGTCTGGATACTAAGCATCCGGAATTTAAGCAGCATGAATTTGTGAATTTGGAAGAGCTTAATGGAAAAATCGCCCATTTTAAAAAACCGATTTATGAAATCGTCATTTCACATTTTAAAGCCCAGGGGTATCTGTAAATGCTTATCGTACAAAAGTTTGGTGGAACCAGTGTCGGAGATTTGGAGCGCATACAAAATGTCGCTAACCGTGTTTCTCAAACCCTCAAAGAAGGGCATCAAGTTGTCGTAGTTGTCTCCGCAATGAGTGGCGAGACTAATAAATTGATCGCTTATGCAGAACACTATACTGCAAGTCCTGAACGAAGCGAGATGGATATGCTTCTTAGTTCTGGTGAGCGTGTAACGGCGGCATTACTTTCGATTGCACTTAACGCTATGGGACATAAATCCTCTTCTATGAGCGGACGTCGTGCAGGTATCGTGACAGACAATGTGCATACTAAAGCGCGCATTGAGAGTATTGACCCCTCGGCGATGCGCGAAGAGCTTGCGAAGGGCAAAGTGATTGTTGTTGCAGGATTTCAAGGGGTTAGTGAAGATGGTAATGTAACAACACTGGGTCGTGGCGGATCAGATCTCTCTGCTGTTGCACTTGCAGGAGCGCTGAGGGCTGATTTGTGTGAAATTTATACCGATGTTGACGGTATCTATACCACTGATCCTCGTATCGAGCCAAAAGCACGCAAAATGGACCGTATCAGCTATGATGAAATGTTGGAATTGGCTTCATTAGGGGCGAAAGTTCTCCAAAACCGTTCAGTTGAATTGGCAAAAAAATTAAATGTAAATCTTGTAACCCGCTCTAGCTTTAGTATGGCAGAGGGGACACTTATAACAAAGGAAGAGAATATTATGGAACAACCACTCGTTAGCGGAATTGCATTGGATAAAAATCAAGCACGTGTTTCTTTGCTCGAAGTCATTGACCGTCCGGGAATTGCATCGGATATCTTTACCCGTTTGGCGGATAACAGCGTTAACATTGATATGATTATTCAGACTTTGGGTCACGATGGTAAGACCCATTTGGACTTCACGGTTCCTAAAACGGAGTTGTTGGATGCTAAGCGTGTGGTAGAAACCTTTATTGCTGAGGGTGAAATCGGGACTGCGAGCTACGATGAGTGCATCTGCAAAGTTTCTATCGTTGGTGTCGGGATGAAATCACATACGGGTGTTGCGGCAAAAGCATTTCAAACCATGGCACACGAAAATATTAATATTATGATGATTTCAACATCAGAAATCAAAGTATCGATGGTTATTGATGAGAAGTATGCCGAATTGGCAGTACGATCACTTCACAGCGCGTATTCGTTGGATCAATAATGCATCAATTTGATCGATGGACCCTCGATACTATTAGAGCCGAGGGCGCATCGATGAGTTGGTTTGAAGAACAGCGATTTGAGTGGATTCCCCAAATAGCCAGTGCTATGGATCAAATTATGCAGGGACGTACCATCGTTCTTGTTACAGATTCACAACGTCGCTGGTTTTCTCACTACATTACTGAAACGATCAATAAAAAGATTAAAGAACGTCCTATGATTCCGATTGTCTATTTGGATGGTTTGTATCCACATATTGATCAATTGGTCGATGCAGAGGCGATGGAGACGCTTAGTGATATGCTTGACCTCTCCTACAAAGGAGAATATTTTTTTTGGTACATCGGTAAAGGTGGTGATGAACGCCGTGCGGATATTGTCAAGCGAACCGATAATGCCCTGATGTGGATTATGGATGAAAACTATCCAAATGCCTTAAGCATACGATCCTATGATCCTTTGATCGACATTAAATTGTTACAACTTTATCGTTTATTTGATAAAACGCTTTCTGCTGTTTTATTTGGGGAGATTGATGTTCACGCCTAGTGGAGGCTCTATCTTAATCACAGAGCATTTCGAAGAGAAATCACTGGAAATTGAACAAGAAATTTTACCCTTGCGTTGCGTTCGTTTTATACGAGAAGATTTTAAAATAGAAGATGCCAAAGAGGTTATTAGCGAAGCGTACAAAAGTGAATCTCAAACAAAAACACTGATTTTAGGTGCCAAAAGTTTCACCATACCCGCACAGAACGCTTTGCTTAAAATTTTAGAAGAACCTCCGCCTAATATTGCTTTTTTACTGCTAGCTCCCAATAAAAGTACTTTTTTACCTACGGTTCGTTCACGTTTGTCATTGACTCAAGAGCACAGCCAGCGGCACCATGAACCGATTTCGCTGAATCTTCGTACTTTGGATCTGTCGAGTATGTTCTCGTGGCTAAAAGAACATGAGAAATTTAAGAAGCATGAAGCCAAAGAACTCATTGAACACCTCTTCTATCATGCGGTTCATATTGAGGGCTTGTCTCTGACAACGGCTCAAATAGAAGGATTTGATAAAGCGTTTAGACTCATTGATCTTAATGCACGGGTGCAAAATGTGTTAGTGATGATCTTGATGAATTTTCTCAAAGAGGTGAAACGTGTACGTTGAGCATCTTTCCTCTACGATCAATCTTAAAGCGGCTCTGGAAGCATTAAAAGTTGATGCAGGTGGAGTATCAATCTTACGGGACAAGGGAAAAATTCATCTTATTAAGATTCTAGATTTACACGTGGGTGCAGCCAATATACTTAAACAAGATGCTCTGAGTATCGGTGCTGATCTAGCGGTGCCAAGGGGGACAGTGACCGCACTTGAACCCAAAGTCAATGCCATTTTAATTGCAAACGAAAGACAGCTTCAGCTTTTGGTTAAAAAAGAAAAAGCACAACCTTTTGGACTCAAAGCATTAGCTTACGAATTGGAACGGCATTGTCATGGGCAAAGTACCTTAGACATTGAAATTATGGGTATTATCAATGCCAATGATGATAGTTTTTATGCTCAGAGCCGATTTAAAGAGGCACAAGCGATTGAAAAAATTGAGATGATGATTGAGCACGGGGCTCATATTATTGATATTGGAGGTGTTTCGAGCCGTCCTGACAGTCAAAGGGTAAGTGCCCAAGAGGAACTGTTACGGGTACGTCCGATCATTGACAGTTTGTATGCACAGCGTATGAATGAAAAAGTGCGTTTGAGTTTGGATAGTTTTGAGCCCTTGGTTATTGCATACGCTCTTGAAAAAGGGTTTAGCATTGTGAATGATATTACAGGTCTGTCCAATGATCAGGTGGCGCAGTTGTGTGGAGATTATAATGCAACGGCTGTCATCATGCACATGCAAGGAAACCCTCAAACAATGCAAGAAAATCCGAATTATGGCTCCGTTCTTCATGAAGTAGGGCAGTTTTTTGAGCAACGGCTAGAAAAAGCCGAAAAGTTCGGTATTCAAAATGTTATTCTCGACTGCGGAATCGGTTTTGGGAAACGTTTAGAAGACAATTTGGCACTTATTACCCACCAAAAACATTTTTTACGTTTTAAAAAACCGCTGCTTGTAGGTGCCAGTCGTAAATCAATGATTAATCAGCTTGTTCTCTCATCAAGTGAAGAGCGTTTGAGCGGTACGCTGGCCATTCATCTCAAAGCGATTGAGGAGGGTGCCAGTATCGTGAGAGTACATGATGTAAAAGAACATACACAGGCAATAAACGTATGGAAGGCACTACGCGGATGATGAGTAATAGTGTTGTAATCGTTACGTTATCATTATTGATAATGTTTTCTCCTTTTTTATCGAGGGTGACCAAAGTTCCTGTCGTCGTTGTGGAAATCTTATTAGGGAGTATCGCGGCTTATTTTGGCTTTTTAGTTGAGAATGAACTTTTTAAGATTATCGCTAAAGTTGGATTTTTATATTTGATGTTTTTAGCAGGGATGGAAGTAAATCTCAAAGAATTCGGGTTCGCAAAATCTTCCTTATTACGTCGTACAATTATCTATTTTGTCATGTTGTATGGGTGTTCTTTTAGCTTGTATCTTTATTTTGATTTAAGCGCTGTGTATCTTGTGGCTTTCCCAATTTTTTCCTTGGGTATGTTGATGGCATTGGTCAAAGAATATGGCAAAGAGAAGCCATGGCTAGCATTGGCATTAAACATCGGGATTATTGGCGAGCTGGTGAGTATTATGGCTTTAACGATTCTAAGCGGTGGATTGGAATACGGCTATAATCGAGAATTTGCAATGACTTTGGGGGGACTATTTGCCTTTTTGATCGGTTTCATCCTCTTTTTTAGAGGTATTCGTATTTTATTTTGGTGGTATCCTGGACTCAAAACGCTTATTATGCCGCATGATGATGGGAAAGATCAGGATATCCGTTTTTCGATGTCGTTGATGTTTATCTTGGTTGCAGGGATGTTGTATCTGAAAATAGACGTTGTTTTGGGCGCTTTTTTAGCAGGAACCTTTATCGCGACGTATTTTAAACATAAAACAGAGTTACCTGAAAAACTATCCTCTTTTGGATTTGGATTTTTGGTTCCTATCTTTTTTATACACGTTGGATCAACGGTTGCTTTGGAAGCGTTTACCGATATCAAAATATTACAAATGGCTTTTTTAATAGCAAGTGCCATTATAGGAATTCGACTTATAAGTTCATTGGTGGCTTATTTGGGATATTTGGGGTTGAAAAATACCATTCTTTTCTCTTTGAGTGATTCTATGCCGTTGACGTTCACGGTCGCAATTGCAACTTTGGGGTATCAAGCGGATGCGATTAGTCATAATGAGTACTATGCATTCATTGTAGCGAGTATGGGAAGTGGTATTTTTTTGATGATTCTGATAAAAATACTCCATTCCTGTTTCTATCCTAAAGAGGTAAAAGAATAATGCTTTTCAGGGAAAAAAAGGTACAATCGAGCATTTAATGGATAATTTCAAATGTAAAGATTGCGCTAAGTTAAAAGAAGAGGAGTTTTTGTGGATTTAACAGTTATTTTGGGGCTGATCATAGCGGTTGCTTCGATAAGTACGGGTGATATTATTGACGGCGGAAATCCTCTGCACATTATCCATTTAGCGTCTCTTATTGTTATTTTTCCCACTACTATGGCAGCGGCGGCAGTTGCAACAGATGGCGAGTATGTTAGAGGTGCTTTTAAAAATCTTGGAATGGTATTTAAAAAGTCACCCATCAATTTAGAAGAACGTATTAAAGAGCTTGTAGAATTGGCTCTAATGGCACGCCGCGACGGACTTCTTTCTCTGGAAAAAAGAGTCTCAGAATTGGATAATGAGTTCTTAAAACAAGGCCTTAGTATGGCGGTTGATGGTAATGAGATTGATACGATCACAGAGACGCTTGAAGCAACCATCGAAGAGACAGAACATTATTGGCATGGATGTGGGCACTATTGGATTCTTGCAGGAGAGACATCTCCGGTTATGGGTCTTATTGGAGCCGTTTTGGGTCTTATTTTGGCACTTCAGAAGCTTGATAATCCTGCTGAAATGGCAGCAGGTATTGCAGGGGCATTTACGGCAACGGTTACAGGAATTTTTTCTTCATATGTTATGCTTGGACCATGGGGACGTAAGATGATTGCAAAATCACACCACATTGTCAAAGAACAAAAGCTGATGCTAGAGGGGATAATCGGTATTGTACATGGCGATAATCCGCGTACCCTAGAAGCAAAACTACTTAATTTCCTCTCACCTGCAGAAGAAAAGCACAGTCAATTTACGTGATGAGCAACTAGATGGCAAAGAAAAAAGCTAAAAAATGCCCAGAGTGTGAGGTATGTGAGAAGTGGGCAGTTCCAACTGCTGATTTTTTCAGTCTTTTGTTGGCATTGTTTATTGCATTGTATGCGCTTGCTTCCGTTAATAAAGAGAAAGTGAAGGCATTAAAAGAAGAATTCGTCAAAATTTATGATTATACCCCTGCGCCTGAGGAGATAAGTCCCGTATTGCCGATGAATCCAGAGTCTGCTGATGAATCTGAAAAATCAAGCGTAGGGAAAATGCCGGTTTCGCAAGGCGGAGCATTATTAGAAAACACTTCTACAATGGGTGATGGGATAGAGCAAGCGAGCAGTGACCAAGAAGCCCAAATGCAAAATATTTCTGCGGGTGAAGGTGCTTTGGATCAAACAATGGATGGTGTATTATTAAAACTTCCTGCAACGATTCCATTTAGAGGGTCAAATGCCAGCATAGATGATCAAGAAATGCGTCTTTTTATTAAAAGAGTTGCAGATATTATAAACAGACTTCCCCCAACTGTGGATATATCAGTACGTGGATACACAGATAATTTAGTTCTTCCAAGAGGATCACAGTACCGTGATAATCTTGATTTATCGAGTGCCAGAGCGGCAACTGTCGTACGTGAGCTTATTCAAAACGGTGTTGCTGCTGATCGTCTTTCTAGTGCAGGATTTGGAGCAGCAAAGCCACTGGCGAGAAATTCCAGTGAAGCCAATCGTGCTAAAAACAGACGGGTTGAGTTTTACATGTTTGTATCGAATGATAAAAAGTTAGACAAAGAAAAACAGCAGAATATTTTAGATTCACTGGCGAAGCTTCCTCAAAAATGAGGAAGAGCTTTTAGGGAAGAACGGTAGCTTTTAGAATTTTTTGAGCTTGAACCGGTTTATCATTATTGGTTTGAACATTATTGAGTTTTCCAATGACATCCATTCCTCCAACAACTTTTCCAAATATAGTATGATAGCCATTGAGCCAGGGAGTAGGCGCTGTTGTAATAAAGAATTGACTTCCATTGGTTCGTGGACCTGCATTTGCCATGGCCAAGATACCTGCCTTGTCAAAAACGACCCCTGATTTAAACTCATCTTTGAATGGTTTTTTCCATATTGATTCTCCACCTGCACCGGTACCGGTCGGATCGCCACCTTGTATCATGAAGTTTTTAATAATACGATGAAAAGTAAGACCATTGTAGTAGCCATTTTTGACATGTGTTGTGAAATTTTCAACCGCAAGGGGTGCAATATCTTCATACAGTTCAAGAATCACTTCGCCCTGAGTAGTTTGCAGTGATACTTTTGGATGAGCGGCTAATAGAAAGCTTGAAGCAAGGACTAAAGACAGTAATATACGCATTAAATAACTCCTAAGTTCGTGGTTTGAAGTCTAAACAGACTGAATTAATACAATAACGAAGACCCGTTGTTTTTGGACCGTCAGGAAAAACGTGTCCTAGATGGGCATCACAGGCAGCACAGAGCACTTCAACACGAATCATACCATGAGCTGTGTCGCGCTTCTCTGTGATAGCCTTAGAGTCTATAGGGCTATCGTAGCTTGGCCAACCTGTCCCTGAGTCAAACTTCGTGCTTGAATCAAACAGTGGAGTCCCACAACAGACACAAGTATAGATCCCATCTGCTTTAAAGTTGGCATACTCACCGCTAAATGCAGGTTCTGTACCGTGTTGACGTGCAACGAAATAGGCTTCTGGTGATAATTCCTCACGCCATTGGCTATCAGACTTGATAATTTTTGCCATTTTACCCCTCCAAATGAGATTCGGAGATTATAGTGACCGTATCTGATGCGCGGCTTAATGCTAGGGGATAATAGAGGGGATCTTCGCAGTTTAGGTTAATAAGATAGCTATGCGGCACGTTTAGGCCACAAATATATTCAGGAGTAGTAAGAGTAATTTCTTCCAAATTGTCGTATTGCAAGCTGAATGTATTATTTAAAACTCTGCATTGAACCTGCAAATGGCTCTCAATGGCCTTTTTGTATTCGACAATCATCTGTGCTGTGGGCAATATAATCATTATAAGATGACTGCTGGTGGTTTCGAGGTGAGTTTTTAACCCCATAAGCAAAGTAAAAAGAGCTCCTTTGGTATGAGAAAAAGTAACAGTATGGACAGCGGGGCTTCGATAAACCGTACTAAGTGTAAAAACTTCCATATTTATAGGATTAGTAACACCGCATAAAAGAAGCGACCGTGACCCTTTGCGTTCAAGAAGACGTTCCAACATCTGGGCAGGGAGCAAATGAACATCATCACAGGCAATAAGGGTACTTTCTTGGAAAAAGCGGGTTGTATCAATAGGTGTTTTTTCTTTTGATGGAGTATAAAAGTGCAATTGTGCAAGATTAAATTTTACGGCTGAAAATTCCATGAGCGCAATAAACTCATTACGCAGCAGTTCGCCGCTTAATTGAGTTGGTGTGATGATGAGGGCAGTTTCATCAGGATGTGCGAGTATATAGTTCATAATTTTTCGGATCATTACGGTACTTTTTCCACTGCTGTGAGGTGCACACAAAGAAAGGATCGATCGGCTTTTTATCGGGGTATCTAAAAATACTTGCTGTTCATGTGAAAGAAACGATCCAAAGGGCTCAGCAGACGTTGGCAGCAAGAGCGTGTGTGCATTGAGAGAGCCGATAACTTTCAATTTTGAGAATGGAGTGGATTGAAACTCGCACAGGGCATGAAGTTTGGTTTTAACTTCAAGGGCGGTATCATCATTAAAAATTAGCCGCGCTTTGGGTAAGAGTTCATGAAAGGATGGGTTTAGCGTTTCGAATTCAGCTTTTGTGAGGTTTTGCATCCAAAAAATACGTTCCATAGGAGTTGAATCAAAGGAAAGTACGTCTTGAAGCTTTTGGTAGATGGCTTTTTCAGTAGCTTCTATCTGAGTATGGGGTATTTTGGGTGTTTGGCGCGTTAGGCGTTTAATGCTGGCACCTTTAAGTTCTCGTAAACTCCATGAGAGCTTTTCACCCAGGTAAAGGCCATAATGGGGTAAGAACAGCAAAAGGTCAATTTTTGAATGACTTTCATGATGAAAAAGGGTGAAGTCAGTGAGCAGCACAGCATTTTCACGAAGAATTAAAGGATTAAAAGCAGAAGTGTCACTTTTCATAGGAAGATTAGTGGGTATTTTTTTTGATGACGTCCAATGGGAGAAGAAAGAAAACAGCAAAAAGAACCTCTTACTCTGATAATGGATAATTATAACCTATTTGGAAAAGAAAAAAGAGAAGAAAAGGATTTATGTTCCTGAGGGAAATCCTCAGGGGAGAAAACGAAAATTATTTTGCAGCAGCAACACTGTCTTTAAGACTTTTGCCCGGCTTGAACTTAGGAACCATTTTGTCAGAGGTAGTATACTTTTTAGTAGTACCAGGTACTGTACCACTTTTACCTTTTTGAAGTGATGCTGCAAAACTTCCAAAACCTACCAAAGAAACTTCTTCTTTAGAAACAAGTGCTTCAGTTACTGCTTCTGTGAAAGCTTTAATAGCTGTTTCAGCTTCAATTTTAGTTTTGTAACCACCATTTTTTTGTACCAACTCTACGAATTGCGCTTTGTTCATTTATTACCCTTAAGATTAGATAGATGACATTCACTTAAACCTCCTGCTTCAAGGGAAACAGAGAAGAAAGTAATTCAAACGCGAATACTTTAATATCTCTTAGCTTAAATTTATCTGTGTTTTTCTACTTTTGGACGAATCTTTTGCAAATTCGACTATTTTGGAGTATTTTTGTTCTTTTTAACGTGTCTGAAGCTATTCGTTAAATGTAAGAATGATTCTTTGAGGTATAGAGTCCAATAGCAATAATATTCATTAATTGACCACTTTAGAGAGGAAAACCGTCTTGATGAAATGGATAAAAATACATCATCTAAGCCATCTCGTTCTTGCTCGCTTAAAGTGTTCATGTTATTTTCCCAATTTATTTATTTTTCGTACTACGCGAATAATCTCATCGTCTTCAAGCATGGCGAGCATTTCTATTACGGCTTTGGCCGCTTGGGGTTTGGCATTTCCCAATCTCCAGTCTTGGTAGGTTCGCATAGAAACATCCAACTTTTCAGCCATAATTTTTTGTGAAATCTTTTTACCATTGTGCTGCGCCTCCACAGCATTGTGGAGAAGATTAAACAGGTCATTGATTTCCATTATTAAATTGTAATGAGAGTTTTATAAAATAAACATTAAAGCGAATGTTTTATACGATTAATCGTATAAAATAATAAAAGGCTAGAGAAGATCAGTATAGTCATATTTGGATAAATCGACGTAGAATTCTCCCTCTTTTTGAATAATACGGACATCACTGCCAAAGCGCTCTGAAAAACGGCGACGTACTAGTTTGCGGTCTTCGCTTCCAACGCCGATGAATTTTAAATAGCGTTTAAGTTCAATAACCCCTTTTGGCTCAATTGAGAGGGCGTTTGGTTGAGTTACATCGACATCATGCACGGTACTGCTATTGTTAGAAAGCATGAGTTTGGTACTAAGCACCTCTAAAATACTTTTCAGTTGTTCATCTTTGGCGGTGTAAATTTCTTCAATACGCGTACGCTCGGCGATCAACATATCTTCTTTGTCATTCGTCAGCCGATCTATTTTTGCTTCGAGTTCTTTTATTTTGAGTTTGAGGTAGTGATTTTCTTTTTGATAAAGAGAAATAACCATACCAACGCTTGTTTTAGTAGATGTTGTTGGCGGAACATTTACGGCTGCTGTTTGTTTTGAAGACTCGTGTATTTCTTGCTGCTTTTCTTCATTTAGAGAACTGCGGGGAACTATAATATAGGTTACTCCTGATTCAATAATATAATTGAGCCGTTTGGTCCGAATCTTATTTTGTATCATCTCTTTGGACATTTTGAATGTTTTTGCGTATTCATCAATACTAAAGCGCATGAGTTTTCCTTTTTTGGGTTAGCCAGTCTTGTTTTGGAGGGGGGATAATCCCCCCTTGACGCATCCAGATTGAATAACCGTTGCGTTTAATTTCATGTTTATCATGAAAGGTGTGCAGTGCGCTGTAGCGAAATTCACATTTTTTTAAAAGATTTGAAAAGTCATCATGTTCATCTAAAAAAGTTTGCAATGAGTTAAAGGCTGAGTCAGAAATAAAAACAGTATTAGTTACCATATTTTTGATTTCGACGTAGCGCGCGCACTCATTTAATCCATCACCCACAAAATTATTGTGTCCTAAAATATCTTCAAAACGGTGTACTTTGCCGGTATGAACAGCGACACGAATCCCTTTAAAATAGGGATATTCTTTTGAAATAAAATCGGAAAAATGGATAAATGAAAGGCCTAATATGGATCCGAATCCTCGAAGATTCGGATGTAAAATACAATAAAAACCATCGCCGGTAGGGATAATGCCTTGAAGCATTTTTTCAAGAGGAATTCCTGAGTTTTCCAGCATTTTTTGAATCATTTTTTTATAACTTTGGGAAAGAAACGTGATGAGCTCAAGCTGCTTGGACATTTCAAGACGCGAAAAGTCGATGATGTCAATTAAAACGATATCGGTTTCAATGGCTCGTTTTTGCATAGGCTAAGGGATTTCCAATTAATGAATAGGTTTATGATTGTAGTCGAATTCACCTCTCTAATCACTGAGATGGCATGAGTAATATCGACAAAAAACTAAAAATTGTAATCAAATTGTGTTACTATCTACAAAAATAAATACTATATGTGTTAGAGGAGAGTATATGCAAAAACGAACAAAAATTTTAGCGACAGTGGGGCCGGCTTCGGAAAGTGTGGCGACATTATCGGAAATGATTAGAGCTGGTGTAAATGTTTTTCGTCTTAATTTTTCACATGGAACACATGCTTATCATTCTGAAGTACTGGGGAATATCCGTCAAGCAATGCGTGAAACTGGACTTATTGTAGGAGTTTTGCAAGACATTAGTGGTCCTAAAATTCGCATTGGAATTTTGAAAGAGGAGTTTTATTTACATTCTAAGGACATAATGGATTTATATTATGAGGAGATTGAAGGGGAAAAGATAGGAGAACATCATTATCAAACCTGTTTAAATCAAGGCGAGATTTTGAAGATGCTTAATGTGGGGGACGCCATCTATTTGTACGATGGCAACATTCGTGCCAGTGTTATTGGCTGTGAAGAAAAATATGTGCGAATCAGTATCGAGAATCAAGGAAAATTAGGCTCCAAAAAAGGGGTCAACTTTCCTAATACACGATTGGGTATCGATGTCCTAACGCCAAAAGACCGATTGGATATGGAATGGGGTGTTACAAATGGCGTTGATTTTATGGCAATCTCTTTTGTGCAAAATGCAGCTGATATGATTGAAGCTCGAAAAATAATCACCTCACTAAATGGTGAGGTTCAATTGTTTGCAAAAATTGAGAAATTTGATGCAGTTGAAAATATTGATGAGATCTTAGAGTTTTCAGATGGAATCATGGTAGCGCGAGGGGATTTAGGAATCGAAGTTCCCTATCATCGTGTTCCTACGATTCAAAAAATGTTAATTCGAAAAGCAAATGAATCCTCAAAACCTGTTATCACTGCGACACAAATGCTCTTGTCTATGACTGAAAAAGAGACGGCCACACGTGCTGAGATAAGTGATGTGGCCAATGCCGTACTGGATGGAACAGATGCTGTAATGCTTTCCGAAGAATCCGCGGTTGGGCATAATCCTGTATTGGTCGTTGAGACAATGGTTAACACCATACAATCGATTGAAGAGATTTATCCGTTTGATAAGTTTTTAGAGTTTAAACATCATGACCCTATGGATACGGTTAATGAATCAGCGGTACGGCTGGGAGATGCATTGCATGCTGCTGGGATTATTGCAATGACCACATCGGGTCAGTCTGCTATTAAGCTTGCACGATATCGTCCAGAGATGACTATTTATGCCGCTACACATGATGAGCGTGTTGCACGTTTACTGACCATTGTGTGGGGAGTAGTACCGGCATATTTAACGAAAAAAGGGAAGCTTGAAGATATGTTAGCTGACATTATTGCGCGTGGACTTGCGCGTAAAATAATAGATAAAACACAAACATACATCTTTACAGCAGGAGACCCTGTGGGAGTGAAGGGAACAACGAATACTATTCGTATTTTGAGAGAGCACGAAATTACCTTTTTTGAAGAGAGTAAAAATACGACGCCAAAAGCCAAAAAGGTAACAGAAGCAGCACCGACTCTTTTTTAAATGTGGACTGTATTTTGCTAGTTATGTAACGTTTTAGAAAAGGTGCATTAAGGTGTTTCGTCGCGCCACCTTTTCTTAAAACAACTCTTTTCGCTACAATACTGCTCATGAAGACCGACACATACTTTACCAAACCTATTTCCAAGCAATTTGAATTTGATGCCGATGTCGCAGCCGTATTTGATGATATGCTCAGCCGCTCGGTCCCTTTTTACAAGGAATCGTTACAACTGACCCGTCAATTTTCGGTAAATGCATTACAAAATGGCGGACGCGTTATTGATTTGGGATGCTCTACGGCGTCATTGCTTCTGGACATTGAACGTGCGCTTAAATCAACCGAGGGGATAGAGCTCATCGGTATTGATAACTCCAATGCAATGATCGAACATGCTCATAAAAAAATAGAAGCGTATGGATCAAAAATTTCGTTGGTTGAAGGGGATATTTTGGAATATCCTTTTGGCCGTACGAAAGTGATTGTTTGTAATTACACCTTGCAATTTATACGCCCGATGGTGAGAGAAACATTACTGCGTAAAGTATATGATTCTCTGGAAGAGGGGGGTGTTTTTATTTTCAGCGAAAAAGTGCTGAGTGAAAATGCAACGCTGAATAAACAACTAATAGACTGTTACTATAGTTTTAAAAAAGAGCAAGGGTACAGCGAATACGAAATTGTTCAGAAACGTGAAGCGCTCGAAAATGTTCTCATCCCTTATACGATGATAGAAAACATTGAGATGGCTAAAAAAAGCGGTTTTTCAAGCTGCGATGTCCTTTTTAGATGGGCTAACTTCGCAACGTTTATTGCATGCAAGTAAAACTTACCATACTTTTGGATTAGCAGTGGTAGCAGGGGAAGTCAAAGCTTTTTTAACATCACTGTAGTCAACGATGTTTTCCTCGCACTTTTTATGATAGTACCCTTGTGCGTCATAATATTCTTCACATCCATTGTAGTAACGCATGCTAATTCCCCGGTCATTAAAACATCCAGTGAAAATCAGCATTGTTAAAAAAAATAGTAAACTTTTAATCATGAGCGATTCTACCTTATCTGGGTTTAAAACTTTCCTTTGTTTTGCAGTACGCTTTTAAAAAGCATTCGTTATCGCATTTTGGATTTCTGGCGGTACATATATAACGTCCGAAGAGGACCATAGCCTGATGAAGCTGATGAAGATTGGTTTTAAACTTTTTAACTAGTGTTGCTTCGGTTGTTACAGGTGTGAGATCATCGCTTAGACCCAGGCGATGGCTGACACGAAAGACATGGGTATCTACGGCCATAAGATTGGCTCCGGTATATTCTATCAAGACAACATGAGCGGTTTTTTGACCTACTCCAGCGAGTGTTATGAGCTCTTTTTCATCAAGAGGAACTTCTCCATTGTAAACATCTACAACGCGTTTGGCCATTTCAATAAGATTAATTGCTTTATTGTTGAAAAAGGAACAGGTTTGAATGAATTTTTTTACGTCTTCTAGATTTGCATCTGCCAAAGCATAGGGGGTAGGATAGGCCTTAAATAACTCGGGTGTTATCAGATTCACACGCTTATCGGTACACTGGGCAGATAGAGCAACGGCAATAACCAATTCATAAACATTACGGTAGGTAAGTTCAGTTACAGCATCATCGTAACGGATTAATAAGGCAGATTTAATGGCTTCGATCTCTTTTTTAGTTGCTTTTTTCATTTTCATAAACTTATTTTTTCACATTATAGCATTATGGAATAAACACTCATGTGGAATATTTGTGTTACAATATTCGACTTATGTTAATGAGTGTGATCTTAGGTGCAGGAGTTGGGGTTGGAGTTCAAAAAATGGGTCATGAATCTGATAGGGATAAAATCTATAGGGGACATAGAGGGTATTGATTACAATATTGATAAAGAACTATTTTACAAAATTTTGGATACGGATCCGTGCGCTATTTTGTTTTTTACGAAAGAAAGCGGATGGATTGGAGCCAATAAAGCTTTTTTTTCATTGGTACAGGTTAAAACAATCGAAGAATTACGGACAAAATATGAGAGTATTCGTGAATTATTCAACGATGAAGATGAAGAAGTTTTTACCGAATACGATAAAAGCTGGTTGGATTATATCCGCACCCATTGCCCTAATGGTTACGGATTAGGAATTATTGATACCAAGGGTAACCGTCATTCAATGCAGGCTACTTCAACTCTTTTACAGCAAGGTGCAAGCGAACTTTACTTGCTGAGATTAGAAGATCGCAGCAAAGTTGTTGCACTGCAAGATGAAGTAGTGCAGGTTGAAAATATGAAAACGAAATTTTTGGCCAATATCGGGCATGAATTTCGTACGCCGATGAATGGAATATTAGGTTTTGTTGATCTTCTTTCAAAAACGACTCCGACAGACACACAGCTTGAATACATACATTCGGTAGAGGGATCTGCACGCAATTTGATGTCTAATATTGAAAACTTACTTGATTTGGCTCAAATGCAAACAGGGCGATTGACGATTAGCAAATCCGATTTTAATATTATTACGGAAATGGAAGATCTCGCACGTGGATTTGTCTCTTTGGGTGATGAAAAAGGGGTATCAGTTCATTTTTTTATTGATCCGAAGCTTCCAACGCATTTAATTGGAGACAGTCGTAAAATCAAGCAGGTGTTAAGCAATCTTTTTAACAATGCATTGAAATTTACGGCACCGCAAGGACGTATAACCATTGATGCTAAACTCCTAAAACGCAATACTTCAGGAACGTGCAATATCGGATTTAGCGTTAAGGATACAGGAAAAGGGATTAGCAAAAGTGAGCTTAGCTATATTACAAGACCTTTTGTGTCAGGTGATCATGCCGATAATCGATTGGGTGTAGGTCTAAGTTTGTCTCACGGATTGATTAATCTCATGGGCGGAGAGTTAAAGATTACGAGCGAAGAGGGAAAAGGCTCTTATTTTAGTTTTGCTTTTACACTGGATGGCTCATCCGATCAAGCAATGCGGATGATCAATGCGCACACGGCAAAAGTTGTTTTATTGGATGAAAAACGTTTGGACGATGCGAACCATCTTACTAATTATCTGCGAAGTTTCGGTGTCAGTGTAACCAAAACGCATCTCATTGATGATGGTATTTTTGATGCGATTGATTTGGTCTATTTCATTGCATCGCAAGAAAAAAGTGATTGGAGTTTGAGGCTTTCAATGCTGAAGCGCACGTGTAAAACAATTTTATTATTGAACCAAAATGAGCATCTTCACGCACGTACAATGCACGTTATTGATACAGGTCTTGCTAAACCCATTTTACCTACAACGTTATTGACGCATTTAATTGATGTTCTAAATTTGGAGAAACAAGCTGAAGCTGTAATTCCTCATTTGCAGCGTGGGATAAATGCTCTTGTGGTTGAAGACAATTTGATTAATCAGCGGTTGATTAAGCTTCTGCTTAAGGAATATGGACTTAATGTAGTAACTGCATCGGATGGCGAAGAGGGCGTTGAAGCATGCCGTAATCAGAAATTTGATATTGTTTTTATGGATATTGATATGCCTGTAAAAGATGGTATATTAGCGACGCAAGAAATTAAAGCCCAAGATGGTATGGCTCGTGCGGGAAAAATGCCTATTATTGCCTTAACAGCCTTGGCTATGGAAGGTGATCGGGAATATATTCTTGACAAAGGACTTGATGATTACCTCTCTAAGCCGTTGACAAGAGAAAAGCTCGAGTATATTTTGCATAAATATTTACAAGTAATAGCATAGGATAGATACTGATGGACTACACGGATTTATTTAAAGAAAGATTTATTTCGTCGGTGGGAATGTTGACATCCTGTGCCAATTTACACAGTGATCCTTTTTTGTATACCTATCTTTCAGGTGAAATTCTTGGCGGTAACAACTCTTTGTTATCACTTTTTAATGAAGAACATGTGATTGCACTGCCCTCTATAGAAGAGTGGCTACATCCTCAGGGGATAGAACTCTCTTTCATATTGTCTCAATCGGGTGAATATCGCGGAAAAATAACTGCACAAGCAAAAGAATATGATGTAGCAATACACTCCGAAGTTATTATTTTAGGAGAGGAACCGATTGTAGCGATTGTTTTGCGTGATATTTCTGTCATTGAACGTGCACGTGCTGCTGAACGGTATTTTGATCAGTTTAAAAAGAAATTTTTGACGAATATGTCACATGAATTTCGAACGCCTATGAATGCTATTATCGGATTTACGGATTTGCTCAAGGGGACTCCTTTGAGCTCATGGCAGCAAGAGTATGTGGATATGGTCAGCAAGAGTGCTTCATCAATGATGCGTAATATTGAAAATCTTCTCGAGCTTATGCAAGTAGAGAGCGGGAGTGTTCATACAACGCTTGAAGCTTTTGCCCCACTGGAAGTATTTGAAACTTTTTCGATGCAGTTTGATGATTTGGCACGAACAAAAGAAATTCAATTGATGTTTTTAATTGATCCGAGATTACCTAAGAGTATAATAGGTGACCAGGACAAAATTTTGACTATTTTACGGAATCTCATCCAAAATGCGATTAAGTTTACCAATGAACGTGGACAAATTTTTGTTGAGGTTATGATTGTAAAAACAGATACTAGCAGTATTGAGGTTGAATATGCCGTCAGTGATACAGGAATCGGCATTGATGCAGAGCATATCAAAACACTCTTGCGTCCATTTGCTTCGGCATGGGAAAATCAGCGGCATGGAAAAGATGGTTTGGGAATAGGGCTAAGTTTGAGCCATAAATATGTGAACATGATGCATTCACATCTGATGTTAGCATCTGTAAAAGGGACAGGATCTCGGTTTTCATTTCGAATCAAGCATAAAATCAGTGAAGCAGGAAGTTTTGAATTTGTTGAAGGGACTCAAGTAGCCCTTTACTCTCATGATCCAGCTTCCGCCCAAACGGCTTTATTGATTAAGTATTTGGAGCTTTTCAATGTTAAAATTACGCCGATAACTACTTTGATTAATAAAATTTTATTGGAATCCAATATTCTTTTTATGGATACTCCTCATATCTCCAAATCGCAAATTGAATCCATTAAAAATACCTATCCCGGATTAGAGATTGTTCCTATTTTGGAACTGGATTATGGTGAAAAAGCAGACTTTCTGTTAGAAGTTGTCAAGTCAGTGGTAACTTTGCCTATATTGCCAAGTTCATTGCATAAAACACTCGCGGTAGTGTGGAATACCATGCCAAAAGAATATGTTTCCCAAAGTGCAGAAGTTCATCCGATCCCGCGACAAGAAGAGATTAAAATATTGGTTGCAGAAGACAATTTAATTAATTTGCGCCTTTTGGAAACTATTTTAGTACAGCAACATTTCAAAGTTACCGCAGTTGACAATGGGCAAAAAGCGGTAGATGCCTATTTAAAAGAGCCTTTTGATTTGGTTCTTATGGATATTGACATGCCGGTTATGGATGGTTTGACGGCAAATCGTCTTATTAAAGAGATTGATAAGCGTGATGCGCGAGGATTTATTCCTGTGATTGCTTTGACAGCACATGCTCTTATTGGGGACAGGGAACGCATTATCGGTGCTGGATTAGATGCCCATCTTGCTAAACCGATTGATAAAAGTTTTCTTTTGCAAACCATAGAACGTTATTTAAAGATAGCCAAAGATGGTAAACATATAAAAAGCGTTTAATATTGATTTATTTGTATGTGATATTCTTTTATTTGTATTATAATTCGGCTATTGAAAAATCTTGAATAAAGATAACATAAGGACAACGATGAAACGACAGTTTTCTATTTGGGTATTAGGCGTGTTATTGAGCGGTTCAGTTGCAAGTGCAGCAGTTCTAGCAACCGTTAACGGTGATGCAATTACTTCGGATGAAGTAAATAAGGTATTGATGGAAGGGACTCAAGGACGATTTGATTCACTTCCTGCAGATAAACAAAATGAATTGCGTCAACGTATTATCGAAGGGATGGTTGCACAGCAACTAGTTTTTGAAGATGCTAAAAAAAGCGGCATATTAGAGTCCAAAGAATATAAGCAAGAGTTCCAGGTGTTATTGGAACGTATGAAAATGCAGCTTGCAGCAAAAGTTTGGGAGCAGCAACAGTTTGAAGCAATACGTGTAGATGCAAAAGAGGTAAAATCGTATTATGATACCAATGCGGATGAGTTTGTAGATAAAGAAAAAGTACATGCACGTCATATTTTGATGAAAACAAAAGAGGATGCTGAAGCGGTCATCCAAAGCATGAAAGGTCTTAGTGGCGAAAAACTAAAAACTGAATTTACAGCGCAAGCTAAGTCAAAATCGACCGGACCAAGTGCTGCAAAAGGGGGTGATCTCGGTTATTTCCCACGCGGACAAATGGTACCTTCATTTAATGATGCTGTATTTTCTATGAGAGAAGGAACAATTTCAGCTGAGCCTGTTCAAAGTCAATTTGGCTATCACGTTATCTATCTTGAAGATAAGAAGCCGGCACAGAAAATGAGTTTTAAGGAAGTAGAAAATTTTATTGAGCAGCGTTTAAAAATGGATAAATTTAAAGCAGCGATGGAGAAAAAAATGAACTCTCTAAAAGCAAAAGCAAAAATTACCTATACAAAATAAATAATCTTCTACTTTTCCCCGTTTGGGGAAACTTTCTTTTTCTTAGTTGCGATCAATCGCATTGAGATCATTAAACGCTACTTTGACACGCTCAACCAATGTTTTTTGTCCATCACGTAACCATTTTCTTGGGTCATAATATTTTTTATTCGGTTTTTCTTCCCCCTCTGGATTTCCAATTTGTCCTTGAAGGTAGTCTTTGTATTTTTCATAGTAGTTTTTAACCCCTTCCCATGTTGCCCATTGGGTATCGGTATCGATGTTCATTTTGATGACACCGTAGCTGATTGCTTCACGGATCTCTTCGAGGCTTGAACCTGACCCGCCATGAAATACAAAATTGACAGGTTTTGGTGCGGTGTGAAATTTTTCTTGTATGTAGCGTTGTGAATTGTCCAGAATACTAGGGGTTAAGACAACATTGCCAGGCTTATAGACGCCATGTACATTTCCAAAAGAAGCCGCAATGGTGAAGTTTTCACTTACTTTCATAAGCTGCTCATATGCATAGGCAACATCTTCAGGCTGGGTATAGAGAAGAGAGTTATCAATGTTGGTATTATCAACGCCGTCTTCTTCTCCTCCTGTTACCCCTAATTCGATTTCCAATGTCATGCCGATTTTTGACATACGCTTTAAATACTCAACGCAGGTTGCCACATTTTCTTCGAGACTCTCTTCGGAGAGGTCAAGCATGTGTGAGCTAAACAATGGTTTACCGTGCTCTTTAAAATGTTTCTCACCGGCATCGAGCAGAGCATCAATCCATGGTAAAAAGTTACGCGCTGCGTGATCGGTGTGAAGTACTACAGGGATTCCATATGCTTCTGCCATCATATGAACATGGATTGCCCCGCTAATGGCACCGACTATGGCTGATTTTTCATTCTCATTGCTGAGTCCTTTACCGGCATAATAACTCGCACCTCCATTAGAAAACTGGATAACAACGGGAGAATTAACCAATTTTGCGGCTTCAAGTACGGCATTGATAGAGTCGGTTCCGACGACATTCACGGCTGGAAGGGCATATCCTTCTTCTTTTGCAATGGCGAATAAGGTATTGAGATCTTTACCGAATACCACACCTGGTTTAATAACTTCTAATATACGTTTGGACATGAACTACTCCAAAAAAAAATATGAAGTATTATAGCATTCACCCCCAAATTTCACAATTAGCTATAATATGAAAGAGAATAAATGAGAAGGGGAAGGGCATTGGTAAAAAGCGTATTGATCATTCTATCAGCTATTTTGTTATTGCATGGACAAAATGAACTGCCTTATTGCACCTTGGCACAGCCTCTTGAACGGAATGCACAAAAAATACGTCAATTGGATATTGAAGCACTAAGTACATCTGAAAAGAAGATTATTGAACGTTTTTGCGGCGGGGTGAAGGAAACACTGATTATGGGAGAATCATTGTCAAAATTTTCCAAACCGCAGCCAGAGCTTTTAAAAACGTATCTCAAAGATTTAAGAGAGTTGGTATCCCAAGAAGAGGTAATTTATCAATTGTACCGTACTTCCCTCAGTGATGCCATGCAAACAGAAGACAATAAGAGATTTGAGCATTTAACTACAATTGGATTGGAACCTTTACGCCAGCCTCGAATTAGAGCTGATGCCATTGCGTATTATCAAAAACATTTTCCGAAGCATTCAATAAAAAATCTTGATGCCTTGTGTGATGAACAGCTACTAGAGAAAAAAAGTATTCAATTCGTTTTAGAGCAAGAGCAGGCTTATGAAGAACATTTACGTATTTTAAAACGTTCTGAAGCGCAAAAAATTAAAAAAACAGCAAAAATGGGTTCACGTAACAGTGTAATGATTACAGCAGAGACAGCTTCAAATGGTGCAATAGAGTTTGAGGCAGAAAATTTAAATCCATACCGGGTGACATTGACACTTGATTTTGAAAGTATTTCGAATCTGAAACCATCTCTTCATCTTCCATTGAGTATTGAGTTGGCAGGGTACAGTAAAAAAAAGATTTTAGCTCTGAATCGTATTGACACTGCAAAGAGTATTAATTACAAGTCATCCTACGGATGGGTACGCGGATCACCGTTTGTAAAACACAATGATGGATATGTATACGGACTCCCTTTTGCAAAAGGTTCAACTGTGCGTGTTTCTCAAGGGTATCATGGGGACACATCGCATAAAGGGCTCTCTGCGTATGCCATTGATTTTCCATTGCCGATTGGAACCTCTATCTATGCAGCACGTGAAGGGATTGTTGTTGGGGTTGAAGTATCGAATACTTTCGGTGGTCCAAGTCCCGACTATCGTCCATATGCAAATTATGTCGTTATTGAACATGATGATGGAACGATGGGAAATTATTATCACTTAAAACAGGGGGGAACGGCTGTAAGAATCGGAGATAAAATTACCAAAGGTCAGTTAATCGCCTATTCTGGTAATACAGGATATACGACGGCTCCACACCTACACTTCAGCGTTAGCAAAGTGGATCCTGTTTCGATGCGTCGCCCGATGAATCTCCCTGTTAAAATACAGACATTGGAAGGAATAGTGACATCTCCGAGATGCGGTGATCATTACACTACGCTGTAAATTTTTAAGTATCAATAAATACACCTAACCAAAGAGCATCTTGTGATGTTGATAAAACTTGGTGAACCGTATGTCTAGGGAGAAAAAGAGAGTCTCCTTCGCTAAATTGAATAATCTTTTCAGCTACTTTCAATTGTGCATTTCCGCGAATTAGTACAACCCATTCATCCTGCTCTTGATTGTAGGTTTCTCCTGGTTGCAAGAGATGTGATCGTATAGCCTCGATTTTTATATTTTTATTTTGATAGAGTGTTGTAAAGCTTTCAAAATCAGGCTTAGGGTTTTGGAGGGTATAAATATTCACGAGTCACTCCTAAGTTTATGCGTGTTATGATTGCATCATTATAATTTAAAGTGTCCTAAATCATGAAAAATATTGTATTAATCGGTTTTATGGGAGTTGGCAAGGGTTCTGTTGCCCGTGCCATGGTTCAACAAACGGCTATGATGGCATTGGATACGGATGATATCATCGAGAGTATGGAGAACCGCTCCGTAAAGGAAATCTTTGCCAAGGAAGGTGAAGAATATTTCCGAAATCTAGAGCGAAAAACAGCACGATGGCTTAAGAAAAAAGTAGAGGGGACAATCATCTCCACGGGTGGAGGATTTTTCAAAGTACCTGCCATTAAAAAAGTGGGAACAATAGTTTTGCTCAATGCCCCGTTTGAAACGATATATGAGCGTATTTTATCCCATCCAGATGCGAATAAAAAGCTTAAAAAGCGTCCTTTATTTCAAGATATTGAAAAAGCACGTGAACTGTATAACGAACGTCTTTCTAAGTATTTAGAAGTAGCAGATATTGTGATCGATGTAAGTGACAAAGATGTTGATAAAATTGCAAGAGAAATTATAAAAAAGGTAAAAAAATGATAAAAACAATATTTCTGCTCTTGATAACACTGTCTTGTGCATTTGGCAGCGGTATCAAATGGGAAAAAAATTATGCGAGTGCTCTTAAGCAATCCAAAGCTTTGAACAAACCGATTATGTTTGTCATCTCGAACCACAATTGTCATTTTTGTGTTCAATTTGAATCAACAGCCCTTAGCAATCCAAAAGTAATTCAAAAGCTAAATACACAATACGTACCACTAATAGTTTATATGGATGAAAATCCTGTTTTTCCAAACGATCTTTATGTCGGAGGGACACCTGCAACTTGGTTTTTAAAAAGTGATGGTGAACCTTTATTTGAACCCGTGATGGGTGCTGTTGATACGGCGAGATTCTTAAAAGCACTTGATATTGTAAGTGATGAATACAAAAAAATCTCAACAAAAAAATAAGAAAGGAAGATCATGATTATTATCCAAAGCAGTGATGCCAATTTTCAAACCGTTTTCAGCGATTTATTGAATCGTGGAAAAATGGACATGGAACACGTATCAGTGGTTGTTAAAAGTCTTATTGATGATATTCGTGAAAGTAAGGATGATGCGCTTATGGCGCATATCGAAAAATTCGACCGATGGACACCTAAAAATGGATCGGATTTACGCATTCACACGACTGACATGCAAGCCGCATATGAAGCACTTGATCCAAAATTAAAATCTGCATTGCATTTGGCGTATGATCGTATCCGAAGCTATCATGAAAAACAGCTTCCGCGCAGTTGGTTTGATACGGAAGCCAATGGGACGATTTTAGGACAGAAAGTAACACCGGTTGACCGTGCCGGGTTGTATATCCCTGGTGGAAAAGCAGCCTATCCTAGTTCTTTATTGATGAATGTCATTCCGGCGCAGGTTGCAGGAGTGGAACAAATTATCGTATGTACGCCAACACCGGATAATGAGCCCAATGCGTTATTACTAGCAGCATGTCATCTGTGCGGCGTGAGCGAAGTCTTTAAAGTAGGGGGAGCGAGTGCAATCGCTGCAATGGCCTATGGAACCCAAACGATTCCCAAAGTAGACGTCATTACGGGTCCGGGAAATATTTTTGTAGCTACGGCTAAAAAAATGGTGTTTGGCGAAGTAAATATTGATATGATTGCCGGTCCCAGCGAAATTGGAGTTTTAGCGGATGACAGTGCCAATCCTGAACATATTGCGATTGATTTACTCTCTCAAGCAGAACATGATGAGATGGCAAGCTCAATTCTGATCACACCTTCGCAAAAGTTCGCAGATGCCTGTGCGATTGAAATTGAACTATGGTTGAAAAAGCTTCCACGTGAAGAAATAGCACGCAAATCCATTGAAGAGCGTGCGGCAATCATCGTCACAGAATCGATGGAAGAAGCCGTGGGATTGATGAATCAAATTGCTCCTGAACACTTAGAAGTCGCGACCAATAACCCTTTTGAGCTTTTAGCTTCCATTAAACACGCAGGAGCTATCTTTTTGGGGCATAATACTCCAGAGGCGATTGGTGATTATGTGGCAGGGCCAAATCACACCTTGCCGACAGGGGGAACGGCACGTTTTTACTCACCACTTGGCGTTGAACATTTCATGAAAAAATCTTCTATTATTGCCTTTTCACGTCAAGCAATTAATGAAATCGGTGAAGCATGTGCACTGATCGCCAATACTGAAGGACTAGGTGCTCATGAAGCATCTGTTCTTTGCCGTTTAGATAAATAAAGCCTTTTTTCGGGGCTTTTAATCAAAATAGTAACATTCTCGTAACCTTTGAGCGCAATATCAAATAACTATCAATATCTTCTCTGTATATTTAGATTCAGTTAATCTTTTTTAGATAATATACAGCCAACAGTAATGCCATGTATCGCTTACTATAAGTACGTCAAACAATTATTATTGCGTAAGCAGTAGGAATTTAAGGAGAATAAATGCAATTAGGGTTCTTAGTAGACCTTCGCCTTTGTATGGGCTGTAAGGGCTGTGAGATCGCATGTAAAGTAGAGAACGAAGTTCCTCTAAGTACATGGCGTCTTCGTGTAAAATATGTAGATGTTGGAAGTTTCCCAGAAACAAAACGAACTTTTACTCCTCTTCGTTGTAATCATTGTGCGAATGCACCGTGTGAACGTATTTGTCCGGTTAGTGCATTGCATTATATTGAAAACGGTATCGTTAATATCGATAAAGAGCGTTGTATTGGTTGTGCGGGTTGCATCATGGCCTGTCCATATGGAGCAATATACATTGATCCTATTACGCAGACTGCCGATAAATGTACCTATTGTGCACACCGTATTGCAAGCGCTATGATGCCATCATGTGTTGTTGCATGTCCGGTAGAAGCAAACATCTTTGGTGACTTGGATGATCCAATGTCGAATATCAGTAAGTACATCCAAGAACATCAAGGTAACGTACAAGTGCGCAAGCCGGAGAAAGGGACAGACCCTCATCACTACTATGTAGGTGGAGGAAATGTCACCTTGAATCCGTTGGCATCATTCAGAGCTGAAGGACATTCATTGTTTAATAATCTTACACATCTTCCAGTAGGAGGGCACCACTAATGGCGCACGAACTTATTGCAGCAACCAATGCGGTTGTAGTCCTTGATGTAGGATTGCCTGGTATTGTATGGGGTTGGATTATTACCATGAACATGTGGGCAAAAAGTATCGGTACCGGTATTATTTTTATTGCCTTTTATTTATTGAAAAAGTATCCTGAACAAATCGGATTTATCCGTTTGCCTTCAGTAATCATTTCCATTGTTTTTATCCATATTTTCTTATTTTTCACGGTAATCGATTTGCACCAGATGTTTCGATTTTGGCATATCTTTTTTCACCCGCACATGAGTTCTATGATTACGATTGGTGCATGGCTGGCTACTGGTTTTGTCGGTATTATCTTGGGAATGGCGTATTTCCTTTATATGAAAAAAGATGAGGCAATGTACGATAAATTGCTTGCGTATGGTGTTGTGTTAGCCGTTCCTGTTACATTGTATACGGCTGGATTGATGGCTCAATCAACGGCACGTGAATTGTGGCAAATGCCTACTGAATCGATTCAAATGATGTTAGCTGCCTTTTTGGCAGGATCTGCAACGATGATTTTGGTCGGTGGAAACAAATTTAGTGATGAGATCAAAAAAGATCTAGCCCTCATTCTTGGGTTTAGTGCCTTGAGCGCATTTATTATGTACATGCTGGAGTTGGTCTTTGGTCCGATGAAAGCAGAAGAAGTCATTGCCACGTTAGAGTTTGTAAAAGGCGGCGAATATACATTCATGTTCTGGCTTGGTCAAATTATTGCATTTTTGATTCCAATGGCGTTGGTATGTAAAAGTATCAAAGATAAATCGTATTATTTGTTGAAAATCGCTGCAGTGTCAGCGCTGGTCGGATTATGGATTACCAAACATGTTTGGTTAGTTATCCCACAATTGTTAAACATGAGCTAAAGAGGTAAATGATGTATTTAGAAAGTAGAAGAACATTTTTAAAAGGTGCCGCATTTACAGTTGCAGGCGCTGCGATTGCTAAGGGCGTATTTTCAACCGATGCAGCTGCTGATTCTGTTGAGAAAAGCAAGTTTACCAATACTCCTGATAGTCTTTCATTTTACCCTCCTTTGGATCAATGGGAAGGTTTTCAAGAGCTTGACGGTAATGACTGGAAGCGTGGGGGTATTGACCGTCACGGTGTTCAAAGTGAAGAAAATCCGGATGGTATTGTCGTTAATGATTATATGATCGTTCCAACCGCGTGTTCAAACTGTGAAGCGTCATGTGGTTTGACGGCATGGATTGACAAAAAAACTTTGACCGTCAAAAAATACATGGGTAACCCGTTGCATCCAGCTTCTCGCGGTCGTAACTGTGCAAAAGGATATGCAGTTCAATCCCAAATGTATGACCCTGACCGTATTCCATTTCCATTGAAACGTGCACCTGGTTCTAAACGTGGTGAGGGTAAATGGATTCGTACGACATGGGATGAAGCTATGACAACCATCGGTAAGAAGATGGGGGATACTCTTCGTAAAGGGGATGAGCTTTCTCGTAAATCCGTTATGTATCATGTCGGTCGTCCTAATGAAAACGGGTTTGTTCCCCAAGTATGGGAAACAATGGGTCTTGATTCATACAATTCTCATACGAATATTTGTTCATCAAATGGACGTACTCCGTCAATTTGGACGGCCAATGATGACCGTACCAGTCCTGACTGGGCAAATGCAAAGCTGATATTTTTGAACTCATCGCATGCAGCGGATGCAGGGCACTATTTCCAACAATCAGCCAGTTTTATCGCGGATGCGCGTAAAAAAGGTGCGAAGATGGTTGTTATGGACCCTCGTATGTCGAACTCTGCGGGTATGTCGGATCTATGGATCGCTGCATGGCCGGGTACGGAAGCAGTAATTTATCTCTATCTTGCCAATCGTATTTTACAAGAAAATATGACTGATAAGAAGTTTGTCAAAAAGTGGTTCAACTGGGAAACACTAATGAACGATCAAGAGCATCTTGATTTTATGCTTGCAAAAGGTCAAATTACTAAAGCACCGGCTGATAAGAGTTTTGACAGTTATATGGAGCTTTTAAAAGACATGTATGCTCCGTATACATTGGATTATGCAGTTAAAGAAACACATGTTCCTGCTTATAAACTTGAGAAGCTTTATGAGATGTTTATCTGGGCCGGTGATGCGATTTCTACGTATATTTGGCGTGCAGCAGCTGCAGGTAACCGCGGTGCATGGATGGGTGGACGTTCAGCGTATTTCTGTATTGGTCTTCGTGGCGCTATTGGTACAGAGGGTGGTACCTTCTTCCACCACTGGCACGTTATTTCTGTTTCTGGTAAGGGTGGAAGCTCTACATTAGGGCAGGGTGCAGGTGGAGCGGATGTTCCTAAGGTTAAAGTATGGAATGAACTTACGTGGCCTCCTGAGTGGCCTTTATCAACGTATGAAATGTCGTATTTATTACCGCATTTACTTACTGATACAGCATGGCAAAAGAAATGGAATGATCGTGGTTTAACGGTTCCGAGTAAGCTTTCTGTCTACATTCCGCGTATGTATAACCCTGTCTGGATTAATCCGGACGGTTTCCGTTGGATTGAAGTCCTAAAAGACGAAACGAAGATGGAACTTACTATGAATCTCTCTCCTGTTTGGTCAGAAACAAACTGGTATATGGACTATGTTCTTCCAGTAGGACTTGCAGGTGAGCGTCATGATCAGCATTCTGAGGCTACAATGCCAGCACGATGGACCTCTTTCCGTCAGCCGGTATTACGTGTAGCATTAGAAAAATCAGGCTGGAAAGCTAAAAATCCTAACCGCGCGACTCTTGAAGCACACGTAAAAGCGGGTCTTGGTGAAGTTTGGGAAGAGAATGAATTCTGGTTTGATTTGTGTGTTAACTACATAGATACAGACGGAAGTCTTGGTGTTAAAAAAATGTGGGAATCCAAGCGTCATCCTGGTAAACCGGTGACGATTGCTGAGTGGTACGATGCTGCATTTGGTGATAACCTGCCAAAACTCAAAGAGACAGCCACTAATGATGAGCGTTACAGTAAAGAAGAGTTCCCAGTGTACGCTTATTTGCGCGATCATGGTGCATGGATGGAAGAAGATAAAATCTTCCATGCTATGGAGCGTGAACTAAAAATGGAAGATGGAGAGGTTATCTCTCACGGGCATAAATTTGATGCGGCTTCTATGAGTATCGGTGCAGGCGGGGTAATAACTGCAAAAGACCATAAAGGTAAAGATACAAAAATCGGTATTGAAATCGACGGTAAAAAAATGGAAGGGTTTGCAACGCTTACTAAAAAGTTGGAATTCTATACCCAATGGGCTACGGATTGGAAGTGGAGAGAGTACTCAATGCCTTTTTATCCGCGTAACGATGAAGAGAAAAAAGAGATGGTTCACCTCGTATCGCATGTTAATCACATGTATATGAAAGAGGACAATTCATTTGCGCTTAACACGGTATTCCGTTTGCCGTATAACATTCATACCCGTTCTGCGAACTCTAAGCACTTGATGGAGATTTCACAAAACCATGACCCAATCTGGATCTATACTAAAGATGCACAACGCCTTGGATTTAAACGCGGTGATGCGATGCGTGTAAAAATTGTGGATACGGTTTCTGGCTTAGAAAGTGGCTATTTCGTTGCGATGGCTGTTCCTACGGAAGGTGTTATGCCTGGTACCTTGGCGTGTTCACACCATGGCGGACGTTGGAAATTGACGAATCATGTCACGATTCCAAATGGCGTTACCGATGGTAAAGTAGCACCATCTACTGCACCGCGTGATTTGACTAATAAAGAGTTTTTAAAAGAATCACCTGCAAACATTGGTAAAGCAGGAGCACAAACGAAGATCGATGATTATAGCGGTACGACGGGTATCAATAGTTTTGGTGTTCCAGTTGCTGAGATTCAAATGGATGGAAAAGTGGGTAAACTCAAATACGTTGAGGGGATCAAAGGATTTAAGGCTGAGCGTTTTGCAGAGTACAATCGTGACTCTGAAAATGTTTGGTGGGATGGGTTAAGCGGCTCATGGCAGAATGCTGTAGCGGCTCCTCATCCGGATCCAGTTTCCGGTATGCACTGTTGGCACCATAAGGTTATCTTAGAGCCTGTTCAGCCGGGTGACAAGATCGGGGATATCTTTGTAAATTATGACAATAACCTCAAAGTCTATCAAGCATGGAGGGACACGTTGACTCGTGGTTTGGATTCCAATTCAACCATTCGCCGCCCTCGCCATATCAAACGCCCATGGGTTACTCTTGACCCATCTGCATACGATGTTACTATCAAGTCTTAGGACTTGATACCTTTTTCTTAACCTTCTTATCTCATGTACTTTTCAGTCGAAGCAGCTACAATCCCATCACTATTTAAAGGTATCATTAATGGATGAACTCACCGCACGCAGTAACATTTATGCCCTTCTTTCTCGAATAATGCTTCAAGAGCTTGACGTTGAAATTTTAAATACACTTATGAACGATGAAACAGTTTTAGAGTTTTTGCCCCATTGGAAAGAGTGGGAGTTATGCAATACGATGCCGCAGCAAAAACTTTTAGAGGAGTATTTAAATCCTGATTTTACGAATCTTTCGTTATTGCATTTAGTTCCTTATGAAACGTTTTACACTCGTGCAGATCAAATGATCGAAACGGGCGGAGCCAATCCAGTCACGGATATGTACAGTGCTTATGATTTTATTGTGGATTATGGGATCGCACGGGTTGTTTCATCGGACCATATTGGCGTGGAACTTGAATTTATGCATCATTTGTGTCAGGCGCAACTCAAAGCCACAGGGGAAGGAGACCATGATTCCGCTCTAGAACTGCAAGCGGTTCAACATCGTTTTTTGAACACGCATTTACTGCAATGGGCTCCTATGTATCTGATTAATATGAAATACGAATCCCGTACTCCTTTGTATTATGATGCGGCCGAAATGGCATTAGAGTTTATTCTCTCGGACAATGAAATGTTAAGTGCGGTTGTGTCTAAAGCTTCATGAGTTTTTTAATCCTTTCTCCCAGTTCATGTGTCAGAGCGCTGAGTGTCAATTCGATTTGTACTCATTGTGTTGATGTGTGTCCAACGACTGCCATTAATATTGCAGGACGACTTCCTTCTATTAATCAAGCACTATGTGTTGGATGTGCTGGGTGTGTTGCCGTGTGTCCTACAGAGGCATTGAAACTTGATGATTTTAGTGCTACTGATTTTTTCTTTTCCTTTATAAGCGATGAAGAAAATCTTGTTTCCTGCCAAAAGAATGTACCGTGTATTGCAGCGTTGAGCAGTGAACAATTGATTTCGTTTACGCAAATGAAGCAGGGAGTTGTTTTGGATACAGGGCATTGCGGTCAATGCGATATCGGAGAACGTATTATGACATCTATAGCTAGTACTATCGACAATTCTAATTATCTTCTTGAAGCGATAGAATCAGATTTCAGGGTAACATGTGAGAATATCGGGTTTACTAATGTCAGTGAGACTGATGAAAAAGCGGATAGACGAGATTTCTTTAAAAACTTTCATCTACGTGGTATTGGCAAAGCACGAAATGATTTTGAAAAAGAGATACAGCGAACAACAGATGAATTTATTCAATATACAACCGATAGTTCGGATACCAAAGCCTTGCGAACGAAAAAAATAACGGATCGTCGTAAACTCTTTTTTACCGCATTAAAGCGTTTTGATATTCCTTCTGAATTTCATGTGGTAGAAAGTGATAAAATTATTTTTACCTCACAAAAACTTTTGGATGAGGAACTGTGTACTGCGTGTGAAATGTGTCACCGTATTTGTCCAACGGGAGCATTGACTTCTGATATGCGCAATTCAAAAATTGATTTTGACCCTTTTTTGTGTGTCAAATGCCATTTATGTCATGATGTATGTGAACCTAATGCTATTACACTTTCTACATCCTATAATCTAAAAGAGTGGTATGTGCCCAGTGTTCAAAATTTGGCCACATTCGCTGTACGCCGCTGTAATGAATGCGATGGGCTGTTCAGTTCCGTTGCAGGAGAAAAAATTTGCCGCCGCTGTCGCCTCGAAGAGGAAGAAGCGCGTGAGCTTTGGGGGTTATAAATGATGAATGATGACAATTCCATAACAGTGGAAACAGCGCTTTATGGCTATATCGCCGAAGAGGCACACAGTAGCCGTTTTTGTGCTATCGTAAACAAGTTGTTCAAAGGCAATAACGTCAATGCGATGGCAATTCCGATGAATATACGTCCCGATGATGTCACGTTTACAATTTCTCAAATGCGCGACTCCAAACTAAGCGGTGCGGTAATCGCGATGGAATATCAAGAAGAGGCTTTTGGATTGTTGGATAATGCTTCTGACATGGCACAAGGAGCAGGATACTGCGATTTTATCCGTATTGTGGATGGAAAACTCATAGGTGAGCTTATTATGCCGGCTGCTTTAGAAAAGTTTGCGCAAAGCGATGCGTTTGAAGATGATATCGCACTTAATTCGATGACGCATTATTTTTATGAATTAATAACAGGAGAATACAATGAATAAAGCAGATTTTAGTGATTTAAAAGCAGAATTTGATCAATTTGTCCGTGAAAAATGCGATACAGAGGATTGTGATACAAGTGGTGACAATAATCCTGATAATGAACCGGTACCAGGTTTTGTGGATGAATTAACGGATAAGCTTCTCTCACCATTTCATAGCGGTGTTTATTTGTCACGTTTGGATATTAAACGCGTTGCGGAAGCGATTGATGAGTCGATTCCGATCAAAGAACGTAAAAAGATGCTGCAAGCTCTTTTCCGACACACAACGCGCAAAGCATATTTATGTGGTGCATTTGATGAGTTTAATCGTCACTTTGGTGGACGTATTTTGATTTATACTGAGCTAAGTGAAGCGTTTCCAGCTTCAAAATACATTTTTGATGCAAATATTGCTAAAATCAAAAATACGCAGAAAATTTTAGATCAAATTGTGGAAGATTACGAAGAAATTGAACCTACGGATGAACCGATGATGGTGTAATAGGCAATCCATTGAACAAAACTATTAAAAAAGATATAATAACTTAAATTAATATATCTTGGGTTAAGGATTATTTAGATGCAGCGGTTTAAATGGCAGTTCCAGTTATTAATGGCCGTGTTGATAATATTTGCATCTGCCGTTTTTACCGGATTTTACATCTATGAAATAAACCAACATCGCGATGAGCGTACTCAAAACTCCGCTAATTACATAAATACAGTCTATAACTCCGTAATTAATAATATGCAACATACTTACAAATACCGTGCCTATGGTAATCTGCTAATTTCTGGCTTCAATGAAGCGCTCATAGCACAAGACCGTGAAAAGCTTTATTCATTGATTGAAAACCGTTATAAAACAATGCAAGAAGAAAATCGCTATTTAAAGATCATGCAATTCCATGCTCCCGATGGTACGTCCATTTTACGTGTTCATGAAAAAGAGAAATATGGTGACAATATCGCTTCCAAACGTCCATTGCTTAGACGTGTTCATGCGATAAAAGAGATTCAAAGCGGCTTTGAAGGGGGGATAGCCGGTGTTGCATATCGGGTGGTAGTACCTTATTTTAAGGACAACCGCTACATCGGCGCGGTTGAGTTTGGTGTGGATGTTCATTATATCAGTGAAGAGATCGAGAAGATTAGCGGATTAAAAAGCTTGTTTTTACTTCACGAATCACGTATCGCAGCCGCATCTTCTCGAAGTGAATATAATATTCACAAAGGGGCATATTATCCTATACAGTTTGAGTCTGATCAATATGAGATCCTTAAACTCTATACCAAAAACAATTTAAATTACGAGAAAAAAGTAATAAATTATCATGATCACCATTATGAAATTCTCCCGATCCGCTTAAAAGGGGATGACGGAAAAGAGATGGGTATATTTTTATGTATGAATGACATAACGGCTGGGTATGATGATCTTACTCGCACTATTGTTGGCAGTGTACTTATCACTTGTCTCTTGATTATCTTTTTTCTTGGAATTAATGAATCGATTGCACGAATTTTTATGAAAAGAGTCCGTTTTCAAGAAGAGTACATTGAAACCATACTCAATTCACAATCCAATATTATCATTGTAACGGATGACCGTAATATCGTTTATGTTAATAATGCTTTTTTAGAGTATTTCCATTACCGCACATTAGAAGACTTTAGTAAAGATCATGATTGTATTTGTGACTTATTTCAAAGTACAGAATCGGATGGCTATTTGTTACCGATTATTGATGGGATGCGATGGACAGAGTACATTATGGCACACAGTGCTCGTGAACATAAAGTGAAGATGACAGTGGATGGCAAAGCATCAACTTTCATCGTGACGGTGAAGAGGATAGAGTACGATAAGGAACTCCGTTATGTTGTTGTTTTTAGTGATATCACTGAGCTCAATGAATTAGCAACGATGGATAGGTTGACACAGGTGACTAACCGATTTGAATTTGACAAAATATTGGAACATTCACTTTCAGTATCCCGTCGATACAAAAGACCCCTTTCTGTCCTTTTATTGGATATTGACCATTTTAAACAGATTAATGATCGATTTGGACATTTGGTAGGGGACGCAGTTCTTAAAGGGCTCAGCGAGCTATTGCGTAAGCAAATTCGTGAAAGTGATGTGGTTGCGCGATGGGGAGGGGAAGAGTTTATGATTCTTTTACCGGATACTCCGTTGCCTTCAGCGATCAAGATGGCGGAAGCGTTGCGTCAGAGAATAGAGGTTAATAGCTTTGAAACCATCAAGTCATTAACTTGTTCCATTGGTGTGGCAGAGTTTAATCCTGTTGAAGAAGCGGACGATTTATTTAATCGAGCCGACGAGAAGCTGTATGCGGCTAAAAAAGCTGGGAGAAATCGGATAGTGGCTTAAAAAGCCGATATTCTTATGAAAGCCTGCCAAACAAGGGCGGCACTGATACCTGCTGCAAAGCCAGCCACAACATCATCCCCCATGACTCCCCATCCGCCTTTTACATTACGATCAATACGTCCGATGATAGAGGGCTTTTTAATGTCATAAAGACGAAAGAAGATAAAGCTGAGTGCTATTTGAACAGTAATTCCATTCCCCCATACGGCTAAATCACCTAAAGCAAACATAACACCCGGTGCAATGGAAAGAGCAAACCACATTCCTACCAATTCATCAATGACAATTTTTTGATTATCATGTATGCCACTTTGCAATTCATATCGGTCAATACTTTTGATAGCGAAAAGGGTGATCAGTAGGGTGAGTAAAAAAAGAGTCTGAGGTCCTAAAAAAACCAAAACAGCTATTCCAATAGGAAGTGAAACCAGTGTCCCCATTGTCCCGGGTGCTTTTGGTGAGTGTCCGCTGTAAAAAAGGGTAAGAAATAACCAATTGAGTTTCATGAATTATCCTTAGGTAAGTGAAGTAGTTTGATAAAGCTTCATGAGCTCTACGTAAAAGTCGCGTTCACTGTGTTCTTCAAGCAGACCATTGACGGGCATAATATCGTAATAAAGTTTAGCCAAGTTTTTAAATCGGTTTGGATACAAAGAGGAAACAATCAGGGAAGATATCTCTTTGCGCACCAATACGGCAGGGGGAAGCAGCCCTTGTTTCATGAGTTCAAGTATCGATTCGGAATGGTAGGAAATATGGTGATGGTGTCCATGAGGACAGGTTTGTATACTGACGAGCGTTTTACACATATTGCAGTAGACGTATTCACTGGACATAGAAACTTCAATATCAATTCCCTTCATGCGATCAATAACGGACTTATTGGCATTTCGGTCATAATACATTCCGATTCCGGCATGATTTTGCCCAATCATAAGACGGTTGCACCCGTAATTTTTTGCCACAATGGCATCTAAAATAACTTCATTGCTTCCGGCAAAAATATAGCTGTTTTCAAGAGGAACAACAATGACCCGACTGAAAGGTAAATAGTTTTTTATGAAGAACTGAAGCACATCATGCCGAAGTTCATAGCTTAAATTGGCCGAATTGTAGGGTTTTAGTAAAAAGATAACGATGAGATCGGTACGCTCTAAACTTTGGCGAATGAGGCGCTCATGTGCTCGGTGCAGAGGATTTGCTGCCATAAAGATGGCCGTGGTATGCTTTGCTGCTATTTGATCCTGTGCGTTTTTGATACTTTGGCGTATAGAAGTGATAGAACTGACATCAATAGTATAATCGCCGGAAATGGCGTATTTTCCAAGTCGTTTATAGGTTGCATTGACCCCTGGATGTGAGAGATCTTCAGTGCCATATATTTGACGTAAACGCTTTGAAGGATCAATAGCAAAAACTTCGTCTACGGTAATTTCACCTACGACTTCTTGATCGCATACAAGATCAAGAACTTCTCCTTTTTGTGTACTTAAGAGAACCGTTTCATTGGTTGCACCGTTAGGAGAAAGAATGAGAGGAAATGGAAATGTACTTCCATTAAACATCCCTTTTTCAAGCACTTGAATACATTGCTTCTCATTCATAAGCTGTGTTACGGGCGCAAGCATGCCTGATTTGAGCAGTGCGAGAGCAGAGAATGCCTCTTGGTCAATATGAAGAGCTCTATTTTTTCTTAACGATGCCATATTTCTTTCTTTTCTCCCATAAGCTTTTTCGTGAAATACCTAATTTTTTTGACAGTTCCGTATCCGGAAAACGATTCTGAAAATTAAGCATAATGTATTTAACATATTCTTCGATCGGTAAAATTTCACCTTGATCAAAGAGATGATTCTCACTCTTGACTTCAATCATACGAAAGGGAGCATGATCGATGTAGTCGGTACTGGAAATAATGCATTGACGTTTTTCTAACAGTTCAAATAAGGTCTTATGATCACTTTTTTTGAAATTTTGAAAATCAGTAAGATAAAGAATACTGTGTACCGGTAATGAGATAATGTCTTGTAGCGCCTTGGCTGAGCTCAATGAAACAAATTGAAGCGTTTTATTTTTGTGTTGAGCGTAACGAAAGGCAAAAGCATCGGCATATTTTTGATATCCGCTGCAAATCATCACCGGAAGTTCTGTTTTATCAAAATCTTCCTCGATTTTGATGCCATTGAACATATGGGCTAAATAGCGTTCGTGGGTTTGATTTTGGCGGCGAAGTCGTTCGTGGTTCTGGAAATGTTGAATTTTACGGATAAGTTCTTCGATCATAAATGGTTTGAGAATGTAATCTTTCGCACCAGCGGCAAGCGGCTTGGAAACGGTGTCATTACTAACATATGACACCATTAAAATGACAACGGCCTCTTTGTACGCTTCAATGACTGGATAAATATCGTGTCCGCTGATGTTGGTTGAGAGAAGAACAACATCATAGGGAACTCCTTTTAGCGCTTCTTTGGTTGAACTGCTAATATCGCAGTTATGGCTTAAGTCACTGAGTTTTGAGGCAATACTCTGTGCGAGATAAATCTCATTTTCTACAATTAATACGTTCATTCGTTTATCCAATCAAAATAGTGTAACGAAGCGGTAGCCATGACGCCCACTCCTTCTTCACGCCCAATGAACCCTAAGTGCTCTGTTGTGGTCGCTTTTATATTTAACCGTGAGGGGTTGAGATCCATCAATGGTGCCAATGTTTTGCGTATTTCATCTTTATAGGGGCCTATTTTCGGTACTTGTGCGATAATGGTTATATCTGCATGGGCAATCACAAATCCAAAGTTGTGAATTTTTTCTACACATCGTTGCAGTAATGCTTTGGAATCAATGTTTTTATAAGTATCATCAGTATCAGGGAAAAGCATTCCAATATCCCCCATGCATGCAGCACCCAAAAGGGCATCGATGAGAGCGTGAATAACAACATCACCATCACTGTGTGCTTTAAATCCATAAGGCGACTCAATCTCTACGCCTCCTAGAACCATCTGTTTTCCCTCTTCAAAAGGGTGCACGTCAAATCCATTACCTGTAAAGCTCATGAGTGATGGAGGACTCAAACACTCTAACGCTGTAAGATCATTGATCCGAGTGATCTTATCGGCACGAATGTCACCTTCCACATAATGACGTTTTCCTCCATATGCCACAATGGCACTGCTCTCATCCGTATACTTCAATGGCGTATTAAGTGCCGCACGCAGTACAGCTGTACTGGAAAGTTGAGGTGTTTGTACCCGTTTGATGGATTCACGTGCAATGGTTTCATCTCCATAAACAACGGTGTCGTTGATCCCCAGTGTCGGTACGATACAGTCGGCATACTCTTTAGCGTCTATCAGACGCATTATAAGATCAGGATCAATACAGGCTCTGGCTATATCACTGACAAGCACATAAGAAGTAGTCACATGTGCCAATGCGTTGCGCAAAGAGTGCTGGCGGGTCTCTCCTCCTGCCACAATATGCACATCACACATTTTCTGCATAAAAGGCAATTCCTCAGGATGAGCGACAACAATAATATTGGCAAACGCAAACATTTTGGTGATACGATTGGTAACAAACAACCAAAGCGGATCGTGACCAATTCGTAGCCATTGTTTTTTTACGGGAATCTTAAAACGACTAGAGTTACCCGCTGCGAGAAGAATAAGTGTCAAATCAGACAATTTATATCCTATTTATTACGTAATGTTACGAAATTATACACCTGAAAAGCTTTTTTTTATCTTCTTTATGTAAAATTGCAAAGATAACAAGATCGTTAAATGGATAAAAAAGTTTTCCTAAAAGTTCTTGAAATTTTTAATATACATTGAAACCGATAAGACCCTTTTAGGGGGTATTATTTATAAGTCCACTATAGCTTTACACAAGACCAAGGAGAGAACATGAGAACCGAATGGGTCGCTAAACGACAAAATGACACTTCTCCTACTCAAATGTATTATGCCAAACAAGGCATTATTACAGAAGAGATGGAGTACATAGCAAAGATAGAAGATCTTGACCCTGAGCTGATTCGCAGTGAAATAGCACGCGGTCGATTGATCATTCCGGCGAACGTTAACCACACAAACCTTGAGCCAATGGCAATCGGAATTGCTGTTCGTTGTAAAATTAATGCGAACATCGGTTCATCTGCGATCGCGTCTGATGTGCAGGGTGAAATTGAAAAAATTCAAGTTTCTCAGCATTACAAAGCTGATACGGCAATGGACCTCTCAACAGGTGGAGATTTGGATGAGATTCGCCGTGCAGTTATCGGGAATTCAAAAATTCCTATCGGTACCGTGCCGATTTATCAAATTTTGCACGATGTAAACAATAAAATAGAAGACATGAGTATTGAAAAAATGCTTGAGGTTCTCGAGCGTCAAGCACAGCAAGGTGTGAGCTATTTCACCATTCATGCTGGATTCTTACTCTCAACAATGCCAAAAGTTGCAAAACGTAAAATGGGAATCGTCAGTCGCGGGGGTTCACTAATGGCTGCTTGGATGATGCACTATCATCGTGAGAATCCATTTTATACAGCGTTCGATGAGATCTTGGACATTTGTGCCCGTTATGACGTATCTCTTTCTCTTGGGGATTCACTACGTCCCGGTTGTTTGGCAGATGCATCGGATGATGCACAGCTTAGCGAACTTAAAGTGTTGGGTGAATTGACGCTACGTGCGTGGGAAAAAAATGTACAGGTTATGATTGAGGGTCCGGGCCACGTTCCTCTCAATCAAATCGAGCGTAACATGAAAATTCAGCGTGAATATTGTCATGAAGCACCGTTTTATATTCTAGGTCCCCTTGTAACCGATATTGCAGCGGGATACGATCATATCAGTTCTGCAATCGGTGCGGCTGTCGGCGGATGGCACGGTGCTTCAATGTTGTGTTATGTTACACCAAAAGAACACCTAGGATTGCCAAATGCTGAAGATGTTCGTAACGGGATAATCGCGTATAAAATTGCGGCACATGCTGCGGACATCGCACGCGGACGTAAGGGTGCACGTGATATCGATGATGAGATGAGTGATGCTCGTTATGCATTTGATTGGAACAAGCAATTTGAACTTTCATTGGATTCAGAGCGTGCTCGTGAGTACCATGATGAAACACTACCTCAAGATGTTTTCAAAGATGCAGAGTTTTGTTCTATGTGCGGACCGAAGTTTTGTAGTTACAAAATTACACAGCAGATTATGGACAATCCAGAATCCATGGCTTGGATTGCTCAAGAAGAGAAAAACGCTGCTTTAGTAGATTAAATATTTTAAGGAAATAAAATGACAGAAGAAATTGTAAAATCAGCACTCTCAAAAGTAACTTATCCTGGATTTACCAAAGATATCGTTGCATTTGGATTTGTAAAAGAGATTAAAATCGAGGGTAAAAATGTCAATGTAACCATTGATATTACCTCAAGTGCAGCGGAAGTAGCTCAACAAATCACAACGGAAGCCACGGATGCGCTTAAGGCTGCGGGTGCATCAGATGTAGTTATTAATGTTCAAGCACCAAAAATGCCTAAAGAGAGTTCTTCAAAGGGTAAAAACCTTGCTCCGCAAGTTAAAAATTTCATTATGGTGAGTTCAGGTAAAGGTGGCGTTGGGAAATCAACAACATCAGTTAATCTTGCTATCGCACTCGCAATGCAAGGGAAAAAAGTGGGTCTCTTGGATGCTGATATCTATGGACCAAATATCCCGAGAATGTTAGGTGTTGAGGGAATGAAGCCAGAAGTTGTAGGGAACAAAGTTCTCCCGATCAAAGTATACGGTATTGAAATGATGTCTATGGGTTCATTGATGGAAGAAGGGCAAGCGCTTATCTGGCGCGGTGCAATGATCATGAAAGCCATCGAGCAGTTTTTGCGCGATATTATGTGGTCAGATTTGGATTGTTTGGTTATCGATATGCCTCCAGGTACCGGTGATGCACAATTGACATTGGCACAAGGTGTTCCGGTTACTGTGGGTATTACAGTCACCACACCACAAAAAGTAGCATTGGATGATTCACGCCGTAGTTTGAACATGTTCCAAAAATTAAACATCCCAATCGCGGGTATCGTTGAAAACATGTCAGGATTTATCGCTCCGGATACGGGTGTTGAATACGATATCTTCGGCAAAGGGACGTCAGGTGAGATGGCAAAAGAATTTGATACTACTATTTTGGCACAAATTCCTATTGAACCGTCTGTTCGTACAGGTGGAGATGACGGAAAACCAATTACGTATTGTGTACCAACTTCTGAGACAGCAAAACGCTATATGAAAGCGGCAGAAGACGTTTGGGCAGCAATTGAAAAAATCAATGCAGAGGGTGGTGTTGATAATCAGGCAATCCAACCAAATACTCCTCCTGGCGTATCTGCATGTTCTACTGCTGCAGCGGCTCCAAAGGAAGAAGCTCCGGCATCTAGTGGCGGAAGTTGCGGTACTGGATGCGGCTGTCACTAAGCTTTTACCCAAAATTTATTTTAAAACGTTTATAATCTACCCTTCTTTATGAAGGGTAATTATTTATGAAATTAAAAACGAAAATTTCTTTCCTCCTATTTTCTTCCTTATTCCTTCTATTTGTTGCAATTTTTTACAATAGTATTATTGATTTACGAAATGCTTCGGCTAAAAGTGCCGAATCTCAGGCCTTAGCAACGGCTAAAGTTATTGAGGCCGGACTGACAGCACACATGGTTTCAGGAACAATGGATCAGCGTGATGCTTTTGTGAATCAAGTTACTTCTTTAGAAAATATGAAACAGTTGTGGTTAGTTCGTTCTTCAAAAGTCTCCCATCAATATGGAAAAGGCCCCTTTGCAGAAGATCCTCGTGATGGTATTGACAAATCTGTTCTTGAGAGTGGCGAAACGGTTATTGAAAGTACCGGAGGAATATTTGAAGATGCCACGGTACGTTTATCGATGCCATATAAAGCAACTGTTAATGGAAAACTTGATTGCCTGAGCTGTCATGATGTTAAAGCAGGTGATACTCTTGGGGTAATTTCGGTTGAAATGAAGGTGAATGATTTAAAAGCTTTGAGCTATCGAAATATTATTATAGGTTCTTTATTATTGATGGTTCTTTTCGGCGGAATGATTTATTTCCTCTATAAAAAAGTTCTTATCTATTTTGATCGCTTTGAGGCAATGGGTGAATGCGCGCGCTTGGCACAGAATGGAGACTTCACGGCTCGTATTCCAGAAGAGTTGAGCAATGATTATGACGCCAAGGCATTAAATACATTAATAGAAAAATTTGAAACCTCCTTAGATACCATACAAGAAAATTTATCAGGAATTATTCATATTGATATGGCATCTGATCCGCTAGATGCGATCAGTGATGGGACCGCACGTTTAAATGATATTTCTGCCTTCACACATACACTTCACCGTGATGCGAATGCGCATGAAGCATATATTCACATTGCGCATCATTTTTCGGATAAGTTTAAAATTGATGATGTTAATTTGATTACCTATAATCCACTTTCTCAAGAGACTCAAATAGTATATGAAAAGAAAGAGATACTGTGTGATGCGCAAAGCGGATGCCGTGCAGCGCGAACAGGGGAGACTGTTGATTCCTCTATGCAAGATGGTATCTGTCCTAAGATGATCATTCCCAATGAACACTATGTATGTGTTCCTTATGCCATTAACAGCGCATCTACCTTTGTCGTGTCTATGGTTAGTGATAAAAAGAATATACTTACTAATGTTCGTGCAGCTATCCCTATTGTGGATGAAACCCTTCATGCAATAGGAGGGGAAATTGCACATCATCAAATGCGCGAGGATATACAAAAACTACAGCGTATTGACCCTTTGAGTGGATTGTATACTAAGAACTTTTTATTAGAGCGGATGTTTATGATTGTCAAGGAATCCAAGCGAACGGCAATTCCATACGGTGTTATGATTTTGAATGTGGATGACTTTTCGACGATTAATGATGTCTATGGAGAAAAAGTAGGAGACGAAACGATTCGTATTATTGGACGAACACTGTTGGATTCGTTACGTGAAAGCGATGTAATTGCACGTCTATCGGGAGATGAATTTGCTGTATTACTGTATGACTGTGATCCTTTGCATGTCAATAATGTTGGAGAAAAAATACGCTCCCTTTTTGCCAATAAAAAGCTCAAAGCACACTCAAGCGGCTTTATTAAGACGATGAGAATCGGTACTGCTATCTTTCCGCAACAGCACAAGGATATTGCGCAGTGTTTGGCCTATGCACGTTTGGCCATGAATGAAGCAAAGCTTGAGGGTGGGAATCGAAGCGTTAAATTTCACACCAGACTGCTAGAATCGAATTAATAGACTCCTTACATAACTCAAGTATCCCGTTCGCCCTGAGCTTGGCGAAGGGTGTAAAGAAAAGCCTGAATGTTCTGAGGTGATAGAAGAAGTCTAATAGCTGAAAGCATGTAGAGAGCAGCAGAGGCTCTTAAAAAGCATCTCCCCCAGAGAAGAGTCTTGGTTCAAACTCTACGACACGATTACGCCCTGTGTGCTTTGCTTCATATAAAGCAAGGTCAGCGAATTTGATCACTTTCCAGATCGAATCAGCATCACTAGGAAAATGGGAAATTCCAATACTTAAAGTTTTTTCAACGGTATCACTGCCGAATTGATATTTCTTTGCAGCAAAAACAGTACGAATTTTTTGTGCAACTTGAAGAGCTCCCTCTGATGTTGTATTGTGCAATAAGACTAAGAATTCTTCACCGCCATAACGGATAGGGAGATCGGCTTTTCTGACATTTTGTTGTAAAATTTCGGCTAATGTTTTTATGACGACATCACCTGAATCATGCCCATAAGTATCATTTACCATTTTAAAATAGTCAATATCAATCATAAGAATTGAATAGGTAAGATGTGAACGTAATGCTTGCTCAGTAGTTTTATCAATAAACTCTTCTAAAAATCGACGGTTGTAGAGATGTGTCGCTCCGTCGCGAAGTGAAGAATCACGAAGTTTGTCCATCAGAGTTCTGCTTTCAATAACTGCTTTTGCTGCTTCAAAATAGTTTTTAATACTAGGCAAGACGAGATTGAGTGATTCTATCGTTGCTGTATTTTTTGCAGAATATGAGAGAATAAGAGCCAAGTCATCATTGATATTCAGAGGAATACACGTATATTCTTTGTGATCAACAGAACAATTTTGGCATATATTAGGAAAATCAGTTGAATAAATATCACTATTGGTACGATAGGCACGGCACTCCATAGCATCTTGATCAACAATTGGAAGACAGAAGCTTGTATGATCGGTAATGTAAATGAGTTTACGTTCTTTACTCTTCTTTTCTACTTCATACAATGCAAAATGGGTGAAATGAAATCTTTCTTGAAGCACGTAAATAAATCGATCATAAATAGCTTCTTTACTGCTGTCAAGTTCAATTGTCTTTTTAAATTTATAAACATCAGAGAGCTCTTTGATAATTATTCCAGTGGAATTAAGGGGATCAGAACAGGAAATGTTTGAACGAGACATAAAAGTACTAAGATTGTCTCTAATTCCTGAAAAAGTCTCTTCCATTTTTTCAAAGAGGGTATTCATTTGTTCCGCTACTTCGCTTCCGGCATCTTTAAGTGTTGTTTTAAAACGGTAGGTAAAGTCCCCATTGCGTGCGCGTTTTATCCCTTGTTGTAAATTCTCGAGTAAATGGATATAGGGTTTGAAATAATGATTGGTAACCCACAATGCAACAATTAAAAAAAGAAGATTGATACCAAAAATTTTAGCAATGGTCATTGCACCTGTTTGACGAACATCGTTGATATTGAATTCCATACTTATGGCACCCAATACCTCTCCTTCTTGTGCATTGTGACAACTTAAACAGTTCGGATTGTCATTTGCAGAAGCTACATAAGGGATAGTAACACGTAAAATTGCATTTTTAGAGTCTTCGGTTATTTTTTGAACAGATAAACCTTCTTTTAGAACTTTACGATCAATTGCATCTCTGGGGCGCTCATTTGGTATTCCCATACCATGTTGCGCAATGACATTGTCCGATCTAACAATCCATAGCGATTGAACATCCTTAAGATCGGAAATATTAGAAAGAAAAAACTGACGTTTATCCATCACTCCATTAACCATATGTGCCGTCAATCCGTCTCGTACTATTTCAGCAGTCATTTTAGATTTTTCAATAGCATTACTGTAGCCGTATTCACGAAAGTTGAGTGCAACGTTTGTAATGGTAGCGATGGCAAGTCCGATAAGCATAAGAGCAACAATAAAAAGAATTTTGTGATTGGTTTTCATAAGTGATTATTTCCTTATAACGATTTATTTTAATAAAATTAAACTAAAGAAATCAGATTAGCTAAATAGAGGTTAAAGTTTTTTTAAAAAAGCAATATTTTTATAAAAGTATTACTCGACAGTAACACTTTTAGCAAGGTTTCGCGGCATATCAACATCATTGCCTAAACGAATTGCGATTTCCATGGATAGGAGTTGTAAAACAACCATCATTTCAAAAAATTCTAGCATATAGTCGTCTCTGATCTTGGTGCGGATATGATCATCCGCTTTGTCAAAATCCAAGGGACTGATGGAACAGATGGTAGAGTCACGTGCGCTTAGCTCTTCGATGTTGCTTTTGGTCTTTTCATAAAGTTTATGTTGTGGAAGCAGGGCGATGGTAAAAAGCTCAGGATCCGCAAGTGCAATAGGACCATGTTTCATTTCTCCGCTAGGGTATCCTTCGGCATGAAGATAGCTAATCTCTTTGAGTTTGAGTGCTCCCTCAAGTGCAAGCGGGAAGAATACATCACGTCCAATAAAGAAGAATCCATGTCCATGTAAATAGCGTTTGCTCAGACGACGTAATTGCTCATGCAATTCTGGATCAACGGCTACAGTTGAGGGAAGAGCACGCAGAAGATGAATTTGGCGTGTGATCTCGGTAGTTTCGAGTGTTTTGCGTTCGCTAGCTAAAAATAAGCTCAGCATCCATAATACACATACTTGGGTGGCAAAAGCTTTGGTAGATGCCACTCCTTTTTCAATACCGGCACGAGTAAGAATACTGGCATCTGCTAAACGAACCATAGAAGAGTTGTCTACGTTACAAATAACCATTGTTTTTAAGCCGAACTTTTTAGCCATTTTGAGACTTTCCAATGTATCAGCTGTTTCTCCGCTTTGGCTAATTACAAGGAAGAGTGTATCGGGAGTTAAGAATGGCTCTCGATAGCGAAATTCACTTGCAATTTCTACGGATGTGCGGATTTTGGCATGTCGCTCGAGTAAATAGCTGGCACTGAGGGCCGCATGATAGCTTGTCCCGCATGCGCAGAGCTTGATCTCATTAATTCCATCAAAAAGTTTAGGATCTAATTCCTCAAAATTAATACTTTCATCTCTCAATCGTCCTAGTAAGGTATCGGATAGGACGGTTGTTTGTTCATATATCTCTTTTTCCATGAAAAAGCGGTAACCTTCTTTCTGAGCAGAAAGCTTGTTCTCACTTAAGGGAGTAAAATTGAGTTTGACAGATTGATTTTTCTCATCAAACAGTGCGATTCCCTCGGCTGATGCATACCCATAATGACCGTCTTCGAGATAGATGACTTCATGGCATTTACCAATCATGGCAGCATCAGAGGAACCGAAAAGGGTTTCTCCCTGTGCATTGCGTCCGATAATCATCGGTGAACCGTTTTTAGCGAAATAAATAGTGTCGTCAATGGAAGCATTTACTAGTAAAATGGCATAAGCACCCGAGAGCTCATGCAGTGTTTTGCTAAATGCTTCAAACGGTGTTGAGGCAGTTTTGAGATGAAATTCAAAAAGATGAACAATGACTTCGGTATCAGTTTGACTCAAAAATTTAACTCCATGACTTGTTAGCATAGTTTTAAGTTCTTGGTAGTTTTCAATGATTCCGTTGTGCACGACACAAGAGTTCTTTCCAACATGAGGATGCGCATTGAGTTCTGTCGGTTTACCGTGTGTGGCCCAGCGCGTATGCCCTATGCCCACGGAAAACCCATCTGTTTCAAAGCCTTGAGCTTTTTCTTCGAGATTGATCAGTTTTCCAACCGCTTTAAAAAGAGAAAAATGGTGTTTTTGCAATACTGCGATACCGGCAGAATCGTAGCCGCGATATTCTAACTCGCGAAGCCCGTCAATCAAAATTTGTTTAACGGGCTTTTTTCCGACATATCCAACGATTCCGCACATATTTTATTCTCCTACCAACTTGGCAATAATTTGACGTGCATTATCGCACATTCTATTTTGTTTCTCGATTAAAAAGTGGTCACGGGTAGTGTTTTTATTGGTATGAATTTTTGCTGTGGCTATATTGATATTGGCTTCATCAAATAATTGTACAAAATAGGCCAATAGTCCGCGCTGATTGGTTGTGTTGAGATTGAGTTGTGCATAATGTATGGAGTGGTCGCAATCCAGTGTGATTTCTTTGGATTTAATAATAGGTTTTGGAAGGTCGAGTTTTTTGGACATGTCAAAGGCATCTTCGACGATGAGTTCAATTTGTTCCATCGTTCCCTCTTTTGGACGTTGTAAAAACTCTATTTTAAAGTATTTTATTCCATCAAAAAGGGTAAAAATATCCATGGAAGCGACATCAAGATAACTAAGTTTACCCAAAAGATAGCCTAAATTCAGAGGAATTTTACGGAAAATATGAATGATCAGTCCTCCATCAATATTGAGCGCATAGGTGAAGGTTTGGCATTCAAAGGCCTCTTTGGAAATATTGATGATTTCGCTGGGTGTATGTTTAAAAAAGAAAAAATTGGATTCAATTGAGAGAACTTTCTTTTGCTCACTTCGGTTAAGGAGAGAAAAATCAAGATCAGCGATGAGTTTACGTTCTTTTTGCTGTCGTTTGGCGGCATCGGTAATACGATCGTTTTGGGAAGCGATTTCCAAAGAGGCTTCATAAAGCTCATGGAGTAAATTGGCGCCAAAACTCGTATAGGTGCCAGGTCCTACTCCATTGATATCGGCATAGGTAAGAATATACAGCAGTTTGAGATTTTCGGGTGTTTTTATTTTGGCCATAAATTGATAGAGGGTTTTTTCATTGTAAATGTTTTCACGATAGGCGACGTTGCTCATGGTGACATGATGACGTACCAGTAATGTTGCCCGTTCGTTTTGGGCAGCTGATAATTTTAGGCTTTGTACAAATGGAATGATGAGTTTTGTTCCAACTTCACTGTGATCTTGCTTACGTCCTTTACCTGTGTCATGAAGCAATATGACCGCTTTTAGGAGCAGTTTATCGGAAAGACTCAATGGCTTGTAGAGATTCTCTACATAGGGATCATTGATCGATTCAAGCGCTTCAATGCATTTGATCGAGTGAAAATCAACCGGATAGTGATGATAGCCGTCAAATTGTGGTAAATGCAATACTTTTTTGAAAGCACCAATGAGTTGATGTAATATTCCTGCATCATAGAAAAGTTTAAGTATGACATACAGATGATCACGTTCAAAAAGCTTTCGTATCAGAGTATGTGTTTTTGCTTTGAGCGGATGTTTGATAGTGGTATAGGTAAAATGAAACAGAACACTTGAATCAAATTGCCATTCTCTGTCTTCTAGATTGATTAAAATCTCCAATAAGGTATCGATGGTTGGAGTAGGCAAATTGTACGATGCATACAGGATATTGTCCATAGCATAAAAGCCTTTGCGTATACGTGAAGTACGCAATTTAGCTGTCTGCGTTTCATCAACCAAATATATTCGGGCCATTTTTTTGACATAAATTTGGGTGAAATTATTGATACGCCATTGCGCTTCGAGTAGTTTGGTTGTTAAACGGCGTTCATCGGTAAATCCAAGCATTCTGGAAATGCGTGGCATGTATTCAAGTACCAGCTGATCTTGTTGTTTTCCTGTAAGAAGATGTAAGGCACTGCGAACACGGAAGAGCAGTTCTAAAGCTATGCGATATTCTCGATATTGTTCTTCATCGAAAAGTGTGCCGATAAGTTCTTTGAGAGTACCCACCCCGTGTACTGTTTTAGCAATCCAGTAAAGTAATTGAGAATCACGTAACCCTCCAACCCCTTCTTTGATATTGGGCTGCATTGCAAACGGATATTTTGTGCGGCGTATATTTGCTTCTTCTATTTTTGCTAAAACGTATGTTTTCGGGTTATCACGACGGATTTGAATTAGGCGATTTTGAACAGCATTCCAGGTAAATGGAGACCCAACAATCAAACGAGACTCCATTAGAGCAGTTTTAATCGTAATATCTTCACGCGAGGCTTTTAACAAGTCATTACTTTGATGAACACGGTGTCCAAGTTTGAGTCCAGAATCCCAGGCAAGATAGAGAAACTTTTCGATGATGGCTGAACTGTTATAGCCAGCAACGTTTTCATAGACGATCATAAGATCAATATCACTATGAACACATAATTGCTCTCGTCCATAGCTTCCAAGAGCAATAAGGGCAATAGGAATATTACTGCGCATGGGAAGATAATTTCCAAACATTCGTCGTAATACGGTTTTGTACATTAAAGTAATAATGGTGTCTAATGTTCGGGTGTGTGTTACTAAAAAGTCTTTACCTTGATTACGCTCAAAAACATCAGGTAAAGAGCTTTTATAGTCATTAATAAATGTTTTAAAAATTTTCGAAATTTCAAAATCACTTGCATTTGATTCGATGAGGTCTTCAATATCTTCGGCAATACTCATAGTGGCTACTTTTTATTTAATTGTAGCGCAAAATATTTTTTTTGCAGAGGACAATGAGGATAAAAAATAAGCAGATGCTATAATGCATGGTAGAATAATCAATACCATTGTAGAGGATGGAAACAATGAACAACAACACTATTTACAAAAGAGTTTTTGATATTCATGATCAGGTAATGGGAATGATCCGTTCAATGAAAATTCCTCCCTATCCCGCACACTACAAAAAATATTTTGACAAACTTTTTTTAGAGATGGCCGATGAGCAATTACGTAAAGATCAGCAAGACTCAGAACATAAAGCGATAGGCAGTTCAAAAGATGATGAAACGAAATACATTGATATTGCAAAACGTTCGGTGATCTCTTTTGCTGAGTCTCACACGGAGATTGCATTAGTGGCTCAAACACAGCAAGAATATCTTGATAACGTTTCGGCTAATACGGTGGAGAAATACGTTACTTTTATTGAAGGTTTGAACGAGCTGAATAAAAATATGTCAGATGAACTGGACAAAGCACAATCGAAGATCAATGAATTGACATCCGATCTTCAAGAAGCACTCTCTTCGATGACGATTGATCCTCTTACTAAAGTTGGAAATCGTAAAGGGTTTATGGAGGATATGGGATCCATAATCGAAGCGGGACTGAGTAAAAAACTGTCAATGGTTTTGATTATCATTGATGTGGACAACTTTAAATATATCAATGATGAACATGGTCATTTGGCAGGGGATAAAATTCTTTATTTCCTTGCACAAACGATCAAAACACTGATTCGTACCGCAGATAAGATTTATCGTTACGGAGGAGAGGAATTCGCGGTTGTCTTAAGTCGTTGTGATGAAAAGCAGGCTTTTGAAATAGCGGATAAACTTCGTGCAAAAATTGAGCAAAGCAAACTGTTATATTCAGGGCAAAGTGTCTATGTTACGATTAGTGTGGGAGTGACGATACACCAAATCGGTGATACATTCGACACTATCTTGGATCGTGCTGACAAAGCTCTTTTTTGTGCAAAAAAATCCAATAAAAACTGTACCGTTCTATTGGATTGTTGATCATTAAAAACACAATTTAGCGTAAGAACATCGGTATTTCTTTCGCTATAATGCGTCAAAAATTAAGTGACAAAGATTTTAAGATGGATATTATTGAGAAAGTAAAACGTAAGGAACGCTTGACGCTGGAAGAAGCGACGGCATTGTATGACCTTGATCTCTTTACCCTTGGGGAACTCGCCGATGAGCGGCGTAAGGAACTGCATGGAAAACAAACTTTTTTCAACATCAACCGCCATATCAATCCCACCAATATTTGCAAAGATGTCTGTAAGTTTTGTGCCTACAGCGCGAGTCGTAAAAATCCAAAACCGTACACAATGAGTCATGAAGAGATTTTAGCCATTACCGATGATATTGCAAGTCGGGGGATATCTGAAGTACACATCGTTTCAGCGCACAATCCGGATACGGGACTGGAATGGTATCTTGAGGTGTTTCGCAAGATCAAAGAAAAACATCCACAGCTGCATATCAAAGCACTCACGGCGGCAGAAGTTCATTTTCTAGCCGAAGAATACGACAAGAGCTACGATGAAATATTGGATTTGATGATTGCCAACGGGGTAGATTCAATGCCTGGAGGCGGTGCGGAAATTTTTGATGAAACGGTACGCGATTATATATGCAAGGGAAAAGTAAATTCGCAGCAGTGGATTGAAATTCACAAAAAATGGCATGAAAAAGGGATGAAATCCAATGTCACAATGCTTTTTGGTCACGTTGAAGAACGTATTCATCGAATAGATCACATGATGCGTATTCGAGATCTTCAAGATATTACGGGTGGATTTAACTGTTTTATACCGCTTGTATATCAAAGTGAAAACAACTTTTTAAACGTCAAAGAATTTATTACCGCACATGAAATTCTAAAAACCATGGCAATAAGCCGTATCGTCTTGGATAATGTCCCTAATCTTAAAGCGTATTGGGTAACTTCTACGGTTAACTTGGCTCTTGTTGCGCAGGAGTTTGGAGCTAATGATCTGGATGGCACCATTGAGAAAGAGTCGATCAATTCTGCAGCAGGTGCAAAAAGTGCTCATGGAGTACAGTTGGATGAGTATGTTGGTCTTATAAAAAATAGTGGATTTACACCCATTGAACGTGATAGTTTGTATAACGTGATAAAAGCCTGGTAAGAGGAAAAGTTTATGATAGTAATGATTGATAATTATGACAGTTTCACCTATAACATTGTTCAGTACTGCCTTGAGTTGGGGGCTGATCTTAAAATTATTCGCAATGATGAGATGAGTGTGCAAGAAATTGCAGCATTGAATCCCGAAAAACTCATCATATCTCCTGGCCCTGCAACGCCAGATGATGCAGGAGTGACTCTTGAGGCTATCCGATACTTTTCAGATAAGATTCCGATTCTTGGAATTTGTTTAGGACATCAAAGCATCGCTCAGGTTTTTGGCGGGCATGTCGTACGAGCCAATAGAATGATGCATGGAAAAACATCCAAAATGGTGCGTGAGGGAAATACCCCTATTTTTGATAAACTTCCCCAAACGTTTACAGCAACCCGTTACCATTCGTTGATTGTTGAACAGAAAAATCTTCCAGAGACCATTGTGCCGACCGCATACAGCCAAGACGATCATGAAATCATGGCACTGGAGATCCAAGGTAAACCGATATATGGGGTGCAGTTTCATCCTGAATCGATCATGAGCGAATATGGTCATGAGATCCTCAATAATTTTCTGAAGTTATGAGAACGACGGTTCTTCTTTTTTTCTTAATAATACTTCATACTACACTGCTAGTTTTTCAAATTAGCGGTCTTTCTATCGGATATAACGAAGCAACCATCCTTTATACCGGTACCGGTTTTTTACACCATTACATTCAATTCTTTGTAAATCATTTTCCTTATAGTGATTTAGCGCTACGTTTGCCAATGATTGCATTGCATGTTATCTCTTTTTTCCTGCTGTACGGTATCAGCCGGTTTTATTTGACGAGAGAAACCGATCGATTGTGGCTGATGCTTGTTTATATTCTTTTGCCGGGTATCACGAGCGCAGCACTTGTTGTAGATCCTGCCGGATTAAAAATAGCACTTACCTTTTTATTTGTCTATCTTTTTTTACGATTTGGGACATACGCGTATGCTTTATTGCCTTTATATGTATGGATAGATGCTTCGTTTTTACCTCTTTTTATTGCAATTGTTTTTTATGGAATCATGATTAAAAAGTATCCGATCGCTTTATTCGCAGTTGGTTTGAGTGTCATAGCATCGATTCGATCGGGAATTCATATTGGCGGTACTCCTCATGGTCATTTTTTAGACGCCTTGGGTATTTATGCTGCTATTTTTTCTCCGATCGTTTTTTTGTATCTTTTTTATGTGATGTATCGCCGTTTCATTACGAATGAACGCGATTTATTGTGGCTGATAGGTACGGTTACCTTTGGAATGTCATTGCTATTGTCATTTCGCCAAAGAGTTGAAATTCAATCATTTGCCCCTTTTTTGATGCTTATTCTCCCCCTGGCTGCACAAACCTTTTTTCATACGTATCGAATACGTCTCAGGGAGTTTCGGAAACGTTATCAGTATTTATTTTATACAGCACTTGCAATTTTAGTGATAAACACATTAGCCGTTTTTTTCAATCAGTATTTTTACCATTTTCTAAAAAATCCCACTCGTCATTTTTCATATCCAATGCACGTCGTCAAAGAATTGGCAGGGCAATTACATGAAAAAGATATTACGTGTGTGCATACGGATGATGAGAAAATTCAACTAAGATTACGCTTTTATGGCATTGATGAATGTGATAAGATTAAGTTAAGTCAATCATGGATGAAACAATCTGATAAAGTTACAATTAGTTACAATAATATCCCTATCTATGTTACATATGTTACTAAATTACACAATTAGATTTCTTCTTCGGTAAGAATTGAATTGTATGAGCAATTCCATAGATTAGTAATGGTATGATTCCTACCAAAATATTTTCAGAAGGGGTTGCAATGGCTCAAAAAGCGATTCGTGAATTTGATGCGAAGTCAATTTTGGCAAAGCACTGGGATAAATACTTTCCAAATTTTACATATGCATATGAAACCGTTATGGTCAAAAACGGACCAGGACTAAGAGAAGCTGCAATTGATCATGCATGGCTAAATGATAAAAAGCTGGTTGCTAAACCGGATATGCTTTTTGGTAAGCGTGGTAAAAACGGACTTGTACTATTCAAGGACCAAAAACCGGGTGATGTTACACTGGTAAAAGCAGCTGACTGGATCGATAGCAAAGTAAAAGAGAAACAAGAAGTATATTTCTCATTTGACGGTGAAACTCCAAGTGGCAATCCTTCGGTTGACTATTTGACTCATTTTATCGTTGAGCCATTCACTCCACATGAACAAGCTGAAGAGTATTATATCTCTGCTACTGTTGTCGGTGATGATGATGTTCTTTACATGTCTGCTGAAGGTGGAATGGAAGTTGAAGAGGGATGGGAAGAAAAAGTAACTGAAGTCTCTTTTAAAATCACTGAAAGCGAAGATGAAATCGCTGCAAAAATCAAAGCTAACATACCTGCTGATGTTGCAGATAAAGACAAGGCTGCATTTGCAGAATTTGCAATTGGCTTCTTCAAAGCATACCGCGAACTAAACTTCGCTTACCTTGAAATCAACCCGTTCGTTATGCAAGGCAAGAAGATTGAATTGCTTGACATGGTTGCAAAACTTGATGATACGGCAGGTTTCTTGATGGCGAATGCATGGGGTGATGTTGAGTATCCGACTTCATTTGGTATGGAAGAGAAATCTCCGGAAGTTCTTGCTATCGAAGATGCAGACTCTAAAACTGGTGCCTCGTTGAAACTTACACTTCTTAAGCCAGACGCTCGTATCTGGACAATGGTTGCCGGTGGTGGTGCGTCAGTTGTTTACGCTGATACGATTGCTGACCTTGCAGGTATTGAAGATTTGGCTAACTACGGAGAATACTCTGGTGGTCCGACAACGGGTGAAACCAAGTTCTACGCTGAAACGCTTCTTGATCTAATGACACGCAAAAAAGATGCAGAAGGCCGTGAAAAGATCCTTATCATCGGTGGTGCGATTGCAAACTTTACGGATGTTGCAAAAACGTTTACAGGTATCATTCAAGCATTCGAAGAATATCAAGACAAAATGAAAGAAATTGGGATGAAGATCTACGTTCGCCGTGGTGGTCCAAACTATGAAAAAGGTCTTAAAGATATTAAAGAAGCGGCTGATAGAATGGGTCTTTGGATCGATGTTTACGGTCCTGAAACACACGTAACTGACATCGTTCGCATGGCAGTAGAGGCATAAGGAGAAAAGATGGCACAACTATTTACTAAAGACACACAGGCTATTTTTTGGAATAACAATGCAAGCGCAATTCAGCGTATGCTCGATTATGATTACACAATCAAGCGTAAAACACCTTCGGTAGCAGGTATCGTTGCCCCGACGAGCAGCAATAAGTTTGAAAAGTTTTTCTGGGGTCCGGATGAAGTTATGGTCCCGCTTTATAAAAATACTGCGGAAGCAAAAGCGCACCAGCCTCAAGCAGACGTTCTTTTGAACTTTGCATCATTGCGTACTGCGTATGATGTAACCATGGAAGCATTGGAAATTGGTGGTTTTAAATCTATCATGATTACGGCAGAAGGGATTCCAGAGCGTCTTGCACGTCGTATGAATCAAGCGGCACGTGATAAGAACGTGATCGTTATTGGACCAGCTACGGTTGGTGGTATCGTTCCTGGTGCATTCAAAATTGCAAACGTCGGTGGTACAATTGAAAACATTGTTAACTCTAAATTACACCGCGCAGGTTCTTGTGGACTTGTAACACGTTCTGGTGGTTTGTTCAATGAATTGTCAAATATCATTGCTATCAATGCTGATGGTATTGCTGAGGGTGTTGCGATTGGTGGTGACCGTTTCGTTGGTTCGGTGTTCATCGACAACCTTCTTCGTATGCAAGACAATCCGGAAGTAAAATACATGATTTTGCTCGGTGAAGTTGGTGGTACAGAAGAGTACAAAGTGATCGATGCCGTTAAATCTGGAAGAATCACGAAGCCGATCATCGCATGGTGTATCGGTACAATCGCTAAATATTACGATTCAGGTGTACAGTTCGGTCACGCTGGTGCGTCTGCAAATGCTGCGTCTGAAACTGCTGAAGCAAAAAATAAAGCGATGGCGGATGCTGGTATCTATGTTCCTGCAACATTTAATGACCTTCCGACTAAAATTGCCGAAGTTTATGGTAAATTGAAAGCGGACGGAGTTATTAAAAACATCCCAGAACCGGATATGAATATAGTACCAAAAGTACGTCGTAAAAAAGAGTTCATCTGTACTATTTCTGATGACCGTGGTGATGAAGCGACATACGCTGGTTTCCCTATCTCTTCTGTTGCACTACCAAGCACTGGAAAAGGTATCGGTGATGTTATTTCACTTCTTTGGTTCAAAAAACAGTATCCAAAATGGGCTACCGATTTCATCGAAACTGTAATCAAAACGGTTGCTGACCACGGTCCAGCGGTTTCTGGTGCACACAATGCAAAAGTTACAGCTCGTGCCGGTAAATCGGTTGTTGAGTCGTTGGTTACTGGTCTATTGACTATCGGACCACGTTTCGGTGGTGCGATTGACGGTGCTGCAGAGCATTTCAAATATGCAGATGACAACAAATTGAGTCCTGCAGAATTCCTAAACCATATGAAAAAATTAGGTATTCCAATCCCAGGTATCGGTCACCGTATCAAATCACTTAAAAACCCTGACCTTCGGGTTAAAGGTTTGATGGATTATGCGAAAGAGTGCTTCCCTGCAACTCCGCTTCTTGACTACGCAAGAACGGTTGAAGCATTGACTACCTCTAAAAAAGAGAACCTGATTCTTAACGTTGACGGAACTATCGGTATTCTGATGGTTGATATGTGGCGTGCTCTTGGTTATTCTGAGCAAGAGATCAATGAGTTTATCGCATCTGGAACATTAAACGCATTCTTCATTGCTGGACGTACAATCGGTTTCATCGGTCACGTGCTTGATGAAAAACGTCTTGATATGCCAATGTATCGTCATCCAATGGATGATATCCTTTACGATGTACAAATGGCAGACGAAATTTAATTTTTCTTTCCCCTCTAGGGGAAATCCATCCTTTTTCCCTCTTTTTTCTTATTCTTTTGTTATAATCACTGCTAATAGATATTAATTATAGGTGATTTTTATGAAACGTTTTGCTTTTACATTATTAGAACTTGTCTTTGTTATTATTGTAATTGGGATATTGGCGGTATTAGCGATGCCAAATTTTAGAGGCAATCCATTACAAACAGCAGCAGAGCAAGTTGCGAGTCATATTCGCTATACGCAGCATTTGGCAATGATTGACGATAAGTTTGATCCAAATGATTCACTTTGGTTTCGTGAAAATTGGCAAATTGAATTTAAGTCAGCTACAAATGTATTTTATGAAATATATTCTGATATTGACCATTTGGGTAATTCTGATAGTACAACGCATAAAGAAGAAGCAACCGATCCCTTGACTGGTGATTCTTTAGATGGAAATAGTGACATTACTGATTTGAAAAAAAGATTCGGCATTACAAGTATTAGTTTTTCTTCTAATTGCAGCGGACGAAATAATAATACTGGTGGAAATCCAACAGGTGGAACTGGAAAAGAGCTATCGTTTGATTCGATTGGACGTCCATATTTTTATATTACAAGTGCTACCCCTATTGTTTCAAATATTTATGCATATTTATTAACTTCGGATTGCAATATAACATTAGTTCATCAAACAGACGGAAATGCAACAATTACTATACACCCCGAAACAGGCTATGTTTCGGTTGCGTATCCGTAATTAAATAAACATTTTCCACTTTATTTACAATTTCCCTAAACACCCCTTGACATCTTTTATCTTTTCCCCTATAATTCCCGTCCACAAACGCTGGAACCTAGAGTTTAGGTTTTAAGAATTGAGTTTGCGATCATTGAAAACTAAGTAGGTCAAACGGTTTGAGACAATCTCAAAACGTTGAC
>JAUYAU010000011.1 GCA_030693335.1 Sulfuricurvum sp.
TTGACCCAAGAGGGTGTGAATGCGGTTAACGCAGGCACAATACTTCCAGCGGTATCTTTGACAGCGACAGATAGCGGCACGCCTGCGTTGACGGCTACCGACAGTGATACACCAACCTACAACGCTCAAAACGATGCACCATCAGGTACTGACAAAACCGTAACAATCAATGAAGATACAGCTTATGTCTTGAAACAATCTGATTTTGGATTCAGTGATATTGATGGAAACACATTTATGAGTGTAATAGTCAATCTTCCATCATCTGGCAAGCTTTATTTTGATGGTATTGCTCTTTCATCATCAGCTACTATTTCTGTTATGGATATCGATGCAGGTAAACTTGTATATTTACCTGATCTTGATGCGAGTGGAGCTCCATATGGTTCATTCAGTTTCCAAGTAAAAGATAATGGTGGTACAGCGAATGGGGGCATCGATACTGATCAGACATCTAATTCAATAACATTTAATGTAAGTCCTATTGCTGATCCAATTAGCAATCCAAGCGACGTATCAGTAGTGGTTGGTTCGCCGACTGAAAAAGATACTATTAATCTTACTAGTTTGAACGGTGTGTCTTCTTTGAATTTTGCTAATGGAGTTACCCTAACAAGCGGGAGTGGTGATCCGTTTACCTACTCCACTGGATCTACACTTGGTATAAAAAGCGCAAATGGTGATAATCGTATCGAAGGTGGAGAGTCAATTATCCTTAGTTCTGTTAATGGTATACAATATGTAGCAATCGGATTGAAAAATTCGTCTGATGATACTGTTAAATTTACCGGTCAGCTTGAAGTTGCTGGGCTTGGATTCTCTGGTACCTTGTCCGGTACACTGACATCAACACTATCGACAACGATATCATCGGCTAATGCTGATTTCAAACTTGTGTTGACTTTCACAGATGGCACAAGCACCGTGATTACAAATGATATTGTTATTCCTGGTACCGGGAGTGCTAATTGGTCGATTGCCTACGATGCAGGAACTAAAATCATCGCATCGGCGACGTTGATTTCTTTGGTAAATGGAAATATTTTCAATCAAGGAGGAAATGCTTCTGCGAATATGACTTTTTCGATTAGTTCGGATATGTCGAGTTTCGCCATTGCTCAGGGTGCAGGTACTGAAAACATATACAACCAGAACAATAACGGCTTCCAAATTGAGTATCTTGAAACCAGCGTAAGTCAGAATGGGGTCAGTTATTCGTATCCGATCGATGTCTACGCTCTTGTCAAAGATACAGTAGGGTCACCAGAGACGATTACTGCACTAAAATTAAGTGATATACCATCAGGTTCGCAAATGAGTGTATTGGTAGATGGAACTTATGTCGAGGTTGTTGCAACGAATGGAGTATTTGATCTTTCTCCTTATACTAATCTTTTGACTTCGTCGACAGCTGTTTCAGGAACTGATAAGATATATCTAACAACATCATTAGCTTTGCCAGATGGATTTGTACCTACGATGACAATTCAGACTACAGACAATGGTTCGACATCACTAACTATATTGGGTGGAACAACTGATTCAACCTTAATTGGCGGCGACGGCAACGATTACATCAGTGGCGGTGCTGGCAGAGATACACTTGATGGCGGTGCCGGTAATGATACCCTTGTCATGGATGCTGCTGATGTTCTTATCGACGGTGGAACCGGTACCGATACACTGATTTTGACAGCAGGTACGGATATTAATTTTGCTAACCTTGGTGATATTATCAAAAATATGGAGATTATCGATTTGGGTGCGGGTACGGAAGCTGGCGGAAATCATAGCTTGACAAACCTTTCATTGCAAGACGTGATTGATATGACGGACAGTAATAATAATTTGATTATTTTAGGAGATGCTGGAGACACTGTTGATTTCCTCAATTCCAACGGATGGGTCAAGGGAACATCAAGTACTGAAATAGTGAATGGTTCATTTCATACGCTCGATCATTATACTAATACCATAGATCCAACAGTACTGGTAAAAGTAGAAACGCTCATTCAAGATACAATCTAAATACGCTATTATAAGAGCATGAAAAAGTCAACTGCTCTTTTCTTTACTTTGGTGGCATTTGCCGCCATTCTCCTAAGCTCTCCTGAATTCACCATTGCCAAAATATTTCTAGATAAAATTGAAAAAGAGTATGGTATGTTTGCCAAGCGGCGTGCTTTTTCTTTGATACAAATGATGAATGAAGCCAAAGATCTCGATGAGATGGGAAAGATGGAAAAAGTAAACGATTTTTTTAATCAAACTCCGTATGCTTCGGATCAGGAGACCTGGGGTGTGAGCGACTATTGGGCGACACGACTTGAATTTATCGGTCGGGATAAAGGGGATTGCGAAGACTATGTTATCGCAAAATATTTTACGCTCAAAGAGTTGGGCGTTCCCACTAAAAAACTTTTTATGACATATGCCAAATCATTGCGCTTTAAAACGGGTCATTTGGTATTGACCTACTATGAAACGCCAAAATCAATACCTTTGGTTTTGGATAACTACAATTATAAAATACTTCCTGCATCTCAACGCGACGACTTGGTACCGATTTACAGTTTTAGCGGAGATGAGCTTTTTAATTCTAAGCAGGCTCAGATTGGGAAAATGATTCCTGCATCGACACGTCAGAAACGTCCATGGGACGAACTCATTATTACACAACAAAAGGATTAAATCATGAGCTTATTTAAACAACTTTCCATTATGTTGACGCTCTTTTTGGGGATTATTTTAATATTGGTGATGCTTCTTAATTTTAAATCAGCAACACAGTTTGTCCAAAATCAGCTCTATACAGATGCCAAAAATACAGCGCATTCGCTTGGACTTTCACTCTCAAAAGTGACTGATCCCAAAGATTCATCTACGATGGAATCAATGATCAATGCAATCTTCGACAGTGGTTATTATCAAAAAATTGCATTAACGGACATGGATGGAAAAGTGATCTATAGCCGTGAAAACGATATGAAAGTTATGGATGTGCCGCAGTGGTTTATTCATAACGTCCCCATCCATAATGTGAGTGCAAAAAGCGATATCATGATCGGATGGATCCGTTTTGGTACGCTGGAAGTCAGCGGTCATACCGGCAACGCCTATCGACAGCTTTATTCGGTATTTACAGATCTTGTTAAAACCTTTTTAATCGTGGGTTTTGTGGTATTTGGAGTATTGTATCTTCTGCTTTCATTGAGTCTTAAATCTCTTGTTCGTATTCGTAATCAAGCAAAAGCAATTATTGACAATGAGTTTATTATTGAGACAAAAATCCCTTTCACGACAGAATTTCGCTCGGTAACGTCTGCTATGAATGCTATGGTAACAAAAGTAAAAGATATTTTTGACAGAGAAAATGAGACTTTGAGCCGTTATCATGAGCTTTTGTATCGTGATACTGAGACAAAACTGTACAATCGCCGTTATTTGGTTGCAACGCTCCCGGATTATTTTACTTTGTCGTCTGGAACGTACGTCTTGTTTAGTTTTGATGAGTTGGATCGTTTAAAGCGAGAAATGGGATATGAACACTATTCGCAAGTGATCAATAATTTTGCAACGCATCTCAATTTGGTTTTCGCAGGAATTCCCAATACATTAACAGCCAGACTCAATGAAAGTGATTTTTTTGCGGTTATTCCTATGGATGAAGTTAATGAGATGCGTCAGCAAGCACAGCAAGTAATGGATGAAGTAAAAGAAAAGCTTAAAAGCTTAAGTGATGGTTCTGCGCATTATGTCAATCTAAGTTGTGCTGTGGGTGAATACGGGGAGTATGACACCGTAAAATCACTCTTTTCACGAGCCGATTATGTGGTAACACGTGCGAAGGTTGATGGTAATTTTACAATCAGTGTGTGTGACAAGTGCAGTGATGAATTGATGCCAAGTCGTGAGGAATGGCGCAGTGAATTAATCCAAAGTTTGGAAGAGTCACGTATTCTCCTCGCGGCACAAAAAGTAATACAGCGCGACGGAGCAGAAGAGTCAACTCTTCATGAAGAGATATTTTTACGCTTAAAAGATCGTCAGGGAACAATACATTCGGCTGCTTATTTTATACCGGTTGCCACCAGTTTGGGAATTGTAGAATCACTGGATCGTTACATGATCGAAAAAGTCATTGAAGATATTTCCAGTGGGTTATTGCAAGGCTCTGTCGCCCTAAATCTGAGTGCGGATTTTGTTAAAAAATACGATAACGTTGAATGGCTCAAAAATAAACTGGAACTATTTCATCGAGACAATAAGAAAATATTATGGTTTGAAGTGACGAATATGATTGCCTTGCAAGAGCTTGAAGCGGTACACTCAATTTGTGCCGTTGTAAAATCATTTGGTGATCAGTTTGGTATTGACCATTTTGTTATGCCGCAAAAAGGTGCTTCCTATTTGCAAATCATTCGTCCCGATTATGTGAAATCCAACAGTACGTATTTGGAAGATATTTTGGGTAATCATGAGAGTGGAGATTCAAGAGAAAGTTTGATGAATATTGTAACCAGTTTGGGGATCACCATCATTGCCATAGCGATAGAAGATGGTGAACAAATTGAGCGATTTGCCAGACATGGAATCACAAAGTTTCAAGGCTCGTACATTGCGACAGCTGAGTTATTACGTTAAAATACGTTTAAATTGATAGAAGGAAATTTTTTGAATTTACACATAAATAACAGAACAATAAACAAGAAACTTTTTTTAAGTGCAATTCTTTCATTGGCTTTGCAGGGTCACGCTCAAGAGTGGATGAAGGATATGGCATCAGGGTGCGAGGTATGGAATACAGTGCCAAATGTCCAAAGTGTCTCTTGGGCTGGAGAATGCGTAGAAAATAAGGCAAATGGAACAGGGACATTGCGAATGACCCTGATAGACAGAAATGAAGAGAGATATGAAGGCTCATTTATAAACGGAAAAGCCAATGGTATTGGAAAATACAGTTGGCCAAATCTTAGCGTGTATGAAGGTGATTTTGTGGATGGTATTCGTACGGGTCATGGCAAATATATATTTGCTGATGGCAGCTATTATGATGGTCATTTTATCAATGGATTACGCACTGGCAAGGGAAAATTTGTCTGGAACAACGGAAGTATTTACGAAGGCGATTTTATAGATAGCAAGCAAACAGGAAAAGGCAAATTTATATGGGCCTCAGGCGGAAAATATGAGGGAGACTTTGTAGATGGTGTTCAAACCGGAAAAGGAAAATTCACATGGCCTGATGGTAGCAGCTACGAGGGTGATTTTCTCAATGGCTCACGCCATGGGAGGGGAGTCTTTGTTTATGCAGATGGCAGTCGTTATGAAGGAAGCTTTATTGATGCAAAGCAAACCGGTAAAGGGAAATTTACCTGGAAGAACGGTAACCGTTATGAGGGTGATTTTGTCGATGGGAATCAAACCGGTCAAGGGGTATTCTCCTGGATGGATGGCAAGCGTTATGAAGGCGGATTTATCAATGGGCAGCAAATGGGAAAAGGAAAATTTACCTGGCTGGATAAAAGCAGTTATGAGGGTGACTTTGTAAAGGGTGCACAAACCGGAAAGGGTAAATTTACGTTTAGCGATGGCAGCTATTATGTTGGAAACTTCATCAATGGTGCACAAACTGGAAAAGGGAAGTTCGTTTGGAATAACGGTGTTGAGTATGAAGGAGATTTCATCAATGGTGTACAAACCGGAAAGGGAAAACTTTCTTTTAACGATGGCAGTTACTATGAGGGTGACTTTATCAATAATGCTCAGAGCGGTAAAGGTAAATTCGTTTGGTCAGACCACAGCAGTTATGAGGGAGATTTCAGTGAGGGAACTCCTGCAAGCAATGGAAAGCATACCTGGTCAAACGGTATGATATTTGAGGGCACTATTGTTGGTAATAAGAAAGAAGGTTTTGGTCGATTCAAGATACCTAAAGTTTTGTACACGGCTGAGTTGTCGAGCAATGGCAAATGGGTGGGGGAGTATTTTGTTTATGAGGGGATATTTAAAGATGATGCTTTTATCACTTCATGTACAAAAGCTTCTGAATGTAAGCCATTGAAGAGTGGAGTAAAAAAATAACCGTTCAAGAAAAAGCTTTTTTAGAGCCTACTTGAGCGTGTAATCTATGTTTAGGGTGATGTCCATGTAGTCTTTGCCTAAGATTGCTGGAAGAGCTTGGAATTTTGTGATACCTAAAATTAAATCAACTGCGGCTTTATCTAAAATCTCAGATCCGGATGAATCGACTATCCCTATTTTTAGAATCGTTCCATCAGCAGCGATTCTAAAAATTACTTTTACATTTCCCGTAATATTATTATTTTCTTTTGCTTCTTTTGGATAAGTTTTATACTTTTTGATTTGCGCTGCAACAGAACGAAGATACTCTTGCTTCGCACTGTGCGTTTCATCAGCTGTTGGCGTATGAGAGGGTGCATTTGGCACTGATTTCGATGGCGATGCAATGGAAGGTGCAGCAGGAGGAGTTGTCATCGACGAGTGGGCAAGCGCTTGGGGAACACTGCTTGGTGCAACGATTGTCTCTGGAACAGCAGCGTTTACAATTGATGGTGCTGCTTCAGCTTGCAGCTGACTAGGCTTTTGCATAGGTAAGGATGCCATAGATGGTCGCGCAGGAGCTACTGCATGAAGCGGCTGTTTGTTCATTGGTGAGACCGCCGCTACTGAAGCAATAGCTTCTACAGGGGCATGCACTTGTACTTGCTCTGTCATTGAAGGTATAGTTTCTGGCTTGGGAAGTGCCGCTTTTTGCATTGGTGAAGATGGCATAGAAGGCTTGATGGGAGCTTGAGTATAAAGAGGCAGTGTATTAGGTATAGAAGCGATTGTCGTAGCCTGATGAGTTATTTCTTGGGGTGTAGTTTGAGGCTTAGCTTGGGGTTGCATTGATTTTTCTGGTGCAATTTCTTTGGCTTTTATTTCTTGCGGCTTTTTTTCTACAGGCATTGGCTTAGCTTCTACCGGAAGCTTTTCAGGCTCAGCTTTTTCATGGGCTTCTTTTTTGACTGTTGTTTCCTCTTTGGTAGCATTAGGAATTGCAAAGGATATGGCAATAGGCTTCTTGTTAGGTTTTTTGATTGCTGAGGGTGAAAGATAGGCAAAAACTAACAATAAAGCAAATCCTATATGAATAAATATAGATTTAAGAAAGCTTTTGAACATCAATCACTCATCTTTCATAGAGGCAATGGAAAGGTGGGTGTATCCGCCAGCTGTTAAAGTGTCAATGGTTGAAACAAAAAATTGATACTCCATCCCTTTGTCTCCATTAATCACGATAGTGGAGTCTATGGGTATCGATTGTAATTCAGAGAGGAGTGTTTCATTGGAAACTTTTTTATGCATTAAATAAACATCACCTTTTCTATCCAGTGTGATTTCAATCGGATCTGCCAGTGCTTGAGGGGATGCTGATGCTCTTGGAAGCTCAACATTGATCGAGCCTTTTGCAATAAAAGTGGCGGTCGTCAGCACAATGGCCAGCAGTACTAACATAATGTCAATAAAAGGAATTACATTGATGGATTCAATTTTTTTGATCTTCATAACGAATCTCCCATTGTGCGATCATAACTTCCATACGGCGTACTAAATAATTATGAAAAACAATTGCCGGAATGGCCACAATAAGTCCAAATGCAGTGGCTTTTAGTGCTAATGCAAGACCCATCATCATCGCATTGCTATCGGACACACCTACAATACCCATGGTATAAAACGTTAAAATAATTCCAAAAACCGTTCCTAAAAGTCCAACATAGGGTGCATTGGCTGCAATGGTTGAAATAATCGTTAGATTGTTGCTCAAATCAATTTCGAGTTCTTTTTTATTGGAATAATTGTCAATGTTGCAATTGCGATAGCAGGAGAGACGCTCTAGCCAAATAGTAAATGTGATAAGACTCATAATCCCTAACATTGAAAATACGGCTATGTCCAAGTAAGTAGTATATGCTTCCATGAAGACCCTTTTTTAGTAAATTAAGTTGAAATAGTAGCAAGGATTAACTTAATATCATCATGAATAACTTATTTGCTTTTTTTAGACTTTAATACAAAAAACATAAATGCTAAAATAGCTATCATCAAGACTATGTTTATGGTACTTTGAGTGAGATCTTCCATGTATTATCCTTTTATTGTTATTCTAACACAATTGTGGAACATTTTTTGCGCCCTTATGTGGGTTTTAGCTTTTATAACCTACAATTGAGACTTCAAATTAACTGTATATGGATTCTTTTTGCGTATCGATAAATTTTTAAATGCCGTCAATCTGACCAAACGTAGAGCCATTGCTCAAGACATGATAGCTGAGGGAGTCGTTCAAATCAACGGCAAAGTCGTCAAAGCTTCTAAAAATGTCGCCGTTGGCGATGTGATTACGTTAGTCTATCTTGAAATGACATTACGTTATGAAGTATTGGCGCTTCCGACCATCAAATCAACCCCGAAGAGTCAACAAAACCTTTATGTCAAGGAGTTATCATGAATCCGACAAAAAGTGATTTTGAAGCGCTGTTTGAACACCGCTTAAGCGATGAGCAGATGAGGGACTTTTTGCTTACCCTCACATTGGATGAAAATACTTCTGTCTCAGTGATTTCGGACGCAGCGGCAGTGATGCGTTCTCATGCTACGGTATTGGATGTGAATGCTTCTTTGACTCCAAAGCTGATTGATATTGTCGGAACAGGCGGGGATAAAAGCGGCAGTTTTAACATCTCCTCTTCAGTTTCTATTTTATTGGCATCGTGTGGAGCGTATGTGGCAAAACACGGTAACCGCTCGATTACCTCGAAGTCGGGAAGTGCCGATGTGTTAGAACATTTGGGCATTCGTTTGGATTTGCCGCTGGATAAAAGTGCCCGCTTGCTTGAAGAGACAGGATTTACATTTATGTTTGCGCAAAATCACCATCCTGCGATGAAATTTATTATGCCGATTCGCCGCAGTATAGACGAAAAAACAATTTTCAATGTATTGGGACCTTTAACGAATCCTGCAGGGGTAGGGCGTATTTTACTGGGTGTTTTTGACGAAGTTTTCGTTGAAAAGATCGCTCAGGTTTTACTCTCTTTAAAAATGGAATCGGCAATCGTAGTGAGTTCACGTGAGAAGATGGATGAAATCAGTATCAGCGATATAACGTATGCGGCACGACTGCATAATGGCGGGATTGAAACGTTTGAAATAGATCCGCAAATGTACGGAATCAAAAAAGCTCCTTTTGAGGCAATATTGGGAGGAGATGCACCCAAAAATGCTCAAATTATGTTAGATGTGTTTACGAACATGGCTACGGAAGCACAGAGGGATATTGTACTCATCAATGCTGCGTATGCGCTTATAGCGGAGGGTATGGCACGAGACGTACAAGAAGGGCTTGAGATCGCCCGTGATGGATTACTAAGCGGTAAAGCATCTCAAAAACTCTCTCAAATAATTACGGTATCATCAAAATTATGATGCAGCTTACCCTGAATCAGTTGCCGCAACTGTGCGAACATATTTGTGATCAGCTCTCAAGCGGTGGGGTGGTTGTCCTGCAAGGGGATCTTGCGAGTGGAAAAACAACCTTTACACAAGCATTTTCACGTTTTTTAGGGATCGATGAAGCGGTCACCTCTCCTACGTTTTCACTGCAGCAGAAATATGGGGAGAAGTTGTTTCATTACGATTTGTACAATTACGGATTTGAGAAGTTTCTATCCATGGGAATGCTCGAAGAGTTGGAAAAGCCGGGGTATCATTTGATAGAATGGGGAGATGAGGCATTGATTGAATTTCTGAAAAAAGCGGGATTCGGATACGTTGTGGTACAAATTACCAAATTCGATAATGAAATGCGATGCTACGAGGTAGAAAATGGCTGAACCAATACATGAACTCAAAGTGAACAATCTGATCAAAACGATCAAAAAGCATGAAATCGTACGCGGGATCAGCATGGAACTTCGCACGGGTGAGGTGGTAGGACTTTTGGGGCCTAACGGTGCAGGGAAAACAACGACGTTTTACATGATTTGCGGATTGGTGGAAGCGACGGGTGGGGAAGTCTATATTGATGGTGAAAATGTTTCCAATCTTCCGTTGCACAAGCGATCGCAAATGGGGATCGGCTATTTGCCGCAGGAAGCATCGATCTTCAAAGATTTAACGGTCGAAGAAAATCTGATTATCGCAGCAGAAGCGGGTAAGCTTTCCAAGGAACTGGCAAAACAGCGTATCGAAGAGTTACTGGAGATGTTTAACATCGAGCCAATCCGAAATCGTCGCGGAATCAATCTCAGCGGCGGTGAGCGACGTCGTGCCGAAATCGCGCGTGCATTGGTCAATAAACCGCAATTTTTGCTCTTGGATGAACCGTTTGCAGGGGTAGACCCGATTGCAGTTACCGACATCCAAAACGTTATCGCACAGTTGGTTGAATACGGTATCGGAGTTTTGATTACCGATCATAACGTCCGTGAAACATTAGCGGTGTGTGATCGTGCTTATGTTATTAAAAGCGGAGAGTTGCTGGCCGCAGGTACCAGCGACGAAATAGCACACAACAGTGATGTACGTGAACACTATCTCGGCGAATCGTTCAAACTGTAAATTATGGCAGCACTAAGGGTTCGAACCAACGTTGAGCTTAAAAACAAGCTTTCAAACACACTGCGCAACTGGTTGCCGATTCTCCATTCGAGTCTGAGCGATTTGGGGGATGCAATGTCTCCGTTTGTGGAGTCCAATCCCCTCATTGAAGTGCGTTCAGGATACGAAGAGTCGTTTAGTGGACGAATCCCCAAAAAAATTCAATACGGCTATGTCCAAAACTCCCATTCCGAAGCGATTGAAGCACTAACGATTGCGTATCGAAGTCTTTATGATGTTTTAGAAGAGCAAATAGAAGCTCCTTTATTTCCGACACCAATGTCGCAAGCAATTTCTCGCCATGTGATTGAAAACCTCGATGAGGGAGGATATTATGAGGGAGACAGCGAAGCGTTTTGTGCCCAAGAAGGGATTGCTTTAGCGCAGTTTGAACAGATACGCGGGCGTTTTCGCCATGTGGATCCCGTAGGTATTGGCGCGCGTGATCTCAAAGAGTCCTTTTTATTCCAGCTAGAGCACTCTTCCATCAGCGATGAAGCGTATCCTCTTGCCATAGAGATGATCGAACACCTCGATGCACTAAACCGTTTTCACAAAGAGCCAAAGTTTGCTGAGGTAATGCATGTGGTTGGTAGTTTTAAAAATCCTCCGGGTATTGACTACATGGAGGAATCGGCACAAATTATCCCCGATCTGATGATTTACAACGATCCAGAAACGGGAATCGAAGTTTCCCTCAACGAACGCTATTATCCGACAATCTCCATTGATTCAGAATATGGGGTGGATCATGCGTTTGTACGCGATAAAATCAAAGAGGCTAAAAGTCTGATCGATGCGTTGGAGATGCGCAAAGCGACGCTGTATAAAGTAGGGCTGATGATTGTCGAGTATCAGTATGACTTCTTTACGGGTGGGGCTATTAAGCCTTTGACGCTCAAAACATTGGCAGATGAATTTGGCCATAATCCCTCTACGATTTCACGTGCCATTGCTAACAAGTATATCGCATGTGATCGGGGAACACTGCCGATGAAAGACTTTTTTACGACGGCCATTGATGAAGATGTCTCCAATGCCGCCATCAAAGAGTACGTAGGCGAACTGGTCAAAGCAGAATCCCACACAAAACCGCTAAGTGACATGAAACTCCTGGAAATGGTACAAACTAAATTTAAAATTACTATGGTACGCCGTACAATTGCCAAATACCGTGCACAACTTAACATTGCAGGTTCCTCTGAGCGGAAAAAACTCTATCAGCTAGGCCGATGAGAGCACTTAAAGCACGTCTTGACGCTGAGGTAGCTTTACGTAACAGCACGAGTGAGCTAAGTGTTGAAAAACCCGATCCTCTCATGATTGCACGTACAACAAGAGATGAATGTCATGCGCTCACCTGTGCGTTGTTTGCGTATGGCAATGTTCAAGCGATTGTTTCCTTTTTAAGTTCCTTGGATGCTTCATTGGTGGATGCCCAAGAAGACCTTATTCTACAATCGACGTCAGGCAAATATTATCGCTTTCAAACATCACAGGATATTGCCCAATGGCTGATAACCCTTGGGCGATTAAAGCGTCAGGGTGGCGTTGAGGAAACCTTCAAAATCGGTTATGATAAAGAGGGTGTGCTAGGGGGCATCAGTGCCGTGATTGAAACACTGTATGATCTAAACTCCTACCGCTCTCAAGGCTATACGTTTCTTATTGGAAAACCGATCAAACGCATAGCAGGTACGTCAGCAATGAAGCGTTGGATGATGTATTTGCGCTGGATGGTTCGCAGTGATGCGCTTGATATGGGTTTATGGAATGTTATGAGCCCGCATGAGCTCATAATGCCGCTGGATACCCATACGTTTGCACTCTCACAAAAGCTTGGATTGTTACAGCGCCGCCAATGCGATCTTAAAGCAGCATTGGAACTGACGGCAACGTTACGTTCTTTTGATCCCCATGATCCGATTAAATACGATTTTGCCCTCTACCGTCTAGGTCAAGAAAATATTGCTATTTAGTTGCCGTTCGTGGTGAGCTTGTCGAACCATATAATCCTTCGACAAGCTCAGGACGAACGTAAATATGTTGCTACGTTTTACTCAAAACAGCAAGGGCCAGGCTTACCTATGTAATACCCTTGAGCATAGGGAATCCCTATAGTCGTGACGTTCTGTAAGATTTCAGCACTTTCGACATTTTCCGCAATTGCTTTAGCGCCGATTGCTTCAGCAAAAGTGGCAATAGTTTGGATAATTTGAGTGTGTCGTTGGCTGTGCATTATTTTATTGATCAATGAACCGTCAATTTTAAGATAATCAATATCTAAGTGAAGAAGCTTGTCGAAATTCGAGTAACTGCTTCCAAAATTATCAATAGCAATTTTAGATCCAAGACGTTTGATGTGCTGGATAAACAATGTCATAGGAACATAGTGTTCATAAATATCCTGTTCGGAGAGTTCGAAAATAATACGGTTTGCAGTGTTGGTACTGACAACCATTTTTTCGATGAAATGGATAGTAGAGTGATCGGTGATGTCTTGAATGCATAAATGAACAGTAAAATTTTCACTGCGATCTTGAAATGTTTCGCATGCTTGAGCGACAATAATTTGGGTGATTTCAGGATAAAGCCGTGTTTTTTGGGCTACATACAAAAAGTCATGCGGAGGGATAATTGCAGCATTGGTATCAATTAATCGGGCTAAGGTTTCGTATTTTTCTATATCACCTGTGATTGTTGATATGATGGGCTGATAGTAGCAAATGATACGTCCTGTATGAAAAGCTTCTCGTATATTTTTAGCAGTTTGAATGTTGTGCTGGTGTTGGGATTCCTCTTCATTGTATGCTTCGTAAATGGCAAATGTTTTTGACAGCTCTATCGCTGATTTTAGTGCAGTATCAGCATGCATCAATGAAAGTTTATCTCCGACATGTACCCCCATGTTGGCATAAAGGGATACTTTTTCCATACCGGCAATAAAAGGGTGTTGAAAAAGTTGATAGGTAAATTCATCACAGTATTCCGCAACCTCTTTTTGAGATAGCTGTGCTTGAATTAAGAGTGCAAATTCATCATTTCCTAAACGATAGGCATTGTAGTTGAGGCGTTCAAGCCATAGGGCGAATTCTTGCAATAATGAATCGCCAATTTTGCTGCCAAAAAAATTATTTAGTTCTTTAAAGTTTTGAAGATGGACAATGATAAGTGTACGATAAGCGTATCGATCAATATCAAACATGAGGCGATGACGGTTGGAAAGATGGGTTAATGGATCTTTAAATCCCTCATCAAGAAGCTCTTTGGTTTTTTCTTCTACTTTTTCTTCTAAAAGATTCGTGGTTTCATACAGCTTCTCGTTTTGCACATCCATCTTTTGAGATAAATCTGCAACTTTACGAGATAGAATATTACGATACAGAAGCATAAATGGAAGTGCTCCCATAAAAATAAGTAATGACTTTGCAACGGTTTCGAATAGAACTTGATCTCCTTGCTTGTAATCATGAACACCCATAGCAATCACCGTTGCACAAAATATAAATAAAGCCGCAAAATACTTTTTGGTATCAACTTTCATAATTCATCCTTTACCGATCACTTATTGTTAGTATACCATGTTCATAAATAGAGTCGTGAATATTTGTATGGTACAATCACGTCAACAATTAGGTGGTCATAGAAGAATGAAAAAAATTTTAATCGTTGTAGATGGGATTATCGGACGGCACTTTATAAAGAGTGTCATCGGTATTCAAACGAGTGAAAATATTTATTATATTGTTCAATCCAAAGAAGAAGAGCCTTTCGAAGGCTATGATTTGGCGCGTTTTAAATTTTTCTCTTTTGATCCTACCAGTAATTATAAAATTACCAATGTTTTAAAGATCGATTTTTCTCAGGCCATTTTAGTTATGGAAAACCCTTCTGATTTAGAAAACACCATTAAAAATATTCGTCTTTTTAAACCCAGTATTCGTATTATCGCACTTGATTTATGGAATAGTAAAAATCCTGATGATGGCATTGAATGGGTAAATATGCAGCAAATCATTGGTCTGAATTTGATTCAGTTTCTTCCAAATATCCCTGTACTTGCACAAAATATCGGATTGGGAAATGGGGAAATAATGGAGGTTTTGGTCCCTTTTGGGAGTTCCTTCGTTTATCGCCATATTGGTGCTATTGAGCAGAATAATTGGAAAATAGCGGCAATTTACCGTAACCGTCAGCTTATTATTCCTACGGATCAAAAAATGATTCAACCCAATGATGCGCTTGTATTGGTCGGAGAACCCAATGTTTTAAAGTCCGTTTATCGTGCCATAAAACGTGAACTTGGACAATTTCCTGCTCCTTTTGGAAGCAAGCTCTATTTGTATATTGATATGGAGATTGAAAAAACAAAAACCATTCATGAATTGGTACGCCGAAGCATCTATATTCATGAAAAACTCAATAAGCCCTTATTGATTAAAGTGGTTAACCCTGGAAATATCGAAAGCTTAAGATATATTAAATCATATGTAAATCATGGGGTTGAATTGGATATTGTCTATGATGGGATGGTTGATGAAGAAATTATGTCCAGAGACATTCGAAAGCATCACATCGGTTTATTTATCGTATCTCAAAAGATGTTTAGTAAAAAAGCAATTCGATCGAATCTTTATAAAAGCAATGTACCGGTCCTAAAATTGGCGGATTGCTCTTTTTCAACGCTTAAAAAGTCAGTGGTGATATTGGGTGAAGAAAATCATGTTGAACATATCTCTACAACAATTTTTGACGTAGCCTCTCAGCTTGGATTTGATTTGGAATTGATTGATTATGTTGTTGAAGATCGAACGAGTAATTTACGTGCGGTAGAACATTTTAATAATCTTTCGGCTATTTTCTCAAAATCAATTCGTATTATTGAAACCGAAGAGAATCCCATCCGTCTTTTAAGAGAGAATGATAATTTTTTGCAGTGTTTGCCTTTTACCCAAAAGATGTTTGCCAGTCCGTTGAAACATTTTTTCGCCACGGATTCGGAAACTTTGTACACAAAGCTGGATTCCTATCATCAGCTTTTTATCCCTACTCAGATCTAAAAAGTCTTAATTTTAAGAGACTTTGAAGTACACTATAGCCTATTACTAAACTTCATTTTTAGGCTGCACATGACGATTAATATTGCCCTTAACCGAACCATTGATGATTCATATCCGATTCATATCGGACCTTTGAACGACATCCAATTTGAAGGAAAAGTTGCGATTTTAACCAATCCAAAAGTTGCGGGTCTCCATTTGCAAACGCTGCTGTCTCGTCTGAGTGCAAAAGAGGTGTATATTATTACCATTGCCGATGGTGAACAGTATAAAAATTGGGAGAGCATAGAATTCATTTTGGATCGTATGTTTGATCATCGCCTGAATCGCAAATCTCTTTTGATAGCCTTTGGCGGAGGAGTGATCGGGGACATGGGCGGGTTTGCTTCGAGTCTTTACAACCGTGGTATTGATTTTATCCAAATTCCTACAACTCTTCTCTCGCAAGTTGATGCCAGTGTGGGTGGAAAAACAGGGATTAACAACAAATACGGTAAAAACTTGATCGGGGCATTTCATCAGCCCAAAGCGGTTCACATCGACCCTTCTTTTTTAAATACTTTGCCAGCACGTGAATTTGGGGCAGGGGTTGCCGAGATCGTTAAAATGGCGGTAACGTTTAATGCTGAATTTTTTGAATGGTTGGAAGATAATGATTTGCGTGTAGGAGATAATCTTATCAAAGCAATCACACAAGCGGTCCAGACCAAAGCCAAAGTGGTAGAAGCCGATGAAAAAGAGCAGGGACTTCGTGCAGCACTCAACTATGGCCATACTTTCGGTCACGTTATCGAAAATGAGACCCGTTACGAGACCTATCTGCATGGGGAGAGTGTTGCTATAGGGATGATTATGGCGAATGATTTGGCATGTGATATCGGACTTATGAACCGTGAAGAAGTAAAGCGTATTAGGACTGTTTTAGAACGTTATGATTTGCCGTTAACCTATCCGATTTCGAATGTTGAAAAATTTTATCAAGCTTTTTTTCTGGATAAAAAAAGCTCGGACGCATCAATTACTTTTATCCTTCCACACTCAATTGGCGGTGTTAAAATCACCGATTCCATCTCTCCGGATAAAGTTAAAAATGTACTGAAACGCTACGAAGGGACATAATTATGAAATCGTATTTTACGTTTATCGTCACTTTTTTTCTTCTTGCAAGCAGTGCCTATGGTGCACCTAAAAAGGATACTGAATTTATAGATGGAGAATCCAAAGAGATAACGATTCAAAATACCGAACATGAACTGGCCAAAATTAAAAAAGAGTTGACAAAAGACAGCAGTATTTGGACCAAGAGTTACAATTCTTATATGGCCTATCAAGAATCGCGTAAAAGTTTACGGGAGGTTCAGCGACGTATCATTGAGCTGAAAGATCGCCGTGCTACAACCGAGAGACGATTGGAAATTGAGGCTTTACAAGCCAAAGAAAAAATTTTATTGGATCAAATTGATGGCTTTAGAATGCAAGGAACCTCTCCTTTTGCCAGTTTGCTAAAACCTGATGCTGTTGAAGAAGCCCCTAAGATTAGCAATCCATTTGGGATTATTACCGGATTGTCGTATATTAAGCGTCTAAACAGTCAGTATAAAGATTATAAAGTCAAAGCGGAGGAACTTCGAGAACTTACAGATATTATGGAGCGTCAAGTTGCATTATATCGGCTGCTAACGAAGCTAAATCCCAAAGCAGATTATGAAGTAGAGCTTGATGCGACGCTGTTGCAAATAGAAAAATTCAAACTCGCTCTTGATACCCTTACCTCCACAGCAGATGTTTATGGCAAACGCGTTGAATCCATTGAGGCAAAAATCAACAAAGAGATTAAAGATCAAATCTATAAATTATTGAATATCGGCTCGGTTATCATTGTATTGTTTATGATCGCATTTTTAATCAAGCGAATTGTCAAACGGTACATTACGGATAATGAACGTTTTTATATGGCCAATAAGATTTTAACGTTTGTAACGGTAACTTTAGTCATTGTTGTTCTGCTTTTTACTTTTATGGACAATGTCAGTTATTTGGCAACGGTTTTGGGATTCGCTTCTGCGGGTCTTGCTATTGCTTTACGTGACTGGTTTATGTCTATAATAGGGTGGTTTGTGATTGTTTTTGGAGGATCAATTAATGTTGGTGATCGTATCCGCGTTGAAAAAGACGGTATGGTTTACGTAGGGGATGTATTGGACATTTCTCTTCAAAGAATGACCATACATGAAGATGTGACATTGACCACAGTGATGCAGAACAGACGTGCAGGACGAATTGTATTTATTCCGAATAATTATATTTTTACCTCACTGATTGCCAATTACACACATGGAACACTCAATACAGTATGGGATGGAGTAGACATTACAATAACGTTTGACTCAAATCATAAAAAAGCAGTTCATATCGCGAAAGAAATATGTCGTAAATATGCCAAGGGATATACTGAAATAACGCGTAAACAGATTAATAAGTTGCGAGATCGGTACAGTTTAAAAAATGCAAATGTGGAACCGAGAATTTTTACGTTTATTGAATCTAACGGCTTAAAAGTAAGTGCATGGTATCTGACAAATGCCTATGCGACATTGACGCTTCGCAGCACAATATCAGCGGACATTATTGACGCATTCAATGCCGAATATGACATTAGGATAGCCTATCCTACTCAAACATTTTACACAGGTCCCATTGAGAAAAAACAGCAGCCTGTTATGGAAGACGCATGAAGGAAAAAGTTTATTTTAAAACCTTTGGATGCCGAACCAATGTTTATGATTCACAGGTGATGATGGGAGCATTGACACAGTATGAAGTAACGGAGAATGAGAGCGAAGCACATATTGTTGTCGTTAACTCTTGTACGGTGACCAATGGCGCTGATGTAAGTGTGCGCGGGTACATTAACAGTATCGAAAAGCAGGGAAAAAAGCTCTTTTTAACCGGATGCGGAGCGCATACAAAAGGGGAAAGTCTTTTTGAGGCGAACAAAGTGCACGGGGTGTTTGGACAGTCCGAAAAAATGAAGATCAATACGCTTCTGTCACAAGAGAACCGTTTTTATGAAATTGGGGATCTCAATTACATCGATGAAGCAATTGTTGATGAGTTTATCGGAAAATCCAGAGCATTTATCAAGATCCAAGAAGGATGTAATTTTCGATGCAGTTACTGCATCATTCCTTTTGTACGCGGTGATTCACGTAATATGGATGAAACAAAAATATTAGAGCAAGTGTATCGTTTGGCAAGCAATGGTTTTGGCGAATTTGTCCTCACCGGAACGAACGTAGGAAGCTATGGGCAAGGCGAGGGGAAAAACATCGCCCAGCTGATGAAAAAAATGTCGATGATCCGAGGGGTTCGCCGTATCCGTGTTGGAAGTTTAGAACCTATACAGATTAACGAGTCGTTTCGTGAAATTTTGGATGAGCCCTGGTTAGAGCGTCATTTACATATTGCCATCCAGCACAGTTCCAATCCGATGCTCAAAATTATGAACCGCCGTAACCGTTTTGAGAGTGATGTGGAGCTTTTTGATATGCTCAATGCCAAGGGCTTTGCCTTGGGTACCGATTTTATCGTTGGGCATCCGGGCGAGACAGATGCATTGTGGGAAGAAGCGATGAAAAACGTCGCACAGCTTCATTTGACCCATATCCATCCTTTTACCTATTCCAAGCGAGACGGAACGCCAAGCGCTACAATGAAGCCTGAAGTTAACGGATCGGTTTCCAATCTCCGTATGCGTGAGTTAACTGCATTGATTGAAAAAAATAACCGTCTATTCCGCCAAAACGTAAAAGTTCCATTGGATGTTTTGGTAGAGTCTCAGAGCAATGGAACTTATAGCGGACTGGATCAGTTTTTCAATAAAATTTTGATTCAGTCAAATGAAGATTTGTCCGGAAATTGGATTCAAATCGAAAAATATGAGGTAGCAGATGAACATAACGTGGCCCAATTCTAATCGTAATCAGCTGATTCTTCTTGTTTCAGGTGGCATTATTGTTCTTTTATTAATCTATGCGTTGTTAAGAGACAGTACAGACACGCTCTCTTTGGCGGAAGCATCCCATTTAATTGCCACAGGAACAGTAGATCGTGCGGTCATAGATGGTGAATATGTGTATCTCTCTACACGCGATTACGGTGTTGTTAAAATACAATCAGCACAATTGTCTCAAGAACTTCTTGCACAGTTAAAAATAGAGCATAAAAGCAGTTATGGCTGGATCATTTTTATTATCATTGTTGGCGGTATTATCGGTGCTTTGGGGTGGGTTTATAAGGGACGTTTTGCATTGGGACGTTTGCAATCCGACGAAGAAGTAATGGCAGTCAAAATAAATGAGCCTGAGAGTGTGGGCAATGCTTCAGTAGTTCCAGTTAAATCGAATGTCCGCTTTAGTGATATCGGTGGGATCAGCGATGTTAAAGAAGAGCTCGAAGAGATTATTGACTTTTTACGTAATCCAAAACGTTATTACAATTTCGGTGCCCGTATGCCACGCGGTGTTTTGCTGGTAGGCCCTCCAGGGGTGGGAAAAACAATGATTGCCAAAGCGGTCGCGGCAGAAGCCGATGTTCCCTTTTTCTATCAAAGCGGTGCCTCTTTTGTCCATATTTATGTCGGTATGGGAGCGAAAAGAGTTCATGAGCTGTTTGCCGCAGCCAAGAAAAATGCCCCCTCTATTATTTTCATTGATGAAATTGATGCAGTAGGAAAAAAGCGTGACGGGGGACGCAACGATGAGCGTGAAGGAACTCTCAATCAACTCCTCACAGAGATGGACGGATTTGAAGAGACAGCGGGAATCGTCGTTATAGCGGCAACTAACAATATCGAAGTGATGGACAGCGCACTGTTACGCGCGGGACGGTTTGATCGACGTGTGTTTGTTGAATTGCCAACTGCGAGTGAACGCGCTTCCATATTGGAAAAATATCTGCATAATATTCCTCATGAGCTCTCCATTGATGAGATTGCTAAAATGACGGTAGGGTTTAATGGTGCCTCTCTTGCGGCACTGACCAATGAAGCGGCCTTGCTGTGTTTGCGTCAGCGTGAATTTCAAGTGAAAATGGAACATTTTTTGGCAGTCAAAGACAAAGTGATGTTCGGTAAGAAAAAGATAGCGATGCTCTCGCAGCAGCAGCGCCACTATCAAGCCCGTTACCAAGCGGGTAAAGTATTTGCGGCTACGTGGTCTGATCTCCCCTATGAAAAGATCACTTTGAGCAATGAAACCATTACCCCTCCCAGTGCCGAACCGTTGCTAAAACATGAAATCGAGTCTCAAATACGGATACATCTCGCCGGAATTGCTGCTTGTGATCTTCGTTTTGGTGAACACGCTTCCAATGCATCCCATGATGTTACGGCTGTGCGCGAATTAGCTCACAGTATGATTTATGAGTATGGTATGGGACCTTCACTTCTCGCAAAGGAAAGTGACTGCAGTGCTTTAATTGATCGATTGTACGTAGAGATCAAAACACTTTTACAACGCTATGACAGCAGTGTTGATAAGCTCGAAGCTATTTTGAGCGATTATGAGCAGATATCTAAAGCATTGGCAAAAGAGACGATGAATGACATTCTATAGTGGTTTCTCACTGACCAATGATCGCCGTTTTTTTGGGCCGTTTGTGCGTGAAAGTGGCTATACCGTTGCAGGATTTAGCTACGGTGCGATCAAAGCAGCATTACATGCGGCAAATTCTATGAGCCGCATAGACACTTTACAGCTTTTTTCCCCTGCCTTTTTTCAAACTAAAAAATCCTCTTTTAAACGTCTTCAGCTTAGCTCCTTTTCAACGGACAGCGAAGGTTATTTTCTTCGTTTTATAGAGGGATGTTTTGCTCCCTATGAGGTTCAAGATGTTGAAATGAAAATAGGAACTGTCGATGAGCTTAATGAGCTCTTGAATTTTGTATGGAATGAAGACCTAATGGATAAGATTATAGATAAAGGGATAAAAATTGAGGTTTATTTAGGGCTCGAAGATGCGATTATCGATGTGTCAGGAGCAAAAGAGTTTTTTTTACCCTATGCAACAGTGACCACAGTTCGCAGAGGAAACCATTTTCTACAGGAGTGTAAATGATTAAAATCGGGATTATCACAGCATCAGATCGTGCCAGTGCAGGAATTTATGAAGACATATCGGGTGTGGCGATTCAGGATACAATGAAAGCATATTTAAAAAGTGAGCATGAGATTGTTTATCGCTGTATTCCTGATGTACAAGATACGATTGAAGAGACGATGAGGGAGCTGTGCGATGTGCACGGGTGCTGTCTTGTGGTGACAACAGGAGGAACAGGCCCTGCAAAACGAGATGTGACCCCAGAAGCTACTGAAAATGTCTGTGAGAAGATGATGCCTGGATTCGGTGAGTTGATGCGCTCTGTGAGCCTAAAATATGTCCCAACAGCGATTTTATCACGACAAACAGCAGGTATTCGAGGAAAATCACTTATCATTAATCTTCCTGGGAAACCCAAATCGATTCGCGAGTGTCTGGATGCCGTTTTTCCTGCTGTACCGTACTGTATCGATCTGATTGAGGGGCCGTATTTGGAGTGCAATGAAGAGGTTATTAAAGCATTTCGACCCAAATAATAACATAATATCTCAACTTCCACACATAGATTCCAGTAAAAACACTAGCAAAATACATCAAATAGTTAGGTTTTATGTGCGAAAGTTGAGTTATAATAATATATAATGGTTCAAATATTAGTTCGGAGGTTTTATAATGAAAACACGTGATGTATTGGTAATTGGATTCGCAGCTTTGTTAATGTCAAGTTACTGCAGTGCAAAAGATTTGGAAACGCCCAGTATGATTTATAAAAACAATTGTGCAGCGTGTCACGGTGAGAAAGCTGATGGAGTTAAAAAACTCAAAGGGGCATCGGGTATTACGACCAAACAAAGAGCTGCACTTGATGTGGCATCGAAAGGACAATATTATGTTTGCGGCGTAGCGTTGAATACTTTCACAGAAAAGGAACTTGTTCGCAAATTGCAAGATATCAGAAGCAAAAATTTTGACGGCAAATCGTATCATGCAGTGATGAATAGAAATTTGAAGAAAGTCGAAGAGCGTGAAGGTCAGATTACCGATGAAAAAATGGCGAAATACATTTATACTACTTTCGGATTCGGTAGCAAATAATTTGGATTTAGTGGAATTTAATCTCTAACGCATTATAATCACGCCAATATTACCGGCAAAGGAACGCTATCTCATGGGCGAATTGTTTACTTTCTTTGGTCTTTACAGAGAAGATCATGTTTTTATCTTTCTAACACATATGTTGCTTGCAGCGGGAATTGTCATCATTCTTGCGCGTATGGCAACGGCTAATCTTCGTTTGGTTCCAACGGGAACACAGAACGTTTTGGAAGCATATCTTAACGGTGTTTTGGCAATGGGAACAGATGTTATGGGTAAAACAGAAGCGCGTCGTTACCTTCCTTTGGTCGCAACGATCGGTTTGTTCGTAGGTGTTGCAAACATAATCGGAATTATTCCCGGTTTTGAAGCACCGAGTGCCTTTTTGGATTTCACTCTTGCGCTTGCATTGGTTGTTTTTACCTATTACAATTTCGAGGGTATCCGTCGTAATGGATTAATCACTTATTTCAAACACTTCATGGGCCCTGTATGGTGGTTGGCATGGTTGATGTTCCCGATCGAGATCGTTTCTCACATCTCTCGTGTTATCTCTTTGAGTTTCCGTTTGTTCGGTAATGTCAAAGGGGATGATATGTTCTTGATGGTTATTTTGATGTTGGCTCCATGGTTATTGCCAATGATCCCTTTTGCGCTTTTGACTTTCATGGCATTTTTACAAGCGTTTATTTTTATGATGCTTACCTATGTTTATCTTGGTGGTGCAGTACTTCTTAGCGACGATCACTAAGAACTTTTTATGAAATCCTGCAATACACGTAACTTGCTTTTAAGCTTCCTTATAGGGGCTTCTTGGGGATTTGCGATTATTGGTACTTGGGTAACGTTTCAATCTTTTATCTTCTTGGGCATTATTACCGCGTTATTGTTCGCTTTTCTTTTCCTCTTTATAGCCTTGTTCTCGATTGTTATTTTGGAAAACCTTTCCATGTCTCGTGATCGTCATTATGAGGTATTAAAACAGACTGCGATTTTAATCGAAATACGTGATGCCCTGAATTCCAATTCGTCACAAGCGCGAGAGTGAAGTCCTATTTAATTACAGATCCTCTCTTTTACGGTCATTCTGTGGAAACGTTGACTGATCGTTTAAAGGGTGTGCTCGATCGCCATACTCCGGATTACGCCCTATTTCGTGACAAAGAAACTCCTTTTTACCCTGAACTTGCACGTGTATTTATTGATACATGCCGAGAGAATAAGGTCCCTCATGTGCTGGTGCATGGGGATGCGCTTATTGCTTATCAAGCAGGGGCAGACGGTGTGCATCTCACCTCTCATCAATTTACTGAAATTGGGCATGCAAAATCGCGAGGGTTGTATGTGGTTGTAAGTACTCATACCCACATGGAAGCTCTAATGGCACAAGGTTTAGGAGCAGATGCTGTGACCTACAGCCCTATTTTTGCTTCTCCACATAAAGGAGAACCCAAGGGTTTAGAGGATTTAAAAGCAATTGTGGATAAAATGGAAATACCTATTTTTGCATTGGGCGGAATTCTTTCTCAAGAGCAGATAAACGAAGTCGAAGCAGTCGGTGCCTACGGATTTGCATCGATACGATATTTTATTTAATAAGGAATCTATCAATATGTTTGAAACCATTATCGGATTAGAAGTACACGTTCAACTTAATACCGAGTCTAAACTTTTTTGTGCATGCCCTACGAGCTTTAATCACGAACAAAACACGAATACATGTCCGATGTGTTTGGCTCTTCCGGGTGCATTGCCGGTATTGAACAAAGAAGCGCTGCGAAAAGCCGGGATGTTTGGCACCGCTGTTAACGCTACGATCAACCGAACGAGCTTCTTTGACCGTAAAAGTTATTTTTATCCTGACAGCCCTACTGCTTATCAAATTACGCAGCTGTACACTCCGATCGTTGAACATGGAAAATTAACGGTTGACTTTGAAGACGGAAGCCAAAAAACGATCCGCATCAACCGTGCCCATATCGAGTCCGATGCGGGGAAAAATATCCATGAGGGTTCCATCTCCAAAGTGGATTTGAACCGTGCGGGAACACCGTTGGTGGAGATTGTCTCAGAGCCGGATATGCGTTCTGCAGAAGAAGCGATTTTGTATCTTAAAAAGTTGCATTCGATTGTCCGTTATTTGGACATCAGTGATGCTAACATGCAAGAGGGATCGTTTCGTGTTGACGTCAACGTCTCTATTCGTCCAAAGGGTGATGAAAAGCTTTATACACGTGTCGAGATTAAAAATATTAACAGCTTCCGATTTATTCAAAAAGCAATTGAACTGGAAGTAGCACGTCAACGAGAGGCATGGGAAGACGGATTGTATGAGCAAGAGATTGTCCAAGAGACACGTCTTTTTGATCAAACAAAGCAAGAAACCCGCTCAATGCGCGGCAAAGAGGGGGCAGCGGACTATCGCTATTTTCCTGAACCTGATTTGCTCAAAGTAGTGGTAGATGATGCTATGTACAGTACGATGCGCAACATTCCAGAGCTTCCGGATGCTAAAAAAGAGCGTTTTGTGAGTGAGTTTGGTGTTCGTCCTTACGATGCGGCGGTGGTTACGGCGACATTGGAAAGTGCTCACTATTTTGAAGCGATGCTGGCATGCGGTATTACGGCGCGCAATGCTATCACGTGGCTGACGGTAGAGTTGCAAGGACGTTTGAGCGGCGGAATGAGTGCGGTGGATTCCGTTGTGGATGCCCTGACGCTTGGAACACTTGTAAAGCGCATTGAGGAGAACATTATCAGCGGTAAAGCCGCTAAAGAGATTTTGGACTATTTACTCAGTAATAATGGCGGGAATGTGGATGCAATTATCGACACATTGGGTCTGAAGCAAGTGAGCGATACAGGTGCACTTGAAGCGTTGATCGATGAAATTTTGACAGCTAATGCGGATAAAGTAGCCGAATACAAATCGGGTAAAGATAAGCTGTTCGGATTTTTTGTGGGTCAAGCGATGAAGGCATCCAAAGGTTCGGCGAACCCTAATACCCTCAACGAGATTCTTCAAGCCAAACTGGCTCAATAAGAATTTTCATGGTAGGTCGGTGGCTTGTTGCCTTTGCATTTTTCCTCCATTCGTATTCACCCTACCGTAATACTAAGAATTTTGCTTACAATCTTTTAGAAAACAGCCATTATCCATATAAAAAGTATTTTGATTATGGGATGATCTTATTGATTTTCCTCAGTGTTTATATCCTTATTCGGCAAGTCAAATATGAGATGTCGATAGAGTGGCTTTTTTTTAACAATTATGTGATTTCGTTTATTTTCTTGATTGAGTATCTTACACGCTTGTGGGTATACAGTGACAGTGCACAAGTGGTTATCGATCAATATGAGAGCGATCTTTTTTTGCATCGTCCGTTTTCGCTTTCACAGGCATTCAAAACAATTTTTAAACAAAAGCTTGAGTTTATCCTTTCACCTGCCGCGATCATCGACTTACTGGCTATTATGCCTTTTTTCCACGAATTACGGATATTGCGTATTTTTGTCCTCTTTCGAGTATTGAAGCTCTTTAGGTATGCAAAGAGTTTACGTCGTCTCATCTCCATCCTTGCTTCTAAAAAGTTTGAGTTGCTGACGCTTGCGTTGTTTGCCTTGATCATGATTATGATTTCTTCTGTTTTGATTTATGTGATGGAGGCTACCAATCCTAAATCTCCGATCAATACTCTTTTTGAAGCGCTTTACTGGTCGGTTGTTACCATCTTTACGGTTGGGTATGGAGATATGGTTCCTGTGACTCCTGAGGGGAGAATGGTCGCGATGATCATCATTATCTCCGGTATCGCGGTTATCTCTTTTGCAACGTCGATTATTGTTACCGCATTTACGGAAAAGCTCGATGAGATCAAAGAAGAAAAAATGATTGATGACGTCAGCAAACTGGGGCGTTTTTATCTCGTGTGCGGTTATTCGCCTTTGACAAATGAAGTCGTTCATCGTCTACGTAAAGCATCAAAGCATATTGTTGTTTTGGAAAAAGACCCGATCAAGGCCAAACAAGCTCAAAATGACGGGATGTATGTTTTGAATTTTGATTCTGCTTCTCTGCATACCTATGGGGATATTCGGCTTCATTTTGAGCGGCAGGTTATCGCGGTAATATTACTGCAAGACAGTGATGTGGCCAATATCTATACGGCATTGACGATCCGTGAACTGAATAAAAAAGTCCCTCTGCATTCGATTTTGCATAAACCTGAGAATCGGAAAAAACTCTTAATGGCGGGAATCGATGAGATGGTCAATCCTCAAGAACTTGTGGGCTTTATGAGTAAAAAAATCAGCAATCAGCCTATCGCATTTGAAGTGATCCATGCCTTGCGTTCCGAACACGGAGGAACGGTTATTGAAGAGATTATCCTCGATAGCGGGATGTCAAAACGGTTTTTTGAGCTGCTGCTTCATCCACTGTTTCATCAGCGTCTTAGTATGCTTGGGATTTATCAACGAGAGACCCAATTCTTTGCGTTTAATCCATCGTCATCGTTTGCAATTGCGGCAGGAGATATTGCGATTATCGTTGCCAAGCGTTCATTGGTTGGAGAATTTCGGAATCTTTTACATCGAAATAAGGTTTAGTGATGACTCGAAGCGCTGCTGTTTTTGGATTTAATGAGTATTCGCGTCAAATTGCGGAACAGGTACGAAATATTTATCAGGACTTTGCCCTTTTTGTTATTGATCAAGAAGAAAAAAATGCAGCACAACAGGCAGGGTTTTCGGTTGAACTTTTTGATTTAAGTGAAAATTGGCAGGGAATCGAGAAAAGTTTTGATGTTGAAAATTTGATTGTTTTTTGTGCCTTGGCCAACGATGCCGAAAATGTTTTTTTGACGATCTCACTGCGTGCTACTTTTGAAAAACTGCACATTGTTGCGTTGGCTCAAGACAATGAAAGTGCGATCAAGATGAAAAGTGCCGGTGCAAACAAAGTATTGCCCAGTATCCAGATCGCCGCCAATGTTATATCGGATATGCTTGAAAAACCTGTTGTGACGAAAGTTTTGCATGATGTACTGTACAAAGACGGTTTGCTTAACATTGTCGAAATCGAAGTGACGGCCTATTCTTCCTTTGTCGGAAAATATTTGCATGATATTCATTTTAAAAGCGAATACGACGTTATTTTATTGGCAATCGTCGATCATGAGATGGGAACAACGTTTAGTTTTGCTTCCAAGGGGCATAACCATCATATTGATCCAGGCGATATTTTAGTTGTGATCGGATATCAAGATAAACTCGATGTATTGATTGATGCAGTAAGGAGACGAAATGTCTAAAGTAGGAATCATCGGAGCGGGTAAATGGGGCGAGGCACTAGCATTCGCTCTGAGTGAAAAAAATGAGGTGATTGTTACTTCTCGTACCAAGCGCGATTGGGACAATTTTCGTTCTCTTGAAGAGGTACTGGCATGTGAGTATCTTATCGTAACGGTACCTGCGCAGCAAGTATCGCAATGGCTCAAAGAGCATTTTACCTTTTCAGGACAGAAAATTTTGGTTGCAGCCAAAGGGATCGAAGCATCCAGCGGAAAGTTTTTAAATGAGATCTATGCGCAGTATGTGCCTGAAGATCATTTAGCCTTTTTATCAGGCCCTTCATTCGCGTCTGAAGTACTGCGAAAACTTCCGACGGCTTTGGTTGTGAATTCACACTCAGCGCAAACAGCCAAAGAATTGGCAGCATTGTTTCCTAAATTTATCCGTACCTATGTGAGTGATGATGTGATTGGTGCTGAGATTACCGGTGCGTATAAAAATGTGATCGCTATCGCTGCAGGCATATGTGAGGGGTTAGATCTGGGGCACAATGCGGCGGCTTCGCTGATCTCCAGAGGCCTTGTTGAAATGCAGCGCTTTGGAAAAGTGTATGGGGCGCAAGACGAGACTTTTTTAGGTCTCAGCGGCGCGGGTGATTTGTTTTTAACGGCGAGTTCCTCCATGTCGCGCAATTACCGCGTAGGTCTGGGATTGGCAAGCGGTAAAACCAAAGAGACCGTTTGCGAAGAGATCGGTGAAGTGAGTGAGGGGATCGGGACGGCATACGCACTGCATGAAATTGCTGCGCAAAAAGGGATTTATTTACCGATTGCCGCAGAAGTGTATGCAATCTTGGAAGGCAAATCGCCGTTTCAGAGTTTACAAGATCTGCTAGAGCGTTAAAAATGGAGATGAAGAGTCAAATAAGCCGTTTTCTACTCGCATGTTTTATATCCATGATCGCATTTTTTATGGCATGGGTATGGCTTAGTATGACACAGGCTTTATTGGTGGGATCGATTACGTTATTGGTTGCTTTGTGGACAAATGAAGCGTTGCCTATGGGAGTTGTTTCACTGCTGCCCATTATTATGTTTCCGGGATTTGGAATAATCAATACCAAAACAACCACAGAGGGATATGCCAATCCGATCGTCTTTTTATTTTTAGGCGGTTTTATGCTGGCAATTGCGGTTGAAAAAAGCGGACTGCATCGATGGATGGCACATCATCTGTTAGGGCTATTTCCTAAAAGTGCTAAGGGGGTTATATTTGCTTTGGCGTTGACATCTGCATTGCTAAGCACGGTATTATCGAATACAACCACGACGTTGTTACTGATTTCTATGGGACTTTTTTTGTCGGATATTCCTAGAATACAGGTTCGCTACTTACTGGCAATCGCTTATGGTGCGAGTATAGGAGGGGTAATTACTCCCATTGGAACGGCTCCGAATTTGATTTTACTGGGATTGTTGGGTGAACATTCTCTCCCTTCGATTCCTTTTGTCGAGTGGATTATGCTTGTAGCTCCTATGGCGTTACTGATGCTGATTATTATGAGTTGGATGTTAGGACTGGGGTTGGGAAGCGAACCATCTGCGGTAAGCGAATCGCATCCTCCTCTCACCAAAGCGCAAACAAAAGTATTGACTTTGCTGGTAGGTTTGATGGTCTTACTGTTTGTGAATGCTCCGATGAAGCCGTATTGGAATGGTTTGGGATTGGCAGAGGAGGGTATTATGCTGGGCTTTGCTCTGTTGCTGTTTACCCCTGGAATGAATCTTTTGGAGTGGGAGGAAGATAAAGGGAAGATTCCTTTTCATATCATGTTTTTATTTGGTGCCGGATTTGCAATCGCCAAAGCATTTTCAGATACCGGATTGGCTGATTTGAGTGCTCAGAGTCTTGGGGGATTGGGATCGCTTTCACCTTGGATTATTTTATTGGCAATAGCTGCATTGATTACCTTTACCACAGAGATCACCTCTAATACGGCACTTATCTCGGTGATGTTACCGGTAATCTACTCTTTTACGATTCAAAACCATCTTGATCCGATGCTGTTTATGATGGTGGCAACCATTGCTTCGAGTTATGCATTCATGCTCCCTATTGCAACACCTCCCAATGCTATTGTAATGAGTAGCGGTATTATGAATATTAAAGATATGGCTCGTTTCGGATTTATGTTGAATCTTGTCGGGATTACATTGATCGTACTGTTCGCAACCTTTTATTGGCGTTACGTTATCTAAAAACTTAGGAGAAAAAATGTTAGTACACATCGTTATGTTCGCATTCAAAGAAGAAAATAAAGAGGCAAATTTAGTGCGGGTCAAGAGCATGCTCGAAGCACTGCCAAGTAAGATCGAGAGTCTTAAAGATATGGAAGTCGGAATTGATATTGGCAAATCTGACCGTTCGTTTGATTTGGTGCTTACCTCTACGTTTGAGGATCAAGAGGGGTTGAATGCGTACGCTGTTCACCCGGCTCATCTAGAGGTGGTCAATGTGATCAAAGAGGTTACCGCGATGGCTAAAGTGGTGGATTATCTGCAATAATACTAAAAACACATATTTAATTTTTTTTTCATTTGATTGGACTATAATAGTTCTATACCAATTTGGAGGTTTAGTATGAAAGTTTTGTTAACCTTATTGTCGGCTTCGGCTATTTTCTCAACATTTGCATTTGCAGAGCCTGCACAGAATCAAAATGAAGTTCAAAATCGTTTTCGTACTATGAATACAAATGAATTGCTAGAAAATCGTGGGGCAATGACTCAACAACGAGATCGCGAGCAGTTACATAATGAGCTCATGAGCCGTCAGAACACGATGACAAATGAGCAAAAGGAAAAATTCATGCGGCGTCCCGATAAAGTTTCCAATGAGATGGGAATGCAAGGTAAAGGAAATGCCTACGGCGAGGGACAGGGGATGATGCAAGGACAAGGCAAGAAGATGATGGAGGGCCGTTCAGGAAAAGGGAAGGGAGGACGTTAATCCTCCTAATGAAAAAGTCCTCTAAGCGTTTTTGAGCGCTTCGATGGCCTCTTCTTTTTCCTGTATGGTCAGCAGTTCTTCTACTTTTTCTTCGTAGAGGATTTTCGTTTTTTCAAGCTCCTGTGCTAGAGCGCTAATCCCTTTTTTCTCATAACATTTCGGATCGGCTAAACATTGGTTTATCTCGTCGATCTGTTTTTCGAGTGCATCGATTTCATGGGGAAGTTTCTCAAGCGCTTTTTGTTCATTAAAGCTGAGTTTGAATACCTTTGCCTTTTGCGTTTGGACTGCAATAGGTGCTGCCGCTTTGGAAAACTCGGCTTGCATCGCATCCATCTCGGCGAACTCTTTTTCATCTTCTAGGTATTCACTGTAGGGCTTGTAGCTCTCCTCAATCGTTCCGTCTCCTTTGAAAATAAAGAGCTTTTTGGCGATTTTATCGACAAAATAACGGTCATGGCTTACCAAGATGACTGCACCCGGAAAGTTTTGGAGTTTTTCTTCGAGGATATTGATGGTGGGAATATCGAGGTCGTTGGTGGGCTCATCGAGGATGAGACAGTCCACTTTTTTGGTAAAGAGCAGGGCCAGGGCAACACGGTTTTTTTCGCCTCCGCTTAGGGTACCTACTTTTTTATCCAAAAATTCTCTCGGGAAGAGAAAGTTTTTGAGATAGCCGTAGACGTGATAGTCGGTTCCCTGCGCATCAACACGGTCACCGCCATGGGGACAGAAGGTTTCGATGAGATTGAGATTGTCATCGAGCATTTCACGGTGCTGATCGAAATAGCCGATGGTGATCTCTCCCATTTTGATGATGCCTGAGGTCGGTTTCAGACGTCCCAGTAGGGCTTTAAGCAGGGTTGATTTTCCGCTTCCGTTGGGTCCTACGACTGCGATGACGTCTTTTTGCAGAATACGGGTGGAGAAGTCTTTGATGAGCACTTTATCTCCCAGCGTCAGCCCCAGTTTCTCTACTTCAAACAGCATCTTTTGACGGTTTATCCCCTCGCCACGATTGAAATGTTTGGCTTCTCGTTCGAGTTCCAGCCGCATTTTGTGAATTTTACTGGGGTTGTTTTTGGCATCTTCTCGTAGTTGCAAGACACGCTGTTTACGCCCCTCATTACGTTTGAGACGCGCTTTTACACCTCGGCGAAGCCACTCGTTCTCGGTTTTGAGCAACTTTAGCATGTTGTCGTGCTGCTGCGCCATGGTGCGAAGCAGTTCTTGTTTTTGTTCCAGATAGTTGGTGTAACCACCTGTGAATTCACGCAGGGAGCAGTCTTCTACTTCGATGGTTTTGGTGGCGATTTGATCGATGAAATAACGGTCATGTGAGATAAACAGCAGGGTAAAGCGCTCTTTGAGGATCAATTCTTCGAGAAACTCGACCATGTAGACATCGAGGTGATTTGTCGGTTCATCCAGTAGAAGTATGTCGGGTTTGAGCAGCAGCAAAGATGCGAGTGCCACACGGCGCTGTTCGCCACCGCTGAGAAGATCGACGTTTTTGGATTCATACTCGGTGAGCATGAAATGGTGCATGATGCGCTCTATCTTATCGTCCAGATTCCAGGCATTGTGATGATCCAAGAAACTCGTAATACGTGCTTGTTCATCCAAGAGTGCCGTGTTATCATATTGGGTAGCCAAAAGCTCGGAAATCTCGTCAAAACGGATTTTTGAGGTTCGAAGCTCACCCAAACCTGCTTCCACCGCTTCGCGTACCGTATGGGTTGGGTCAAATTTTGGGACTTGAGAGAGCATCTTTATCTCGATACCCTGACGGGTCATTCGTTCACCCTCATCAGCATCGAGTGTTCCGTTGACGATTTTCATCAGAGTCGATTTCCCGCTGCCGTTTTTGCCGACAATAACGACACGTTCCCCCTCGTCAATATGAAAATTGATGTTTTCTAAAATTTTTTGCGCTTCGTAGTGTTTGCTGACGTTGAGTAGATCGACTAATGCCATGGGTTATTCCGTAGGTGGTGGGATAGTGAAACAGGCGTTACGTGATAAGTACCATGTTGCGATGGCGTAATCGGTGTATTCGTATTCACGTTGGGAAACGGGGATAGAATCGTTGCGCAATTTGGAGCGCAGTATCCCAAAAAGGATGTATCCCAACAGCAGTATACCAATAGAAATAAACCAATCACTTTTCCACCATGTCAGTAAAGCCACCGCATAGTTTCCAAAACTCAGACTCCAGCCAAGGCAGCGTGCGATGAAACGGCATTTACGTGTGGGCAGAGTAGGGGTTGGATCGATGTGAAAGGTAAAAGGTTCGCTGTTCATGGCGGCAATTATAGCCTAAGAGAGCTTTAACCCTATTCTTAGATACTGAGCCATTTTGAGAGGACATTTTGCAATGCGATTTTATCGATCGGTTTGGCGACAAAGTCGTTCATTCCGGCTTCTTGTGCCAGTAAAAGATCGTCTTGCAATACTGCGGCACTCAGGGCGATAATAGGAAGATTGGCAAAACCTTGCAGTTTACGGATCTCTTTGGTTGCTGTGAGCCCATCCATAACGGGCATTTGCATGTCCATCAAAATGGCATCAAAGGTTTCTCTCTGTACCATCTCCACCGCCTCTAGGCCGTTGTTGGCGATGGAACAAGTGATTCCCATTTGTTTGAGGCGCTCTGAGGCTACGAGTTGGTTGAGATCGTTGTCTTCTACGAGCAATAAGTGCCATTGTTTGTGATTTGGAAGGGAAGAGATGTCGCTTTGGGTTGTTTTTTGGCTTGATTCGTCACTGGCGGCATGCTCAAAGATCGCAGTAAACGTAAAAGTACTTCCCTCTCCCGAGACACTCTCTACCGTGATCTCACCCTCCATGAGGTCTACGAGCTCTTTGGTAATCATCAGCCCCAACCCTGAACCGCCGTATTTTCGTGTGAAGGAGGTATCAACCTGGGAGAACGGCTGGAAGAGGGCGGTTTGCTCCTGTTTACTCATTCCGATACCGCTGTCGCTGATACTAAAGGTGAGTTTGTTGCGGTCTTCTTGAGGTGTGGCGCTAATGGAGATACGGACATAGCCTGATTCGGTAAATTTGAGTGCATTTACGGTGAGATTGGCCAAAATCTGCTGTAAACGCAACGGGTCCCCGATGAGCGTGCGAGGAACGTTATCTTCGATGTGTGTTTCGAGAGAGAGATGTTTTTGTTCAGCTTTATAGGAGAGCATGGCGATAAGATTATTTATTAGATCATCTAAATTGAATGCGGTAGATTCGAGTTCCAGTTTGTGCGCTTCGATTTTGGAGTAGTCCAAGACATTATTGAGAACGTTTAACAGTGCGCGTGAAGCCGCTTCGGATTTGGTGAGATACTCATACTGCAAAGGATCAAGTTCTGTTTGAAGCAGCAGTTCGGTCAAACCGATGACCCCGTTGAGCGGTGTACGGATTTCGTGGGACATGTTGGCCAAAAAGTCACTTTTTATTTTGTTAGCACGTTCCGCTGCCTCTTTGGAGAGGGTGAGGCTTTGGGTGAGGTTTTTTTCCATCGTGATGTCGCGGTTGATGCCGATCATGTATTTAGGAATATGGTTCTCATCGTATTTGACAATAGCGGTTGCTTGCAGGTATTTTTCAGCCCCCATCAAATCATGGATGCGAAATGAAGTATCCAATGGGATACTGTTGTCAATGGCATCTTGCAAAGCCGCTTCCATTCTCTCCAGATCATCCGCATGGCAGCACGTTTGCCAAAACTCATAGGGAAGCATCATTTCACTTTGCCACTCTTGAATATCATAGAGCTTGTACATTTGGGCATCCCACACCAGAGTGTTATCGGTGAGGTTCCATACCCATATACCGATTCCAGCGGCATGCGTTGCGAGTTCCAAACGTGCGGAAGCTTCCAGCAGCGCATCATTTTTTAATTTTAAATCTTGCTGGAGGAGAATTTCATCCGTAACATCATGAACCGTACCGCGAGACCCCTCGGGTGTGCCGTCCTGAGCGTAAAAATTTTCCCCTTGTTCACGGACGTATTTGATACGGCCATCACGCATCAAAAGCCTGTGAATATAGTTGTAGGTTGTATGATCATCGAGGCTGCGCTGGTATGCTTCGTTAACGATCTCTCGATCTTCGGGATGAATAGCGTTTAAAAACCCTTCGTACGTGGGTTCGTGCATTTTTGGATCGAGTTCAAAGAGTTGATAAATCTCATCAGACCACTCCAGCTCTCCTGTGAGCAGATTCAGATGCCAGCTTCCGAGTTTGGCGATTTTTTGCGCTTCATTGAGGTGCTGGGTTATCATAGCTATTTTTTGTGTGTATTTATCATGATCGCTGATGTCTCGTACGAATGCGATGTTGTATTCTGTATCCCCATAGGCGACGATTCGCACGCTGGCTTCAGCAGGAAATTCACTGCCGTCTTTGCATTTTATGACGGCGTAGTCTGTGAGTTTTCCTGCCTTTTTGAGCTCTGTGAGGTGTTCCATGAAGGACTCGTTTGGTTTAAGCGGACGGCGGAATCCTTCCATCCCTATCGTTTGCATCTCCTCTAGAGTATAGCCCAATGTTTTTAGAGCGGTTTGGTTGACGTAGTGGATATGAGCGTCTTTTAGCCGGATGACGAAAATCATCTGGTTGGAATCATCGATGAGGGAGTTGAGCATTTCGAGTTCAGTGTGTCTGGCTGTCAATATTTGTTGGTTGCGGATAAAGTTTAGGAACACGAGGAAGACAATAAAATTTAGAATAAATCCGATGGTTCCAATAAAATAGGCTTCAAAAGGGTGATCTTGGTAAAAATGGTAGGTAATATAAGTGATGAAAGCAGTAGAAATTATGAAAAAAAGATAAGCACTCTTTTTTGAATGGACTAAACGACACTCTTTGTAATGCTTTGGTTTATCATTAAATGCCATCTGAATTCTTTTCCTGCAATATTATTGGTTAAGAGTTAAAAAAACTCAAATCCATCACCGTCGTCCAAATTGACATCTTCGGGAGGAGAGAGAAACGACTGTACCATTTGGATGTTCGAAATAATCGAGGCATCCATATAGTTGACCGATGGGGCGCCATCGTAAAAAACACTTTTAAGCCATATTATCAGATCGTTGTTGAAACTTTTGCACAATGCAGACATTTGCGGTGCCATTTCGATAAAAACTTTTTCATCTTGCTGTATGATGGTGGTCAAATCACGTATTGCCATCCCCAATGTTTGGGTTTGGCTGTAAAGCATCAGGATACTGGAGGTGCGCTCAAAAGCGTTGACGATTTGGTCAACATCATCTACGTTGAGCTCGTTGCTTCCCATCCACATGAACTGGGTTGCAAGTTCATTGAGTTTTAGCTCCAGCGAGGTTAAGTCTTCGGATTCCATAAAATTAAACTTTTGGAGTATTTCGATTTCCTTTTTGTAGACTACCTGTTCTTTTGGTTTTTGCGTAACGGTTGTTTCGGATTTAACTTCTCTAATAACCTCAGGCTTAGGAGTACGCAGTTCTTTGGCTACTTGAAACGAGAGGAGATTGGATTCGAATTTATAAACCGCATTTTCAAGCGATTTTTCGATGAGTTGGGTGATTTTTTGGGCAGGGAGTATTTTGGTGTTTAGAATGGAGAAAAAATAAAAGGCATCGTTTTCTTCCATGATGATTTGGGGCTGTACTTTTTTGGAGAGCATCGCGCTGCTTAGCTGGTAGATAAAACGGATAAGATCACTCAAAAAGTTCGTCCGAACGCTGTCTTTGATGGTAACTAGCATGGATTCCCACAGTTGGGCCAAATCTTCTTCGTTTTCGAGCAAATAGGTCGTTTTATAACAAAAGATCGCATTGGTAAATGGATTAATGCTTTGTTTGGTGCTCACCGAACCATGGGAGTTGCTCATGATGTTGAGATAAAGGTCCAAACGGCGTTTGAATACATCGGGCTGAATGGGTTTGATAAAATAGTCTTTTGCGCCGTTGCGCAGTGCCTGGATTTGGTTTTCCTCATCTCCTTGGGTAGAAACAATGACGATGATCGCATCCGGCTGTATTTGGCTGATGTGTTTGGTTGCTTCGATACCGTTCATGTGCGGCATTAAAATATCCATAAAAATCAAATCAAATTTTTCATCCTGACATAAGACGAGGGCTTCAACACCGTTATTGGCGGTTTTGATGTGCATCGTTTTGTCATGCTGCTCGCAATATTGGTTGATGTATGCTTCTAAAATGGTTTGATTGAGACTTTGATCATCTACGATGAGTATTTTTTTCATTTTGGCTAATCCTGATATCGGTTATGTATGGCATGAACTTCATGTAAGTCAACGGTAAAAAGATCAATTAGAAGAGGATCAAAATGGATACCTGAATTTTGTTTTAAATAATCGATTGCTTCGTCAAATGACCACGCTTTTTTGTAGGGACGCACAGAGGTGAGGGCATCGAAAACATCGGCAATGGCAACAATACGACCATACAACGGGATTGCTTCACCTGAAAGCCCTTGGGGATATCCGCTTCCGTCGTATTTTTCATGATGGGTTGCGGCGATGATGTGGCCTGCCTGCAAATACGGGCTCGTGGAATTTTGGAGAATGTCTGCCCCGATGTCGGCGTGCTTGCGCATGATATTCATCTCATGATCATTGAGCTTTCCGGGTTTGAGGAGGATATTGTCGGGAGTTCCGACTTTTCCCAAATCGTGCAAGGGGGCTGCAAAGTGCAGAATGTTTTGCTCGGCTTCATCAAGTTTCAGACGTTTTGCCATGAGCACGGCATAGCCTGATACGCGTTTGACATGATTTGAGGTCTCTTCATCTTTGTACTCAGCGGTGCGGGAGAGAACCCGCAGGGTTTCGTGCTCTTTTTGTTCCAATGTAATGTACGATTCGGTTAATTCTTCAATGGTTTTATGGAGACTCGCCGTGGCCTTGTCCACTTGAATGCGGAGGTATTTTTCTTGGTCGTTTAGGCGAACGATGGCTCTGCGCAGTTTGATGAAATTGCGGACACGGTTAAGGAGAATCGCTTTGTTAATCGGTTTTTTGATGAAGTCATTGACTCCGGCCATAAGTGCCTGAATTTGAACGGTGTCTTCGGCATCGCTGGCAGTAACCATGATGATGGGAGCATCGGAGTCAATTCTTTTGACAGCGGCGGTGACTTCTATCCCATTCATCTCAGGCATCTCATAGTCGACGAGTACCATGTCAAACGGGTTTTTTTGCATGTATGCAATGGCAGCGAGAGGATCGGTGAAGTTGATAAATGTTGCATCGACCTCTTGCAAATAGGTTTCAATCAAGAGCAGGTTCATGTCATTGTCATCAATGTTAATAATGACAAAGGGGTTATTGCAGCAGATCATACGAGCTCGCTTTTCATTTGTAAAATGATTTTATGTGTTTCTTCTCCCAACTGTGACAAACGATTTCTTTTTTCATCTGCCCCTAGAGCCGAAAGATCTTTTTCGAATGTTTCACACATCATACCCAACTCATCAAGAAAGAGATTTCTTGAAATTCCTTTGAGGGAGTGAACGGCCATTCTTAATGCTTCGGCATCTTCATGCTCTTCTTTGAATTTGGTTAAAATCGCTTGGGAATTGGTAATGAATTTTTTGAATAAATTGACCACAATTTCCTCAGGTAATTCTATTTTTGAAGCAACAAATGAGGTCAAGCTTTGATTACCAGGGCTGATAGAGGGCTTGGTATCTTTGTTTGAGATCGTTTGGGTAATGGCAATGGAGCTGAAGTAATCATTAAGCAATTTTGCAAGTTCAGATTTTCGCAACGGTTTGATCAGATACCCATCCAGCCCTTTGGAAAGATAATAAGTGATATTTTTGGCAACGGCATCGGCGCTTAGACCGATGACAGGGGTGTGTTTCGCCCCCGTTTCGTGTTCATATTGAAGTATTTGTCCGGTTGCGGTGATCCCGTCCATGTTGGGCATGTTGATGTCCATGAGGATGAGATCGTATTTGCCTGTCATGAATTTTTTGACCGCCTGATAGCCATCATGCGCCAGATCATGTTCGATTTTAAACCGGTTTAACAGCTCTTCGATGTAGAGCTGATTGACCTCATTGTCTTCTGCGACGAGGATACGCAGACCCTCAAAGGTAACCTCCAGCGGTTCTTGGATAGATGCCTCAACGTGCTGATCATCGATTTCGAGTCGATTGGCAATGGTGGACCAGCTGATCTCTTCATTCAAATAGGTTACATTTGCGCCCGAAAACTCTGTAGAGTATGTGCTCCTATGGGAGGGGATGATAAATATTTTAGCGTGTGTAAAGCGTTTGATCATGTCGTGTATCTCTTGGACACTCATCATGTCCATGAAGGCAATGATGTGATTTTTGGCTTCATCAACGAGCGTATCGAGGGTACTGTCTCTAAAAATATGAGAGTCACAGCAGGCAAATCGGTGGAGATAGCGTTCTACGAGTAAAAAACGTTCAGTCGGTTTTTCCTGCGGCAAATACAAATGGGTTGTGTGGACTTGGCACTGGTAACTTGGGGTTTGTGCATTGTAGGAAAACTCAAAGAGGACGTTGAAAACGCTTCCGTTTCCAAACGTACTTTTAAATGATATTTTGCCATTCATCGCGGCAATAACACGTGTCACGATGTTCAGACCCAATCCTGTACCGCCAAATTCACGGGCGATGGAGTTGTCTGCTTGAACAAACGGTTTGAAAATATCGGCTTTGTGCTGGGGGCGCACACCGATTCCCTCATCGGCTACGGTCATTCCAATCGTGACTTTTTTGTTTGCGGTTTTGAGACTTTTAATCCGAACGTAGACTTTTTTACCGCCTGGGGTAAATTTGATTGCGTTGCTGAGCAGATTGATGAGCACTTGTTTGAGGCGCAAGAAATCAACCTCCACGGTTGTTGGAAGTTTTGGATCGATGAATACGAGCAGATCCACCTCTTTTTTATGGGCAATGGAATAAAAAGGGTAGATGATCGATTCTAGTTCACCAATGATGTTGATGGGTTCGAGATGCAGCTCCAGTTCCTCGCGGTCAAATTTCATGACGTCCAAAATATCGTTGATGATTTGACGCAGGGTTTCTCCGCTGTATTCAATCGTTTTGAGGTATTTTTTCTGCTGTTCGTCCAGCGGTGTTTCCGAGAGCAGTTCGGCAAATCCTAAAATACCGTTGAGCGGTGTGCGTATCTCATGACTCATGGTGGCCAAAAATCGGCTTTCGGCTTCTGAGGATGCTTTTGCCTCGCGAAGCGCACGGTTGAGGCTGGTAATGTCTTCAAAGGAGACGAGGTAACAGATCCCTTTGGTGAAATGGTTGTCCTGTATTTTTTCGACGTGGACGGCAAAGACATGATGGTTGAAAAAACGGTCCTTCATTGCTACTTTTATGAGCTGACCGCGCATCTCGTACAAACGGTCCAAACAGACCAAACGCTCATTGTTATCGATATGAAAGAGATCGTCCGCATCCAAGAAAAGATCACTGAGATTTTTGAATCCGCACTCTTTTGGATCCAGACTTTTGATCCCTAAAAACTCCATAAAACTTTTATTGGACTGTATGACCCCTTTGGATTTGTCTACCATACAAATGAGACTTGTTTGGGCATCGAGAACGTTTTGGATACGGCGGCGCTGTTCCTCTATCTCATGCTGCTTTTCGATGAACGGAGTGATGTCATGGCGGATACTGATGTACTCGACGATTTGATCATTGCTATCCATAATTGCCGAAATGGTGGAGTCAACATAGTAGCTGCTGCCGTCTTTGCGTCTGTTTTTGATGATTCCGCGAAACATTTTTTTGTTTTGGATGGTTTCCCACATTTGTTCAAAAAAGAGAGGATAGTTTTCAGGATGACGGACAATATTGTGCGGTGAGCCGATGAGCTCTTTTCTGGTGTATCCGGTAATTTCGCAAAAGGCGTCGTTGACGTAAGTGATGATTCCTCTGGGATCGGCTTTGGAGACAATGGAACTTTTGTCAATCATTGCCTTGAGCTGGTTTGAGAGATTTTGCTCTTGATGGCGTATTTGTTTGTTAATTTGGTAATCGAGGTGATGGGTGATTTTGGAGAGCAATTTTTCATAAGAGTAGGGGCGAACTAAAATACTGTTGATTCCCATACGGTAAAATTTTGAGCTGTAGTGCGTTTGTGCTTCGTTTAGAAGTAAAATGATCGGTATATCAGAGAGTTTAGTAGTACGGACAAAACGGATCATAGCAAGTGTCTCGTCTATGTGCGGGCTTGTTAAATCAAGAACGATTAAATCAGGCAGTTCGTGGGAATTATCGTTCCATTTTTCCATAAGGGCAGAGCATGACGCTAAAAAACAGAGCCGATAGCCTCGATGAGAAACAAGCTGCTTGAATTTTTGTTGAGCAAAATTGCTGCCGCCAATCATGGTTACGTGATAGTTTGCATTATTTCGGATGGCTTCAAATAAACGGACAAGCTCTTCTGCAATCTCTTCGGAGGGATCATTCTTGGAAAAGTACTCTAAAACTCCGCTTTCAAATAAATATTCACGTCGTTGGGGGCTGTCGTCTGATGTATTGATGATTACCCCTGCTGCATCAGGACGCTGCAGATATTCGCGGAGTTGAAATTCATTACACAATTCATAAACGGGATCGATGAGGATATAATCGAGCCGTTGAGCGATAACATCTGCAATTTCATCTGATGAGAATGCCTGTGCTACGGTATAGCCCAATGCGCGAAGCTTGTTAGCAATATTGTTATTAAGAGCTTCATCTGAATCGATGAGCGCAACCGTATAATCACAGTTATAAAAAGGTGTAAAAGCGTTTAAACTATTCATGGCTTAATTCTATCATTATTTTTTGAGATATCAAAATTTATTTAGGGTGACTTTTGCTGATTTGAATGCGGTTTGGAATGAAAAAGGGTCGTGTACGGCAGGGACTAAAGTATTAATAGGAGCGCTGGAATACCCAAACGGAGAAAAAAGGTGTTTTGGCGCCAAATCACCAAAACGAACCATCAGTTCCAAAGAACCCAATGCGTTAGAGATTTTGATTTTATCTCCTTGCCGGATATTCATCTCCTGTGCTTCACTGCCGTTCATAAGCAGATACGGTTCTTCTTCATCTTTGAGCAGTTCGCCAACCAATCCTGTACGGGTCATAGTGTGCCACTGTTTTTTAGTACGTCCGGTGATGAGAACGAACTCTTTTTCTCCCAATGAGAGAGAGGAAGAAACGATGGGATGAAACTGCACTTTGGTCGAGGCTGTTGCAAATACTTCATCGCTATAAAGTCTTTCTCCGCCCCATTGGTAGGACAAGGTGTCGTAATCTTGGGTACTTTGATCGCATAAACGGTTGGATGTGAGCTGTTTGTACTCATTAAAGACCGAAGCCGTATCCGGATAATCAAAACCTGCTATTCCCAATGCTTTTGCAACGTCACAGATGATTTCTATGTCACTTTTGGTTCCCCATGGAGCTTGCTTAAACGGTCGTACGCGTTTGATGAAACGTTCGGAATTGGTCATGCTTCCCTCTTTTTCTCCCCATGAATGTGTTGGAAGAATCAAGTTTGCCATGGATGCCGTTTGGCTCATAACGCAATCTTGAACGACCAAAAAAAGATCGGTATGGTTGAGCGCACGTTGGGTCTTTTGGACATCAGGAAGGGTGATGAGCGGATTGGTGCATGCTACCCATAAGAATTTTGTTTTATTTTCTAAAATCGAATCGATTGCATCATTGATGGTCATCCCCGGTGTGGGAGAGATATGATTTGGGCTTAGATTCCAATGGTGTTCGCAGGTTGTTCTGTGTGAAGCGTTGCGTACATCACGGTAACCTGGAAGAGCGTTGGAAAGATACCCTGTTTCACGTCCCCCCATCGCGTTTGGCTGACCTGTTAAAGAGATAGGGCATCCTTTATGCGCATTGAGGCGTCCGGTCGATAGGAAAAGATTGATAAAACCAATATTACGCATTACTCCATCGGTGGCTTGGTTGAGCCCTTGGCACCAAAAACCTACCACTTTTTTTTCAGAAGCGAGGGAGTCCAAGAGTATTTCGGCACTTTCTGAGGATATACCGCACAATCTAATCGCTTCTTCATAGGGTAAGGTCATGGCTTCGGAAAGTGTTTTTTCAAACCCTTGGGAAGCACGTCGGATAAACTCGAAATCGCATTTTCCTCGGCGATACAGTTCGGCTAAGAGTGCATTGTAAAGAGTCGTGTCACTGCCGCTGTGCAAACCTATCCAATGGTCGCTTTTTTGGGCCGTTTCGGTACGGATCGGGTCGATTGTAATGATCAGGGTTTGAGGATGGGCTTTTTTACGTGCCAATATACGTCGAAATACCACGGGATGCGCCCATGCAGGATTGGAGCCGCTGATGAGAATGACATCGGCATCATCAATGTCACGATAGTTTCCCACGGGACCATCGCTTCCGAAAACCATTTTGTGGGAAACTACCGCACTTGCCATGCACAGACGCGAGTTTGCATCGACGTTATTCGTCCCCAAATGTCCTTTGATGAGTTTGGTAAAGAGATAGCTCTCTTCGCTGAGCAGTTGTCCCGAGAGGTAAAAGTAGAGAGCTTCTGTTGGCAGGGATGTGATGTTCTTGGCAACGATACCAATCGCCTCATCCCAGCTGATAGGCTTGAACGGTTCGTATTTATGTTTACGATACATGGGTACAGTGATCCGAGCGTCATTGAGCGCTTTTGCCATTTGAATCGGTTTGAAGCAGAGGTCACCTTGGGTAGATGGATTGGTCTTATCCCCTTTGACCTTATAGCTATCACCGGAGCACTCAACACTCAATGCACACCCTGTGCCGCAAAACGGACAGCCTGTTTGGATGGGCTCAATGGGTTTCATGGGAAATTTTCTTTAGCTCAACAACAATCTCGGTAAAAACGACCGAGCGTTTGAGCGGGTTTGGCTCTACCATTTTTTCGAGTATGGGTGCATAGGCTGAGAGCGCAGAAACATTGTGACGGTAGCTTTTACGCTCCTGGGCCAGTGGCTCATCGGTATCGTAGGGATTGCTCCCCGTAACCCCGCGAACGACTTGCGTACCAAAATCAAAAATCTCATCGATCTCGCGGTGTGAACCGCCTTGTTTTTTGAGATTAAAGGAGAGCATGGCATCGATGTTATTTTCCAAACGCATCAAACGGTTCCAGCGCATCACAAAACCGATGGCATGATTGGTATAACGCACTTGCAAGCGGCGGATGAATTTTTCCAAACTCTCTTTGCCAATGCGGTGATCACGGTATTGGAACATCAGCTCGGCGACGTATTCGCGGGCTTCTTCGAGGATGATTCCTTTGAGCAGTAAATGTCCTTCACTCCCTTCGCCGCTGAGGCTTCCGCCGATGAAGATGTCAACGCCCAATACGGTTATTCCGTTATGGGGAACTTTGCACCCTACAAATCCCAGATCACCCGCACCGTGAATTCCGCACCCTTTGATGCATGCTGACCAATACAAACGTATTTTGGCATCGGTGATAGGGACGACACGTGTTAGATATTCCCCCATTTCTATCGCATCGGGTTTGTTAGGGATAACTCCAAACGGACAATGCTCTGTCCCCGCACACGCGATGAGGTTTGCCATGTACGGTGAGGGGCGGTTGGGATATTTGACAAACAGCGGTGATTCCAGAGCTGTTTGCTCATCACAAACACCTGTTATGATGAGGTTTTGCTCGATGGTAAAACGCAGCGCTCCGTTTTGTGCCGCGGCAACCTCTGCGGCATCGCTCAAATCGCTTCCGCTGAATACACCGCTTGGAACAGCTGCGTAGAGAGCAAAGGATTCGTCTTTGAGGGCAATTTTACCGTAGTAATCTCCCCCCTCAGCGGCGCAAAGGGTTTCACCGCCGGTGTGCATGGCGTATCCTAGCTGTTCTTCGATCGCATGGCGAAACTCGTGCATTCCCACGGCATCAATGAGAAATTTGAGACGGTTTTTGTTGCGGTTATCGCGAAAGCCGTAGGTTTTAAAGAGGCTTACTACCGCGACAAAAACTTCTGTGGCTTGCGATGGGAGAACGAACATGTCGGCATCCTGTGCTAAAAATCCGACACGACCGCCCAAATAGAGGTTAAATCCGTAAACGCCGTCTTTTTGGGCGAGGGCGAGGGCGAAATCCTGACCGAAGATGTTACAGCGATTGGAGAGTGAACCGCTGATACCGATGTTGAATTTACGCGGCATGGTGGTAATCCAATCATCGTTTTTTAAAAATACGGCTTGAATTTCTTGCATGATGTCCACGCAGGGGATGATGTTGTCCATCGCTAAGCCATCAAGAGGATCGATGAGGATATTTCGGAAATTATCAACCCCCGTTTGGTAACTCGTTAGTCCCACACTCTCCAACAGTGCCAGCGCTTGGGGCATATCTTCGATGGTGATGTAGCGCAGTTCGATTTGCATGCGGGTGGTGATGTCGATGTAGTCTTGACCAAAGCGTTTGGCGACATCGGCCAGTACTCGTGCCTGCTCAACGCTCAAAATCCCTCCCGCCACACGAACACGGATCATAAAACGCCCGGGAGTGGCAGGACGGTCAAAGATACCGAAACTTTTGAGGACGAAATCTTTGTCCTCTTCGGTGATCGAGTCATAGCCTGTTTTGGAGTAACCGATCAGTCGTTCCCATGCCTCTTTAGCACTAAAGGCCTCTTTGATGGATTCGATTTTGTGGCGCTTTGCACTGCGCGCTTCGTTAGCTTGAGAGAGCGATGTCATGGGTGGTCTCCTTGATCTCATGGATGTATTTTGGGAGTTTGGATTCGAGTGCGACGACATTTCCAAAAATCATAATGGCGGGTTTTGGTGCTTTTTTGGCGGCGCGTTCGAGGTCGTCCAGTGTCGTGATAATGGTGCTTTGGTTTGCGCTGGTGGCATTGGAAACGATGGCAACGCTAAGCGTTGGATTGATTCCGGCACGTAATGCTTCATGGCGAATTTGTCCTGCACGGCTGAGTCCCATGAGGACAATGGTGGTATGGTTGGACATCCCCAAAAGCGGTATCCAGCTCAAGTTTACACGATCACCTGCGAGATGTGCCGATACGACCGACATTCCTGTCGCATATCCGCGTGCCGTTGGGGCGATACCAGCACTGAGTGGTCCGCTAAGGGCTGAGGAGATACCGGGAATCACTTCGGTGTGAATGCCCCGTTCCATCGCATAGATCGCCTCTTCGGTTCCGCGACCGAAGATATAGGGATCCCCGCATTTGAGACGGCCTACACGTAATCCCTGGAGGGCATAGGAGGCTATAATGGTATTGATTTCGTTTTGGGTAGAGCTGTGGCACCCTTTTTCTTTTCCCACGAATACGACTTTTGTACGTGCGGGGATCAAATCGATGATCTCTTGGGTGAGTAAATGATCGATGAGAGCGATATCGAGTTTTTGTATCGTCTTGAGGGCTTTGAGGGTGAGTAAATCGGCATCACCCGGTCCGCATCCGATTAAGTAGAGTGATCCGTTCATCTTTTTCCCCTTTAAGACTTTTTTGTATGGAAATAATAGTGTAAAATGTGGGAGCAAATTGCAATATGGTGATTAATTTTTAAGCAATTAAACTGATTAGATAATAGGATGATGTATGGCACTGTTTCCCATGTTCGTTGATCTGCAAGGTCAAGATGTCGTAGTCATCGGAGCGGGTGAAGTGGCACTGCGCAAAATCGAGCAGCTTGTGAAGTTTTTTCCAAAGCTTACGGTCATTGCCCCTGCTATTCATGAAGAGATTCGAGTGTTGAGTCAGGCACATGCGATAACGCTTTTAGAACGGGAATATGTGATTGAGGATTGCGACAACCGCTTTTTGGTGATCGGAGCACTCGATGATTTGAGTGAGCAGGAAAAAATTTATTATGCCTGTATGCGTGTTAAAACACCTGTGAATTGTGTCGATTCACCTGCTTTGTGCAGTTTTATCTTTCCGGCGTTGATTGTTCAGGGGGATTTGTGTGTGGGGATCAACACATCGGGCAAAGCACCCGCGGTGAGTTCGGCACTGCGCCAATATCTCACGAAGCTCATACCCGATGAAGTGCATCATCTCATAGAGCGGGTGCACACGATTCGTCAAACTGAAAGCGTCGGCAAAGAGCGCCAGGAAAAAATCATCACGATGTGCCGTGATTTTTTTGCAGGTGTTACGAAAGGGCGTTGATACGCGCGTTCACCACATCCCAGTTGATGTTTTTGAAAAAGGCGTCGATGTACCCTTTTGCATTGGCACCAAAATCCATCTGATAGGAATGTTCATACATGTCCAATGCCAAAATAATTTTGGAATCCCAAAGACCGTGCATATGATCCCATGACCAAACATTTTCAAGCCGTTTAATCCGCTCATTGTAAACAAGCAATACCCACCCTGACCCTCCGCCCAGTGAGAGGGCTGTTTTTTTAAACTCATTTTCCCATTCGCCTACGGTACGAAAAGAGAGTTCGAGCATCCGTTTGAGCTTGCTCTCCATTGCCCCGGCTGCTCCCAGAGCATCAAAATAGTATTCATGTAAAATCATAGAGTTAAGGGCGACCATTTGTTCACGTTTGAGTGCTCCCAATTCAAACGGATTTGCGGAACCGCTCAGAGCTGCAATTTTTTCTTCAATGGCTTTTGAACGTTTTACGGCTCCTGCGTAGTTGTTGTCATGATGGGAAACGATCATCTTTTCCGAAATACCGTCGAGTTTTTTAGGATCAAATGTAAGCGGTTTTTGTGTTAGCGTCTCAGGGTGAGTGGCTCTTGGTTCTGGTACTGTATCGGCGGCAGCTGCAGCGGTTAAACCGCTAGCCAAGGTCGCTGCGCCCAGTGCCATAAAATCTCTTCTTTGCATCGTATAATCCTTGGGTCAATCTTTCATTTTAGGTGAAGGTGCTCCGTAAAAGTAGCCTTGTAAATGGCTTAACGGGAGGTATTTGAGATAGTTGTTGACGTTTTCATTGTGGACAAATTCGGCTACCGTTTTAATCCCCAGCTGACTTGCAAAATCGACGATTGTTTTGGTGATGATTTGTGAGATTGGGTCCGTATCGATATTGCGGATGATGGAACCGTCGATTTTGATGTAGTCAATGTCGAGTTTGGTAATGTAAACAAAATTGGAATACCCTGCACCAAAATCATCGATGGCGATTTCGACACCGTATTCTTTTACCGTAGAGATGAAATCACTGATAATTTCATAGTTTTCAATCCCCTCAGATTCCAAAATCTCAAAAATAATGCGGTGGCTGTAGGGACAATCTTTGATCTTGTTGATGATATACGCATTCACAAAGACATCATTTATATCTTCGATAGAGAGATTCACAGAACATTTTAAATGTGGATGATGTGCCATTTCCTCAATCACTTTATCCAGCATGATTTTGGTTATGTGATGATAAAGCCTGACTTTTTTGGAGATTTCTAAAAATTGGATGGGAGGAATCACCGTTCCGTCTTTTTCGATGATCCGTACCAATGCCTCGTATTTTTCTATTTTGAGTGTTTTTGCATGGACAATGGGTTGATAAAAAGGGACAACCCTGTTTTCATCAATGGCATCTCGCAGCCGTTTGATCCATAATAAATTGTTCTCGTAATCTTCTTTGATATGGAAGGATTCATCGTAATAGAGATAATTCTTACGCTTCTTTTTAGCCAGCTTGAGTGCCATATCGGATTGTGCCATGACCTCATTTTTATCTGAATGAGAGTTGCTTTTTTGAGTAGAACTTGCAATACCGATAGTGACGTTCAAGCCGATTTTATGATCATACACGGAGTAAATTTGACTGTTTAGTTCTAGAGAAAGTTTATTAATGCACTCATCAATTTCTGCTTTGCTGCATGCCCTTTTAACCAAAATGACGTATTCATCTACAGGAAGTTTATAGACAGCTGCATTTTCTATGGTCTGGGTATACTCAACCAATATAGCAGCAAAAGAGACAAGCAGCTGATCTGCGATGGTGTGACCGTAAAAAGTATTGACCTCTTTAAAGCTGTCAATGTTGATTAAAATAATGTTGAAAGAAGTATCTATATCATTTATATCGCTTAACAGTTTGGTCCGATTGGGAAGTTTGGTCAAAACATCGTATTTTGATTCTAAAAGTTCTTTATTGAGCTTATGAAGTGCGCTCATGTCACGTATACTGACAAGAACCGAATAAATATTTCCTGTCGTATCGTATAAAGCTTGAACGTTTTTAGAGATGTGGACGACCGAACCGTCTTTTCGCTTGAAAATGGTTTCTTGATCGTTACAATGACCACACTCTTGTACGGTTACCATACAGCCGCCAAGGATACTTAAATCACCCAAATGATCGATAATGGATGTTCCGTAGAGTTCATCGGAGGTATAGCCCAAAAGTTTGCAAAAAGCGGGGTTGACGTATTGGATAATCAAATCCATGTCAATGGTAAACATCCCATCGGGAGAGTTCTCTAAAATCTCATGAAGCTGGGTATTTTCTAATTCATATTTTTTCATTAAATAAAAATCCTATTAACTCTCTATCGAAAGCCATAATAGCGCTTTCTTACTTTAAGATAATATAAAATTATGAAAAAAGCACTGACCCGTCGTTATGTATGAGTTATATTTTTGAAGTGTCCCCAAAGTTTTAAACGCTAAAATGCGCCTATGCAAAAAATCATTATTAATCAAAAATATTATGGCTCTATCGAGCTTGCCAACACGCCTGAAGCCGCGCGTGTTTTTTCCAAAGTCAAAAGCGCATTGGCCGCCGGTAAGACGATGGAAATTGGTTTACTTTTCCCTCATTACAAACTCAAAGCGCTGATGAATTATCAAAAGGGGGGTGCGAGGCAGGAACTCGAAGACATTGAGCTTTATATCCAGTTAGGAACACTGCTGAAATTTGATGTCGCCGATGCGCTGAAGCTCAAAAATTCGATCGAGCTGACCAATGACATCGCCCATAATCATTACAACATCTCCAAGCGTCTGACGTTGATCAATAAACGAAAAGTGACGCCTGCTCAAGATCACTATCTGTTTTGGGACATCGAGAATTTCTCGAATATCGGATCGATGTTCAACGACGTGATTGAAAAGTTCGACATTCCCGATAATCGCATCTACGTCGTTGCCAACCCCGACTCCTTGTACCTCTTCAAAGCAGAGTGGGAAGCGGATTTGTACGATTATAAAAAAACGCTCAATTCGTTTAACTTTACCAAATGCGACCATGGGAAAAATGTCGCGGATGATGTACTGTTGGCGAGTTTTAAAGGATTGACTCTGCGCAATGCCAATGTCTATCTCATGACGTTTGACCGTGAGCTCAAAGAGCGATTCACGCAAGCTACGCATGCGAGCAATAATCTTTTTATACTGGAAAAATAACATTTATGACGGTTTGACATATTTTCAGACTCTTTTGGTGCGAATGGGATAACATAGGGGTAATAAATTAAGAGGTTGCTGGAGATGAAACAACACGACGCCATTAAAATATTTGAAGACAAAAAAGTACGAACGGTTTGGGATGAAACGAGCGAAACGTGGTATATATCTATTATTGATGTTATTGTAGTATTAACTAATAATGAGCGACCAAGAAAGTATTGGAGCGATTTAAAAGCTAAGCTTAAAAAAGAGGGAAGTGAAGTGTCCGAAAATATCGGACAGTTGAAAATGGTAGCCCCTGATGGCAAAATGAGAATGACCGATGTTCGCGACACTCACCGATATTATCACCAAAACATGGGCAGATAAAACGACCAAAGAGTATAAAATCCTAAAAGGGTTAAAAAAAGAGAACCTTCGGGATAATATGACCAATACCGAGCTTATTTTAAATATGTTAGCTGAAGCATCTACCAAAGATATTTCACAAGCACTAAACCCTGAAACGTTTGAAGAAAGTAAAAAAGTAGCCGTACAAGGTGGAAATGTTGCCAAAGTAGCCATGCAAGAACTTGAAGCTCAGACAGGTAAAAAAGTGGTGACAAGTTTGAATGCAAAAAGTTTGTTGGAATCTAAAAAGTAAAAAAAACTGTAGATGCTAAAAAAATAAACTCAATTTAGGAAAATTATGACTCCACTTATCACTCTATTGCACGAAAAAACCGGCATCTCCAAATCTAATATAGAATCAATTTTAAAACTCTTAGACGAGGGGTCAACGATCCCTTTTATCGCCCGATACCGCAAAGAGATGACGGGCGGGGCTACGGATGAGCAGTTGCGGGATTTTGAAACGGTGTATGCCTACTCGAAAAAACTGTTGGAGCGCAAAGAGGAAATTATGCGCCTTATCCTAGAGCGGGGGACATTGACGAGTGAGCTGAGAACACGTATAGAAGCGGCACAAACCCTTCAAGTGCTTGAAGACATCTACCGCCCGTTCAAGGAGAAGAAAAATACCCGTGCGGCAGCAGCGATTGCGGCGGGATTGGAGCCGTTGGCAGATATGTTGCAAAGCGGGCGGTTGGAAATGGCAGAGTTCAAACGCAAAGCGCAGGAATATGTCAAAAACTCGGTCAAAAGTATCGATGAAGCGATCAAAGGTGCTCAGGATATTCTCGCAGAGCGGTACAGCGATGATCCCAAAGAGCGGGATTATTGGCGTAAACAGCTAGAGGGGTATTCCTCTTTTGAGATCAAAGCGGCTAAGGGACTTAAAGAGGACGGACTTTTTGCCAAGCTCGCGGGCAAATCGGAACGGATCGGCTCCATCCCCTCACACCGCTATCTGGCCATCATGCGAGGCGTTAGTGAAAAAGAGCTGACGGTCAAAATAACACACGAGATGGATCGTGTGGAAAATGCGATCAAACAGTATCGCATACCCAAAAATGCGGCAAGCAGTCGAGAGCTTTTGTTAGAAGCGTATATGGACGGATTCAAACGGCTGTTATTTCCGTCGCTGGAGCGGGAAATACATAGCGTTATCAAAGAGCGTTCTGATGTTCAAGCAATCACAACGTTTGGAAAAAATCTCACACAGCTGTTAGGGTCACCTCCCGTGACCAAACGGGTGATATTGGGAGCAGATCCAGCATACCGTACGGGATGCAAGCTCGCAGTGGTGGATGAGCATGGAACCTATCTGACACACGCAGTGATCTATCCGACCCCTCCTGTGAGTGATTATGCGGCATCGGCAAAGGTGATCAAAGAGTTAGCCCAAAAATACCATATCACGGGTGTCGCCATCGGCAACGGTACTGCTTCGAGAGAGACGCAGGAGTTTTTTGCTCAAGTAAACCGTGAGGAGGGGCTCAATCTCTCTTATACCGTGGTTTCGGAAGCGGGGGCATCGGTTTATTCGGCGTCCAAAATCGCTCAGGAAGAGTACCCGAATCTGGACGTAACGATCCGCGGTGCGATCTCGATTGCGCAACGTCTGCGTGATCCGATGGCCGCCTTGGTAAAAATTGATCCAAAATCGCTGGGAATCGGGCAGTATCAGCACGATGTGGATCAAAAACTTTTGGAGAAAAAACTGAATGAAGTGACTGAAGATTTGGTCAATCGCATTGGCGTCGATCCTAACAGTGCGTCGGTTTCTCTTTTGGCATACGTTGCTGGGGTGGGAGCGAAGATCGCACGCGCTATCGTAGAACATCGACAAATCAATGGCGTATTTAAAAGCAAAAGCGAACTTCTCAAAGTAAAAGGGGTTGGGGTAAAAGCGTATGAACAATGCGCTGGGTTCTTTCGTATTCGCGATGGGAAAAGCATCCTCGATAATACAGGGGTTCATCCAGAGAGCTATGGCGCGGCGCAACGGCTAGTGAACGAATACGATTTGTCTGCTATTGGTAAAGAGCACATAGGTGAGATCGCCCAAAAATTGGGGGTAGGGGAAGTAACGCTAAATGACATCGTGGCGGAACTGCGAAAACCGGGATTTGACCCCAGAGAAACACTGCCGCCGATCATGTTTCGTTCCGATCTCACCGACATCAAAGAACTCAAAGAGGGGTCGATTGTCTCAGGAGTGGTACGTAATATTGCCGATTTTGGTGCGTTTGTGGATATCGGTCTCAAAAATGACGGCTTGATTCATATCTCTCAGATGAGCGAAAAACGGATTGCCCATCCGCTGGAAGTGTTGAGTGTCAATCAGCAACTCTCTCGTATTCGTGTCCTCGAAGTCGATGTGCAAAAAGGAAAAGTAGCTCTGAGTCTAAAAGAAGCGTAAAAGCTTTTTATTTAGACAGCAGTGCGATGAGTGTTAGGGCCTGCGTGGCCAGTAAAATCAAAAATCCTGTTTTGTAAAATGTTAGTGGTGAGCGCTCGATGAGAGGTACCCCTTTGGTAAAAAATGGTTTGACTCTATCGGGTGATTTAAGCTCATGAACAAACTCTGAGTAGTGACTATACCGTTCATCGGCATTGATAGCAATGGCATGCATGATGATTGAATCCAGCCATGCAGGAATGTTGTTATTAAGTTTAATACAGCGTTTTGGACTTTTAAACGTCGGTGTTTGAAACGGTTCGATTTCACCATAAGGCAGTGTCCCTGTGAGCGCCCAATACATCGTTACCCCGATCGAAAAGATTTCAGTAGATTCATTGATAACACCTCCTGTAAATCGCTCAGGTGCCAGATAGCTTGGGGTTCCTGCACGTGAATTGAGTGAAAATATCTCAACGATGGAACCAAAATCGACCATTTTGAAATCAACACCGGCTTCTCCCACTTTTTTGGTCACGATGATGTTTTCAGGTTTGATATCACCGTGTACCAATCCATGCTGCAACAGATGAGCCAGGGCATCGTGTAAAAAAATACCCAAGGCAATTGCATTATCGATAGAGAGAGGACGGTTGATTAGATATTCGCGTAAGTTTACCCCCTCCACAAGCTCCATCATATAATAGCGCATAGTCCGAGTCTCAGGAACCCATGCATGGCCAAATGCCTTATGATTGATTTGTTTGGCATACCAAGCCTCACGAACAAACTCATCAAGCGCTTGATCATCATCGGGAGCCATCGGAAATTTCATCACAAACGTTTCATTGTTTTTGGAGACTTTCCAAATGCGTTTATGCTCCATCATAGGATTTGTGAGGGTATATCCATCAATAATTTCACCCTGAGTGAGTGTTTGAGGAATGGGCAAAGGGGTGTTTTTGATGGCATGAAGCGGGTCAAGTCCTTCTATGCGAAATATCTGGAGACTCATATCGTCACGATCATTGTCTTTGGCATGTTTTGCAATATGCCCGACAATGCTTTTTGCCCCTAATCCTTTTTGGAGTAGCTGTTCAAAATCATGGTGCTCGATGAGATTATAAACACCGTCACTGCACAGTATGAGAGTATCGCCCACCGCAACAGGTGTTGATGTAATAACCAGCTCCACATTTTCACTCAGACCGCATGCTTGGGTTAGAACATGGGACATATATTCATCGTCCATCGTATGATCACGCGTGAGCTGTTTTAACTGCCCTTTCGATGTCAAAAGATAGATGCGTGAATCCCCAAGATTGAGTGTGTAGAGGGTCTCCCCCTCGATAACGGCTAGACACAATGTGGTGAGCAGTTCAATCCGTTCATACTGGGTCATGGACTCTGTAAACAGAAGGTTGTTGATATGGCGGGTAAACACTTCCATTGTTTTAGGAATGGTCCATGCCTTTGGTCGCGATTTGAATTGATCAATGAAAAATTTAACGCATTGGCGTGCGGCATTGCCGCCGCGTCGTGCACTTCCGACGCCATCGCATAAAACACTTACCAAAAGCGTATTGTCTATGATGCTGAAGGCGCAGGCATCATCCCCCTCGTACGAAGATTTTGGAAGGATGAATTCGGAAGATTGCAGTTGTAGCATAAATAAATCCTCTGCCTCGTATGAGGCAAGCTTTAGTGCCATAGCGGCAGCGTAGCCAAAGGGATTTTATTCCTTTGGCGTTCAAATATTAAATCTTTGCTCCTGATACGGCGCCCCACGTAGTTCTCCAACGTGTTTTGACCAAACTGATTCCTAAAATGGCGACGACAACCATGATGGCAAAAATCAAAAATCCTGCGGTATAACCATCAAATGCCCCCTGTGACCAGCCGAAAGTTTTGATCAAAGCGGTACCGCCCAAACCGCCTGCCATACCGATAAGACCCGTCATAACGCCGATGTCTTTTCCAAAACGCTGAGGGACAAGTTGGAAAACTGCACCGTTTGCCATTCCGAGGTTTGCCATGATTAAAAACATCACCACAATAGCGGCCCAAAACGGCAAGGCGATAAAGGCACTGAGACTGGAGAGTACGACGATCATGCTAAAAAAGACGTAAAGTGATTTGACACCACCCATTTTGTCAGCAACCGCACCGCCCACAGGACGCAATATCGCCCCTGCAAAGATACAAAGAGCACCGAAATACCCTGCAACGACTTTTACATTTCCTTCGTTAATCAAATCACTTCCAAAGGCAGACATATCGGCTTGGTAGGTGTTCATCAAATAGACTTTCATGTAGTTGGCGAATCCGATAAATCCACCGAAAGAGACGGCATAAAAAAGATTGAACCACCATGTGTCACGATCACGCATCAGCTTCAGGTAATCGACCAATTTTTTAGGATTTGGTTTATACACGTTAGCAGGGGCATCTTTTGCCATAAACATATACGCAATGAGGACAATCAATGAAAGAACGCCGCCAACCAAGAAAACAGAAGGCCATCCCCAAAGCTCTGCGATTTTAGGAGCAAAGAGAAAGTCGATCACTACTCCGATGTTACCGGCACCTGCAATTCCTAATACCGTCCCCTGAAGGCGTGGCGGATACCATTGACCCGCCTGAGGCAGTGCAACGGCAAACGATGCTCCTGCAAAACCCAGACCCAACGCGACCATTAAGAGCTGATTGTACGTAATAGACTCAGCACCCATATACGCCATAAAGAGTGTTGCAATAACAATGATTTGTGCGGCAATAGCCGTTTTTTTAGGTCCGATTTTATCGACAAAAATTCCTAATACGAGACGTAAAATTGCTCCTGCTAAAACAGGAATAGCCAATAGAGTTGCTTGCTGATCGTCACTCATCATAAACCCGCGGGAGGAGAGACTCTCGCCAATTTCTGTAGCCAGAGGTCCCAGCATCGTCCACATCATAAAACTAAAGTCGAAATACAAAAAGGCGGAAAACAGCGTAGGCCAATGCCCCTCTTTTTTCAAATCTCCAAATTTCATGCGCACTCCTATTAAGATTTTTTTATCTTGAAAGTTTACAGCAATCTATTATCCTTTGTATTCAAGTAACTGCTTATATTTTAATCATACTTTTAGGTTAACAATCATTAATCTACTTTAGGTATAATTCGCCAACACAATTAAAGGGCAAAAATGAAAAAAATAACGTTAACAGTAGCTACTTTAATGATAGCTGTAACCGTAAATGCAGGAAATGTAGACGGCAGTGCTGTGCTTGGCAGTATGGTCGGTGCGGGTGTTGGATCGGCTGTCGGTTCATCAATCGGAGGCAATAATGGTGCAATCATTGGTGGTGGTGCTGGTGGTGCACTGGGAGCTGCAATCGGAGGCAGTCAATCATCATCAAGAACAGTTACGAATGAAAGAGTTATTTATGTTGATGGGCACCGTGATAATGGAAAGCATAAAGGACATCATAAAAAAAGACATCGCAACCATGGTCGTGACTAAAGAGAACTAGTTCTCTTCTTTGATAATAAATACTTGATTTTTACTTTTATTTTTAGCTTCGTAAAGTGCTCTATCCGCTCTTCGTAAAGAGGTTTCAATCTCTTTGCCGCTGAGTTTAGACACACCAATACTTACAGTAATCCGCATTTCATTGTTTTCATAAAAAAGTCGTGCTTTGTCTATGTTCACACGGATTTTTTCAGCGATGGATTGAGCCACATCCAGTGTGGAACGGTTGAGAACAATAATAAATTCATCTCCTCCAAAACGGTAGGCTTTATCGCTACTTCGAATTAAAGAAGCTATGGTTCGTGCTACAAATACGAGGGTTTTGTCTCCTGCCAAATGTGAGTAGGTATCGTTGATGGCTTTAAAATCATCCATATCAATCATGAGTAAATAGCACTCCGGTACAGCCTCATTTTCTACTTTCTCTCCAATAAAGATCAAATCTTTGAAAAGCTCTTTACGATTGTAAAATTTGGTGAGAGGATCAATACGGTTCTCCTCGCTCAATAACTCGATGTTTTGTGTCAAGTGATTGATTTGATCGTGTGCTTTGAGCAGTGCATGCGACATTTCAGTATCCAGTTGTGCTAGATTATCAACAATCTTCAGACAGTTTTTGCTGAGGTAATCATTGGTATAGCTATGGGAAGGACTTGTGCGCTGGGCATGATCTTGCATTACTTGAGTGATTTCTTGATTGCTTTGTACGAACGCTTGGAGTGCGATTTGAGCGATTTCGAGGTATTTATTGATATGATCGGAATTTGATTCTTGAGTATACACTTCACCGGTAAGGTTATCAGACATATGCTTTTCAAGTAATTCGTAAAATTCTGCCTGATAGTTATTGGGGAAGGGGGAAAGTTTTTTGGTGCGTAAATTAGCCAGTGCTTGATCGCATAGCTCCCAGCTTTTAGTGTCAAAATCTTCTTTCTTCATTTTGTCTAATCCTGTAAATAACTGTTCTAAAAATATTATACCTCTAAAATGACTAGTTCTTCCCTGATTCTAAATCTTTTCGTATTTTTTTGCACAACATCGCTTTGGGAGATGCATTTGATTTGATAGTCCACCATCGATAAAAAAGGGTCGAGGAATGAGGATAAAGCCGTTTCCTCAATCGCTTCCATTCCATGAGAGTTCAGTAATTCTAAAATAGTCAGGGTTGATTCCATTGTAGAGAGGCAAAAATCTTTGGGCTGTTCTTTGATTTGAAACTGCGAGATTTTGGAATGGGTGAAGCTGAGTTTTGGCAAGCGCTGCAGGTTATAACTCAAACGAAGTATTTTTACCGAACATGGCCACGTAGAGTCGATGATGAATATCACGAGTTGACGATTTCCCAGTTCGATTTTTTGGGTGTTAAGATGAACACTCTCCTCTCCTGGGTAGAGAACATAACAAAGGTTTTTGGGATCGTCTATGAGTGCATTGATCGCTTTGTGATCGGTAAAATCAACGTCGATGTAAAGCTGGGAATTGGGAAGGGAGAGATGGGTGAGTCGACCGGTACCGTTTTTGGTCTTTTTAAACTCTTTGGGGTGCATCAAGATGATAAATTTGGTTTGGGTTGGGATCGGGTTTACGGCGGAACACATGCACAGATTCATAGGGCGGTAACAGTGATAACATGTTGTTCTTGTTTTAGACATTTGTCTTGATCCTTTCGAATGGTATAGCCAAAGTCAGTAATAAAATCAAAAGATTATAATACGGTTCCTACCTTCATTTTTTGCTTTATACAGGGCTATATCAGCAGAATCTATGAGATTCTGAGATGTATCCTGTTCCATTGGAACTATGGAGGCAATACCAAAACTAATAGTGATGAGACCTATTTTCCCCCATTGAGATTCAAAATTCTGAGAGTCTTTAAGATTGTTTTGGATTTTTATGCATAACTCTTTGGCATCATTACTATTGGCGTCATACAAGATGATTACAAATTCTTCACCACCATATCTAGCAATGAAATCACTGCCTCTGTTGAGCGATTTTTTCATGATATGCGCAAACTCTTTGAGAACCATATCTCCTGCTGTATGCCCATGCGTATCATTGATTTGTTTAAAGTGATCGATGTCACACATGATGACAGAAATCTCAATCTGGTTACGTTGCGCAAGTCGGTATATATCTATAAAATACGTTTCAAATGAACGTCTGTTGGATAATTGTGTCAAAGAATCGGTGAGCGTCAGTTCTTTTAACTGCTTATTGGCCTGTTCAAGCTCTTGCGTTCTTTCTTGAATCTTTAATTCCAGGGATTGGTTAACGCTATCTAAAAGTTTTGAATGTGAATGAATCTTTTCAACCATGCTTATGAAGGCGTTGTGAATGATACCGACTTCATCGACTTTGTTCGATTTTTGTAATGGGAAATTATTTAAAACAGGTTCATATTGCAAGACATTACGGGTAAGTTCCTTCAAAAATCGAAACTCACGTTTGAGAAAAATAAGAAATAATGCAAGTAATACAAGGGTAATAATAAAGACTTTATAGGTAGTTATTTGGTTGTTTTTTAACATCATCTGATATTCATGGTCGTCAAAATTGGCATGTAAGGTTGCAAGTATTTCACCTGTTACAGGATCAATTATTGATTTATCGGAAGAATCGATTTCACAACACTCTTTCTTAGGCTTTTTATTGGGATTTTTAAAATAACGATAAAGGATCTTTCCATTTATTGTGGTTAAGGTAAGCGCTTCCATATCACTGTTTTGGTTAATAATTTGATCCAGATATTCTTTGTTGGCATCGTTGAGACCCAAGGATAAATTAAGACCAATGGCGGGAGAGATAGTGTTGAGCAATAAAGTGTTTTTATCTTTTTTGGATGTGATGAATTGTTCGCTTATATTTTGTGTGATTTCATAACGCTGTAATCCGACTAACAGCAGAGTAAAAAAGATAACGCTGATGATGATTTTTATTTCTATGCGAATATTGCTCATTATTTTTCACCTTCATATAGGTAGATTTTTGAAATTCGAATTAAGAGGTTATCAACCTCAATCCCATTTTTACGCAGGGCGTTTATATTGAGATACGGGGTTACTTTTCTTCCCAAGAACAGGGAGGCATCAACTCCGTTTTCGAGATATTTTGGGTCATAAGAGATGCTCATCGATTTATGATCATGGGAATATTGGAGTGCTTTTTCGATATTTTTATCGTTTGAATTGAACAGAAAAATGAGTGGATTGTTTTGGCATTTATCCATAGAGGCATAGGTAGTGTTGGTTAAAACAAGTGGATGATTTGAAATTCCGTTGGGATACGCATCGTGTAATTTATCGATCAGTGAGATCGCGCTTCGTTCATCGATTTTGTCATTGACGACACATATCTGAATACTCTCTTTGATTTTTTCTTTTTGACTGCTCATTAAAATTATACGAGGAAGTATTTTTGAGAAAATACTCAATGTTTCGTCATCATATGCGGACGCATGGATGGTTGCTGTTGCGAGGCAAAATACAGTGAAAAGTTTAGTTAAAAACAGCAATGCACTCTCCACTCGCAATTTCTTCAAATATTAGTAAATTTAAGGCTATTATTATATCATACTTTTTAATAACACATTTAAGAGGATATTATAATTATTTATAATAAAAAATAATTACAAGCGTGGGAAGTTAGAGTGAAGAAAAGTATTTTAGTACACAGTATTGTAGTCTCAATGCTGTGTTTGGTCCATGCGGACGAGTTGGATAGCAACAAAGATTTGGAATCACTCTTGGATAATGCCAGCGACCTAGCGACCCAAAAATCACTCAATGTGGATTATCTCCCCTCGGTTGTGACCATCATTGATGCGTCAACATACATCGATGCGGGTATCCAAACGATAGCTGAAGCGCTGGATATGCTGCCGGGGATTCAGATGCAAATTAGCCAGGTAGGATACACCACTAGTACGGTTCGTGGGTTGAAAATGCCAAATACTTATCTCTCAGATAAAATTAAAGTTATGATTGATGGTATCGCTATTAATACCGAAATAGCGGGAAGCAACAGCTATTATATGGACTTTCCGATGCAGTTGGTTGAGAGAATCGAAGTCTTACGCGGACCGAATTCGACGCTTTACGGTGCAGGAGCATTTTACGGTACGGTCAATGTCATTACTAAATTGGGAAATAGTAAAAAAGAAAATCAGCTTTTTGCAGGAGTTGGGAGTTATCAGTACCGTACAGCAGGGGTAAATGTTAATACCGCTTCAGGAGAGTGGAAACTGTTTGCGGATGGGTATTATACACAAAATGATAAAGCGCTTCGCGTTGAAAATACTGAGCGTAGGACGCAGGAGGCAATGGAGGATTTTTCAGTGGGATTCAAGGCTACCAATGGTGGATTAGAATTCCTCACACGCTTAAAACAAGGCAGTATGGGAAATTATTACAGTTATGCAGGAGAATTGGATCCGATTGAGCAAAGAGATCAAGGTCGTACTAACAGCTACTTTTTTTCGCAGCTTTCGTATAAAACCGCCTACGATGACTATAAGTTGGAAACAAAAGCCAATTTTTCACAAAGAACGACCGGTATAAAAGCAAATATTCTGGATGTAGCAACTACGAAAGCGATATTTAGTGCTGTCGGCATTACTATGGATGAGGGCTATTATGCAACTGTAGATACGGTAGAAGAAAGTTTCGAAGCAGAGGCGATCCTAACACTGCCGAAAATAAACTCCCATGATGTTTTGGTAGGGGTGGGGGTGCGTCAGGTTAATATCACGAAGGATGAGATTTACAGTAGTGTTGAAGATACGATAATCAAAAATCCTGCAGTAGATTATACTAACCTTCCATATTTTGGAGCATCAAAAGAGGCTGCATTCTGGGCGAATCCTACTACGAGACTATTGCCAGAAAACATGGATAGAACGCTTGGATATGGCTATATACAAGATTTAATATCCATTGGTGATGATGTTGATTTGGTGCTGGGACTTCGTGCGGATGAATATTCGGATTATGGGTTACAGTTGAGTAAACGTGCTGGATTGGTTTACCGAGCCAGCGACACCACGATCTTGAAGCTATTATATGGCTCAGCATTTCGTGTTCCCAGCCTCGTTGAGGGGTATGCAAACGGACACGTATCTCTTCGCGCTGGAGACAGTAGGCTTAAGCCTGAAGAGACCAATACCTATGAAATAGTCGGAATTTATACGCCTAATTTGAATCACAAGTTTTCGTTGAACCTTTTTTATTCTCAATTGAAAAATATCATCGATCTTGAAGAAATCGATAGTACACCGACTGGGTATCAAAATATGAAGCAACGGTATGCGAAAGGTGCTGAATTTGAGTATTTCTACCGTACGGCACGAGAGCATAGCTTTTATCTCAATGGAAGCTATGTCTATGCCCAATATACGGTTCCATCAGATAATGGTGCCTCAGAGATAGACCAAAGTATGCCTGATATGTCCAATGTGATGCTAAAAGCGATGTATGTCTACCGTCCCACAGAAGAACTCTCTCTGGGTACTGCATGGCGTTATTTTTCGCAAACAAAACCCAACAAAGGGCATTCGGACAGCAAAGATATAAGTGAAATGCATATCCTTGATCAAACGGCAACGTATCGGTTTACGCCCAACAGCGAGATGCGATTGACGGTTAAAAACTTGTTTAATACCGAAGTGCGTATGCCCAGTTATAATTATGTAACCGGTGGGGAAGTGGTGCGAGAAGGGCGAAACTATTTTTTAAGCTACATCTATAATTTTTAATATTTGTATAATTTACACCGTTTGATTCAAAATACTTCCGCCTAAAGAGGTAATCTTTTCGTCTATTTTTGCGAGAGCCTTGTTTAGAGTGTCGTAAGAAATATCAGGAAGTTTCTCTCCCCAAATTTTTTCTGCTTCGTTAAATCCGCGAATGATTCCTTCCCGACCGGCTTTAAGCCTATCAAGATTGTCACCACCTCCGTTTAGGACAAAATCAGCAAGTCGATTGGATGTTTGAGTGACGCCAAAAAAACCATTTTCACTGACCAAAGCTTTAGCTTCATCGGATTTCATTTCTGAGATAGGTTTACCGATATATCCAATTGATTTGAAATCTATAGAGCTCAGTATATCTTTTATTTTAATTAGATCAAATGGGGCACTTTGCGCCACAAGATTTTTAGAAGAATATTGCTCTATTTTGAGACTGTATTCGACTAAGTATGCTTGAGAAAGTGTTTTTCCTGAGATCTCACCGTTTTTGATTTTCTCTTTAAAATCTTGGGAATCTTTTTCATTTTCTTTTAGATCAGGTATCGTATATGGATTCACTGAATTAGTAATTGGATTAATTTGCATGACAAACTCCTTTATTCTATATCGGCATATTCATTCATGTCGTAAAGCATCGATAGGATTAAGCCTTGCCGCTTTGCGGGCGGGGAAATAACCGAAGAGGATTCCTACCATGGTCGAGAAGAAAAAAGCGATGATGACAATCGAGGTATTAAAAACAAAAGGGAGATCAAAAAAGAGGTTGACACCCACTCCCGCACCAATGCCCAGTATCATACCAATCACGCCCCCCAGCGAAGAGAGAACGACGGCTTCGACCAAAAACTGAAGCAACACTTCACGTTCCAGCGCGCCGATCGCTAAGCGAATACCGATTTCTCTCGTGCGTTCCGTGACGGAGACCAGCATAATATTCATGATCCCGATCCCTCCTACGAGCAGACTGATCGCAGCGACGGCACCCAGTAACAACGTGAGCATTTTGGTGGTGGAGGAGAGGGTTTGTATCACTTCACGCAAATCCCGAACATTAAAATCGTCTTCATCCCCTGCGCGGATATGGCGGCGTTCTCGCATAAGCGCGGTGATAGAGTTTTTGATATTTTCAAGAGAGGCAGGATTTTTGGCGGAAACGATAACGGTAGATATCTCTTGGTTTCCGCTGATACGGCGTTGAAACATACGTATGGGAACGACGATGAGGTCATCTTGATCCATTCCGAACATCGAAGCCCCTTTGGGATGCAACACTCCGATGACCTGACACGAAAAGTTCCCCAAGCGGATGGACGCATTCAAGGGCAGTTGATTTCCAAACAGTTCTTTTCGGACCGTTTCACCGATGATGCAGACCGCTTTTCCTCCCTGAAGTTCGGCATGGGTAAAATTACGCCCCTCTTCAAACTGCCAATCTTTAACCGAGAAATAGTTGTTATCGCTTCCATCGATAGAGGTTGAGTAATTACGGTTTCCATAAACGGCCTGCATCCCTTTGGACGATACGGGAGCTACCCCTTTGAGCCCTGTGATTTCGCGTGATATTGCACTTAGATCATCGTGGGTAAAGCGTTTGGCTACGGTGTCGCCGCCTGGACCGTGACGATCCTGTCCCGGGCGGATGATCAGCATATTGCTGCCCAGTTTGGAGATGCTTTGGGTGACATACGCGGTGGTTGCATCCCCTAGCATGACCATTGAAATAACGGAGGCCACACCGATGACGATCCCCAGTGTCGTTAGAAAGGAGCGCATGGCGCTGCGGCGTATCTCACGTAGTGCGAGGATAAAGGCATTGCCTATCATTGGGCATCTCTTTGTGTATCAACGGCATCGATGTGCCCATCACGAAAATGGATGATCCGTGACGCGAATTGAGCCATATCGTTTTCATGGGTGACCATAATGATGGTGATCCCCTTTTCTCGATTGAAAGAACGTAAAAGCTCCATGACCTCGATGCTTTTGTGCGTATCGAGGTTTCCTGTGGGTTCATCGGCTAAAAGTACCAGAGGGTTGGTGACGATGGCACGGGCGATGGCGACACGCTGCTGCTGTCCTCCAGAGAGTTCACCGGGAGTATGGTGCGCGACATCTTGTAATCCGACACTTTTGAGTGCTTCCATTGCTATGGCTTTGCGCTCATGGGAGGGGACTCCTCGATACAGTAAGGGAAGCTCGACGTTTTCAAGAGCGGAGGTTTTTCCCAGTAGATTGAACCCTTGAAAAATAAAACCGATGTAATGGCGTCGCAGCAGCGCCCGTTGGTCACGGCTGAGTGTTCCCACATCAATCCCCTCAAAGAGGTATTCCCCCACGCTGGGGACATCGAGGCATCCGATGATGTTCATTGCGGTTGATTTTCCCGATCCGCTGGGTCCCATGATGGCGACAAACTCACCTTTGGCAATGCTCAGGTTAACCCCCTGCAATGCATACGTAGCGGCGTTTCCTTCGCCGTAGTATTTTTCGACCGATTTAAGTTCAATGACGGGGGATTGGGAAGAGATCATGGCTGTTCGTCAATGCCCGTAATGATCAAATCGCCCACTTTGAGGGAAGAAGCGCTCACAATGCTCAATACTCCGTCGGTTTTACCAATTTGAACTTTGACTCTGGTGGGGGTTTCATTCTTTAAAACCCATACATGCGCCCCTTTGTCGGATTCTTCCATGGCACGTTTTTTCTTCTTTTGATTTTCATCCAGGGGAGGGGTGAAACGTAATGCGGCGTTTGGGATGACGAGTACTTTTCTCAAGGTATCGGTGATGATCGAAGCATTGGCGGTCATACCCGGACGAAGTAAGAGATCGGTATTGTCTACTTGAACAACGGCCTCATAGGTAACGACACCGTTGACTATGGCAGAGTTGAGTCTCAGTTGGGTTATTTTTCCTTCAAATTGCTTATTGGCGTACGAATCGACAGTAAAGGTCACTTTTTGGTTTTCCTTGACTCCTCCGATATCGGCCTCATCGACGCTTACAATCGCTCTCATTTGGGTGAGGTCTTCGGCAAGGGTAAATAAAATCGGCGTTTGCATGGAGGCAACCACGGTTTGTCCCGGTTCAACTTTTCGGTTTAGCACAACCCCGTTTATCGGAGAGACAACGACCGCTTTGCGCAGATTGTCTTCATCACTTTTGAGTTGCGCGTACGATTGGGCAACTTGTGCTTTGGCGGCGGCAAGGGAGGCTTTGGCTTGGATCAGTGTGGTAGAAAGAGTTTGCATCTCTTTGCGCGAGGGATAATTGCCATCGGTGGAGGCGTACATTGTACGGGCACGCTCTTCCTCTATGACGGCATTGTCCACAGATGCTTTGGCACTTTGTTCATTGGCTTTTGATTTCATCAAAATCGCTTGGGAACTGGTGGCGGCAGCCGTGAGTCTGGTAGTATCCAGACGTGCCAGGATTTGACCGCTTCGGACAGGATCATTGTAATCAACAAATACCTTGTCAATGGTTCCAGAGACTTCGATTCCCACATCGATGGTATTGGTGGGTTCCAGATTGCCGGTTGCCGAAACGCTCGTAGTAAGATCCTGAATTTTCAAAGGAACAGTGGCGTAAATCGGTTTCTTTTTTGCCGTGTATTTCATCGTATAAAAAGATGCGGCGGCAATCATCACTAAAGCAAGGCTTACCCCTGCAGTTTTTTTCCACCGTTTGGATGAGGGTTGGGTATTGAGCCCGAGCGTTGTTTCTATGGTTTTGGATGTCATTATAGGGACTCCTGCGGATGTTGCATTTGGTAGTGAAGCTGTGAAAGTTGAATTTGGATATTGATTTCGTTGATTTGAATCTCAAGCTCTTCGATGGCACGGGTATTTTGAAGCGTTTGCAGATCATACCCCGCTTTGTATCCCGCATTTACCGCGGCTTTTGTCGCCCCCAGTAATTCATCATAATAGTTGAGATTGTTTTGCGTGATGGAAATGGTTTGTTTGTAGCTTTCAACCAAAGCAACCGTTTGATCGTAAAGGGCATTCATTTGGCGTTTGGCGTCGGCACTCTGGGCTTGCTGTTTTAAATACGCGGCCTGCGCTTCTTGGGAGGTGGCAGAAGCGTTGTAGGCCAAGGGCATCGAGAGCTGTAATCCCGCATCGTAAAAGTTTCCGCGATAACCCGATGAAGGGGCTGATTGTGTATCGACCTGCTGGTATCCGACATCGGCGATGAGGGTGAGTTTAGGGAGATAGGAGCTTTTAACCTGACCGTATTGTTGCGCCGCACTCCCAGCGAGGGCATTAGCGTAGCGAATGTCCCATCCCTGTTCTAAAAAAGTCTCTTTTTGAGTAAGGGTATAGAGAGGAATACTCAGAGAATTGATGGGAAGATCGGTAAGTTTTGCAGCCTCTAATTTTTGTTGCTCAAGGGCATAACGCAAGGAAGTATTGTTCTTGAGTTCATTGCTTTGATTCATAAGGGCATTGTTTAAAAACGTAATATCAATGTCTCCCGCTTCGTATTGTTTGCGTTTGAGAAAAATTTCGATTTGGGCGTTTTTGAGTTTGAGATCGCTTTGTTTGCGCGCAATTTCATTTTTACGGTACGTTAAAACAGCATTCATGAGTTGTTGACTGATCCCTGCGATCTCTTTGCCCAAAGCCAGAGAATCGGATTCTTTTTTAGCATGAGCATAATCGATGGCATAGGTAATTCCCCCTGAACGGAATAGATCTTGCGCAATACCGGCAGAGAGATTTTTACGGGTGTGCTTAGCCCAAAATGAGGCCGATTTTTCATAAATACTTGAAGCGTTAAGATTGATAGGTGAAAGCCAATCGTAACGCAGTTTTTCATACGTTGCATCTATTTGGTGTTGCTGATGCTGAAAATAAGTTTGTTTTTCAGGAGAGAGCAGAGATGTGTCATCTGCATGAATAGAAGTAAACCAAAAAAGAGATATCAGAGTAATTACAGTGCTTTGCGATTTCATAGTTTAATTGTAGTACAATTTTCCCTTAAACATGCAGAGGAACCTTTTTTGATTTACCGATTTTTTATCCCCTCACTGTTTTTCTCTTTTTCTTACGCGCAAGAAACGATTTCCATGGAAAAGATCCAAATTGAAGCCAATGCAGCCGCGATAGAATCACGCAAAGAAGATTCGATTTCAAAACGGATCGTAACCGGCAGTCAGCTAACGCAGTACGGTGATTTAAATGCGTTGGAGATACTCAAACGTACCGCAGGGGTCAGTATTCCTGAGGGAACTAAAAAAGGGGCTCCAGGAAAAGGATACACCAAAGTTCTCGTTGACGGTGAAGAAGTAACCGTCAGCTCAAGACGTCGCGGTAGTGCGCTGGAGCAAATCAGCCCCGATATGATCGAGCGCATTGAGGTGATGAGCAACGGTTCAGCAGAATATACGGCTGAAGCGATGGGGGGGATTGTCAATATTATCCTTAAAAAACCCAAAAGCGATGGCAAAGTGGTTGTCAGACTCACGGGAGGAGTGTATCACGATGCACCCATGGGCACAGCATTCGCCTCGTATGAAAAAAAAGAGGGGAAACTTAGTTATCTCATCGCTACCACCTACAGCGACACCCAAAGAGATGATGCCTATGTCAATGACACCAATGGGACGATTCAAACCAGCGATGAAGATATCAAATCCCGTTTTTTGAATCTTAATACCAAGTTTATTTACACGGCAGACACCCAAAATAAATATACCTTTAGTACGGATTTGGGGATCAATGATGAGAGCAATACTATCCATGATGTAACGACTGCATCGGGAACCATGTCTAAAAATATTTATGAAACGGACAAAAATAATGGTTTTTTTTACATGCTGAAGGCTTTGGGTGAACATCATATTTCTCAAAGTACGTTAGCCGATTGGAAACTCATTTCCCATGCCAGAGAGCAAGAGGGTGAAAAAAATTCATTGGACACGGTGAGTTTAGACACTTTGAATCAACAAGATGATTCGTTATTTCGAGTTTATGGAGTAAATGCCAATCTTTCATCTGTCTTTGGTCACCATTTTCTCAAAGGAGGGGTGGAATATCGTCATATGACTCAAAGGGATGACGTTCGTAATGATGTTAACGGGACACAGACTTCAAACAGTGTAACGATGGATCAAGACAAATATGCTGTGTATATACAAGATGAGATGAGCGTTGGGGACACCATCGTTCTCACACCGGGTCTACGCTATGAAAAAACTTCTCGAGATGTTGGGAATATCGGTTCCATTGATTATCTCGCCCCTTCGTTGCATGTGCTGTACAAAATCACTCCTGATGATCAGCTGCGTTTGAGTGTCGCCAAGAGCGTCAAACTTCCAAGATTGGATGAGATGAGTTCAACGGTTGACAGCTCACTGGGCGATAATGACATTAACAATCCCGATATCACGGGTAACCCAAATCTCCAGGAAGAGACGGCCATTGGATATGAGATGCGATTGGAACATTATTTTTCGGACAAAGGGATCGTGAGTCTCAATGCGTTTTATCGTGATATGAAAAATAAAATAGAAAAATGGACACGATTTGATGGTACCCGCTATGTTCAAAGACCTGAAAACAGCGGTGAAGCACAGATGTGGGGTGCTGAGGTGGAAGTGAAAAAGCAGCTTGCTGAATGGGTGGAGGGATTAGGAATATGGGGAAATGCAACTATTCAAAACACCGCGCTGCAAAATACGGCGAGTGGTTTTAGCGGAGTAATTGCCCAAACACCGGCGTATCTTTTGAATTTTGGAGTAGATCACACGTATGCACCCTACGGTTTTAGTTACGGGGCAGCCTATCGCTATAACAGCGGTTTTGATGATCCCATTGATCAAAGCGGTATTGTCAAATCCCAAAATGGGTATGGGGTGTTGGATGTGTATGCGACCAAACGGCTTGATTCGACGTTTAAGCTTTCCCTAAACCTCAAAAACATTACACGTGAACCGATCGAAACAACCTCTTCACGTTACGATACCATAGGTAATTTGTTCCAAACTCAGATAGACAAAGAAAGTTCACGTGCCAGCGTATTATTGACTCTAGAAGGTAAATGGTAAAGCATAGAGCATTTTAATGATCCATAGTTGATAATAGCAACTTTACAAAAGGAATTTTATGTTGATGACGATTGTCGGACTTTATACTTTTTATATTTTGATGCGCCTTTATGTAAGCGTGATGCAAATAGGCTTTATTAATCAGGTCAAACGAAAAGGCGCTGTATTGCTGGGGGAAAAAGAGTATCTCGATGCCGCCAATTATGCCGTCGCCAAAGAGAAACTCTCACTGGTCGAAGCGATGGTGGAATACGTGCTTTTCTTTGTATGGATGGCGGGAGGGCTTGCGTGGTTTGATGAGGTGCTTACGGTGCAAAGCCCGCTTACGCATACACTTAGCGCCGTTATCGGATTGATTTTGATCAACAGTCTCGTGATGCTCCCTTTTGGATGGTATGCTAAGTTCAGAATCGATGCCCAGTACGGATTTAACCGTTCAAGCACGGCACAATATATAAAAGACACGCTTATTTCTACCGTGTTGACGATCATAATCGGCAGTTTGATAGTGTGGGGAATCGCTTCGATTATCAGCGCAAGCGAGTTTTGGTGGCTGTGGAGTTTTTGTTTCATATTTGGTGTGGTTGTGTTGATGAACATGTTTTTTCCTACCATCAGAGCGCTCTTTTTTGACAAGGTAACGCCGTTGGATGATCCGCAGCTGCAAGAGCAGATTGCAGCTTTGATGCAAAAAACAGGGTTTGTAAGCAGCGGCGTTTTTGTAAGCGATGCGAGCAAGCGCGATGCGAGACTCAATGCCTATTTTGGCGGTTTGGGAAAAAGCAAACGGGTGGTATTGTTTGATACATTACTTCAAAAACTCACCCCGCAGGAGCTCATTGCTGTTTTAGGGCACGAACTGGGCCATTTCGCCCACGGGGATTTGTATAAAAACATAGCGATGGTCGGCGTGATGCTTTTTGGGATGTTCGCAGCCTTTGGAAACCTTCCCCAATCACTTTATACCCAGCTTGGAGTGGCTTCATCGCCTCATGTGATGATGATGCTGTTTATACTGCTTATGCCGATGGTGAGTTTTGTCATGATGCCTCTTATGGGACTTGTCAGTCGACACAATGAATACGAGGCCGATCGCACAGGTTCAGAGCTTGGGGGCGCACAGCATTTGATCTCAGCATTGACAAAATTGGTAAGCGAAAACAAAAGCTTCCCTCTTTCACACCCGCTGTACCGATTTTTTCATACGACCCATCCTCCGGTGATCGAGCGCCTTCGTGCTTTGGGTTCGGATATTAGTGCAGATGTTATTGAAGATTTCATAGATCCATGCCCTGTACTCTAAAAGAATTTCACAACGAGATCACCGAGAGATTATCGGGAGTCGTTGAATTTCCCCGTCGTGAAGCGGAACTGCTGTTGATTGCCTATTTACAGCGCGATCAGCTCTATTTTATTACCCATCAAGAGACATTGATAGACGATCGCGATCCCCGTCTTTTGGAGTGGATTGAACGCAGAGCGCACAATGAGCCTCTCGAATACTTAACCAATCGTGTCAGTTTTTACAGCAGAGAGTTTTACATTGACGAGGGAGCACTCATCCCCAGGCCTGAGACAGAGCTATTGATTGACGAAGCATTAGCGCGTATCCATCCTGATGAGACGCTCACCATCGTTGAAGTAGGGGTGGGAAGCGGTATTATCTCAATACTGCTTGCTCTGCATCTTCCCAATGCCCATTTTATAGCAGTGGATATCTCTCCTAAAGCTCTGAGCGTTGCCCGTCGTAACATTGAGGCATTTGGATTGAGTGATCGTATTGAACTGCGTGAGGGTAATTTACTCGATTGTGTGAGCGAAAATATCGATATTCTTGTTTCCAATCCCCCGTATATCGCCCATGATGTTTCTCTGGAAAGTAATTTATCGTATGAGCCTCAAAATGCTCTTTTTGGAGGAACTATTGGCGATGAAATCATACGCCGTCTTTTGGATGAAGTGTTTGTGCGGAAAATTCCGATCTTTGCGTGTGAAATGGGATATGATCAACGCTCCAATATAGAGGAATATCTTAAAGCATTTGCGGTACAATCTCTGGAATTTTATCTTGATCTCTCTTCCTTTGATCGAGGATTTATACTAAAGGCAAATCATGAATAAAAAAGCTCTCATCGATGTATTTTATTTACTCACGATCGCAATGACCGTTGGTGCGGTTCTCGTTTTAGGAGCATTTGTAGCGGCAGTGGTCTTTCGTTCCGAAATATTTTTAACCATCCCCTTGTTATCCCGTTATGAAGAGGGAAAAATTATGGGAGAAATTTTTCGCCGTTTCAGTTATTGGGGATACGTTATGGCAGCCATCATTGCAGTGTATGAAGCCGCTCGTTTTAAAGCAATGCAAATTGATAAGATTTCAATTATGGCTTCATTGGGTGCCATTGGTACTTTGCTGCTTTTTAGCGGTGTTTATACACCTAAAATGTTGGAATTTCAACAGATTGGTGAAGTGGCAATGATGAATAATTCGTTTGAAGCACTGCACAAAGCCAGTGAAATAGATTTTAAAATCATGCTGGTGATGTTACTCATTTTATTTTGTCGTCGAGCGTATCTTCTGGCGGTTAAGCGATGATCCGATTTGAAAATGTAACCAAAAGTTTTGGAAAACGCGAAATTTTACGCGGGGTAAATCTCGAGATAGAGCAGGGCAAAACAACGGTTATTTTTGGAATATCGGGAGGTGGTAAATCAACCATTATCAAACATATGGTTGGATTACTAAAACCTGATAGCGGAGTCATCACCTACAAAGGGACACGTATGGATCATGCGGATGAGGCAACGCTTCGGGAAATCCGAAAAAAAATCGGATTTCTTTTTCAAAGCGGTGCCTTGTTTGACAGTATGAATATCGGTGACAATGTTGCTTTCCCAATGAAGGAACATCAAAAACTTTCTCCAAAAGAGCTTGAGTATAAAATCGATGAAAAACTCACTATGGTTGGTTTGGATCCTGGCATTGTAAAATCCTTGTATCCCGAAGAACTCAGCGGCGGAATGCGCAAACGCGTAGGACTCGCACGAACCCTTGCACTTGAGCCTGAGATTATTTTGTACGATGAACCCACCTCAGGACTTGACCCCGTGACAAGCGATTTCATTACTCAGATGATCTGCCGCTTGCGCGATGAGATCGGTATGACCTCGGTGCTCATCAGTCATGACATTGCCGAGAGCTTCAAAGCAGGGGATAATTATGCCATGCTGTTTGATGGAGTGATCGTAGAAGCAGGCGATAAAGAGGCGTTTAAAAACTCACCCAACGAAGTCGTTCAACAGTTCATCCATGCCCGCTCTCAAGGACCTATCGCATTTCATTGATGCTAACGCCAATGGAACACGTCCCATTTTGGCTACGTTAACACTGAGTTTTGCTCAGCGCAAAGCTCGCGTGCAGTAAACCGCACTTTTACCATATCCTATCTTCCCCCAAACTTTTTAGCCCACCACTCTTGCGGAGTGATGGTTTTATCTTTTAAAAAATTCTCATCAAAATTATATTCGTATTTGGAACAGTATTCGAGGATAACGGCATAGGCTTCATTGATCTGTGTGCTCATTGCATGTGCGGTTTGCAGATCATCGGGGTGTTTGTCAGGATGCCATTGTTTCATCATCATTTTATAACGGGATTTTATCTCGGAGAGGGTGACTCGATCACTCAGGCCAAGGAGCGTTTTGGCCTTTATAAGCGTGTCAAAGGAGAGCATGTTAGTGGTTGATTAGTCTTTTTGCTGACGCATAAACGTCGGTACGTCTAAGAAATCTTCACTGTAGTCACCATTGGAGACCATAGCTGCAGCACGAACAACAACGCGTGGTTTTGCAGAAGCCGCTTCTTTGTTTTCAAATTCACAGTTATTGATCCCCATAGAAGCTTTTTTCTCAAAACCGGTTGCTACGAGTGTGATACGGATGAAATCAAGGGCAAGATCCTCGTCCGTTGTCGTACCAAAGATAACTTCAGCACTTTCATCTACACTTTTTTGTACCACTTCCATAGCTGCACTGAGTTCCATAAAAGGAAATTCAGGGTGCATGTTGAAGTGTACTAATACACCAAGTGCACCGTTGATAGACATATTATCGAGTAATGGAGATTCGATCGCATTTTTGATCGCTTCATATGCTGCGTTATCCCCTTTGTATTCGCCCACACCCATGAGAGCAAGCCCACGATGACTCATAACGGTACGTAAGTCCGCAAAGTCAAGGTTGATGTCATTTTCACCACTGGCCAAAATAACACCCGATGTACCGCTAACCGCGCGAGCAAGTACGCTGTCAACGATTTTAAAGCTGTCTTTGATCCCTAGCTTTGGATCAATGATAGAGAGTAATTTGTCGTTTGGAATAACAACGATGGAATCCGATTCATTTTTTAGTTCTTCTAAACCTTCTTCTGCAAGTTTAAGACGTTTACGACCTTCAAATGAGAAAGGTTTTGTAACAACCGCAATGGTTAAGGCACCGACTTCTTTAGCAATTTTCGCGATAATAGGAGCAGCACCTGTCCCTGTTCCACCGCCCAAACCGGCAGCAACAAAAACGATATCCGCACCTTCAAGAGCACGACGCAAATCTTCATAACTTTCAATCGCCGATTCTTTGCCGACTTCAGGTTTCATCCCTGCACCTAACCCTTTGGTGAGTTTCGCGCCCAATTGAATCTTGATAGCGGCTGACCCTTGTTCCAATACTTGTGCATCAGTGTTTGCAATAATGAGTTCGATCCCTGGAATCTCTTCTTTAAGCATATAGCCGATCATGTTTCCGCCGCCGCCGCCGACACCGACTGCTACAATGCGTGCCCCTGTTAATGTAGATGATTCATTGATTGAAAATGGTTCCATGCTTGCTCCTTAATATGTTTAAAATAATTGGGTTGCCCAATTCCAAAACTTGGAAATCGGATTGGGTTCTTGGTCTTTTGGGTGTGAATTTGAAGCGATATTGACCATCTTAGATGGTTCGACTTTCGGCTTAGGGTCATTTTTTACAACACCGGTCTTCGTTGTAGCAGAAGAAGGGGTTGAAGGAAATGAGGTTGATTCCAAATCTTCCAATTCCTCTTCCATAATAGGCGCTTCATAGGGAGTTACTTCTTCGCTAGCATGACGCATCTTCTTGTTGACATCAATTTCATACGGTGTGTATCCGCCGGCCGAATATTTGATAAGTCCAACAGCACCTGAGTAGGAAGGATCACGAAGGGTATCAAACAATCCTCCCATATCTGATGGCTTAGCAAGGCGTACGGGCATATTATCCAAAATGGCAACGGCAAGTTCACGCAAGCCTTCGATTTTGGTAAATCCGCCGGTTAGAACGATGCCGGCACCCATTTGATCTTTAAGACCACTTTTTTCAATGGATTGAGCAATGATCATCAAGGTCTCTTCAACACGTGCATAGATAACGTTGTGAACGACTTCGAGAGATACTTCGTGCGTTGACGTTTCATCACCGATAACCGGCAGTTCTATAAGATCATTGCTTGGGGCATAAAGAGATCCATAATTCATTTTAACGTTATCAGCAGTTTGCAATGGTGTATGCAATGCCATAGAGAGGTCATTGGTGATGTGGTTCGAACCAACTCCGAGGAAATCGTTATAACGTATTGCATGTCCTGAGTGGATAACGATGTTACTCGTATTTCCACCCATATCGACAACAGCGGCACCGAGTTCTTTTTCATCTAAATTCAATACAGCAATAGCAGATGCGTATCCGCTGAGTACTACACTCTCAACATCCACACCGGCAGCTTTTACCGCTTTGCGCAAATTGTTAAGATTTGATTTTTGGGTGGTAATGATGTGTGTTTCTACTTCCAAACGTGACGCATTCATCCCAAGAGGATCTTCGATGAAATCTTGATCGTCTACTTTAAAATTATAAGGAAGAGCATGAAGCACTTCAAATTCATTAGGAATATTTGCGTTATACAAAGAGGTGTGCATAACACGATTAATCTCTTTGAGCGTTATCTCTTTGTTGGGAACATTGACGATTCCGCTTGAGTTAATGCTCTTGGTATATGCTCCTGAGATCGTGACAATGGCTGTTTTAATGTCTGTTCCGGCAACCCGTCTTGCATCATTCAGGGCACTTTTAATCGACTTGGAAGCAAGTTCGATGTTGGTGATGCTCCCCTTACGAAGACCTTGTGCTTTTGAAATACCCGCACCGATTATCTGAGCACTGTTGTCATCGTCTATTTCGGCGATTATGGCACAGACTTTTGTCGAACCGATATCGATGGCTAAAACCGTTCGTTTCAAAATCAGATCCCCTCTGCATAGATTTTTACTGGATACTTACTCTCAAGCATTTTCATCAGCTTTTGATTGAGTAGATTTCCTTTTAGCTTCATTGCGGTATTCTCTTCAGCTACTGTCTTATCTTGAAGCAACTTTTGTTCCAAAACGTTATAAAGAATCACATTGCCGCTTTTTAAGGTTAAAAACCCTCGTTTTTGTTTGGTTGCAAACAATTTTTCAATAAATTCAGCTGATTCAGCAGCCGATAACCCGCCCAAGGGAGTGCTTTGCGTATGGATAATGAAATCACTCACATTCCCGCTAAATGTTTTATAACTGTTTTGGGCTAACTCTTGCAGTTTGCTTTTTTTCATCTCATTTACATAACCGGCGTTAGCTTCTGCCTTTGCTTCTTCATAGGTTTTACTAGCAGTTGGATTGAAGGAATCCAATTTGAAAATAACGAATTCGTCGCCTACTTTACGCGGTTTCATAAAAGGTTTTTGGGTTGTTAATTCGGTTATCTCTTTGAATACTTCAGGACCGAAGAGGTTGTTCTGCGCTGATACGGTTGTCTTAGTGACATTTTCAGAAGGGGTAAGTGTCCCTTTTTTGAAATCAATGTAACGACGAAGGGCATCATTTTGTGTAGCTTCAGGTCCCATGTGGATAATGGATAGATCGTAAGAAGCCTCTTTTTTAAATTCATTTTGATGTTTTTCCCAATACGCTTTAACTCCTGCTTCGTCCAAAGCCATTGTAACGGCATCGGGAGTTAACAGTTTGTATTCGATTTTGTCGGCAACACCCTGTGCTGATGCAATCGTATCGGTTTCAAGTGTTCTGGCAACTGGAGTAAAAAGATAAAGTGTCTTTTGGATGAGAAGCTCTTTACGCATTGCTTCTTCATATTCTTTTATCGTCAGATGGTTTTGTCCAAGTACGGCCGCATACATCTCTTTGTCAAATGAACCGCCTTTATGAAAAGCTTGTTGGTTTTTAATCAGATTAAAAAGTTCTTCGTCGCTAACCGTAATGCGGTAGCTTTGGGCAAGGTTGAGGATCAATGCTTGATCGACAAGTGTCTTAAGTGCTTGACGCTGCAATCCAAATTGCCGTGCTTGCTTTTCGTCAAGTTTTCCTTGAAAAAGCTGATTGTACTGGTTGAAGAGATTGGAATAGGTTTTTTGGAGTTCATCTGCTGTAATTGAAATATCGCCAACTTGCGCAACTGCACTGGCTTTGTCTCCATAACTGTATTGCCCCCATCCCACAAATCCAGCCCCAATAAAGGCGATTGTTGAAATCCAAATTGTAACAACGAGGTATTTTCGGTGATGTTGCATCCAAGTAATCATGATTATGTGGGCCTTTAGTTTGTTTATAGTGTTACATTCGGATATTTTATTGCTTTTACCATTAAACTTCGATGAATATTGTGGTGTTATAACGGTTGTTAGTAATAAAAAAGCAAAATTTTAATCTTAAGGGGTAAATATGGGTATCTCTATTTCAAAAGGCAACAGTGTCTTTAAAAGGTTTCGCAGGTAATCAATAAGGAATTTCAACCTATTTTTCATTCTGACAGAGAGCGTTTTAAACGAGTTGACGTTATAATAATAACATTAAATTCTGAAGGCAGACTTGTGCAAAAACCCCCTCATATCCCCGTTTTGTATCGTGAAGTAATAGAAGCTTTTGAACCATGCGATGAGAAGATGATTATTGATTGTACGTTGGGGTATGGAGGGCATACTTCCATGCTTTTGGATGCTAACTCCCAGCGCCGTTTGGTCGGCATTGATCAAGACCCTACGGCAATTGAGTTTTCGACACAACGTTTGAATGTCTATGGGGACCGTGTCCAAATTCGGCAGGGACGTTTTTCGGCAGTAGCTCAGAGTCTTTTGAGCGAATATGGGGATCAAGTTTGCGGAATTTTAGCCGATATAGGAGTATCATCGCTTCAGCTTGATGTGAGAGAACGGGGGTTTTCGTACGAAAGCGATACCCTTGATATGCGGATGAATCCCAATGCGCTATTATGTGCGAGTGAAGTTGTGAACGAATATTCACACAATGCGCTTGAACATATTTTGCGCGAATACGGTGAAGTAACGAACGCTAAAAAAGTGGCAGAAACGATTGTGCAGCGGCGACCGTTTGAGTCGGCAAAACAGCTCTCAGATGCTATTTTTCATCTGATGCCAAAGGGGAAAAAGATTCATCCCTCGACACTCGTAATGCAAGCAATTCGTATCGAAGTTAATGATGAACTGGGTGAATTGACACGATTATTGGACGCGATTGAACAAGGGCCTCAAAAGTATCTTCGTGTGGCGATCATTACCTTCCATTCATTGGAAGACCGCATTGTAAAACAGCGTTTTTCGACATGGGCTAAAAACTGCATTTGCCCCGATGATGCGATGCGATGCACGTGTGGTAATAACAATGCAATCGGCAAAGTGGTTACAAAGAAGCCTTTGAGTGCCCAAGAGGATGAACTGCGTTCGAACTCACGAAGCCGAAGCGCAAAATTACGAATTTTTGAGATAAACAGATAGGTTTTTGATTATGAGTGACAAATACGACATTTTAGAAGCGACACGGGAGATAATTGTACCCGATGACACGATGGGAATTCACTTCTTGCGTAATGTTTTTGTTGGAATATTTTTAGTTCTTATTTTCGTATTCCCAAAAATCTTTATCCAAACACAAATTTATTTTAAAAGTCGGGAAATATCAACGCTTAATCGTGAACACGATGCACTCAAAGAAGAAAACCGTATTATCCACTCAAAAGTAGAAACAATGCTGTATAAAAGTAAAATTCTGGATACATTGTATTAGCCCCATTAGGAATAAGATTTCAGATGGTATAATCCCCCTTTAATTTTCTCTAATCGAGGATAGATGCCCCATTATGTTTAAAGCTTTTTTGCTGTGCTTGGCTTTCATCTCTTTACATGGTACCCCATGGCGAGAAATGAAAACATTTAACGTAGCAAAAGATGAGATGATCAAAATAATGGTCAAAAGCGAAGGTCAGGAGAGAATCCTCTCTTGGCGATGGACGCTTTATACGGACAAAGCACTGATTGTCCATGAAAGTTTTGACCGGTTTGTAGGACAGCATGTTTTGTATGCCGGATACAGCAATCAAAGTTTTCGAAAACAGCTTCTCCCTGCAGTGAAGAGCCAGCGAGATGCCGCGTATGCGATTGTTGTTTTTAAAAAGTTTGATGAAGGTGCCAAAAAAGCGCAGTTCGATCTCTTGCTCTTTGATAAAGAGAAGCGGATTGTGTTGGATTATTTAACGGAGAAGTAATTGTCGTGATGTTAGAACGTGTCGAAACCATTATTCGTGAACTCGTAGAGGAAGTTGATTTCCCGCAAGCAACACAACTGTTCTCAAAACTCTCCGGGGGGAAACGTTTACGGGCTCGATTAATCTTGACTATTGCGCCAACCCATCCGGATTCACCGAAATTAGGTGCGATAGTAGAACTGATACATGCTGCAAGTTTACTCCATGACGATGTGATTGACGAGGCAATGCTGCGTCGTGGTGTGCAGTCGGTGAACGCTACGCATGGCAGTAAAATCGCCATTATGCTGGGCGATATTCTCTATTCTAAAGCCTTCAGTGCATTGACTGCATTTGATCCCGAGATTGCCAGAACCATCTCCGAATCGGTTACACGTCTTTCAATCGGAGAGATGATGGATGTTGAGATGGCAGAGCGGTTTAATCTTGACCGTGAGCTTTATCTCAAAATGCTCTATTTAAAAACAGCAACCTTGATTGAATCGTGCGCCTATTGTGCGGCACTTTTGGAGGGAAAAGAGGCAGCGGCTTATGGGGTATACGGTAAAAATTTGGGATTGGCATTTCAAATCGTGGATGATATTTTGGACATTGTCGGGGATGAAGCAACGCTTGGAAAACCTGCATTGAATGATTTTGTGGAAGGGAAGACAACGCTTCCTTACATGGATTTATACGACGTTTTGGATGATGAGGATAAAGAAAAACTGCTTGAATGCCACGGGCGTACTCTTGAAGTTTCTGAAAAGGAGTGGCTTTTCAACGCGATGAAAGAGCATCGTATTATTGAGCGTTCGTATTCGAGAGCGCAGGAACTTTGCGATGAAGCGATCAGCATTATAGGGGATGAAGATGCTTTGCGTTCTATTATAACGACTGTCATTCAAAGAAGCCATTAATGCATTATCTGGTCATTAGCTTTTCACACAAAAATTCAACATTGGCTCAGCGTGAGAAGTTGGCGTTTGTCAATGATGCAGCAAAAATTGCGATGATGGAAAAAATCAATTATCATCCTCATATCAGTGAATCCGTGATCCTTTCGACCTGTAATAGAATCGAAATTTTTTGCAGTTGCACTCATATTGAAGAAGCGAGTGATTATCTTCTCTCTCTTCTTTCAGCCCATTCCCATTTTGCGTTGGATGAGCTGAAGATGCGCGGAGATATTTTGGATGATTACGGTGCGATTCACCACCTTTTCAGTGTCGCCAGTTCACTGGATTCGATGGTGGTAGGGGAAACACAAATAGCAGGTCAGATCAAAGATGCGTTTAAATTAGCATTGGAACATGACTTTTGCGGACTTAAAATTTCTAGAGCTATGCAATTTGCTCAAAAATGTGCAGCTGAAATACGCAATGCGACGGAAATCTCTTCCAAGCCGGTTTCGGTTGCAAGCGTTGCCGTGAGTAAAGCGCGTGAATGTTGCGGATCACTCAACGGTATGCGAGCCCTTGTTATTGGATCGGGAGAGATGTCACTAATTACATGCAAGCATCTGAGTGCACAAGGTGTTGATGTCACGATTATGAATCGGACGTTTAGCAAAGCCGAAGAAATTGCGGATGAATGCAAGGCAAAAGTTCGACCCTTTGAAGAGATTGCTAGCGCTGTCAATGACTATCAGCTCCTCTTTACCGCAACAGGATCTATTGCCCCTATTATCGATGAATCAATGATTGAAACCTGTGCCTTTAATCGTTACTGGTTTGATATGGCGGTTCCAAGAGATATAGAGTATGAAGATGAATCGTTTGGGATTCACGTATACCGTATTGATGATCTCAAAGAAATTGTGTCGACAAACATAGCATTGCGTGAAGATGAGGCACGTACTTCCTTTGTCATTGTCGGTCGTCAAAGTGCCGCTTTTTTTGAATGGCTCAAAGCCTTAACTATTGAACCATTGATTAAAACGATGTATGAAGCAGCTTACCGTTGTGCTCTTGCGGAAACCAAGCGAGTTATGGAAAAAGGTTTTATTCCAAAAGAACATGAAGCGGCTGTCCAAAAAGCGACTGAACAAGCTTTAAAACGTTTTCTACACCCTTTTTCACAGCGGATGCGTGATGCTTCTGATCCGCTTAGAGCAGATTCATTGATAGGAGCGATGAGCTTTTTAATCAATGAGAATGATGACCAAACTCCACCAACCCAAAAATCTTACAAAGGTTCCTAATGCGTTTTTCTAAAGCTTATATTCCTACTACTAAAGAGTCTCCAAAAGATGCGCAGCTCCCCAGCCATATTTATCTCTCACGCGGTGGATTTGTAACACAGGTTGCGAGCGGTTTGTACAATTTTCTCCCTTTAGGAAAGCGTGTTTTACGTAAAATCGAAACGATTATTAATGAAGAGATGGAGCGTGCGGGGGCATTGGAAGTCGATCTAAGTTTCGTCACACCGGCTGAACTGTGGCAAGAAAGCGGACGCATCGAGAAGTTTGGTAAAGAGTTACTGCGTTTTCGTGATCGTAAAGAGAACCTTTTTGTTCTTGGGCCCACGCATGAAGAGATGATGGTGAGCATCGTGCGCAACCGTGTGACGAGTTACAAGCAGCTTCCTATTAATTTATACCAAATCAAAACAAAATTCCGTGATGAAGCGCGTCCCCGTTTTGGTCTTATGCGCGGTCGTGAGTTTGTGATGAAAGACGGTTACAGTTTTCACTCCTCTACGGAAGATCTTGATCGTGAATTTGATGTGATGGAAGCGTCGTATAAACGCATTTTAGAGCGTATGGGTCTAGATTTTCGTGTTGTTGAAGCAGACAGCGGTGCAATTGGCGGTACCGGTTCAAAAGAACTGATGGTATTGGCACAAAGCGGTGAGGATACGCTTGCCGTATGCGATACGTGTGAATACGGTGCAAACGTGGAGGCAGCACGTCGTGCACCGCGTAAAAACATCCCTGAAGCGCCGAATGCAGATTTTGCCCGTTTTAAAACACCGGATGTCAAGTCAATCGATGATTTGAGCCAGTTTTTTAAAGTGGATCCGTATTACACGCTCAAAGCGGTTGTAAAACGCGCGATGCATATTGAAGGAAGCGAACTCGTTTGCTTCCTTATCCGCGGCTGTGACGAACTTCAAGAGGTCAAGGCATGCAACAGTGTAGGGGCTATTGATTTAGTCGATGCCAGCGAAGCGGAACTGATTGAAATCGGATTGATCCCTGGTTTTGTAGGGCCGTTGGATCAGGATAAAATCCGTTTGGTGATGGACAATGATACGAAAAATGCAACGGCAATGATTTGTGGAGCTAATGAAGCCGATTACCATTTTGTGGGTGTTGATTTGAGTGTGATGAATGAAGCGGCATTTGCGGATCTTGTTGAGGTGCAAGAGGGGGATGGCTGTCCTCATTGTGACGGTAAGCTTTTGCATACCAAGGGAATAGAAGTAGGGCATATCTTTAAACTGGGGACTACCTACTCCGCACCGCTCAAAGCAGAATATCTCGATGAGAATGGACGTTCCACGCCATTTATTATGGGAACTTATGGGATGGGGGTCAGCCGTCTAGTAGCCGCAGTCATCGAACAGCATCATGATGAAAAAGGGTGTATTTGGACCCATGCAACAGCACCGTATATGGTCGATGTGATGATCTCCAATATCAAAGAAGAAGCACATGTGGCCTACGCAGAAGCATTGTATGAATCGTTGGATAAAGCAGGTATTGAGACCATACTGGATGATCGTAAAGAGCGTTTTGGATTTAAAATGTCGGATGCAGAGCTAATCGGCTTCCCTTTCACGGTAATTATCGGAAAAGAGATGGAAAACAATCAAGTTCAAATCATGATCCGTAGCACGCGCGAGATGCTGACGGTGAGTGCAGATGATGTACTTTCAAAAATCAAGGAACTTATCGGATGATCTATTTTTTGATTTACCTGTTTTTGGAGGTAATCCTAACCGTAGAAGTGGCATCACGTATTGGCGGTTTGATGATGTTCACTGAAATTATGGTAAGTGCCCTATTAGGTATTGCGATCCTTTTTAATTTTCGTTCTACCTTGATTTTAAATATTATGGAGCTAAAAGAACGGCGTATTAATGCCAACGGTTTTTATCAACGCAATCTATTCTCACTTTTAGGGGCGATATTGTTAATATTGCCGGGTATTTTGACGGATAGTATAGCGATACTCATACACATCGTTTTGTTGGGTTCACTCATCGTTAGCCGTTTTATGCCAAAATACCCAACTTCAAATCAACCACACCAACCAAAGGATGACCATGTTATTGATGCAGAAATTATCAGCGACTCTCCTGCTTTGCGCTAATGTATTTGCCGTGAGTGATGCAGAAGTATTAGCCTTTTTAAAAAAAGGAATCGCAGGAAATGCTAATGTAAGTAATATAGAATTGGAGATTAACAGTAAAAAAGCCGTCCCCGGTATGCGTGGCTGGCAGGCTTATTTTGTAACAATAGAAGCCGATGTTAAACAAGGAAATGACAATCGTCATATCAGCCAAAACGGAACCTATTTTATCAGCGGTGATACACTGGCTACTGAATTGGTCAACGTTAAGACAGGTGAGCGCTATAATGATACGATTGCACCTGATTTTCCAGTACAGTTTTATACTAAGAACAACTTGATTAGCGGCAGTGCAAATGCAAAGTACAAAGTGGCGATTTTTTCCGACCCTTTGTGTCCGTTTTGTCGCCGTTATGTCCCTGAAACACTCTCTTATATGACAAAATATCCGACGGTATTTGGAGTTTATTATTTCCACTATCCTCTTCCGACGCTTCATCCTGCAGCCGTAACATTGACAAAAGCCGCTATTGCAGCCGAGCAAGCAGGGATGGACAATGTGACGATGAGTTTGTATACCGTAGAGGTGAATCCTAATGAAAAAGATGAAGGTAAAATTTTGGATGCCTTTAACAAAACCTTCAAAACGAAATTTGGTATTGCCGATATTCGTCGTCCATCGGTCCTAAAACAGTATGAATTAGATCAAAAAGTGGCACAAACGGCAATGGTATCGGGAACACCAACGGTATTCTTCGATGGTAAAAAAGATCCTACGAAAAACAAGTACAAAGAAATAAAGGTTAAATAATTGATGAAAAAGCTCACCATCGCTACCCGCGGCAGTAAACTCGCTCTTTGGCAGTCAAAATATATCAAATCGGTGATTGAATCCAATCATAGCGATGTGGAAGTAGAACTCAAAATCATTATTACTTCCGGGGATAAGATTTTAGACGTTCCACTGGCTAAAATCGGAGGAAAAGGGCTTTTTTTAAAAGAGATTGAAGAGGCGATGTTGGCTGGAGTTGCGCAAATGGCCGTTCATTCACTCAAAGATGTTCCAACAGTGATGCCGCAAGGGTTGTTACTTTCGGCGATTACTAAGCGCGAAGATGTTCGTGATGCAATGTTGAGTGAAAAATATGCTGACATTGATGCTTTACCTAAAGGTGCAACTGTAGGAACTTCCTCTCTTCGCCGACGTATGCAGCTTTTGCAGGTACGTCCTGATTTGGTGATTAAAGATTTACGCGGCAATGTGGATACCCGTATCCGCAAACTCAAAGAGGGCGAATTTGATGCGATTATCCTAGCCGCTGCCGGAATAAACCGTTTAGGCCTCAATGCAAGTGTTGAGCATTTTTACCCGATTCCTATGGACGAGATGCTTCCGGCGATGGGACAGGGTGCTTTGGGTATTGAAACCGTCAATGAGCCGTGGGTACTTGAAATTGCTCGTGGGCTTGAAGATGCAGACAGCCGCTTGGAAACCACCATTGAACGCGGGTTTGTGGATACGCTGCAAGGGGGTTGTCAAGTTCCTATCGGTGTCAGTGCGCGAGTACAGTCTGATGGTATGGTTACGGTACGCAGTACATTAGGACTTCCCGATGGAAGCGAAATAATGGGTGAAGAGATGAGTGTTTCGCGTGATGCAACCGCAGGTGTGGGTGAGGCTATGGCACAACGCTTGATCGATCAAGGGGCGATGGAACTTTTAAGTCGTGCCGAAGCCATGGCCAATGGACATAAAGCATGACACTTGCAAAAACACTGGAGTTATTAAAAGGGCGTAACGAGCTTCGTGTAATCGATACCCCTTTGGATATTAACCTTGAAATCCCTCATCTAGCATATGCCGAAGTAAAAAAAGAGGGGGGCGGGAAGGCCCTTTTGTTTACCCATCCTTTGGATAGTAAAAATAATAAAACATTTACAACTCCCGTAGTGATGAACCTTTTTGGCTCGTATGCTCGTACCGAATTCTTATTCGGGCGGGATGTTGAGGGAGTAGCTTCCGAGATTGAGAAACTGTTGCACATGAAACCGCCGCAAAGTTTCAAAGAGAAAGTGGGAATGTTGGGAGACCTTTTCAATATGAAAGACATTTTCCCTAAAAAACTCAAAACTAAGGGTGCTTGTCAAGAGACAATCATGCAAGGTGATGATATTAACTTGTATGATTTGCCTATTCTCACTACATGGGAAGAAGACGGCGGTCCCTTTATTACGATGGGACAGGTATATACCCAAAGCTTAGAGGGAGAAGTGGTTAATCTAGGGATGTACCGTTTGCAAGTCTATGATAAAAATCACTTAGGGATGCACTGGCAAATCCACAAAGACTCGTCCCATTTTTTTGATCAATATCAACGTGCAGGTAAAAAAATGCCCGTATCCATCGGTATCGGAGGCGATCCATTATACACATGGTGTGCCACGGCACCCCTTCCGTACGGAGTCAATGAACTGCTATTGTATGGATTGATTAAAAAAGAGACGGTGAAGCTGGTTAAATCGATTACTACACCGCTGTATGTCCCTGAAGATCTTGATTTTGTGATTGAGGGATGGGTTGACCCTGAGAAAATGATGCTTGAAGGCCCTTTTGGAGATCATACAGGTTATTACACATTGGAAGAGCACTATCCGGCACTGGAAGTCAGTGCGATTACCAGCCGAAAAAATCCTCATTACTTAGCAACGGTTGTGGGAAAACCTCCTTTGGAAGATAAATACATGGGTTGGGCAACGGAACGGGTATTTTTGCCATTGCTTCAAACGAATGCTTCCGATTTGATCGATTACCATATGCCTGAAAATGGGGTGTTCCATAATCTGATTTTGGCAAAGATGCGTATTTTGTATAAAGGACACGCCAGACAGTTTATGCATCTCTTTTGGGGATCAGGACAGATGAGTTTTGTGAAACACGCCCTTTTTTTCGGCGAAGATGCTCCCAAGCTGACCAATTATGAAGCATTAGCAACTTATGCGCTCAACCGTTTTTTACCAAAATGTATTTTTATCACTGAGGGGATAACGGATGCATTGGATCATTCCAGTCCTGAGGCGTTGATAGGGGGAAAACTGGGCATCGATTTGACAGCTTCTTATTCTGCAACCGGACCTGAAGTGGTTGATAGCCGTGAGCTTCTTGGATTGATACGACCATTAATGAGTGAAGTAGAAGAGGTAACACAATACATGCGACATACGGCTAACCCGATTACGGTTATCAGTGTCACCAAAAATCGATCACTTTCACGTATGGCTGAGATGCTTTCATCGCTACAGAGATATTTGCGAATCGTGATTGTTGTCGACGTGCAAAACAATGACATTCATAATCCGTACATGCTATTGTGGCGTGTGACAAATAATATGGATGCAGGACGCGATATTATGATCAATGGTTCTATGGTTTGCGTGGATGGAACGTCTAAAAATCATTATGACGGTTTTGAGCGCCAATGGCCCGGAGATGTAAACTGTACCTCTTCTGTCGTTGAAAAACTTAAATCGCTTTCCCTTTGGGATTTAGATACTAATCTAGAGAAAAAATATCAACTTTAACGTATTGCTACATTGATACACCGCTTTGTGGATGATGATAGGTATATTAAGCAATTTATTAGAATTACTGATGTAACATCAATTTACATTTTTTATAACAGGAACTAGTATTTTGATGACAAAATTTAATAAATTCACGGCACTTTCTATTTTATTGGCTGCTTCAGTGCTTACTGCTGCAACGTATAAAGGTCAAAAAGTTTACATTGAAAGTTGTAAAGAATGTCACGGCGGCGGGCAAGAATTGGCAGCTTCTAAGAAAATGTCGACATGGGAAAAATTTATGGATAAGAAAGGTGAAAAGCTCGCCGATATCCATATGTCTTCTAAAAGAGCGCAGGCCTCATGGGATTATTTTCAAAGCCGTAAATTTACCAAAGACTCTAGACATCTTGAAGATTTTCTGACTGAGTATGCCAGAGACAGCGGAAACGTACCGGCTTGTAATTAATACATCATTCTGCGCTATGGCGTCATCCATCTGGATGATGCTTTTTTCTCAACCAAATTCCGCTAAAATCCTTTAACTTTTATACAATACGGAGAGATCATGGAAAAAATGTGGTCCGGACGCTTTGCACAGGATGCATCGTCACTGCTAGAACACTTTAATGCTTCTATTATGTTTGATCAAAAATTGTACCGTGAGGACATCGAAGGTTCTGTTGCTCATGCCCAAATGCTTTGCGCTCAGGGTATATTGACTTCTCAAGAATTGGCTTCGATAGAAGAGGGAATGGCGCAAGTGCTAAGCGAGATCGAATCGGGTCATTTTGAGTGGAAAATCGGTGATGAAGATTTGCACATGGCGATAGAAAAACGGCTCACGGCCATTATCGGGGAAGCAGGAAAAAAACTTCATACCGCACGTAGCCGAAACGATCAGGTAGCTTTGGACTTTCGGCGCTATGTTTTGCGTAAAAACAGTGAAATTATTGTTTTGATTAAAGAGCTTATGGGGGCCGTTGTTGATATCGCTCGTGAGCACGCCACAACGTTATTGCCGGGTATGACCCATTTACAGCATGCGCAGCCGATTAATTTCGGATTTCATATGCTAGCTTATGCAACGATGTTCAAACGAGATATTGAGCGTTTTGAGAGCTCGTATGCACGCAACAACGTTTCTCCAATCGGGTGTGCGGCACTTGCAGGTACACCGCATAATATCAATCGCGAAATGACAGCCAAACTTTTGGATTTCGACAGTGTCAGCATCAATTGTCTGGATACGGTAAGTGACCGTGATTTTGCACTTGAAATTCTTTTTAATATTTCTACATTGATGATGCACATTTCACGTCTTTCCGAAGAGATTATCCTTTGGTCAAGTTATGAGTTTCGTTTTGTTGAACTTTCCGATGAATATTCAACAGGTTCATCCATTATGCCGCAAAAGAAAAATCCGGATGTTCCAGAGTTATTACGTGGAAAAACAGGGCGTGTGTATGGAAACCTTATGGGGCTTCTTACCGTTATGAAGGGACTTCCATTGGCGTATAATAAAGATACCCAAGAAGACAAAGAGGGTGTTTTTGATAGTGTAGAAACAGCAGAGATTTCATTGGAAATTTTGCGTGAAGCCCTTAAAACGATGACCGTTAAAAAAGAAAATATGGAAAACGCATGCAAGCTTGGCCATTTGAGTGCAACCGATTTGGCTGATTATTTGGTTGAACATTGCGGTGTGCCATTTCGGGAGGCACACTTTATTACCGGAAAAGCGGTTGCCCGCGCAGAGGTACTGGGTATTGATCTAAGCGAGATTGAGTATTCGGAACTTCATACGATTGATGAGCGTATCAAAGAGGATGTGATCCGTTATTTGAGCATCGAACACTCGATGAATGCACGTACATCCCAAGGAGGCACTGCAGAAGTGCGTACTTTAGAACAAATTATTTATTTTGACCGTTATTTACAGGAGAGCAAATGAAAATCACAGTATCCCATCAAGACGCAATGCGCTTCGAAGCAAAAACAGAGAAAAGCAGTTTTATTATCGATTGTCCTCAAATCTCCCCGATTGAGTATTTTTTAAGCGGTATCATCACGTGCAGTGCAACTGATATAATTATGCTTCCAAAGCAGCAAGGGTTTGAAGTAACAAACTTGCAAGTAGAGGGAGAAGTGGTACGAAATGAAGAAGCTCCGAAAAAGTTTAATACGCTTCATTTGGAGTATCGCTTTGATTCCAACGCGGAGGATACTCTTGCCGCACGCTGGGTAATGGCGAGTTTAGAGACCTATTGTTCAACGATCAATACCATTCGCGACACGACAGCCATCACCTACACGATCACGCATAATGGAAAAGTGATCCGTGAAAATGAAAAAATGATCAGCGGCGGGGGCAGTGCCGTTGATTTCGGCACGCTTCAAGGGTGTAATGCCTAATTAAAAAAAGTCTTTACTGTCCGCATCGGCAAAATGGCCCCATTTTAGATGGGCGCCGCCTAAAAGATGAAAGTGAAGATGTTTGACTTCTTGCGCTCCGTCTTCGCCAATATTACTGATAATGCGGTAGCCGCTTTCATTTATCCCTACTTCTTTGGCTACATTTTGCATAAAAGTAGACATTTCTCCCATAACTTCGCCTGGTATATCATTAAAACTGTCATAGTGTGCTTTTGGGATAATGAGGACATGAACAGGTGCTTTTGGGTTGATATCATGAAACGCATAAAAGCTTTCATTCTCAGCAACCATGTTTGAAGGGATTTCTTTCGCTACGATTTTACAAAATATACACATGTTACACCTTTTTTTTATCCTCATTGTAGCATACAGATGAAGCCTTGAAGCTTATTGTAAAAGAGATTTGATTACAATTGCCTAACTATAATGAATGATGGAGATTTAGCTTTGGAAGAGTGGTACAACGCTATAAAATCGGCCGATACAATTGATAAAATTGAAGAGATTCGTATTTCTATCTTTGGCAAAAAAGGGATAATGAACGCTGAGTTCGCCCGTATGAAAGATGTTCCTGACGCTGAGAAAGGGATGTTTGCAAAAGAACTCAATATTCATAAAGAGGGATTGAACGCTTTGCTCTTGGAGCGTAAACTTGTTTTGGCGCTTGCGCATCTTGAGCAGACGATGAAAGAAGAAGCAATTGACGTAAGTCTTTATGGTGCTTCCAGTGAGAGAGGGAGTCTGCATCCGGTCTTGGAAACCATGGATCGAATTGTTGAATATTTTACGGCAATGAACTTTTCGGTTCAAACAGGACCTATGGTTGAAGACGATTTTCATAATTTTGAAGCGTTAAATCTCCCGAAATACCATCCGGCACGTGACATGCAGGACACCTTTTATTTCAAGGACTCTATGCTTTTGCGAACCCATACTTCACCGGTACAGATTCGTACAATGTTAAGCACTCAACCGCCTATTCGTATGATTGCGCCGGGAGCCGTATTTCGCCGTGATTACGATTTGACGCATACTCCGATGTTTCATCAAGTTGAGGGATTGGTCGTAGAAGAAGCGGATAAAGTCTCTTTTTCGAATCTGAAGTACATTCTTGAAGATTTTTTGAAAACGATGTTCGGGGACATTGATGTCCGTTTTCGTCCGAGTTTTTTCCCGTTTACAGAACCTTCTGCCGAAGTGGATATCAGCTGTATTTTTTGTGCAGGTGAGGGATGCCGTGTTTGTTCAAAAACAGGTTGGCTGGAAGTTTTAGGATGCGGTATCGTTGATCCAAATGTCTTTAAAGCAGTCGGTTATGAAAATGTCAGCGGTTATGCCTTCGGCCTTGGGGTTGAACGTTTTGCGATGCTGATACATCGTATTGGAGATTTGAGATCCCTATTTGAGGGTGATGTTAGATTATTGGAGCAGTTTAGATGATCGTTACTAAAAATTGGTTAGATGAGTGGATTGATCTAAGCGGGGTTGAAACACAGCAGCTTCTTAAAACCTTAAATGCAATTGGATTGGAAGTGGATCGCCATGACACTGTCTGTGTACCGGATAAAATTGTCATCGGTTACGTAGAGAGCTGTGAGCGTCATCCTGATGCAGACAAATTGAATGTATGTCAAGTAAATACGGGTAACGATGTACGTCAAATTGTTTGCGGTGCATCCAATGTACGTGCCGGTATTCATGTTGCAGTGGCAATGGTAGATGCGGTTCTTCCTGATGGATTAAAAATCAAAGCGGCAAAACTACGCGGTGTAGAATCACTGGGAATGATCTGTTCGGCAAAAGAGATTGGATTACCTGCTGTGGGCGAGGGAATTATGATTCTCGATGAGAGTATCGGAAAGCTTGTTATCGGGAAAGAGCTCAAGACGTACCCGTTATTTTGTGATGATATTATCGAGATTGAATTAACTGCTAATCGTGGAGATTGTCTAAGCGTACACGGTATTGCACGTGATTTGAGTGCCGCTTTTAATAAAGATCTAAAAGATGTCCGTCAAAAAGAAGAGCAAGAGGGGCGACTGGGTATCGGGCGTATTTTGCAGCTTCAACATACAGAGACGTTTGGTACGGAACTTCTTTTTGGAGCGGTGGATATCAAAGAGTTGAATGTTCCATTTTTAATCGCTTTGCGTATGGCGATTATTGAAGAGAGTTATGAAGAAGTTCTTGATGCATTCTTGCAATACACGACGCATAATACAGGTGTTATCTTGCGAGCTTACCCTTTTGCTATGCTAGAAGAGACTCCTAATGCAAAATCCATTATCTCTCTTGCAAAAGATGAGAAAGGTTATGCCTCATTGTATGGCAAAGAAAAACTCTCAGTAATTGGGGTTTCACAGCAAAAAGAAGCCCGTTTCAGCGCAAACGAAGGACTTTGTATAATCGAAGCAAGTTATATTCCTCCTGAGACCATCTCGCAGATGATGGGTGAAAAAAAGATTGAAAGTTGTCCTCATTATTACCGTACTTCCAGAGGAAGTGAGCCAAAACTCGATTTTGGGATGCGCTATGCCATGGAGTTGTTTGAAAAATATTCTGAATCGACTGTTTATGCCGGTCATTTAGAACTGCAAACCCCTAGAGAAGCGCGTGTAATTACGATGTGTGAAAGCGAATTTGAATCTTTTATCGGAATGAAAGTTGACAAAACAACGTTAACCCATATCTTGAAAAACTTGGGGATGCTTATCAGCAAACCAAAAGCATCGATCTTTGCAATCACGATCCCTCATTTTAGACATGATATCATCAATCGTCAAGATATTATTGAAGAAATTGTTCGCATTGTCGGTATTGATAATATCCCTTCGAAACAGCTTGTTTTTGCAGAAAATAACCAAAATACAGTCGATTTCGAGGAATACCGTAAAGCACGAATGTATCGGCAACGTGCCGCACAAAGCGGCTTTTTTGAGAGTGTCCATTTTGTTTTTAATGAGCGTACTACGTTAGAGCGTTTTGGATTTACATGTACCCATGAGAGCAAAGAGCTTCTTAACCCGATAACCGCAACGATGGATACGCTTCGTCCGACCTTGCTGATGGGATTGTTGCTTTCAGCAAGTGCCAATGTCAAAGTAAATCAGAAAAAAATTGCCTTATTTGAATGCGGGATGGTTTTTGATACCGATCGTAATGAGAGCAAGCGTATTTCTTTTATTATTAGCGGTGCATCTCAGATGGATAAGCTTTCCAATGCAGGAAAAGCGCCGACTATCGATTTTACGACGTTCACTCAGCGTATTAGTGATATTGCCGGGAGCTTTGAGCTGACCGCTCACTCAACGACGCATAAGCTGGCTCATCCGTATATGTCTGCTAAAGTCATGATAGAAGGTCGCGAAGCCGGAGAGCTGTTTAGAGTTCATCCACAGGTAGAAGAGGAACTTGATCTTGGGCACACGTATGTATGTGAACTTGATATGGATTCTCTTCCATATGGATTGGTTCAAGCTAAACCGTTTTCAAAATATCAGGCATCTTTCAGAGACCTGAGTATTTTAATCTCTAAATCGTTGACGTATGAAGCAATCAAAGAGGTTATAGCCAAACATGCAAGTCCCGACGTGAAACGTTTTTATCCGGTTGACCGCTATGCATCAGAGAATTTGGGTGATAAAGTGAGTCTTAGTTTGCGTTTTGTTTTGCAATCGGAAGAAAAAACACTTGAAGAAGAAGAGATAACCGCAGCGATCGAATGGATTTTGACAGGACTTAAAGAAGAACTGGGAGTGAGTTTGAGATGATGCGTGCATGTGTTGAATCTGCGGATGCCTTTAGCTTCAAGAGTGATGCAATAGCCCCTGATAAATCCATTTCACACCGATCAGCAATGTTTTCTGTCTTAGCGCAGGGGGAGAGCCGTATTGAGAATTTCTTACGTGCCGAGGATACACTCAACACGTTAAAAATTGTAGGGCAGCTGGGAGCAGATATTCACGATGACGGATCCGTGATCACCATTACTTCCAATGGAATCAAAGAGAGTTCTGAAATATTGGATTGTGGCAATTCAGGGACAGGAATGCGCCTTTTTTGCGGACTGCTTTCTTCAGCAGAGGGACATTTTATCCTTACAGGGGATGAATATCTAAAGCGTCGTCCGATGAAACGGGTTACTCAACCGCTTCGTAATATCGGTGCGAAACTTGATGGGCGTAATAATGGGGATTTGGCTCCTCTTTCTATACGCGGTGCTTCTTTGAAATCGTTTAACTATGAATCTAAAATTGCTTCAGCGCAAGTAAAAAGTGCCATGATTTTGGCGGCTTTACGTTCGGATGGCGTGTGCACCTATTATGAGCCTGAACTTAGCCGTGACCACACTGAGCGGATGCTCAAGGGAATGGGGGCACATATTGAAACACAGGGGCTAATTACGAAAGTGTGGCCGCTGGAGAAAGCATTAAAACCCTTAAACATACGTGTTCCTGCCGATCCTTCCAGTGCCTTTTTCTTTGCCGTTGCAGCAGCGATTACTCCCAATGCAAGCGCTGTATTAGAAGGAGTTACTCTCAATGCGACTCGTATTGAAGCGTTTAAGGTGTTGGAGCGTATGGGCGCGGACATCACGTATGACATCACGGATGAACGGTATGAGCCTATCGGCACCATTACGGTTAAGCATGCTGCACTTAAAGCAGTAGTCGTCGAGGAAAATATTTCGTGGTTGATCGATGAACTTCCTGCCCTTTCGATTGCTATGGCATGTGCCAGCGGACAAAGCATCATTAAAAATGCTGAAGAGCTGCGGGTTAAAGAGTCCGATCGCATTAAAACCGTGGTTGACAATCTTAATTTGTGCGGCATCACTACGGAAGAATATCCTGACGGATATGCGGTAAATGGCGGCACTCTACGTAAAGCGTGCGTTAACAGCTATGGCGATCATCGCATTGCTATGAGTTTTTTAGTGGCGGGTTTACGATGCGGTATGGAAGTGGAAGATATCGAGTGTATCAATACTTCATTTCCGAATTTTTTTGAGTTATTAGGGCAATGTACTAAGGTAATACGATGAAAATACAATTAGCAGAGAATTACGGATTTTGTTTTGGTGTTAAACGTGCGATAAAAATTGCGGAAGAAAATCGCAACTCTGCAACCTACGGACCGCTTATACACAATGCTAATGAGATAGACCGCCTTAAACGTGATTTTAATGTCGCTTTGAGTGAAAATTTGGACAGCTTTCACTCCGGTGATACGGCGGTCATCCGTACGCACGGAATTCCAAAAGAGGAACTTTCCCTCTTGCATGAGCGTCAGGTCAATGTGATTGACGCAACGTGCCCCTACGTCACCAAGCCTCAGCAAATTTGTGAAGAGATGAGCGAGCAAGGTTACGATATTCTGATTTTTGGGGATGAATCTCATCCTGAAATCAAGGGGGTAAAAAGCTATGCTTCAGGATCTGCTTATGTGGTTAACTCTATTGAAGAAGTTGATCAACTGCACTTGCGAGAAAAAGTAGCAGTGGTTGCCCAAACGACTCGAAAGATAGAAGAGTATCAGCAAATTGTCGGAAAACTCATGATGACGCATAAAGAAGTTCGTGTTTTTAATACAATTTGCAACGCTACGTTGGAAAATCAAGATGCGATATCCAAATTGGCACAGGAAGCAGACGTAATGATTGTTATTGGAGGTAAAAATTCTTCCAATACCAAACAGCTGCATTCCATTGCATTGAGTGAATGCCCTGACAGTTACTATATTGAGAGCGATTTGGATGTAAAGTCCGAATGGTTTGTGAATAAAAACCTGTGCGGTATCAGCGCAGGCGCATCTACCCCGGATTGGATTATTCAAGGTGTCATTGAAAAAATCAAAGCCTTAACCAACTCTTAATCTCCTATTTCCTAATCAAAAAGAAAGCATTTTTACGCTACAATCAGCCAATTTTAGTTACAAGGGAATAGGCATGGCTTTCGATAACGAAGCATTTGAAGAAGAAAATTTTGCTGAAATGCTGGAGGCATCGTTCAAAGAGCAAGAATCCACACGCATTACAGAAGGTGAAGTAGTAGAGATCCAAGAGAGTGATAACCGTGCATTGGTAGGCGTTGGTGAGAAACTTGAAGGTATCCTTTCATTGGATGAAATTCGTGATGCAGCAGGTAATCTTCTTTTTAACGTTGGCGATAAAATTACCGTAATGGTAATCGGACACTACAATGAGCGTCCAAAAATTTCGTACAAAAAAGTACTTGAGCAAGAGAAAACATTGGCATTTATCAATGCTCACAAAGAGGACTTTGAGTCTGTTGTAATCGAAGCATTGGTTACTAAGAAGAACAAAGGCGGCTATCTTTTGGAAGCGGACGATGTTCATTTCTTCCTTCCTCGCTCATTGGCGGCTTTTAAAGACACCGATCAGGTTGTCGGTAAAACCATTAAAGCACAAGTGGTCAAAGTAGATCCTGCTGAGGCATCCATCGTTGTTTCCCGCCGTAAGCTTTTCAATGATGAGCGTAAGCGTAAAAAAGAAGTGATCGATGCGTTGATGGAAGAGGGTAAAGTTATCCAAGGTACCATCAAGAAGATCACCAGTTACGGTATGTTTGTCGATGCAGGCGGAATTGACGGTCTGGTTCATTACAATGAAATCAGCTACAAAGGGCCGGTCAATCCGTCTAAGCTTTATAAAGAAGGCGATATCGTCAACGTTAAAGCAATCGCTTACGACAAAGAAAAGCGCCACCTTTCTCTCTCTATCAAAGCGGTTCAATCGGATCCATGGAAAGAAGTAGAAGAAGCATTGGATGAGGGTGATACCATCACTGTTACCGTCAGCAACATTGAGCCATACGGTGTTTTTGTTGACTTGGGCAATGACATCGAAGGTTTCTTGCACATCTCTGAGATCACATGGGATAAAAACATCAAGCATCCAAAAGATTATCTCACTATGGGTCAAGAAATTGACGTTGAAGTTATCGAAATCAATTCCGATACCCATAAATTACGTGTATCGTATAAGCGTCTTCAGCCAAAACCGTTTGAAGAGTTTATGAAGAAAACCAGAGAGGGTGATGTGATTAAAGGAATAGTGACCTCTTTGACTGATTTTGGTGCCTTTATCAAAATCAACGGCGTAGAAGGATTGCTTCATAATCAAGACCTTTCGTGGGACAAAAATGCGAAATGTAAAGAAACACTCAAAGTCGGCGATGAGATTGAAGTAAAAGTAGCAAAAATCAACGTTGAAGATGAAAAAATTTCTTTAAACCGTAAATCATTGGAAGAGAGTCCAATCGATAAATTCGCACTTAATCATAAAATGAACGAGGTTGTCAGTGCAACCGTTCGTGATATTAAAGATTTTGGTGTATTTGTTTCATTGGAAGGCGGAGTTGATGCGTTGATCCGTAATGAAGACCTTTCACCAATGGAGCCTGAAGAACTTCAAATCGGTCAAGTGATTGATGCGGTTATCATGGTTATCGATGCAAAACGTGATCGTATCCGTCTTTCAGTACGTAAATTAGAGCGTATCAAAGACCAAGAGATGCTCAATGAAATTAACGATAACGATGCGCACAGTCTCGGTGATTTGATCAAAGATAAATTTAAATAATTTGTGATGCGACGATTCGCTTATTGGCTTTTTCCAACGATTGCCATTGTTGTAGCTGTCTTTATCGTCGTATTTATGATTGAAATTAATCCCGCAGCACCTCAGTTAGGTGGGGATATAGCTTTGGATCAAACGTTAAAACCCATAGCCTCGAGTGAGAGTTCGAGCGGGTGGATTAAGCATTTTAATATTAATAAAGAAAAAGAGTATTTTTACCCTGTCAATGAAGTGACCATTGCATTAGATGATAATGAGAGTCATGCAAAAGCTCAACGCTATCGTCTAACCGTTCCTTTGAAAGATTCATATGAGTTCTTTTGTCTTAAACAAGAACTTAAAAACAGCAATCTTCCTTATCTCTTGAATCAAGAGGGGGAAGCAATGACTGCATTGATTGACTCAGCCGATCAGACTAAGCTAGCTAACCTTGTAGCGAAACTAAAAACCTATCAAATTTCGGCGACTTTATCGTCATTTAAAGAGGATTAAACCTATGGAAAAATTTAAAATCGTTGTTTGTGATCATATTCATGAAGAGGGTCTTAACCTCCTGCGTTCGGACGATCAAATCGAGATGATTTTTGCGGCTGATATGGATAAAACAGCTTTGTTGGATGTTGTTGCAACCGCTGATGTTGCTATTACCCGTAGTTCAACTGATGTTGACGATAAGTTTATTCAAGCGGCACGCTCTAAGCTAAAAGCGGTTGTCCGTGCCGGTGTCGGTGTGGACAATGTGGATATCCCAGGGTGCTCAAAAGAGGGGATTATCGTCATGAATGTTCCTACTGCCAATACGATTGCTGCAGTAGAACTAACGATGACGCATATGCTGTCTTGTATGCGTATGTTTCCGTATTCTCATGATCACTTGAAAAATCAGCGTATATGGAAGCGTGAAAAATGGTACGGTTATGAACTCAAAGGTAAAAAGCTGGGAGTCATCGGTTTTGGTAATATCGGAAGTCGTGTCGGTATTCGCTCCAAAGCCTTTGAAATGGAAGTTATTGCCTACGATCCATACATCCACTCGTCAAAAGCAACGGATTTAGGCGCTAAGTATACGACGAACTTTCAAGATATTTTAGACTGTGACATCATTACCATTCATACGCCAAAAAACAAAGAAACGGTTGGAATGATCGGTGCCGAAGAAATTGCCAAGATGAAAGACGGTGTGGTTCTCATTAACTGTGCACGTGGCGGATTGTATGATGAAGAGGCTCTTTATGAGGGACTTAAATCACGAAAAATCCGTTTTGCAGGAATTGATGTTTTCAATAAAGAACCGGCAACCGATCATAAGCTTTTGGAGTTGGACAATATCTGTGTCTCTCCGCATTTGGGTGCAAATACGTTTGAATCACAGCTTAATATCGGTCTAGAAGCGGCACAGCAAGCGATTGAAGCGGCAAAGGGAATTGCGTATCCCCATGCGTTAAACCTTCCGATTGATGAAACAAAAATCCCTTCTTTTGTTAAACCATTTTTGGAGATGAGTCAAAAAATCGGATTTTTAGCATCTCAAATGAACAAAGCACCGATTGTTTCGATCAAAATTAGCGGCCGTGGAGATATCGCTCAATACGTCAACTCTCTTGCTACTTTCGTAACGGTGGGTGCATTGGCAGAAATGTCAGGCGAAACGATTAACTATGTCAATGCTGATTTCGTAGCTGCAGAGCGCGGTATTAAAATCGAGACTGAAGAGCTTCCTGGAAGCCCTGTGTATAAAAACTTGGTTACCGTTAGATTGACCACGGACAAAGACGTGATTGAACTCAGCGCTACGATGTTCAACGATGACGTACAGCGTATTGTGGACATCAATGGATTCGGTGTTGATGTTGAGCCAAAAGGGAACATGATTCTGTTCAAAAATACCGATGTACCGGGTGTCATCGGTAAAGTTGGAACAACGTTGGCAGCACACGCGGTCAATATTGCCGATTTCCGTTTGGGTCGCAACAAAAGCGGTCAGGCATTGGCAGTTATCATCGTCGATTCTCCCGTGACTGAAACAACCCTCAAAGAGCTCGCTTCTCTCGAAGCGTGCATCAGCGTCTCTTACGCACGTTTATAATTTTTCTTCTTCTTAATCTCTTGTGCATTTTGCGCAAGAGCATTTTCTCCTTTACTTGTTGATACTTGCGGTCTTCTTTTAGCCCCCCTTTGTTATAATCTTTTACTTTTATGACTGTGGGTGAGTGGATGAATATCGAAGAGATAGGGGCGTTGTTACAAAACAAAAAAAAGCTCCTCTCTGAAGTCTATTTTGTGCTTCAAGCGGCATGTGAGGCCAAGTATGGCCCTGACGCGCTCGTCATCATCGAGATAGGGACATTTTTCGAAATTTATGAGGTCAACAATGCTGATCTCAAGATTGGAAAAGCCAAAGAAGTGGCTGAGTTTTTGAACATTCAGCTCACCCGTAAAAACAAAACGATTCTCGAAAACTCTGTTCAAAATCCCCTTTTGGCAGGGGTTCCTACCGTCTCCATTGAACGTTATCTCAGCCGTTTGGTTCAATCCAAAAAATACACCATAGTACTCGTACGTCAGCAGGGTGAACCGCCTCATATCAAACGCTATATTTCCAATATTATCTCTCCGGGTACTAATTTTGACTACATTGCTGAAGTGAGTGAAAATTACATTGCTTCTCTTCTGATCGATCAAAACAACGGGGTGTATTCGGTAGGGTATGCCGCTATCGATGTTGGGACGGGTAAGACATTGATCAATGAGATCCATGGGACGCGTGAGGACAAAACTTATGCCCTCGATGAGATATTTACCCTACTGCAAAGTTATCTCACGTCTGAAGTGGTTGTGACCTATTGTGATGACAGTATTGATGTTGAAGAGGTCAATCGTTATTTGGAACTCAAAAGTCATCATCGCAGCAACCGTAATGAGAAGAGACTGCGTATTGATTACCAAAATGAGCTGTTTGAGCGTATTTATCAAATTCGCTCTTTGTTAAGTCCCATCGAGTATTTGGATTTGGAGCGTTTTGCGTATGCTTCGGAGTCGTTAGCACTGCTTATACATACGATTATCGATCATGATCCTGCTATCATCGAAAAAATGAACCGTCCTACCTTTTTGGGAACCAATCGCTATATGTATCTGGGCAACAATGCGGCGGAACAGTTGGGGATTATCTCCAGAGATCATGATGAAATGACACTGCTTAAGCTCATTGATAAAACATCGACGGCAATGGGGAAAAGACTGCTGCGCGAACGTTTGCTTAATCCTATTTGCGATGTAAGCTTGTTAAATGAACGGTATGATCTGATTGAAAAAATGGAAGATCATATTGCCCCGCTAGAGACAAAACTCAAAGAGGTCTATGATCTGGAACGGATTTTACGCCGTCTGAAACTGGGTAAGCTTCATCCGTTCGAGCTCGCTTATTTTCACGCTTCATTGAGTGCTGCTGAGAGTTTGTTCGCGGACGCCAAGCGTTTAGGGATCGATTATGACAAAAACAGTGCTGTCGAAGCAGGGTTGTGTGCCAGTGAGTTGAAGCGTATTTTTGATATTGATTCGTGTGCGAAATATCGGCGTGATCAGGTGAACGAAAACCTCTTTAATGAGGGGATAGACCCTGCCATTGATGCATTGGAGCAGTTGCAAGAGACCAATGAGTCGAAGTTGCAGCTGATTATTGATCATATTGATCAACATTTTGAGGGCGGTAGCGGTCCGTATGCTTCTATCGGGTGGCTGGAGAGTGAGGGGTATCATCTGCTGATGACCCGTAATCGGTATATCAATGTCGAGGAAGTACTCTACAACAGCTTTTTCACCATTGAGGGGAGCCACTACTTTTTCCGTGATTTTCAGATACGCAAACTCAAAACGACGGTGAAGCTCACCTCTGCACTGCTGGATGATCTTTCCATCGAAAATGCAGGGGCAAAATCGCGAATGCTTGCTATGGTCAAAGAGCGGTATCGTGAGCATATGGAAATCATCGAAAAACGGTTTTCCCATGCGATTGAACATTTGATCTCTTTTTTAGCGGTTATCGATGTATCTCTCAGTGCGGCAAAGGTGGCGAAACAATACCGCTATGTCCGTCCCACTCTGGTTAATAATGAATCGAAGACGTTTATTGAAGCGGTGGCTTTGCGTCATCCGTTGATCGAATCGCGTGAAGAAAACGGCATTTTTATCCCCAATGATTTGTTTTTAGGGGATGGGGCCAACCACACATATGCAGAGCACACGACTCTGGAACATGCAAAAGAGGTCAATGGCGTATTGTTGTATGGTATCAACTCCAGCGGTAAGTCGTCGTTGATGAAAAGTATTGGAATCGCGGTTGTGATGGCGCAAGCAGGATTTTTTGTTCCCTGTGCAATGATGCGATTTTCTCCCGTGGATAAGTTACTAACCCGTATCGTTTCCAAAGATAATCTCTACAAAGGGCTCTCGACATTTGCGGTAGAAATGCTGGAATTGCGTAATATTTTTAACCGTGCCACCCCTAACAGTTTGATTTTAGGAGATGAGATCAGTCACGGTACGGAGACCGAATCGGCATTGGCGATAGTGGCGAGTGCGATTTTAAAATTGCGGGAGATTGGCAGTCTGTTTATCTTCGCCACCCATTTGCATCAGCTCTCGAGTTTGAGTGAAATCCAAAAAGCGCAAAACATCGTATTGCTGCATTTGGGCGTTTATTACGATGAGGCTACGGACAAGCTCGTCTATGACCGCAAGCTCAAAAATGGGAGCGGAAGTACACTCTATGGATTGGAGTTCGCCAAATCGCTGCACATGGATGAGACCTTTATCCAAAAAGCGTATGAGATACGAGGACGTATCGGAGATATGAAGGGTGAAGTTTCACAGCTCAAGCGTGAGAAAAAAAGCCGTTATAACAGCAAGCTGTATTTGACAAAATGTGCATTATGTGATGAAGCAGTGGATGAAGTGCATCATATTATCCCTCAAGCCAATGCGGATGAGGGGGGATCAATCGGTCATTTCGGGATGAATCACCGCTACAATTTAATCCCTCTTTGTTCAAAGCACCACAGGCTCGTGCATGAGGGCAAAATTGCTGTTCATGGGTTTGTTATGAGCGAGGATGGATTGCGCCTTAGTTATTCGGAAACCTAAAGGAAGAGACAATGAGAGAATCGGAAATTTATGATCTGCTGGGAAGTTATGACTTCAAAACTACTCGCTATGTCTCTTTTAAAATGGACGAAATACCCTCTATTGATTTTTTTCCTGTTGTGGTTAAACTGGAATCCGACAAAGTTGTCCATAAAAGCGATTTTGGAGCTGTAAAGCTCAATATCAACTCTTACGAACAATTAGAGCAAGCCAAAAGTGACATTATTGCCAATGTAACCGCCCGTGGTATTGTGTTGGATGATGAGGATAGATTTATAGCTGTCCAGATGCTCAGCGGGATCGAGCTGTATGTAGGGTTGGTCGATGATGCGATATTTGGTAAAACGATTGTCTTTGGGAAGGGTGGAATTGAGCTTGAGCTTTACAAAGATGTCTGTTACATTGATATCAATGCCCAAGATGAAGAGATTGTAAGGGCTATCAATCTAACCACCATCTCAAAAATATTTTACGGGTTTAGAGGATTTGACTATTCGATTGAGATGGCAGTAGAGCTGATTCACTGCATTCAGAAGCTCTCACGCGATAATCCAGAGATTGTTGAACTTGATTTTAACCCTGTGATTTTGACTAAAAGTGGACTTACGGTTGTTGATGCACGGATAAAAAAGGGTGAGGCTGCGCTTGAAAAATTAGGAAGTTTACGAAAAAACAGACCCCACTTTTTTACGAATGAACGCTTGGCCCTCATCGGTGCCTCTTCGGATCCTAGCAAAGTAGGCTATGCGATTGCGCACAATGCGTTGACATTTACGGGAGAGCTTTTTTTAGTCAATGCGAAGGGCGGAGAGCTTTTTGGTCATTGGCTTTATAAGGGCATTGGCGAGATTGATGGGGACATCGATACGGCAGTCATTATGATTCCCTCGCATTTTGTTATTGAAACCATTAGGGAATTAATCTCTAAAAATATCAAAAATATTGTCATTATCACGGCTGGATTTAAAGAATCGGGTGATTATGAGAGTGAAAATGTGATTGCAAACTTGGCGCAAACGCACAATTTTAATGTCATTGGTCCCAATTGTTTGGGATATTTAGAGAGTTCAAAAAAACTCAATGCGACCTTCGGAACAGGAGGATTGCGTAGCGGAGAGCTGGCATTGCTCTCACAATCGGGAGCGGTACTCTCTGCGCTTATGGATAAAGGGTACGATGCGGGGATAGGGTTTTCCCATCTAGTGTCGTGCGGGAATATGGTGGATTTGGATTTTTCCGAGATGATCGACATGCTCAACCATGAAGAATCGTGCAAATACATCTCTATCTATGCAGAAGGGATTAAAAACGGCAAAGAATTTTTGCGAGCGATACGAGAGAGTTCCAAAAAATTCTACATTTTTAAAACAGGAAAGTCGGCACAGAGTAAGAAAGCGGCCTTTTCCCATACGGGTAATCTCAGCGGAAACTATGCCATGTTCAAAGGGTTGATGGAGTCGGTGGGTGCAAAGATAGAGGATAATATCGAAGCATTGCTCTTTAATCCGTTTAATGAAGTGAAAAATATTTTGGTCGTGACCAATGCGGGCGGTCCTGCGAGTATTTTAGTCGATTACATCGTGGATCATGGGAGAACATTGCATACGTTTATTCCCCAAGAGATCGAAGCGCTCAATGCCGTTCTCCCCTCCAACTGGTCGAAAAACAACCCTGTGGATATCATAGGAGATGCAATGGCGGATCGCTATGAAAAGACGCTGGAGGTTGTGGGCAAGATTCAAGAGGTGGATTTGGTCTATGTGATTATCACCCCGCAATGCATGACCGATACGCTCAATATCGTCAAACTGTGCGAGCTGTGTGAGCGTGAAGGGAAACAAAAAATTTATCCGATTCTTTTGGGCGGGCATGAAATGGAAGAGGCACAGCGCTATCTCAGAGGCAAGCAAATACCTTTCTTTAAAACACTGCAATCGGCAACCTCGTTTTTATAACATCATATACGCCATTTTGGGTAATGTTTTGCCTATTCTTCCTTTGACGCAATACTCATTCTGTACAACGTACGAGAGTAAGGCTGAATAAGCTGTGTATAGATTTTTTGGATGTCAAGGATGGATATCATCTCGTTTTCGAAATCTTCAGCTCTGTCAGGAATAATAACTGCTTTGGTTAGAGAATTTTCATTTTTCAGAATATTACTGTATTCACTGATTGAACGTAATGGAATCTCAGGGCTGCTATAAATAGCATCGACGGCAAGAGCAAGATAAATAACCTGATCTTGAATAACTGTCTTTACGATAATAATCGTGTCATTTTCTTTGTCATAGTTTTTCTCAATGCCTAATAGTCTGGCAAGAGATATGACACTTACCATCCGCTTATCGTAACCGATAACACCTAGGTTGTAGTCGCTGGCATGGAGAATTGAGGTTAATTCTTGATGAACTAAAGAGCAAACTACATCTTTGGATTCAATTGCAAAGACAGAATTGCCAATAAAGAACGTTGAAATTTCACAGGTTTTTTCATCGCCGGCTGCTATTGGATAAGTATAGGTTCGTCTGGCAGGCTCTTCATAGATGAGAGATTGACACTCTCCAATCGGACGGTACAATATAGCGATAATATCGTTGCTGTATCCATCGCTTTGTTTGTATTCGCGGTAGCCGCTGGAGCAGGTGGCTCCTACCGTGTAGTATATTCCGTTATACTCAATCATTTGTGCGTCACTTTGCCCATTTGACAGCTGTAAAATAGATTCCGGAAGTGTAACGGATGATCCAATGGCAATCTCTTTGGTAGTGGATGAAATAACGTGTCCTTGACAATCAATGAAAAGGGCAAACATGCCGTCTTTAATTTCATGATTTTCATCTTTTGGAAGGACATCGTGAAGCATTGCTTCAAATTGAGGCTGTGCATCAAACACGATACCGATTCCTCCGACTCCTTGCCCTGAAAAATCTTGGATACAAGCATTATAAACATACGTAGAACGGTTGTCATAAAAGATACTGGGTTCAAACGGTGAAACAATGTAATCTTGAGTTGATTCAAGGTGAAGCGTTTGGATAGCCCAGTTGTAACCGACACGTTTACCGATGTAATGCGCATCATTAGTGTTCGATACGGCAACAATAAATCCATCTCGGTCATAGATAAACATCGACGTGTAAACGGTATAAAGATCGTTAATGGTAAGTAAAATCGCATTCATTTTTTCACGGTCGTTTTCAGTGATACTTGCTTGAGAAAGGATTTCTCGAAAGGTTGTTGTAAGGGCCCACCATCGTGAGTCGTTTGCCCGTTCAAACAGGTTTCTGTCCATAATGTCGATCGCCAGTGACGATTGAAATTTCTGATCCTCAAGGTATCGCACAAGCATCGTGGTATTGAGATTGGCTACGGTATTGTCAAAAATATGTTTTGTTTCTTCTCCTGTTTTTGATATCTCATTGAGCAGAGCTTTGGTAAACGGATTTCCATGGTTAGATGCATTGGCGATTTGGACATTCCCATTCCATACGGTTATATCCAGTTCAGTTTGTATTTTTTTGGCTTTGTCTAAAATATCGGTGAGCTCTTTTGGGAAAAAGACCGTTGCGTTGGCTACGGTATCAAAAAGTTCATTTTTGGAAAATGAGGGTCTAGAAGAGGAACGAAATGCCAGATGCAGAGGAACCATCGCATGACCGATCCATCCAGGGCCAAAATAACCCTGATAGCCCGTGGTTTTAACCGCATTATAGAGGTATTCGAATCCTGCATAATAGGTTTGGTGTGTTTCACTTTCACATGTTTGCAGTTGTGCGCCAACAGGTACATGATGGGAGGAGGAAGAGGCAATAACTTCTTCGTTAGCGTTAAGTAGCTCCAATGCAATGTACGGGTTTTCGCGGGTTAGTTTTTGGAAAATACTTTTGAGTTCATCTTCAAATTTAAACATCAAACATAAAACACCCAACGGCTCTTGTGTTTGCGGGTGATCAACACGATAAGAGTAGATGAGAGAGGGTTTATGGTGGGTTAGATCACTGGTTCGAAACGTTTCGACGTACCCTTGATGGGTTCTTAACGATTCTTGGATGAGGGGGTCTTTGGAGATGCTCACCGGATTCGTCTCATCAAGCTGTACAAGCATTTTGCCTTTTGTATCGAGTAAAATGATGTTCTCATAAACACTGTATTTGGCAACGTATTCGTGGAAATGTTTTGAAAGAGCCTTTTTTTTGGTTAGTTTTAGCTGTCTTAGTTCCTCTGATACGGAAGTATCGGTTGTGCCCAGAAACATAAGGTAGTGGCGAATATCATCATCGGTTGCTAAAAAACCGATATCCGCGGTGCGTTCAAAGAGATTACGGATTAAGATATCGATGGCCGACTGGGCTTTGGACTCCAGTTCATCAATGCTTTTATGAAATGTCTCTTGGGTCAGACGTACAAGAGGCTCATCGAGGAGATCTTCGAAAGCTTTTCGGGTTTCACTCGTGTCCATTCCGATATTGGACATGGAGCCTAGCAGGGTTAAGAGTTTCCATTTATCGGAGAGAGAACTCATGTTTTTTTCAAAATTTTGTACATCGGACATATAGCCGATAAGATGTTCGTAATGCATAAATACTCCTCATAACGTATCGTTATCTATTATGATGATAGTATAGGCAAGAGTCGAGTACAGAATATGCATCTATTGATTAATATTTAGGCAAATAATAAGAGTTAAAACTCTTATTATGACGAAAAACTCTTTTTTAAAACGCTGCTTTAGGATTCAAAAAAGAATTTTTTCTCGTCGCCTTCTTTGTGCAGGCGAATATGAGTGATATTGCCTTTGGGGGAGGTGCTATGGGTCCTACGTGTTTTTGGATCAATAAATTGGACACGGGTATTCCCGTCATAGGCTTTGTGATGGGTAACTACAGCTTGTAAATCAGCTTCATAGAGCCGATCGAGCTTGCGTTCAAATGCGTTCAGTGCATCTTCTTGCGCTTTGATCATTACTGCTTCGTTTTTTAGAGATTCAACGGCACTTTTATACTGGGTAAGACGTTCTTTGTCTGATTTAAGAGGTTCACGATTTTGGCGGCTTGCAATATTGATATTTTCAATGGTTCGTTGAATGCGGGTACGATCTTCTTTGAGAAGAAGCTCTTGTTGAAGGTATTTTTTACCTTTTTCTCTCAATTCAAGTTGTTTGCGTGCCAATTCATCCTCTAAAACAGTTATTTGTTCCAGATAGCTCGGAATTGCTCTGGGATTGATGATAAGATCATTGCCATCACCTACGATGCTTTTAATTTCAATCGATTCGAGTGCGGTAATTTTGGCATTGGAATAAAGAACATCGATGATGACACGTTGTGCAATGATCTCTCCTCCGGACATGCTTTTTACATACACCGTTTGGGCTTCTACGGTTCCGGCTTCGAGAATATCGATAATGGCATCTTTGGCTTTTAGATTTCCGCGATGGAGATGGATGGTGGCGTTACCCTCTACTTCTATAAACGATTTTTTATGGGTTTGCGCTCCGATGGTGACTTCACAGGCTTGGATTTTAGTATTGCTGCCTATGGTTCCTTTAACATCAAGTGTTTGGACATCGATATTGACTCCAGATCCGACAGCATCATCCCCCTCTTCACCGGCTCCAATTTTAATATTGATCTCTTTTTCGCTACCCGCTTCGAGAGAACCGGTACTTTTGAAGCTGGCACTTTTTAAATGAAGATTCTGGCTGATGGTAAAGAGACCGTTCTTGCGCTCGACGAATCCCGATTTGGTGGCATAAAATCGGATGGAATGGTGATCTTCTTCAGCCCTAATACTTTGGGAGTCTGTATTAATCGCTTTGGCATAACGAATCAGCGGATCGCCTACGTGAATATATTCCCCTGTACAGCTTCGTCCGTCTACCCCGTTTTGAGGTAGGATATATTCAAGAATAAGGTCATCTACTTCAACGCCGTCAAGTAGATTATTGCTGCGTTGGATTTTTTTATAGTGAAGTATTACGTTGTCATTGATTGGAGCAGCAGGTGGAAAAAAGTGGGCGATAGGTAGTCGGTAGGGTTCTGTAAGCGGTCCCTCTTTTTGGATTTTGAGAAGCATCGCATTGATCTCTTTTTCGAGACTTCCATCGGTGATTCCAATCATAAAACCGCTGCGCAGTTTTTTACGGTTAATGGTCTCTTTTAAATACTCTTGTAATCCTTTTTTGAGTGGAAGGATCGATGAGGGGTCAACAATGGCTACCAGTTTGGATTTATATTTGTCTGAAGCCATAGTGAAACGAAAATCAAAATAAGGGTGAGGTACCAAAGGACGTATTAGAAGTTGATACTCTTGCCGAATCAGCAACAGGGGCGAGCGTATTTCCACTTCGGTGGTGATCTCACCTAGGTCATTACCATCAAGTGTACACCAATCTTCGTCAATAGCTCCTTTATACTGTGTCCCATAAGAGAGTACATCAAAGTCAATAGCATCGACCGGGAGATTCCACTGTTGTGCAATTTTTTTAAGCTCAGCAGGAACAGTGAAAGTGGTTATTTTAATTGTGTGCAATTTTTCTCGTTTGTTACAAAAATACTACAAGATAATAGCTGGTAAAGCATTAGATAATGCTTGAATATTGGCGATCATTTAGGATTCAAAAAAGAATTTTTTCTCATCACCTTCTTTGTGTAATCGGATATGAGTGATGTTTCCATGAGGTGAAACAGCATGGATTTTAGCTGTTTTCGGATCCACAAACTGAATGCGTGTATGTCCATTGTATTCTTTTCTGTGCGTTACAACTGCATGTAAATCGGCATCATAAAGCCCATCGAGTTTACGTTGAAGTGAATGTATCGCCTCTTCCTGCGCTTTGATCATAATTCCTTCATTTTTGAGGGTTTCTAGGGCATGATTATACTGCATGACTCTTACCTTGTCGGCTTTGTTGGGAAGTCGGTTTTCTCGGATTGCTTGATTGACTTTTTCTATGGTTTGAGCGATACGTACATGTTGTTCTTGGAGTGAGAGTTCTTTTTCAAGGTACTCTTTTCCTTTTTTTTGTACCTCAAACTGTTTGTTTGCCAAGTCGCTTTCTAAAACATTAATTTTGTCATAATAACTCGGTATTGCCCGTGGATTGATAATGAGCTCATTGCCATTTCCCTCAATGCTTTTGATTTCGATGGATTCTAAAGCGGTAATTTTGGCATTGGAATAGAGAACATCGATGATGACACGCTGTGCAATGATCTCTCCGCCGGACATATTTTTGACATACACCGTTTGGGCCTCTACGGTTCCGGCTTCGAGAATATTGATGGTGGCATTTTTGGCTTTTAGATTTCCGCGATGCAGATGAATGGTGGCATTTTCCTCGACTTCAATCAATGATTTTTTATGGGTTTGCGCACCTATAGTGACTTCACAGGCTTGGATTTTTGTATTGCTGCCGATGGTTCCTTTCACATCGAGTGTTTGAACGTCGATGTTAACACCTGCTCCAATGGCGTCACCATCCTCTTCACCGGCTCCAATTTTAATATTGATCTCTTTTTCGCTACCCGCTTCGAGAGAGCCGGTACTTTTGAAGCTGGCACTTTTTAAATGAAGATCCTGGCTGATGGTAAAGAGACCGTTCTTGCGCTCGACGAATCCAGATTTAGTGGCATAAAATCGGATGGAATGGTGATCTTCTTCGGCCCGTAAGGTTTGAGAATCGATGCCTATAGCATGCCCATAACGTATAAGCGGTTCACCGACAGGTATATGCTCGCCCGTACAGCTGCGCCCATCGATGCCGTTAATGGCAAAGATATATTCAAAGATCAGATCGTCCACTGCTACGCCATCAACGAGATTGTTTTCACGCTGGATTTTTTTGTAGTGCAGAATAATATTGTCATTAACAGGAAGCGTAGGTGAATAAAAAGTGGCAATCGGCAAACGGTAGGGCTCTTTGAGCGGACCTTCTTTTTGAATTTTAAGAAGCAAAGACTTGATCTCTTGATCCAAGGTTTGATCGGTAATTCCCACCAGATAGCCATTGCGGAGTTTTTTACGGTAAATGGTCTCTTTGAGGTATTCCTGTATCCCTTTTTTGAGAGGTATTTTGGAAGCAGGATCGATGACGGCGACGATTTTGGTTCGGTATTTATTAAAAGCTATGCTGAAACGAAGATCGAAATATGGGTGCTGCGTAGCGGGATAGACTTTTATGTAGTACTCTTGACGCACTAAGAATATTTTTGATCGTATTTCTACTTCAGTGGTAACATCTTCGAGCTTGTCTCCTTCAAGTGCTTTCCAGTCTTCATCAACAATTCCTTTGTATTGGGTCTGATAGGAGAGCAGATCAAAACTAATCGCTTCGAGTGGAAGGTGCTCTTGCTGTGCAATTTTTTTGAGCTCATTTTGAATATTGAATGTGGATATTTGAATACTGTCCAATTTGTCTCATTTCACAAAAATTTTATAAATTTAAAGAAGATTATATTATAGTAGAAACTCTTAATCTTAGGTTTGTTTTTGAATAATTTTGAGTTAAAAAACGCAATTATGAACATCTATTCTCACAGAGAGAATAGAAGGAATCAATTTGTGTTGAAATGACGTTCCAAATCAGAATTGTCCAGCAAAATAGGGACAACAATCAAGGACGCAATCACGGCAGCGATGGTGCCAAAAATCAGGGAAACCCCTAACCCTCCGAAAACCGCATCGCTGGCCAGCAGGGTGGAAGCTAGAATAATCGCGGCAGCGGTCAGAAAGATAGGTTTTGCACGTGTTGCGGCTGCATAGGAAATCGCCTCTTTTTTCGCCATTCCTTTTTGGGTCATGAGCGATTTGGTAAAATCAATGAGCAGGAGTGAATTGCGTGAACTGATACCGATGAGGGCAATAAATCCGATCAGGGAGGTCGCCGTCAGAAAAAATGTATCGGCCGTAAAGAGATTCATAATGAAATGACCGATGATCACCCCGATGATGGAGAGAAAACTGCCCAATAACACAATCCCTGAAAGGGCGAAACTTTTGTAATAGATCACCATGAGTAAAAAAATCAGGACAAGTGCCGCGATAAAGGCACCCCCTAAATCTACAAAGGTATCGAGCGTGACCTTCATCTCGCCGTCCCATTTTAGATCATAGTGCTGATTGCTTTTTTTATTAATCAGTTCAAGATCAAATAATCCTGTTTTATGGATTGTGTATTCATCTGCTAATTCTTCCAATATCATGGTACGTGCTGCCATCAAAGGATAGACTTGCGATACCATATCGGTCTCTGCTACGACATTGCTCATCTCTCGCAGATCTTTGTGCACAATCCTAGGATTGGATTGTACAGGCACGATGTCGATGACTTCGGTGATGGGGACCATCATACCCATAGTGTTCATAAGATTTAGGCTTGAAAGTTTCATCCTAATGGCATCTTGGGAATGGGATGCAAATTTTTTATTTTCTGGGGTCAGGGTGAGAAAGATAGGAATCTGTTCATTTGCCTTTGAGCTGTTTTTGACAGCGATCGGCATCCCCTCAAATGCCATATAAAGAATATCATTGACCTGTTTTACCGTGAGTCCCGATTGTGTAATCTTGGCACTGTTGGCGTGTACTTCGTATTTGCTCACGATCTCGTCTTGCATGACATCTATATCCACGAGTCCTTCGGTTTTTTTGAAGACCTCTTGCACTTGCTGGCTTAAACGGCGTATTCCGTTGGTATCTTCTCCGTAGATCTCTGCAACAACTGCGGCCATTGTTGGTGGACCAGCGGGAGGTTCGGTAAATTTAATACTGGTTTTTGGAATAAGAGTTTCACACTGTTGGAGGATTTGGGGACGCAGGCGTTGGACCATACTGTAGGAGGGTTCATCGCGGTGATGTTTTTTGGTTAAATTGACGACGATTTCTGCGACATTTTCAGAGTTTTTAAAATGGGATCCTTTGATGAGACCTGCAAAATCCAAAGGAGCACCATTGCCCAAGAAAACCTCGGTGTCAATAACTTGGCTCTCTTTTTGGATGATTTTCGTGACACATTCCCCGACTTTAGCGGTTTGTTCGATTGAGCTTCCCAACGGCAGGTCGAGGTAGATGTTGTAAGTGTCGCTGTTTTTACCGGGGAGCATTTTTGCCAATACGATTTTTGTAGGGATAAGGGCAACGGCAATGACAAATGCGGCCAATGTCATCCAGAGAATCTGCTTTTTCTTTTTGGGTGTCTCTAAGACCGAACGTAAATAGTTTTCAAATTTTTCATACATCAGTGAACCTCGGAATTATGATCGGGTTTTTTCAATAGTCGTACCGCCATATACGGAGTAAAGATATAGGCTACAAACAGCGAAGCGATAAGCGCAACGGGGACATTGGCAGGTATGGGTTTCATAAACTGTCCCATCATCTGTCCTACAAACGCCATTGGAACCATGGTGAGGATGATCGCAAGGGTTGCGATATTCGTAGGTGCCCCTATCTCATCGGTAGCTTGAATCATCAGTTGGTCTATGTCCTCATCCGCAGCACCGGGGGCATGAAAATGGCGATGGATGTTTTCGATAACAATGATCGCGGCATCCACAAGCAGTCCCAAACTGAGCAAAAAGGCAAAAAGGGTGATACGATTGATGGTCTGTCCTGTAAGATAGGCCACAAACAAGGTAATGGCCAAGATAGCAGGAACAGTGAACGTAACGATAAGGGATTCTCTCCATCCCAGAACCACTGCGAGTAAAATTGCGATGATCAGAATAGAAAGAAGGAGGTGAAAAACGAGTTCATTGACGGCTTCATTAGCCCGTTCACCATCATTTCGGGTGATAACGTAGTTGATACCCTCTTTTTTGAGTTCCTCTTTGTACTTTATCAATTCCTCTTTGACGTCATCGGCGATGATAACTGAATTGGCACCTTGGAGTTTTGATACCGTGAGGGTTACTTGGCGGGTCAGCGGCGAAAATGTACCATCGGATTTTTTCGTGCTGATAAGAGCAGATTTGAAGTTTTGTATCTCTTGCCCCTGTGTTACCGTTGCAATATCGCGCAAGTAGACAGACGCCCCCATGTTTTGGGAAACGATGATGTTTTTAACATCTTCGACATCTTCAATCGCATTTTTGATACCGATCATGACGATCTCATTGGAAAGAGTTTTCCCTTTGATCTCAGGGACATTATAGGCCAGTGACTGGACACTTTGAACAATTTGACCCAGTGAGAGGTTATAACCGCTTAGGCGCTGCATATCCACTGTTACATTGTATTGGTGTCTCATGTCTCCTTTGAGATTGGTGATGGCAACGTTAGGGAGTGCATTAATACGCTGCTGTATCTCTTTTACTCTGTCAGAAAGGAGTGTCGGATCCATAGCGGGGTCATTGGCATAAAAAGCAACGGAGACGATAGGGATATCAATATCAATATCAAGAGGTTTGATGATCGGCTGCAGGGCACCTTTTGGTAGCAAGTCCATATTTTGCATGAGTTTGTCATAAATTTTGAGATTGGAATCCGATTTTTCCTCTCCGATGTAAAAGGCCGCATTGAATACGGCGACATTGTCCATAGCGATGGAATGGACATGTTCAATCCCCTTGATCTCTTTTAGTTTTCGTTCCAGCGGTTTGATGATAACATTTTCGATCTCGTGGCTGGTAGCTCCGGGCAGTGCAATGATGACAGTGGAACCGCTGACAACCATTTGAGGATTCTCTTCACGCGGCATCAGCTCCAGTGCCAAATATCCGATGACGAGTAAAAAAAGACCTAAAATAAGTGTAAGCGGATTGCGAATAAATGTTTTCGCCAGCTTGCCCGCAATATCTTTAGGTTCTATGTTGTGAGAGACAGACATGTCATACTCCTAATTAAATTTCGACGAGAGCATACATTCCAGGATAAACGGTTTGGCGTGCTTTAAAAGAGATCTTGACTTTGAACGTATGGGTCATAGGGTTGGAATTTGGGATAACAGAGGTAATCGTCCCAATGCCGACAAAGCCAACGGAAGGGATAGAGACTTTCACTTTTTTACCGATCGGGGTCAACTTGAGATTGCTTTCGGCAACATCGATATTGATCTTAAGGTCGCTAAGATCTGCCAACACCATCGTAGGCATCCCCGGCATCGCCATTTCTCCTACTTTGATACTTTTGGAGATAATGACACCATTATTTGGAGCAACGATACGCAAATAGCGGTATTGATTATGGACCTCTTTTAGACGAGCCTTTGCTTGTTCTACTTGGTGTTTGGAAATGCTTATGGAATTAAGGAGGTTGGTACGTGCAAGCTCAAGATTTTCAACCTCATAGCGGGAAACCATGTCTTGTTCTAAAAGGCGTTTGTTTCTTTCCAAATTGATATTAACATTTTGATATTGATTTTGGTACATCTGAAGAGACAATTGGGCTTGTGCAATTGCGGATTCGACTTGGCTTTTTGAAGAATCAATCTCTTGAGCATCAATGGTGTAGAGCAGATCACCCGTTTTGACACGTGAACCCTCGGATACATTGACTTGAGTGACAAAACCCATGTTTCGGCTGGTGATAATTTTTTGGTTATCGCTAAAAACACTGCCTGAGAGACTAAGTCCTGCTGCCGTTAATGTCGTGCTGAGAGTAAAAAGGAGAATGGATAATATTGGTGTTTTCATTGTTGAGCTCCGGCGGTAAGTTTTTCGAGGGCAAAAATGCGCTCATTTCGTTGGTTTTTGATGTTTTGAAGGGCCAATATTTTTTCGATTTGCCCAGAGTGCTTGATGAGGACATCGCTCATGGATGCAAGATGCTCACGGTATCTCCCCTCATAATTTCGGTAAATCGCCTCAGAGAGTTCTAGTTCCTTGGTCAAGCTTTGAATTTGGAAATCATCATTTTGAATTTCGGTACGTATTTGATCGTATTGCAATGAAATCCCTTTCTTGGCAAGCTCTGTTTGGGTTTTGCTTTTGAGGTGTTCAATGCGTGCTTTTTCTAGGGTTTGATTGTCAATATTGCCGTTGAAAAGATTCCAGCTTAAGCGTGCTCCGATGGTATAGGCTTTGTGCTTTCCAAAATCACCTAAAAAAGTATCATCTGCCGTAGAAGCTTCACCAAAAGCACCGATTTGAGGCAAATAGGAAGCAGTGGCAACGTCAATCATCTGTGCGCGTATTTCAAGACCGCTGGACGCTTTTTGCAAATCCAAATTGGAAGCCATCACATCCGCTTCGCTAATATTGGTTTGAAGAGACTGTAAATTCGGAAGGGTAATCTTGGTGATGTTTTGATTGAGTAAAAAGCTCAAGAAATGCAGGGTGAGTTTTTGATTATTTTTCAGCTCTTGAAGGGTGCGGATGACGTTTGCTTTTTTGGCCTGAACTTCGAGTAAATCTACTTTTTTGGCATACCCTTCAGTAATCATTGCGCTTACCGTTTTCTCTAATGCTGTGATGTTGTTCAAAATGAGGCTCATGTGGGTTATTGAATCTTCAATGAGGGCCATATCGTAGTAGCTTTTGCGGGTTTGATATATTTTTTCAGCCGTTACGCTGGCAGTATCCAATTGTTTTATTTTTTCCATCTGGGCAGCTATTTTTTCATAACCGCTTAGTTTTCCCCCGGTGTACAGAGGGAGTGAATAGGTGAGTTTGGATTGATGAAAGTTTTGATAGCCGGGATAATTGAGATCTTTTATTCCAAAATCAGCAGCCTCTACTTCTCTGGAAGTGAGTTTAAATCCAAATGCACTGAGCGCATCATTGGAGCGACTCGCGGTTTGAGTAAAGTCAAGTGACCCATACGAGTGGCCTTGTGCTATTTTAAGATCACGCTGTGCGCTTTGGGCATCGAGCGATGCTGCTTTGATCTCTAAGTTTTGTGTTTTGAGAACCTCAATGGCATCATTGAGTGAAAGCGCAGTGGCATGCAAAGCGGCATAACTTACGAATAAAGAAGATGACACAATACGACGAAAAGTGATGTATTTCATATCTCTGTAAACCCTTTTTCTAAGATATTTGTAATATTTATTGTTATTATAAGTAATTATTGAATTCGTAATTCTAGCAAAAAATCCTTTATTTGCGAATATTAAGAGTTAAATAATAACATAAACTACAATAGGTTTGGAATTAAAAGAGGTTTGCGGTAAAATTCGGCTAAATAGTCTTTTGAAGGAATAAAGCATGGCAACAATCGGTATGGGTGATATCAAAAAAGGGGTACGTCTTGAAATTACGGGCATTCCTTATAAAGTAGTAGATTTTCAGCACGTCAAGCCGGGCAAAGGTGCAGCTTTCGTACGTTGTAAAGTTAAAAGTTTTATGAACGGAAAAGTAATCGAAAAAACGATTCACGCAGGTGACAAGTTTGAAGTGCCGAACATTGAACACAAAACAATGCAATTTTTGTATGATGATGGCGATATGCTTCAGTTCATGGACAACGACAGTTACGAGCAGTTGGGTCTTTCGTATGAGCAATGTGACGATGCAATGAAATGGATCAAAGACGGTACCAATGTTGACATGATTTTTCACAATGGAAAAGCCATCAGCGTAGATGCTCCTGAAATCATGGAACTCAAAATCGTTGATACTCCTCCAAATTTCAAGGGTGACACCTCAAGCAGCTCTAAAAAACCGGCTACACTTGAGACGGGTGCCGTTGTGCAAGTTCCTTATCACGTACTTGAGGGTGATATCATTCGTGTTAACACCGTTGAGGGTGAATACATGGAAAAAGTTAAATAATTTTTCTTCATTTTGCGGATTTGTTCCGCAATTTTTCTTTATCTCCTCTTTTTTTAATTTTGATGTACAATAACACTATCTAAATTTACAAAAGCCGAATTAACGAGATGACAAAAATAGAAATCATTCAAACCCTCCAAGATCTTAAACCAAAATACCAAAAAGATGGGCTTATTCTCGTCGGATTATTTGGAAGTTTTTCACGTGGTGAAGAACGGGATGATAGCGATATTGATATTGTCTATGAGATCGAAAAAGATCAAAAATTCTCCATGTTTAAATATCTAAAATATCTCAGCGATCTTGAAAGATCTCTTAACCATAAAGTTGATTTAGTCAGAGCCGAAACAATCAAAGCAGATTTAAAACCTTATATTTACAAAGATCTAATTTATGTCTAGGGATTGGAAACTTTATTTACGCGATCTTATTTCTGAATGTCATAATATCCGAAAATTTACTGCCAATATTAGTTTTGAAGAGTTCACTGATAATACGGAAAAAGTGTATGCAACTGCTAAAGCATTTGAAAATATCGGTGAAGCAGTTAAACAAATACCCAAAGAAGTACAAGAAGAGTTTGCGGCTGTTCCTTGGAGTGAAATTGCCAAAATGAGGGATGTTTTGACCCACCATTATTTTGGTTTAGACGATAAGGTGCTTTGGGATACGCTTGAAGAAGATTTTGTAGTTTTTGAGAGTACGATAGAGCAAATAAGCAAAAAATATTTAGACTAAATAAACAGGAGTATCCTATGCCACGTGTACTTGTTCCCATTGCAGGAGGTTTTGAAGAGATTGAAGCGGTGTGTATCATTGATGTGATGCGCCGAGCGGGTATTGAAGTAATTATGGGATCTTTAAATGAGATCCTTTTGGTTAAAGGTGCCAATGGTATCACGGTTCAAACAGATCGACCGATTGACGGGATTACAGCGGACGATATTGATATGATCGTTTTACCGGGCGGCTGGGACGGTACCAATGCGTTGGCCGAAGATGCAAACGTGCAGTCACTTCTTCAGGAAATGGACGCAAAGGGCAAAAACATCGGTGCGATCTGTGCTGCTCCGTTTGCCCTTTACACCGCGGGCGTTCTCAAAGAGGGGTATACCTGTTACCCAAGTGTCGAAGAGAAAATCAAGGTAGCAGGATATCAAGGCGATAAAAGCGCCGTGGTGCAAAGCGGCAATGTGATGACTTCACGCGGGCCTGGAACAGCAATCTGTTTTGGCTTGGCCATTGTTAAAAAATTGGTCGGTGATGAAGCTTACGAAGGACTTCGCGGCGGATTACTTGCCAAGTATTGCTTGCCGGTGTAAGACTTTAAAGAAAAGATGCAGTAATATAAGGGCAACTAATTTTTGGAGCTGTCTTTTGGATCGTGATACAACTATCAATGAAAATGCATTAAACTATCATGAATATCCTCGTCCGGGTAAAATAGCCACATGCGTTACCAAGCCATTTGCAACACAAGGTGATTTAAGCCTTGCCTATACTCCTGGCGTTTCGCACGAAATCATAGATTTAAAATTAGAATGATGAAATAATCATATTTTTTTACTACTAAAAAAAGTATTTTATAGGTATTTATCTGTTATAGTAAGTAGTGTAGCTATAGATAAGGGGCAGGTTATGATGATTTTTGGTTTCACTTCTCGTTTGCTATTGGGCGTATTTATTTTAACAGTTCCATTATCTGCAAATGTGGATGATTTGTTTTGGAATAGGTATTACGAATTAAAGAAAAATGATTTAAATGCCGCATATACTTTATTGGAAGAGGCAATAGAGAAAAATCCAACTAATCCCCAATTGCATGAAGAGATAGGATATTTACTTATCCAAAAAAATAACAGCGAAAGTGCTTTAGTGCATTTTCAAAAATCTGCTAAATTAGATCCAAGCAATGAAAAGATTCAGCTGCAAACTGCTTATCTGTTACAGTCAACGGGTAAAAATACGGAATCCTGTCAGCTATTTAAACGTCTTAAGAACTCGGCTGACACTTCAATTCAATTGAAAGCCTGTGAAGGATTTGGTACTGTAGAACATTTCTGTGATCATCAATCATTAGCACCATATTTTATTGATTTTATGACTTCACCAACGTATTATAGCCGTTTTGATGATTTGGTTGTCCCAGCAATTTTGCGTGTAGGAAAATATTACGATGTTTTCAATGCACAGATATATGGGATTTCACGTTTAACGCACGATACTGAGTCCAGAGGAGGGCATGCTCCGGTCATTTATTCAGATAATGTAGTTACTTTTGGTGTAGGCGCAAGTATTCAACCTGTCCAAAAAATTCCGCTACGTGCATATATGGAGTATGGTTATGCGTATGATACCACAGAGCGAAATCGATCACGAACTAGGGATGATTTTAGAGCGGGGCTAACTTTTTTTGATAGTTGGGTACCAAAACCAAAATGTGGATCTGAAAGTACTTGGTTTGGGACTAGAGCTGGAAATTTATACATGGATGTTAGTTATTATTCACGGTATGACGATATGATCGGTTATTTCCGATATAGAGATGGGTTATCGATATTTGAAAAAGAGAAACAACAATGGTTCTTATTTGGTCGAGTGTTTGTTGCGGCTGATTCGAAGGGAGAGTATTATAATAATATCATAGAAGTGGGTCCAACACTCTCATATGTTCCTGATTATCAAATGGGTTTGAGCATAGAAGCGGATATTATAAAGGGATATTATATTGGACCAATGGGTTCTAATCCGTATGGAACAAACTATGACGATTTCCGTCTAAGTGTTAATTATCGTCATACTTTTTAAAGGAGTTTGTATGGGATGGGAATATTTTGGCGAGGTTATGCAGGTAATTCTTATCATTGTTGCTTCTGTATTTTTAGTATCCGGATTAGATGATTTTTTCATTGATTCGGTGTATTGGATTCGATTACTTTATCGAAAATGGAAAACACGTCATTATGAGCCGTTGAGCTTAGAGCTGTTATCGGAAAAACCTGAACAAAAAATCGCAGTGATGATACCGTGTTGGGATGAAGGCAAAGTGATCGGGCCTATGCTTGACAATATGCTTAAAATGGTAAAGTATGACAACTATGAAATTTTTGTCGGAATGTATCCTAATGATGAACGGACAAAAGCGGCAGTAGATGAAATACGTGAACGTACGCATCGTATTCATGAGATAATCTGTCCTCATCCTGGCCCTACCAGCAAAGCTGATAATCTTAATTGGATATTTCAAGGTATTATGCTCCAAGAAGAGCGAAATAAACAGAAATATGACATTGTATTGATGCATGATGCAGAAGATGTCATTCATCCATTTGCATTTAAACTGTACAACTATCTATTACCGAGAAAAGATATGGTTCAAACACCTGTTTTACCTCTGGAAGTTCCTTGGTACTATATAACACATTGGACATATAATGATGAGTTTGCCGAAATGCACACAAAGGACTTGGTCGTCAGGGAAGCAATTAACGGTCTTGTCCCATCGGCGGGTGTAGGTACGGCATTCTCACGTGCTGCGATTGATAAACTTGCACAACTTTATAATAATCAAGTTTTCAATATTAAAATGTTGACGGAAGATTATGATTTTGCCCTTCGTTTGCATCAAAACGGGTTTTCCAGTATCTTTGTACAACAGTATATTACACGTGTGGTAAACCGTCCTAAATGGTATTTTTTCGGAGAATTAGTACCGGTACAAAAAAAAGAGTGGATTGCGACCCGATCACTTTTTCCTATCAGCTATTCTAATGCTGTACGTCAAAAATCACGTTGGATATTGGGTATTTCATTACAAGAATGGCGGGAATCAAAATGGGAAGGAGATTTGCCGACACGATATACTCTGTATCGAGATCGTAAAGCATTATTGGCTCATTTAGTAAATGTACTCGCTTATTTTATACTCATTTATTTTATCACTTATTCATTATGGAACCGCTTTTCTCCGGAAACATTAAAATTGGTTCCATTGGTTGATAATACCGGTTGGTTATGGATTTTATTGTGGATCAATTTTGGAATTATGATTCAAAGGCTTATTGAAAAAGTTGTTTCGGTCAGTCGGGTTTATGGGATTTATCAAGGGATATTTAGTATTCCTCGTATTTTGTATGCGAATATTATCAATTTTCATGCAACTTTTATTGCATTCAGCTCTTTTATACGTTGGATCAATGATGGACAATCGCCAAAATGGGTCAAGACAGCCAATGTTTTTCCAACTACCAAACAATTATCATCTTATCGAAGAAAATTTGGGGATTTATTGCTTGAAAACCATTACATTACAGGTGATATCCTTAAGCAAGCACTTGACGCTCAAAAAAAATCAGGTCAAAAATTGGGAGAATATCTTTTAAGAAATCATCTTATCACGGAAGAGCAGATGATAATTATTCTTTCTGAACAGTATGCTATTCCCTTGATAGGGATAGAAAATAGCACTATGATTTATGAAATGCCATTGGAACAAAAAGAATGGCTAGCTAAGCATGAAGCAATATTGGTTAAAACACCTTCAAATACGATTGTTGCTGCAATCTCAACTCCAATTGAAGAAGAAGAGATTAATGTTTTCAAAGCAATTTTTGGAAATGATATTTCTTTACGATTAGCATTGCGCAATTCAATAGATAAAAAACAAGAAGCATTTGGATAATGTAATGATGAATATCGCTTTAGTTTTTGGTACACGTCCTGAAGCGATTAAAATGGTTCCCATAATTGATGTTTTAAAAAGAAAAAAGGAACTTTTTAAGACTACCATCATCGTTACGGGGCAGCACAAGGAGATGCTTCAGCAGCATCTGGAAGTTTTACAATGTTCACCGGATATCAATTTTGATGTTATGTCCAACAATCAAAGTTTATTTGATATTACAAATGCAATTTTGAGCAATATTAAGGAATTCTTGCAAAAGATTAAACCGGATCTTGTTTTGGTACATGGTGACACGACAACTGCTATGGTATCTGCATTATGCGCGTTTTATTTGAAAATCCCCGTAGGGCATGTAGAAGCAGGCTTACGTACTCATCAACGTTATTCTCCATATCCCGAAGAAATGAATCGAAAACTAATAGCGGATTTGGCTACATTTCATTTCGCACCGACTAAGCAAAGCTATGATAACCTTATCAACGAAGGTATTAAATCAGAATCGATCGAAATTACGGGTAATACGGTAATAGATGCACTATTCAAGATGATAAACACTTTTCAAGATCAAAAAAATGTTGATAGGATAAATTGTAAATTTTTAAAAACTGGATATCGCCCAGATTTAAATAAAATTGTATTAATTACAGGGCATAGAAGAGAAAATTTTGGTTATGGAATCGATCAAATTTGTGAGGCTATTTATAGATTGGCAAAAGAATACAGTGATATTGATTTCGTTTACCCCGTTCATATGAATCCAAATGTGCGCAGTAAAGTTTATAAAATATTATCGGATGTAAACAATGTTTATTTACTTGAACCGCTTGACTATGATCAATTTGTTTTTCTAATGAAAGCTTCTTATATCATATTAACAGACAGCGGAGGAATACAAGAAGAAGCTGCGGCCTTGGGTAAACCGACATTGGTGATGCGAAATATTAGTGAAAGGCCTGAAGTGCTCTTTGGTAGTATTAAAGTGGTAGGAACGAAAGCAGATAATATTTTTAATGAAGCAAAACATCTGTAAGAGAATACAGATTATTATCAATCTAAGGCTACAGCGTCATTTCCATATGGAAAAGGGGACGCATCAGTTAAGATAGTAGCATTTATTGAAAAAAATATGAAAAGAATAAAAGAAGGAGGATTCCGACCATAAGGTCAGAATCTTATACGAAATCGACTTTTGTTACGTGGTGGTTGAGACCAAGTTCAGCCGGGGTGCATCCGAGTGCAAGGCCAACCATTTGCGGCATATGTGAAATACCGGATGCAATGATAAAATCGTCCAATGTTAAATTGACTAAAGGGAACATTGACTTTTGCTTTGAGCTCAGGATTGGTGTCCGAACGATGTTTGGTCATGGCTGTATTGAGTTGGCATGATCCGTATGTCGGTTTCCAATCGTTTGACCGAAATAATAAATCGTCGAATGATTTTTATGGGGGAGGTAATCTTCGATGGCGTTATAGGGTGGTAACTATGCCATGCAACAGGCTTCAGGATACAATTATTATATGCTGGGTGCACGTCTGAATCTGGCATTTTAATAAGAAGCCTAAAAGTATCTTCCTTAAGAGAGGTTGGGGTAAGATAGTTCAATTTATCATTTGGAGTAGTCTTTTGGATCGTGATACAACTATCAATGAAAATGCATTAAACTATCATGAATATCCTCGTCCTGGTAAAATAGCCACTTGCGTTACCAAGCCATTTGCAACACAAGATGATTTAAGCCTTGCCTATACTCCTGGTGTTGCAGCTCCATGTTTGGCGATAGAAAAAAATCCTGATGATGCGTACCGTTATACTTCGAAGGGTAATCTTGTAGCGGTTATTTCTAATGGAACCGCGGTGCTGGGTCTTGGAAACATCGGAGCACTGGCATCAAAGCCTGTAATGGAAGGAAAAGCGATCCTTTTTAAAAAATTCAGCGGTCTAGATGCGTATGACATTGAGGTAGATGAAACGGATATAGATCTTTTTTGCAATACGGTTGCAGCGATAGCGGGGACATTTGGGGGAATCAATCTTGAGGACATTAAAGCACCTGAGTGTTTTGAGATAGAACGCAGACTGATCGAGCGGCTGGATATTCCTGTAATGCACGATGATCAGCATGGAACAGCCGTTATTTCTCTTGCAGCGGTTACCAATGGTTGTTTGCTCACTAATCGTGAATTAAAAGATATTAAAGTTGTTATTGTGGGAGCAGGGGCGGCGGCATTGAGTTGTGCACGATTGTATCGCCATGCTGGGGTAAAAAATATTTTCATGACCGATTCCAAAGGGGTGATTCATGAAGGTCGTGATGATCTTAATGATTATAAAAAAGAGTTTATGTCTCCGGAGGGGACAACGTTGAATGATGTGTTTATCAACGCGGATGTCGTTATCGGTCTCTCGAAACCGGGAAGCTTTAGCATCGAAAACATTATGCTCATGGCCGATGACCCTATTATTTTCACCCTTGCCAATCCTACGCCTGAGATATTCCCTGATAATACGCGTATGGCACGTCCTGATGCGATTTTAGCGACAGGGCGCAGTGATTTTCCCAATCAGGTTAATAATGTTCTAGGCTTTCCTTTTATATTCCGCGGTGCTATGGATGTGCGTGCTAAAACCATCAATATGGAGATGAAAGTAGCGGCTTCCATGGCTTTGGCCGCACTGGCACGTGCCGAAGTCCCTGAGTATCTCAATGAAATTTATGGTACGAAGTTGGTATTTGGGAAAGAGTACATTATCCCCAAACCGTTTGACAAAAGACTTATTGTTGAGATTTCCAGCAGTGTTGCGGCGGCGGCGGTCAAAAGTGGCGTGGCACGTATAGCATCATTTGATTTGGAAACGTATAAACATGAATTGGCGCAGCGATTAGAGTAATCAACGCTAAAAGATAAGTTTTTATAATATTTTTACACTTCTCCATTATACTTACGAAAAAATGGGGTAATAAAGATGTCTTATATTGAATCATTGGAATTTTATCAGATGGTGAATATTTTTGCCTTTCTGATTGGACTGACATATGGAGTCGTAGCCCAAAAAACGCAATTTTGTTTCAGCGGTGCTATCAAAGACTTTATATTGACAAAATCGACACGAAGAGCAGCTTCTGTTTTGACAGCGGTTATTACGGCGATTATTGCTTCACAAGTTTTAGCCCATATGTATGAGATAGATTTAGCCAAGAGTGTTTACTTACAAGCGGATATCAATTATTTTTCCATCCTGCTAGGTGGGGTATTGTTTGGTGTGGGGATGATGATCGCTGATGGGTGCAGCAGCCGTCATCTTGTTAAATTTGCACAAGGCGATTTGTACTCTTTGGTAACAATTGTTTTTATTGCGGTCTTTGGATACATCAGTGCAAAAGGGATTTTATCGATCGGATTGGAACCGATTATGAAAAACGAGTTTTTGCTGCGGCTATCGGCATGGTTTCCCAATCAAGCACTTCCTATCTATGTGATTGTTCCCTTTTTACTGGTTGCATTATGGAAAGTGATACCACGGTTTAAAAATCTTGTTAGCTGTCTTGATGGTATTTTGGTAGGATTACTTATCGCATTGGCATGGTACGTTACCGGTGTTGTCGGGTTTGATGATTTTGAACCGCTTCCACTGGAATCATTGAGCTTTGTATATCCATCAGGCAAGACGTTAGAGTATTTGATGTTTTATAGCGGCAGTACGCTCTCATTTAGTGTCAGTGTTGTTTTTGGCATTTTGCTAGGGGCATTCGTGATGTCGTTTTTCAATAAAAAATACCGTTTCGGATGTGTCATCTCGCAAAAAAACAACAAATTAAAGAACGGTATTCTCGGCGGTATAATGATGGGGATTGGTGGAATAATGGCCATTGGTTGTACGATCGGGCAAGGTCTTAGCGGTGTTTCAACATTGGCTTTTGCCTCCTTTTTGGCAATTGCATCGATCATGGTTTCAGCCTATTTTACCGCTAAGTACATGGATAAAAGAGACGCTTTGCCAAACTGTTTTAATTTTGATTGGAGTATATAGCGTCTTTATTAAATTAAGAATTTTTACGTATAAAGTACTAGGTTAAATTTCGCTATAATGCGGCTATCAAAACGGATAATTCCGTAAGCCGCTCAATATCTGCACATTTGGTTTTCACTTCCTCTGCATTGTTTGTCTGCTTGAACCACCCAAAGGAATGTTACAAATGTTATTTACAGATTTAAAACTCTCAGAGCCGATTTTAAAAGCAATTACAGATCAAGGCTACACCACTCCATCACCCGTCCAAGCGCAAGCTATTCCATTTATCCTAGAGGGTCGCGACATGCTCGCAGGCGCTCAAACAGGTACGGGTAAAACCGCAGGGTTTACACTGCCGATGTTGGAAATACTAACCCGAACCAAAAACACTAAAGGTCCGCGTAACATACGTGTCTTGATTTTAACACCGACACGTGAGCTTGCGGCGCAAGTGGGTGAAAGTGTTAAAACGTACGGTAAATATTTGCCGTATAAAAGTGCCGTTGTTTTTGGCGGCGTTGGTATTCAGCCTCAGATTACGACGTTGCGTAACGGGGTTGATATCTTGATCGCCACTCCTGGAAGATTGCTCGATCATATGTCACAGGGAACCGTTGATTTACGCCACGTTGAGATGCTGATCCTCGATGAAGCAGACCGTATGCTGGACATGGGTTTTATCAAAGACATTCGCCGTGTTATCTCAATCTTGCCACCAAAACGACAAAATCTACTCTTCTCAGCGACCTATTCGGATGAGATCAAAACGTTGTGTGAGTCGATTTTACGCAATCCTGCGATCGTTGAAGTAGCACGTCGCAATACTTCCAGTGAGCTTGTTACGCAAAAGGTCATCTTGGTCGATTGTGCTAAGAAAAGTGCTCTCTTCGGTCATTTGGTCAAAGAGAACAAATGGGAGCAGGTATTGGTCTTTACCCGTACCAAACATCAAGCCAATAAGCTCTCCGATTATCTTCAAAAGATTGGGGTGAGTTCGGCGGCAATTCACGGCAATAAAAGCCAAGCGGCACGTACTAAAGCGCTTGCTGATTTTAAAAATGGTTCGGTGAAAATTCTCGTTGCTACCGATATTGCGGCACGGGGTCTTGATATCGATCAGTTGCCGCATGTGGTCAACCTCGAACTGCCAAATATTGCGGAAGACTACGTTCACCGTATCGGACGTACCGGACGTGCGGGTAATGAAGGGGAAGCGATTTCTCTTGTATGTGTCGATGAGTATGATTACCTCAAGGGGATTGAACGTCTAATCAACCGCAAGCTGGACCGTGAGGTTATCCCAGGATTTGAGCCTGATCCATCCATCATGGCAATGCCGATCATGCAAGGACGTGGTGGCGGAGGCGGACGTGGTAACAGCGGCGGTGGTCATTCACCAAGCGGTAAACCGCAAGGGCAAAAGCGCGACAGCTCAAGCCGCAGATCTGAAGGAAACCGTAGCGAAGGTCGCAGTAACTCTCAGCGTCGCGAAGGCAGCGGTAGAGGTAGATAAAAGACAATGAAAATTCTTGTCGATGCCGATGCGTTCCCCAATGCACTTAAAGAGGTGTTAATGCGCGCGGTACTCAAGCGCAAAATCACTACCATCTTCGTCGCCAATAAAAATATTTCGATTCCCAATGTCCCTTTTGTGTCGATGCAAGTCGTGGAGCAAGGTCCTGATGAAGCCGATCATCGCATTGCGCAACTGTGCGAGTCTGAGGATTTAGTTATAACTGCCGATATTCCTTTGGCTGATAGAATCGTCACTATCGGTGCTGTTGCACTTGATCCCAGAGGGACGATTTACGACGAAAATAACATCAAACATTTACTCGCAATGCGCAATCTCATGGAAGAGTTGCGTAACTCAGGAGAGATCACCGGAGGACCTTCTGCGATAGGGGTAAAAACCATTCGTGAATTTGCGGATGGGTTAAATAAGATATTGTCTAAACGTAACTCAACTCTTACGAAAGCCCATAGATAGACGCTTTTAAGTATAATTTGGTCGACTAAAAACAGATTATACGAGGCTCTTTTATAGGTATAAATGATTTTATCGAACTTGCGGTAAGGAGTGTCTTAAAATCCGAGCCTCTTCTTACAGATTCTGACCAACATAGCCAATATCCACGATAATCTCGAGATGAATGAAGAATTGCAACAAATTGTTGAAGTTATCGGAGCTTACATCAAAAAAGAGTTAAGTTTTTATGTGCAAAAGTTATGTCATAATGTTAAAATTTGTTTTTAGGATTGCATTGTGAAAAAAGAAACAGTTCTGTACGCTTTAGCTATTATTTTAGTAACATCATTAGATGTTTTTGCAACTGATAAAAGTGAAAATAGTATAGCTAATGAAAAGATGTTGTTACTGACAAAAGACGGGATTGAAATTGGACTGCAAAGTTACTGGTATAAATATGAGGAAGAAGTGAATGGTGCATTCTTCATGTCTAATACTGGAAATAAGTATGGAGTTTCTATTGCTGGAACTAAGAGTATAGGTGATAATTACTATTTTATCGGAAATATCCGCTATGCTACGGGTGATGTAGAGTATAAGAGTGCTTCTGGTACCGGTGATGTCTCTGATAATGTAGGTGAGGGACGACTAATTGTAGGGAATGAAGTAATGGTTAATAATTATCTCCTATCATCTTATATCGGCGTGGGTTATCGTCGTTTAGATAATGATTTAAGGGATCTTGGAAGTGGCGGATACAGACGTACAAGCCAATACTGGTACATTCCTATTGGTATTACGCATCGATTTATAGTGAACGACTTTTCTCGTGTTAGCACAAGCATTGAGTATAATTATCTTGCAAAAGGAGAGCAAAAAAGCTATCTTTCGGATGTTGGTCCAGCTTATGCAAGAGTTTTTGGTGATCCTGTTAATAAACAGAAAAAAGGCTATGGTTTACATTTAAATACAGCATATGAGATGAAGCATTGGTCACTTGGAACATTTTTAAATTATTGGAAAATAGGTGATTCAGAAATAAATTATTATGTTGATGGTGCTACTATGTATGGTGTTTACGAACCAAAAAATGTTACAACAGAGTTTGGGATACAGGTTAAATACCGTTTTTAATATAATAGTTAAATCGTACTATGGATGGGAGGCCCCCAGCCCCTTTGAAAAAAGAGTAGTTATTAAACGAAATTCACTTTAGTGACATGGTGCTGTAGTCCAAGCTCTGCAGGAGTACACCCAAGTGCAAGTCCAACCATTTGAGGCATATGAAGAACCGGAAGTTTAACGTCACGGCCGATTGCTTTAGATGCACTATGGTACTGTACATCGAGCTTTAGATGACAAAGAGGACACGGTGTAACCATCCAGTCAGCATTGGCATCCATAGCACCTGAAAGAGCATTGCCTGTTAATACGGCTGCAGTACGCGGAGATTGAAGCTCTGCATGGAATCCGCAGCACTTGTTTTTGGCATCGTAATCCACATTGTTCCCGCCGCACGCGATGATAAGATCATCCAATGAAGTAGGATTATACGGGTTTTCACCGCCGTTTGAGAGGTTTTGAAGTTCTGATGGACGGATGTTATGGCAGCCGTAAAACGGTGCAATATTAAATTGACTCAAGGGAACATTGACTTTTTTAGAGAGATTCTCCAAGCCGTAATCTTGGATGATCGCATACAAGAAATGCGTTACTTCCGAAGTTCCTTTGTATTCAAGTCCTACTTCTGCAAGTTTGACATTGACTTTTGCTTTGAGCTGGGGATTGGTGTCCAAACGATGTTTCGTCATCGCGGTATTGAGCTGACAGGTATTACAGATGGTGACCATAGTAAGACCCAATTTTTCAGCATAACAGATATTTCGAGCATTGAGAACCAACGAAAGAAAATCATCATAGTCTTGCAAGTGTGAAGCACCGCAACATGATGCTTCATCCAATAATACAAGTTCAATTCCTAACTTCTCGGCAACCGCCAAGGTAGACTTGAGAAGTTCAGGGGTACTTTCGCGGGCAGTACAACCGGTATAGAGTGCGTATCTAAGCTTTTCCATGGTTACTCCTAGAATTTGACGGTAGATGAAGATTGTATAAGTTTTTTGACTTCATCCAGATTTTTAGATTTTGGCATGTTCCACGGCAAAACGATTTTACCGTTTTTCCACATTTCAAATGCTTCTGGCATGTGTTTTAGCACACCGATATTTCCTTCGGAATAACGCACCAACTCTCCTTCATCAAGTAGTCCGTGCTTTTCGATCGAATGGGCAAAACCAACAGCATGACGTGTTGCCACATTATTTTTCGCAATGCCTGCTTGGAAAATCATATTATGCAGTTTGGTGATCTTTTCGATTGGATTAACGTCTTTTGGACATGCTTCAGCACATTCCATACACTTAACACAATCCCAAACACCTTCTGCCTCTTCGTTGACAACATGAAGACGCTCTAATGAAGCATCGTCACGTACATCTGCGGCAAAACGGAACGCTGCTGCAAACGCTGCGGGACCGATAAAGCGATCATTGATCTCCAATGCCGGGCATGAGTAATGACAGGCACCGCATTGAATGCAGTAATCGGCTTCCAGAAGTTTTTCGGCATCATCAGGGACAACAAGGGTTTCTAGTGTAGGGTTTTCATCAATATCACTGACAAGGAAAGGGGTGACTTGTTCGTGTTTATTCCAGAAATCTTCTTTATCAATAATAAGATCTTTAAGTGCTCTTTTCGTACTTAATGGTTCAATGGTTAATTCTGTACCAAATACTTCAATAAGATCAAAAAGGCGTGATTTACACGCCAAGATGGCTTTCCCGTTGACTTTGATAGAGCAAATACCGCAAATACCGTGACGGCAGCTTCGGCGGTACGATAGAGATCCGTCATGATCCCACTTGATACGGTTAAGGACATCGAGAATCACTTCTTCATGCGTAATATCTAACACATACGTGTTGTAATAAGGAATATAATCTGTTTCTTGATTAAATCTAAAAAGTTTAAAGGTCACCTGTTGTGATTTTATTTCGTCCATACGATGCTCCTTAGTATGTTCTAGCTTTGACTTCATGCTTGCCAAGGGTGACATCCATGTAATCAAGGGAAATAGTGCCGTCTTCATCCATGTATGCCATGGTATGCTTTAAGAAGTTCTCATCATCACGTGTAGGGAAATCTTCACGGAAGTGGGCTCCACGGCTCTCATTGCGAGCAAGTGCACTGGCTACGATAAACAGTGAGTAATCAAGCATATGGCCAAATTCGATTGCTTCTTGCAACTCTGTGTTAAAGATTTTTGATTTATCACTAACACGGATATTTTTGTAACGTTTTCGCAAGTCTTCGATAATTTTCATTTGTGTGGTTAGTGTCTCTTTGGTACGGAACACACCTGCATTGTCTGTCATAGACTGCTGAAGCTCATCACGAAGTGTTGGAACATGCTCTTGACCGTGATTGGTTAATGCCCATTCGACTTCATTGATCATACGCTGCGCATCGGCTTGTGTTGCCACACGTAATGTGATACCATCAACATCGTTGACCATTGTTTTACCAACGAAACGGCCAAACAATAATGCTTCTAAGACGGAGTTTGCACCCAATCGGTTGGCACCATGAACACTTGAACAAGAACATTCACCCGCCGCATAAAAACCTTCAACGTATTCGGTATTGTTTTTACGAACATGGCCGTCTTTGTTCATAGGTATTCCACCCATTGAGTAATGGGCTGTTGCTGAGATTAAAATAGGCTCTTTGATCATGTCAAGACCCAAAAAGGTAATCGCAAGATCACGAAGCTCTGGAAGGCGCTCCATGATTTTTTCTTTTCCTAAGTGCACTAGATCGATGTAAACGGCATCTTTACGTGGACCTACACCGCGCCCTTCGCGAATCTCTTGGATAATAGCACGTGCAACAACGTCACGAGAAGCGAGTTCAAGAGCATTGGGTGCGTATTTTTCCATAAAACGCTCGCCCAATGAATTGAGAAGACGTCCACCTTCACCGCGAGCGGCTTCAGAGATCAAAACACCGTTTCCGGAAAGTCCTGATGGATGAAATTGCACAAACTCCATATCTTCAAGCGGAAGACCGTGACGTGCTACGAGAGAGAGTCCATCGCCGGTGTTAGCATGTGCATTTGAGTTAATCTTGAATGCTCTGGCATATCCGCCAGTTGCAAACATAACGGTTTTAGCATTGAATATAGCGTATTCACTGTTACGTATGTTATAAGCGGCAACACCATATACTTTACCCTCTGCATAGAGAAGATCTGCTACATACCATTCATCCCAAAACTCTACACCGACGCGAAATGCCTGCTCATACATGGTTTGAAGCAAGGTAAGTCCCGTGCGGTCTTTTGCAAAACATGCACGTGGTGAAGATTGTCCGCCAAAAGGACGCTGTGCAATCGTACCGTCTTCATTACGACTAAATACTGCACCCATTTTTTCAACCCAACGAACGGTTTCAGGTGCTTTTTCGCACATAAATTCGACAACATCCTGATCTGCAAGATAGTCAGATCCCTTGACCGTATCATACTCATGTAATTCAACGCTGTCTTTGTCACTAAACGCAGCATTAATTCCGCCTTGAGCCGCACCAGAGTGAGAACGAAGAGGATGGAGTTTGGTAATAACAGCTACTTTTTTACCCGCAGATTGTAATTCACGAGCTGCAGCACATCCTGCTAAGCCTGCTCCAACGATAATTGCATCGTAAGTATAAATGGGAATACTCATGCACCTTCCTTCTTGTAAAAATATTTTCGATTACTAAGCCATTTTTTTTGGCAAAAAGTTATCCACGATTATAGCATTTGAAATACTTAATTAAGAAGTCAAATAGGGATAAAAATTGAGTAAGAGTCGGTTTTAAGGGATTGTTGTCCATAAAAGTAACAAAACAAAGGAGTAAAAAAACAGTAACAACTTTTTTTTAGGTTGCTGTTTATATTTATCGGAATTGATCTGCTTTTTCTCTGAGTTGAGCAATACGATTGCCGCCGCTTTCTTTGGCTTTTTCCATAACTTTATGTGTATCTAAGATGGAGGATTCGAGTGCACTGGCAGGCGTTTTGAGTAAAAATCCTCCGCTGAGAGTAACTTTGATAGGTCCTTTGGTTGTACTAAAAGATGAATCAAAAACCGAATGAACAATTTTTTCAGCATCACTTAGAGCACTGTCTTTTGAATTTCGTGACATTATAAAAATAAATTGATTATTTTCAAGATGCGCTATTACGTCCATGGGCTGTTCATACATACTGATAATGTCACCTATTTTTTTATAAAGAGCACCCATATCTTCTTTTGAGAGTGATTTTGAGAGTGTGCTATGTTGATCTATTTCAAAGAGTGCAATAAAAAGAGAGGTGGATGTTTTAGCCGTTTTTTTGGCGTTATACATCGTTAGCATCCCTTTTTCATTGTTAAGTCCACTTTGCGGATGCAGCAAAGATTGACTTGTATTAGCTATGGGAGCTTTGCGAGCGAGACGTTTAAAAATGAAATTAATTTCTTGTGTTGACACTTCAGCTTTTGTTCCATCGATATCAACCGAACAGGCTTTATTAATATCACGGTATATTTGATTTAAGCGGAATCGGTAGAAGACAAAGATGAATAATCCGAGAAAAAAGAGAAGCATGCTTGTATTTTTTGCTATTTCTATGGATTGATTGATACGTTGAATCTGAAAGTCGATCATATGTGAAATGTCAGTGAGGTAAGCATTACGTGCAATCATCATTTGATGATGCATGGTCGTCCGCCCGCGAGGTGTTGATTCCAGCCAAAAAAGTGCAGCGTCTTGAAATGCGGATGAAGATGTGTGCAATGCATTGGATAGTTCTGTTTGCTCTTGTGTAAAGGGGATAAAAAAATCTAATAAGGCATCTTTTGTAGAAAGTTTTACAACAAGTGAGAGTTTGGCAATGTGATCATTTAGAAGAATGGTTGCCATTTTAACGTCACTTAAGTCTTGAGTAATAATTGTTTCAATAAGGGTATGCTGAGACTTAAGGGCAGCAAGACGATCAGAATAGTGGGTAATGTTAATGAGTTGAATACCAAGAAAAGTAGCACATAAAAAAAGAATAAAAAGAGATGATTTAAGATTAAAAAATATTTTTTCTATGGAGAGTAACATATATTGATTCCTTTAAATATAGTAAACACAATTTTAGCATAGAATCCTCTTAACGCGGCTATAACCACATTTCGTTTATAATTATGTTCTAAATATCTCGCAATAGGGTCGTCGTGAACGTTGAAAACTACTTTATCAATGCTATGAGCCGCGGAAGTTCTCATATCGGTGACGATGGTGCCGTTGTCGGAGAATGGATATACAGCAAAGATATTTTCTTTGAGAATATTCATTTTAAACGAAAATGGCTTTCTGATTATCAAATCGGATATAAAGCGATGATTATTAATATTTCAGATGCTATTGCCATGAATGCACAACCATTGTATGCACTTGTAGGCGCTGCAATGCCTAAAAGTATGAGCTTGTTGAGTATGGATGAATTGGCACGTGGAATGCGTGAATGTGCATCGCAGTTTGGTATTGAGATTATTGGCGGAGATACGATCTCCAATAGTAAGCTTGATCTTTCAATTACCATCATTTCCAAGAGTAAAAACCCATTGTTGCGACAGGGGCTAAAAGCCGGTGATGTGATTGCACATACCGGAAAAATTGGAGAATCATTACGTCATTTGCGCTATTTGATGGCGGGCGGAAAGGTGAATACCAAGAGCCGATTTGTTCGTCCTGTTCTGCGAAATGCATTTATTCGCAAAGTTCGACCTTTTTTACGTTGCGGTATGGATCTCTCCGATGGTCTTTACAGTGATGTTGGCAAACTATGTACAGCTAACCGTTGCGGTGTATCATGGAAAAAGCGGTATTCAAAACGCTTTGCATGCAGTGGGGAAGAGTATGAGATGCTTATTGCTTTTAACGCAAGTAAAGCAAAGGCAATTAAACGTATTTCAAAATTAACACGAACCCCATTAACGATTGTCGCAACAGCGCGTCGTGGTAAGTTTATTAACCGCTGTAAAGCGCATCATTTTTAGGGAGTTACCCATGAATCGTCATTATTATTTACCGCATAGCCCAATTGAATTCCATTTCCGTCAATCAGCACGTGATTTCGTAGTCGATGAAATACCATTGTATCCGTTTAGCGGAGAAGGGGAACATCTAGTGCTGCACGTCCGCAAAAAGAACCTCACTACATGGCAGATGCTTGAGATTTTTGCAAAACATTTAAATATTAAAAGCCGTGACATCGGTTATGCGGGTATGAAAGATAAAAATGCTCAAACCAAGCAATACATCTCTATTCCGAAAAAATGTGAGCCATTATTGGAGAATTTTGAGCATGAGGGGATAAAGATCCTTGAAAAACAATATCACAACAATAAAATTCGTATGGGGCATCTTAAAGGAAACCGCTTTTTTATCCGATTGAAAAAAGTGAATCCGACTGCAGCCTATAAAATTCATGAAGCGCTTAAAATGATTAAGAAAAATGGAATGCCAAACTATTTTGGCTTTCAACGTTTTGGACGTGATGGTGAAAACTATTTGAAAGGCAAGGCGATCATAGAGGGGACACTTAAAGAGAAAAACCGAAAGTTGAACCAACTTTACATCAATGCATACCAAAGCTACCTGTTTAATGCATGGCTGAGTCGTCGTATAGAAATTTCAAAATTAGTGGAAGCATTCACTGTTGATGAGCTTCATGTAGCGCTTGAAATGGATAAAGCTGAGCTGGAAGTGATGAAGAAGCAACCGCACCCGTTTAAGTTGATCCATGGGGACGTGATGATGCACTATCCGTATGGAAAGCTTTTTCATTATGAGAGTGAAGAGGAAGTAGAGCGTTTTAATAAACATGATATTTCGGTAAGCGGATTGCTTAGCGGAAAACGTGCGACGCGTGCAACGGGGCTTGCAGGAGAAATTGAAGCAAAATTTGACACGATCGAAAACGGAATAGACGGAGCACGCCGTTACGGCTGGGTATATCCGGAAGAAGTCGAGGGAGAGTACAAAGAGAATGAAGCATGGTTTGAGCTTCACTTTACTCTTCCAAAAGGGTGTTATGCCACGGTATTGATCGAAGAAATTGCTAAGCGTGAAATTCAATCAGATGAGGAACAAGAATAGTATGAAGCAGCATTTTACATCGGCATTGTCCCAAGGATTTGGGCGTTTTGCGTCAAAAGAACATGGGACTAAATTTCAAAATTTCATCAACACTACGTATGTGCGAATGATGGGTTTGGATATGAGTGAATTTAAATCGCCTCAAAGCTATGCTAGTTTGAATGAACTTTTCACCCGCCATTTTGTTACCATGCGTTCCTTTTCAAAAGAGCCACATGCACTTATCAGTCCCTGTGATTCTCTTATTACTGAGTGGGGTATGATAGAGGATACGCGTGCTTTGCAAATCAAAGGGATGAGTTATGATGTGAATGCTTTTTTAGGAGAATACATCAGTGACAGTTCTAGAGCAGCGATTCGTGACGGTTCGTTTGTGAACTTTTATCTTTCACCGCGTGATTATCACCGTTACCATATCCCTCTGGATATGCAGGTGGTTAAAGCAGTACACATTCCGGGAAAACTTTATCCCGTTAATATTCCTACGCTTAAAAATAAAGCTGATTTGTTTATAGAAAATGAGCGAGTTGTTCTGGAGTGTCTAAGCACGCAGGGAAAGCGGTTCTTTTTGGTCCTTGTCGGTGCGCTCAATGTGGGACAAATGGAAGTTGCTTTTGAACCAAAGATACAAACTAATACAACATTGACTCCCTCAGTTTATGAGTATGAAAATCTTCGTCTTGCTAAAGGGGATGATTTTGGATGTTTCAAAATGGGGTCAACCATTGTCATGATTTGTGAAAAAGAGATGTGCGAGTGGAATATACAAACAGGTCAGAGTGTCCGATTTGGCCAAACCATTGCTAAAGTTATTTGATTAACGGCTACCTAGTATTTTGAGCTGAACGACTAAGTGCCCTTGTTCTTCATGGATGTCTATGGTACTGTTAAGCGATGGATGCATTGCTAGTAAAGCACCCTGTACGGAGTGCAGAACATGAAGAAATTTGGGATACATAGGGGTAAGAATGTATTCTATACTCCCTCGTTTGATAATTGATGCCAACAGTTTAACAGCTGTATAATAGATGCTTTTGTTGATTGAGCGTTGCATACGGTAAGGGCGTAAAATTTCGAGGTTGTTTTTAAGTACCTCTTTTTCTTCTTGATTTAGGATAGGATTACTCTGTGCCCGTTTGATATCATCATCAATTTCTTCTTTTGTCCTTGTAGCCCAATATTCAATTTGTTCATCGAGATTTGAGGGGCGCTTACGTATTAAATCCAATAAAATATTTTCATCAAGAGGTTTATTACCTGTTTCTACAACATAACGCTGATCGTTTACATACTCATGGTCCAATGCTTCTATGAGCTCTGCTAAAATACTTAAATAGACAAACTTGTCTTCTTTACTGTTGTCAAAACTGATACCTGATGAAGAAAATAAGGCTTTTGGACCTACGTATTTAAGTACTATATCCATTGTATTCCCTATGTCATGCGTGAAGTTTCAAGTGTATTATATCACTATCCGCTAAACATTAAAGTACAAATATCATGGATAATACCTGTGGGCGAGGTGTTTACCTACGCCCTTAAAACGAATAAAAGTGAAATCTTACTCGATGATAGACTCGACATTGCCGGCTTTTCTATCTTCCATAGAGACCTCTTCGCGATGCGGCTGGCTATTGCCTGCATGTTCTCCTAATTTGTAAAGAGCATTGCCCTCGAAATGGGCACGATGTTCATCATCATAAGGAAGATCCCAAACAATACAGCCATCCGTAGGACAGGCTGCCTGGCACGCCGGAGAACCATGGTCGCCTACGCACTCAGAACAGGTTTCAGGGTGGACGTAGTAGATATCTTCACCCGTTGGATTGTCATCATCATTCACAATCGAATTGGTTGGACACTCATCTAAACATGCATCGCATGAAATACACATATCGGTAATACGAACTGCCATTTTTTATCCTTTTATATTAATATACAAAGCCATCGTAGCTTCAACTATTTTAAAAGGGTGTTAAGTATTATTTATAATTCCTTGAAGCAGGTTAAACGTTAAATCTAAAGTGCATAACATCACCATCAGCGACAATGTACTCTTTTCCCTCAAGACGCATTTTACCGGCTTCTTTGGCTTTGTTTTCTCCGCCGCAAGCGATGTAATCCTCATAACCGATCACTTCGGCACGGATAAACCCTTTTTCAAAATCGTTGTGGATAACAGCAGCGGCTTTTGGTGCGGTGCAATTTTTACGGATCGTCCATGCTCGTACCTCTTTGACACCCGCGGTGAAGTAGCTCATGAGACCAAGCTTATCAAATCCTTTACGGACGATTTGCTCGAGTCCTGATTCTTCTACACCCATATCGCGTAAAAATTCATTACGCTCATCTTCTTCGAGGCCGACAAGTTCTTCTTCGATTTTTGCACATAGCTTGATTACTTCACACCCATTCTTTGCGGCATGTTCACGGAGTCTGACAACGAATTCGTTGTCTTCGCTCATACCGTCTTCATCGACGTTTGCCCCGTACATGATCTCTTTTGCACTTAAAAGACGCACTTCACCATTGAGCTTTTCAAACATTTCGCTATCCGCTTTTGGAAAGTTGCGTGCAAGGTTTCCTTCGGCAAGATATTCAGCCAATTCTTCGGCAAAAATAACCATGACTGCAGCATCTTTTTCATTTTTTGCTTGCTTTTTGAGACGTTCAATACGGTTGGTCAGTACTTCGATATCGGCAAAAATGAGTTCATTTTCGATGATCTCAACGTCCAATAACGGATCGATACGTCCTTCGGTATGAACAATATTTTCATCTTCAAAACAACGAACAATTTGCAAGATAACTTCGGTTTCACGGATATTGGAAAGAAATTTATTTCCCAATCCTTCCCCCTTGCTTGCGCCCTTGACAAGACCTGCAATATCGACGAAATCAAGTGTTGAGTATTGTACACGTTCTGGTTTGACGATTTTTACGAGTTCGTCAATACGTGCATCGGGTACGGGTACGGTTGCTTTGTTAGGTTCGATGGTACAAAACGGATAGTTGGCAGCTTCTGCATTTTGTGCTTTGGTAAGCGCGTTAAAAGTAGTTGATTTTCCGACGTTTGGTAGTCCTACGAGTCCGATTGATAATCCCATTTAGTGTTTCCTTGATTGTGTTGCGATTGCTCTATTGTTGGTGAAATTATAAACGATAGTTGTTGATAGGGGACTGAGGGGATCGGAAGAGTGTTTTTTATCCGTTCGCCCTGAGCTTGTCGAAGGGTTAAAAATAATCTTATTGTTTGAATTTTATTTTTTTATCCATTACATCATATTGATAATTCACAATATTTTCATTTAAAATTAGATGTATTACTTTCTCAATTACATCAAAAGGAACTACAAACCATTCTCTCGGTGTTATCCTCTGTCCTTTAGTATCGAACAAATCTACATTTAAACAAGCTTTAGCAAAAAACCTATGCAAAAGACTTTCTAATTTATCAGCATTTCGATTATAAACTTTATAAGTCGCTACTTTTTTAACATCTGTAAATAAATATGTTGCTTCATTTTTTGCATTCTTTATTCGTTCATCTACAGATGTACTTGAAAAACCTATTTTATATAAGTCTTTAATATCTGAAATATCGGGGTTTTCAGATTTGGATTTTAAAACATATATCCAACCTGTTTGAGTATCTTCTTCATTTACAAACTCTGTATCTACAAATAAGTTTTCAGTATATAGAGGATTAAGTTCTGTAATCAACTTACCATTGTTATATAAAGATTTTCCTAACGATCTATATAACATATTACTAAGTGTTGCATTTTCAAAAATTATTCGTGTACGACCATCTTTCCGTCTAAGTGTATTTTTTCCTAAATCTTCTTTTTCTCTTTTTAAATTAACACTTTCAAGGTACAACAATAAACCATCAAGTAAATAAAACCTTTCTTCTTTTAGGTGTGTTTCAACATCTTTAAATACTTGAATTTGTCTTTTACCCTCTCTTATTTCTTGATGTACAGTTTGAAACATCTTCTCATATTTTTCAAATTCTTTTTCTTTCAATGGTTTTCGCTGTGCTACAAAATCCGTTTCAGCTTTATCTTGTGGTTTCGGAGTGTGGTTAAATTTGAAAATATTTAACTCACTATCTGTTTCCAACAAACCTAAATCATCATCATTAAAAATATCATTTATTGTAGGTTTGTCCATTTCTACATAGCCCAATAGGTTGTGTCTGTCAAATGGTTTTAAAATCTTTTTACTAGTTTCATCTTCTTTAAAATGGCGTAGTGATGCAAGTAAGTTATATTCTGACATACTAGAGGCACTTGGCTCCCTAGCATTTTTATCAATAAAAGAATTTATTTCCTCAAAAGAATCAATAAGTCTATCATCTTCATTTTTTACATTTGATATTTTTGGCTTTGAGTCCAATAACCCAAAATCATCATCGCTAAAGATATCGTCTAATGTTTTTTTATTATTCATTATTTAATGCTCTTTTTCGTTTCTGTTCTCTTAAAAAAACCAATGCCTCAGACATTCTTTTTTCCTTTTTGTCAAAAGACTGTAAGCTAGGTTCTGAACCTGTTTTACTGACCCATTCTTTTATCTTAGGCCATAAAATAATGGCTTCTTCCTCTGTCATTTCAATTTTTGTTGATTGGATATGTTCATCTATCAACTTTAATACTTGAGTCGTTACTGATTTTGATAAAATTTCAAAAGCTTTCTGAAATGGATTTACTTGATCTATTAAGTCAATATGAATATCATCAATATTAACAAAGCTTCCTGCCATTCTAATAAATTTTTTATCACCTTGTTCTTCTATCGTACTATTTTTTATCACAGAGTCAACAACGACATGTTGTCTTACTGCTTCCAAATCTTCGTCATTTAAATCGGGATACACTTCTCGTATTATTTTTGGTATTAGTACCGTATTTATAACTTCAGGATCAAGATTACCAGGCATCGCTTTTATCATTTGCTCATCTTGTAAAATTCTTGCTTTCAAGTCATTTAAATCTGATTCTATAATATCCTTTGCTCTTTGTGATGTTGGTAATTTAAAGCCTCTTATTTTAATTGTATTATCATCATCTTTTTCATCATCGTCACTCTCTAAATCTTTTGGCTTAAAATTAAAATTAGGTGCTAAAACTTGTTCCATCAACAAAGATGCTGTAATAGCTTTTAACATATTGTTTACGGATAATTTCACATCATCATCTTCTGCATCAACTTGAGCTATCAAGTTCGTAAATTGGGCGTGAGTTTTATTATTACTGTCTCTTGTTGCCCTTCCTATAATTTGAATAATTTCAGTTAAGGAACCTCTGTAGCCAATTGTTAAAGCATGTTCACAATAAGGCCAGTCAAATCCCTCTTTTGCCATTCCAAGCGCAATAATAATATCAATATCATCTACTGATTTTACATTTCTCAAATAACTTGAGATTTTATCTCTTGATTTTGGATTATCATTTACTAAATCAGCAACTTTTAATATTTTGCCAGATTTATTGCTTTTGATATACAGTACACCTGTCTTCTCATCTTGATATTCCAATTCACCCAAAACTTCAATGATATGATTTACTTCTTCATATTTTTCTTTTGATGATTCGGCTGAATTAACACTTGGGATATGAATAATTGTCTTTTTATTTTCGTCTAAAACTTCTGCTAATGCAGACATCTCTTTATCGGGCTGTTTTTTAAAATATCTACCTGAATAAAAATGATAACCAATACCTAAAGATTTTAGATATTCGTAACCATTTAACTGTTGATAGTAATTATAAGTTACTTTGGTGAACTTAGCTTCATCTTCTGGCATTAATACAGGAACACTATCTCCCCTGAAATATGAACCCGTCATAGCCACAATATGCGCATCTGATTTAGTCATGATATTTCTTAATACTTCACCCAATTTATTATCCCCATCAGCAGATACATGATGAAATTCATCTATAGCGATTAATGTATTATCAAACTTTTTTTCATCCAATCCATCAAAAGCAAAACGCAAAGTGGCATGTGTACAGATAAGTATCGACTCATCGCTTTCTATAAACTCTAAAAAAGCAGACACTTTACTTTTTTCTTCTCCCGGTGTGCAGAGATTGTACTTTGGATTTGGACTCCAATCGCTAAAAAAGCCATCTTGTTTCAGCTCTGTTGTTTCAAAAGATGCACCGATTGATTTTTCAGGAACGGCAACAATTACTTTTTCAATTCCTTGGTTTTGAAGCTTATCTAGGGCTATAAACATTAATGCTCTAGATTTTCCAGATGCAGGAGGTGCTTTTAAAAGTAAATATTGTGCTGTTTTACCCTCATAAGCTTTTTCTTGCATCTCACGCATACCCAAAGCATTTATCTTTTTGCTTTGTCCAGTTTGCTGATATTTTACATGTACTAAATCAGGCATCTTTTTTATCCCTTATTACTTTTTTGTTTTCTAATTTTTTTCTCTTTAGCAAATAAAGTATCTTTTTTTATCATTTCTTCATATAGTTTAAATAGATACTCTAGTCGTTCTGCATCATTCTTAAAAGGCTGTAAACGGTAGCACTTTTCTATCGCTTCGTCCAATTCTTGATGAGCTTGTTTTAATCCCTTTGGCATTGTATCGGGATTATACAACCAAGCCATGGTCTTTCCTCGATGTTTAGCTCGCTCATCTAAAATAGCAAAAACATATAAGTTTACATTCTCTTTTTGTTTGGTAGTAATCTCAGGAAATGGGAAAGTGTTGTAACAAAGAGTATTTGAATACTGCATATCCATTTTTAATCTGCCTGCAACAGCTTTAACCCATGCTATATGCATTCTTGAGGAGATGACACCAAAAAGCCAAGGTTCAGCATTGTAAATAACTCTTGTGGCATTTGATGGTACATAACTTTCATCAAAATAACCAATAGGAACGTATTCTCTTCTTTCAGAACCAGTCTGCGGCACTAAAATAAATTCACCTGTTTGATGTTTGTCTTCATCAAAGAAGTGAGGTGTCTCAGCTTTTTTTTGTGTAGCTTTCTTTTGACTGTTTAATCTAAATATCTCAACTTTATCAAATCGTTCAACTAATTCATTTATTTCATAAGCTTCTTTTACTGTTTTTTTACTAATGTGAAGACAATATCTAAATGTTCCATTCATAAACTCTTGAGCGCCTATATATTTTTTTATAAATTTCACTGCTTTTTTATTTTGTGATACTAAATTATCTTTTTCTTCTTGTGTTAAAAGTAAGTGCCCATTATCACCTGGCGAACTTCCTTTAATCATTAAAGGTAATTGCCCTAAAGGTTTATTTCTTGGTAAAACTAATACATCCATTGTATTCGTTAAATAAGGGCTAATATTTTTAACACTTTGTCTTATATTCTTATAATAAATATATTTATTACTATTTTCAATATTTCTAATTCCAATAATAACAACCGCAACCCCTGCATTACCTTTTGCATTATTTGTCCATTTAAAAGATTGATGTGCAAATGCAATTTCTTGTTTCTTATTTAAAATTAATGGCCATAAAAGAGCTACTTGCTCACCTTGTGTGATTGAATTCGTAGTGACAAAAGCATATTTAGCATTTATATTTTCGATATATTGCGTTGCCTTATAAAACCAACAAGCGATATAATCTAATTTTTTATAGTTATTTATTTGTGTAAAAACTATAGACATATCTTGTTTTTGCTCATCATCTTGCCTACTATAACCTAAATATGGAGGGTTCCCAATTATATAAACTTCATCCATTTTTGTAGTTGGACAAACTTCTTTCCAGTTTTCTCTGGTAGCATTGCCTCGAATAATGGTTCCTGATTTTTTTAACGGAATAATGGATTTATGCTCGGTAAATCCTACTAGTTGATCTTCAAAATATTGATTCATTTGATGTTCAGCCAACCAAAGAGAAAGAATTGCAACTTCATGTGCAAAATCATCTATTTCAATACCATAAAATTGCTCTAATGAAATGACACTATCAATCAATAAATGTGATTGTTCTAACTCAATAATGCGTTGTAAGATTTTTATCTCTAAAAGTCGTATCTCTTTGTAGGTAATAATCAAAAAGTTTCCACTGCCACAAGCAGGGTCAAAAAATTTAATTTTAGAGATTCTGATTATAAGCTCTCGCAATTGTTTCGCACTATCTTGTGCTTTTTCAAACTCTTCATATAGCTCATCTAAGAAAAGTGGTTTAATAAGTTTTAAGATATTTGGAACAGAAGTGTAGTGCATTCCTAAATCACTACGATATTCATCTAAAACAACGGCTTGTATCATTGAGCCAAAAATATCAGGATTAATATCTTTCCAGTTAAGTTCGCCCAATTCAATCAATATTTTTCGTGCTTTAGATGAAAAAATAGGAATATTAATAGTGTCTTTAAACAAATCGCCATTTACATAAGGAAACTCTGCCAGATATGCAGGAAATCCATCTTTTTTAAGTGTGTTTAATCTTTCAAATAAACGACTTAAAAACTCATGCGTATCACTGCCGTCATTGTTAGTATGCTGTACCAAGGTATTTGTAAATATACTATCATCTTCAAATATTTCAGTATCTTCTGCAAAATAACAAAACAACAAACGGGACAAGAAAATATTGAGATGATGAATATGCTCTTTTGAGTTATAAATATTTGGATTTTCTTCACGTAATAAATCATAAAGCATTGCCATTTTATAAGCAGCATTTCTATCTGCTTCATTATCATTACTAGCTTTATAAACTTCGCTTCCAGCTAAAGGTAAAAAGAAGTCAAAATACTTTGGTAACTCTTCAATCTCAATATCTAAGTTTCTACCTAACTTCAAATCTTTTGCAACAAGATGTTTATAATCAGTGGCTATTACAAACCGAGGCTTATGTTTTAAAATAGATTCTTCTTTTGAAAGACCATCAACTGTACTTAAAAGTTTATCAGCATCCTCTACTTTAAAAAATATCTTCTTTTTATAAAGAATCTCATTTTCATTTTTTGATAAATTAAAGTCACCTTTTTTTAATCTAGTAATTGAAGTTTTTGAAATTCCGTATGCAATGAGAAAATCATAAATAAATTCTTCTTTAGAAAAATTATTGATAATAGTTTGTAAATTATGTTCTATTTCTTTTGTATTCATTTTGATTCATTCTTTTTTTAACGTATATCTAGAATCTCTTCTTGATTTTTTGTAAATATATTACTTATTAAAATACTTCATCACAAAATAACTTTTGGATTTTATTTAAACCGATACGATTGATTTGAGCGAGTTTTTTTTCTGCGTTTTGTGTGGAAATGGTAAAACATTTATCATACTTGACAAAAGAACGCAGTTTTAATTCTCCTTCTGCAAGATCATCTGGGTGTATTTCATATAGATTTGATTGTTTAGAGTTTGAAGTGATTTGAAAACAGACGATGTCTCCGTACTCGTTTTCATCTTTGATAATAAGTACGGGTCTTTTTTTAGCGGAAAGTAGGTCTGTGAAAGGGAAAGAGATGAGAATAATGTCTCCGACTTTATAATTCATCCCAAGCCTTATCTTCATCATTATCCCATGTTGCAGACATGGAAGTTTGTTGAAGCTTTTGCATTGCTTTACTGACATCTTCTAAAGGGATAATGATAACTTCACTTTTTACAGTCATCTCTTGGAGCATGCTGATGACATGTTGTCGGTCAGCAGGAGTACTAACGATTTCTCTATAGGCTACCATATTCTATCTCCTTTTTTGACAATTATACACTTTATTTACAGTTTTCAATCAACCAATTAAGTGTCATACGTACTCCTGCTCCCGTGCCACCATAGGTATGAACATCCCATGCGCTTTCGGTATACGCAGAGCCTGCGATGTCAAAATGGACCCATTTTTGTTTCATATCTTCATCAATGAAGTTATCGAGGAACAGGGCAGCAGTTATCGCTCCGCCATACGGTTTTGAAGAGACGTTGCACACATCGGCAAGATCACTTTTGATCAGTTTTTTGAGATGGCGGTTAAATGGTAAAATACCGCAGTATTCGCCGCTTTTCTCTGCCGCATTCAGCCATTCTTGCTTGAGTTCTTCATTATGCCCCATGACGCCTGTCGTGTAGGGCCCAAGAGCTACCATGCAAGCACCTGTGAGGGTAGCGTAATCAAAAATATAATCTGCTTTGATTTTTTCTTGAGCATATCCAAGCACATCGGCTAGGACGAGTCGTCCCTCGGCATCAGTATTGCGTACTTCAATGGTTTTACCGTTTTTAGCTACGAGGACATCATCGGGTTTATAGGCATTGCCTCCGATCATGTTTTCAACGGCTCCCACAAATGCATGAACTTCGATGTCCAGTTTGAGCTCACTGACCGCTTTGATGACACCCATGACGGCACATCCGCCTGCTTTATCCATTTTCATCGTGACCATGGAGGCTGCGGCTTTTAGGCTCAGACCGCCGCTGTCGTAGGTGAGACCTTTGCCCACAAGGGTGATCACTTTTTTTGGATTTTTAGGCTTGTAGGACAAATGAATGAGTCTGGGAGGATTAATGGAAGCGCGTCCGACACTCAGCATCGCATTCATCTTTTCACTTTCGAGACCGTTAACATCGAGAATGGTGCAGTCGAGATTGTTGGTTTTAGAAAGAGAATCCGCGGTAATGGCCATCCCTTGCGGTGTCATGTCATAGGGAGTTTGATTCACCAAGTTACGTACAAAATTCGTTGCATTTGAAATAATAATACTTTCCTCAAGAATAGAGGTTAAGGTGTCTGCATTTAAAGCGATTTTATCAATGTTTTGGGTGGAAAAAATAACTTCTTTGAGAGAAATTGCTTTTGGCTGCGATTTATAGCTGTTGAACTGGTAGCTGCCTAAAATAGCTCCCTCAATCAACGATTTAAAAAGGTTCTCGCCGTATTGAGAGAGTTTTATTGATGCATAGCCGTAGTTCATTGCGGTTTTAATGGCTGTAGCCATGGCACTTCGAAGGTTTTCATGGCTTACGTCACTGATACCGCAAATTAAAAGACGGTGTTCATGAAGAGGGCATAGCTGCTCTGCTTCAGCTTTGAACCCCGCTTGGGTTAATAGACTCTTATGGGAGTGGGTTTCAAGCTGTGATGCTGTTAAAAATTCTAAGGTGAGATCAGCATGGATAAGCTCAAGAGGTTGATTAGCTAGTTTGACGTTCACGGCGTTTCTCCAATAAATTATTTTCTATACGTTTAAAGATTAAGCTAATGGAAGCGAAAATGCTTATCACCAGTGGAATAGCGAGATACCAATGAGATTTTATCCATGCTAATATTGTCAACAATTGTGCACCGAAATAATAAGCGGGAACAATAGTGAGCGCTGCCCAAAAAAGAGCACTAACCATGTTGATAATGGCAAATTGGCGTCCTGAATATTTGGTTAAGCCTATGGCCATTGGGATAACGGTACGCATTCCATACATGTAGCGTTGAACAAAAATCAATGGCCATCCATATTTTTTCAGCAATAGATGAGCAATGGCAAATTTGCGACGCTGCGATCGGAGTTTATCATGAATGTATTTTTTATTATAGCGCCCGATGTAAAAATAAATTTGATCCCCAACAAATCCGCCTAAAGCACCTACGATGATGGCAGCAAACAAATTCATATCGCCCGTATGAGACATGATTCCGGCCATAACGAGCCCAAGTTCACCCTCAAGGATACTCCACGCAAAGAGGACAATATAGCCGTATTCTTTAAGCCATTCTAGAAATAGATGTTCCACTAATAACCTTAATTAATCAAATTTGAGCAGTTCTTTTGCTTGTATCATGTCTTTATCACCACGTCCGGAAATATTGACAATGATGGTTTTCCCTTTAATATTATCCATTTTTTTGAGATACGCCACTGCATGAGCCGATTCAAATGCAGGGATAATACCCTCTGCACGGCTGAGCCATACAAAAGCATCCATGGCTTCTTGGTCAGTAATATTGTCATAATGTACCGTCTCATTTTCTTTATGAAAAGCATGCTCAGGACCAATACCTGGATAATCCAGGCCTGCCGAAATAGAGTGTGCTTCGAGAATCTGTCCATCATTATCTTGGAGTAAATAGCTCATTTGTCCATGAAGTACACCTGGACGTCCTTTTTTCAAAGAACAGCCGTGTTTATCCGTTTCAATTCCAAGCCCACCTGCTTCAATACCGATGCATTGAACTTCTTTGTCTTCTAGAAAATGTTGAAAGGTCCCGATTGCATTGGAACCTCCACCAATACAAGCGATTACATAATCAGGAAGTTTCCCCTCTTTTTCCAAAATTTGCGCTCGAGCTTCATAGCCGATGATGGCTTGAAAGTCTCGTACCATCATAGGGTAGGGATGGGGTCCTGCAACGGTGCCAATAATGTAAAAAGTGTCACGTGCATGCGTTACCCAGTGGCGTATGGCATCGTTCATTGCATCTTTCAGTGTCTTGGAACCGCTTTGCACCGCATGAACTTTTGCTCCTAAGAGCTTCATGCGAAAAACATTCAATTCTTGGCGTGCTACGTCTTTAGCCCCCATGAAGATTTCACATTCAAGCCCAAGAAGTGCGGATATAGTAGCGGTTGCGACGCCGTGCTGTCCTGCTCCTGTTTCAGCAATCACTTTTTTCTTTCCCAATCTTTTTGCCATGAGCCCCTGTGCGATGACATTGTTGACTTTGTGGGCACCGGTGTGATTTAAATCTTCCCGTTTCAGATAGATTTTCGCCCCTAATTCTTCTGAAAGATTAGCCGCATAATACAAGGGGCTGGGACGACCAACGTAATCGGTGAGATAACCGTCTACTTCTGCCCAAAAAGTTTCATCAAAACGGATTTCTTCATATGCTTTTTCAAGCTCCAATAAAGCGGGCATCAGAGTTTCAGGGACATATCGCCCTCCAAAAATACCAAAATGGCCATCTTGGGGATCAAATTTGGATGGTGAGGGAATGTACATCAATCAACTCCGATAACAGTGTAAATATCAACAACTTCAGCCAATTTTGATTGACCTTCTAAAAAATCAAGACCCATGATAAAGCAGGCTTCGACGCACGTTGCTCCGACTTTGTTAATTAAGCTAGCAGCTGCATAGGCAGTTCCGCCCGTAGCAATCAAATCATCGATGAGTAAGACTTTCGGATTTTGGACATTACTGAATGCGTCAATATGGACTTCCACTTCATCAACTCCGTATTCAAGTGCGTACTTTTCAGAGACAGTTGTGTATGGAAGTTTCCCTTTTTTACGAATAGGAACAAATCCTACGCCCAGCATTTGTGCCAGTGCAGCACCAAAAATAAAACCCCTGGCGTCAATACCGGCGATATGCGTGAGGTTATAGGTGGTGTATCGGTCATGAAGATGTTTCATCAACAGGGCATACGCATTCTTATCAGAAAGTAATGTCGTAATGTCTTTAAAGACAATTCCCGGTTTTGGAAAATCGTGTATGTCACGAATAGAATCCATTAAAATAGCTTTGTCTTGTGCGCTTAAAGTCATAAAAATCCTTAATTGAAATTATATAAGTGCGTCAATACGCCCTTCGAGCTCTGCAATTTTATTTTGAAGGCGATCGGTATCGATACGGTACTTTGAGTTACGTTGTTTAAGCGTTTTCACTTCGTTACGCAAACTGTTAAGCTCTTCACTAAGTATGTCTACATTTCCAAGGGCCCGCTGTAATTGGATTTGATATTTTCGTATCAATATTTCCGCTTCTCGAAGGGTCAGTTTCATCATTTCGCTTGTGCGTTGTTCTTTGACGGTAATACTGCGAAAATAGAACATTTTAACCAAGAAAAAGAGAGCTCCCAAGGTAACAACCGTGAGCAATGACCACTCAAGAAACATCCATTATCCTTTGATCGATTCGATTTTTTCCACGCGACCGCAATGTCGACCTGCTTCAAACTTACCTGCAATCCAAGCGTCTAAAATGGATTCGGCAACTCCCTGTCCCACGATGCGCTCTCCAAAACATAATACATTGGCATCGTTATGCCCACGTGCGACAGCAGCGGTATAGGCATCATGGCACAGTGCCGCACGGATGCCGTGGAAACGATTGGCAGCCATGGACATGCCGATACCTGAACCGCAGATGAGAATACCTTGTGCATTCGTATCCTTAAGGACGTGTTCACATACTTTTACTGCATAATCGGGATAGTCAACTCTCTCTTTGTCAAAGGGTCCAAGATCAACAACTTCATGCCCTTTATTACGTAAAAGCTCAACGGTAAAGTTTTTGAGATCAAGTCCTGCATGATCGGTTGCGATGTAAAATTTCATTCTTATCCTTTTAACTGAGCAATAGATTGAGTAATGTTGACACAGGCCATATTAAAAGAGGCATTTTAAGCGGTGTCATTAAAATGATGATGATAACAATCATTCCATAAGGTTCGGCTTTAGCGAAAAATTCGGCAACTTTGAAAACACGAAATTTTAAAGCAACATAACTAATAAAATGAGCTCCGTCAAATCCTGGGATAGGGAGGAGATTGAGGACAGCCAGTACCACGTTTATTTTGACAAGTGCAATAATCAGCATCAAGGTAAAGACGTAGGTGAGGCTCTCTTGAGCTTGCGGCTCATGCATGGAGGTGAGAATAACAGAAAACAGGGTTGCTAAAAAGAGATTGTAAACTATTCCCGCGAGACTTACCTGCATGGCCGCGTTGTATCCGCCATTTCGAATAACGGTTTGCATGTTCACGGGAACAGGTTTTGCCCATCCGAATAAAAACCCGCTTGATGCTCCTAAAAGCATGGGTAAAAAATAGGTCATGAGGGGAACGAGAATAGAACCGATTGGATCGATATGGACGAGCGGGTTGATGCTTAGACGGCCATGTTGTTTGGCTGTCGTATCTCCATATTTGTAAGCAACCCAACCGTGCATGATCTCATGGCCGATAATCGCGATGAGCAGTGCAATAATAGCGGTTGGGATGCCTAAAAGATCAATAAAGTTCATTGTCTTTAGCGTCTTCTATAATCCGTGCAGCAACGGCACGATCTAATACCTCTTTTTGTTCTAAATCGTACGGTGTTTTACCGATACGGTCCCAACGAACTTGGTAATTGTCATCAATACTGAAATAGACAAACCATGGTGTCCCCTCAACCAAACCGTATGGGACAGCTCCCCAAAAACGGCTGTCATTGGAGTGATCACGGTTGTCACCCATCATAAAGTATTCTCCTTTGGGAACAATAATATGGTTTGTGTTGAATATTTCAGCAGGAAAAACACCGTTATCGACGATATTATCATCATGATGAATCCCCGGATGCTCTAACGTATAAGGGTCCTTGACCCACAGTTTACCATCGATATCTTTGAGCTCATAGTTAGTAAATGCTTTTTTGGCGTACTCATTGCCTTCTCTAGGGTGCAGATATAAAACTTTATTCAAAATAAAAAGCTCATCTCCCGGCAGGGCAACGCAGCGTTTGACATAGTGTAATTTCACATCATTGGGATAGCGAAAGATCACAATGTCGCCGCGTTTTGGCTCATCCCCATCGTAAATGTGTCCATCGGTCCCGGGTACCAGAGGAATTTCAAGGAATGGGAGGTGAGGGGTAGGGATTCCATAAGCAAATTTTTTCGCAAAAAGATGGTCACCGATCAACAGAGAGTCTTTCATCGAACCGCTAGGGATACGGAAAGCTTGCGCAACAAAAAAGATCACAAACAGCACGATAATAATCGTTCCTGTCCAACTGTTTGAAAAATGATAGGTTTTAACGAGAGTGTCGAGAATTTTTTTCTTCATGAGTGCTGCTCTTTTGCATGGTTTTGTGCGGCTTTTAGAGTATTCGACAGTAGCATCGCAATGGTCATTGGCCCTACGCCTCCGGGAACAGGAGTGATATAAGATGTTTTAGGGGCAACTGCGTCGTAATCAACATCGCCCACTAGACGTCCGTCGCTGGCACGGTTGATTCCGATATCGATAACGATGCATCCCTCTTTAATCATATCTTCTTTGATAAGATTGATAACACCGGCACCTACAAGGAGAATGTCGGCTTGGAGGGTATGAGCTTTGAGGTCTTTGGTATGAATATGGGTGACAGTGACCGTTGCATGAGCATTAAGGAGTAATGCTGCCATCGGTTTGCCCACTATATTGGATGCTCCTACAATGACGGCGTCTTTGCCTTTTGGATTGATGTTGTATTCGTTGAGCAGATGCATAACACCCAGGGGGGTACAAGGTACAAATCCCTCAAGCCCTGTTGCCAAACGACCAACATTGTAGGGATGAAACCCGTCAACATCTTTGTTGGGTGCGACGACTTCGAGAATTTTAGTGGTGTCAATGTGGCTTGGGAGAGGCAGCTGGATCAAAATACCGTCAATATTAGGGTTTTGGTTCATCATCTCGATGGTTTTAATAATGGCATCTTGAGAAATGTCCTCAGGCATCTCATGCGTAACGGAGTAAAATCCAGCACGATCGCACGCTTTCTTTTTCATACCGACATAGGCCTGACTCGCGGCATCATGACCGACCAATATTACGGCCAATCCGGGAACATTTCCCGTTCGATTTTTAAGTTCTTTCGCCTCTTGAGTAACATTCTCTTCGATTTTTTTGGCGAGGGATTTACCGTCTAATAGCTGCATTTAGTCACCGTCAAATTGTTTTTGGGTATGATACCGACAAAAGACTAACAATTGGTTAAAGGGATGATGTTGAGAGCACTGTTGGCTTTGTTTATCGGAATGCATGTTTATGGCGCTGCTACGTTTATTACCAAAGAAGAATATGCTGCGAATTTGTATCACAATCCACGCGGAATCGGATGCCAGCTGTGCCACGGAGAATCGGGTGAAGGACGACGAATTGCCACTTATAGAGACAAAGGTGAAAAGAAAACATTCGAGGGCAAACCGATCAATAAAATCCCTTTTTCTCTGTTTTATCATGCTGTGAACAGCAAAATAGTCGGCATGCCCCGTTACTATCTTACCGATACCGAGATCCAAACGCTCTACTATTACCTCCACCGAGAAGAGTTCAAACGTGCCGCTTCACAACGAAAATCTCACTAATCTCATTGACAGTCACGATTTAGAGGCGTTAAACCGTTTGGCCGTTGCTGCACCTAGAATACAAAATCGTTCCCTCTCTTTTCGTTCATGCTTGATGCTTTCAACCCATAATCTCAAACATTTGAGAAAAATCCCTATGTTGAGTGCCGAATGTATTATTCTGAATCTCGAAGATGGTGTTTCTTTAGAACAAAAACCTTTTGCGCTTGCTCTGTGCGCTATGGCACTTGCGGCTCATCCAAAATTGGATAAAAAACTGGTCGTACGTATCAATGCGCTGGATGAGGGGGGAATAGAAGAGATAGCTTATCTGAATCCATTTATGCCCGATGCGATCCGAATTCCCAAAATACGACGTGTTGAAGAGGTGCAAAAAGCGCTTGATCTGATTGATGAAAACATCGAAGTCCATCTTTCCATCGAAACCAAAGAAGCGTGGTTAGCGTTGGGTACGTTGGCAATCCATGGGCGTGTTAAAGCCTACTATCTAGGGGTACTTGACCTTTTCGCCGATTTAGAACTCTCGCAGAGCCTTTTGACCCCTAATAATCCTACGATGCAGTATATGCTGTCTCATTTTATGATCACCACGAGAGCCTGCGGCGTGAAGCCTGTATCATTTGTGTATCAGGACTACAAAAACAGTGACGGATTGTGCAACTGGCTGGAACTGGAAAAAATGATCGGATTGGATGCAAAAGGGTGTATTACTCCTGATCAAGTGACATTGATTCATGAGATTTTTGGACACAGTGAATCTGAGATACAGCGGTGTCAAGAAATTGTGAAGCTGTTTGAAGAGAATGCGGCAAACGGGATAACCGGTTTTGTGGATGAATGGTACGGATTTATCGATGAACCAATTTATAAGGGTGCGTTGGCAGTACTCAAAAACTTACCGTAAATTGTACCAAACCCGATAGCGAATGAGTGTTTTTTGTGCGGGACGAGGGTATCGGGCGTAGGCGAGTTCTATGGTTTCTTTGGTCGTATCATTTAGTATCGAGAATCGACTGTTTTTCAAGAAGTGAATATCGGATATGCTCCCATCGGGATGGAGATAAAATTCGATGGTGTTGGTCTCATCTACACGAAGGTTATCGGGAATCTTAGAGCGTCCATAGCGATCCAAAACACTTTGGGTAATGCGGCGCATCGTCTCTTGATGGTCGAGAATGTATTTTTGCTCCCCTTCGGACAGTTCCCCAAATTTATCCCCATAAAGCTTTTGTATGTTGTCACTGACTTTAGTGCTTGATTCTGATGAAGATCGTAGATTTGGATCGGCTTTTGAGAGAAAGTCATAGAGCCCTTGCTCTTTTTTGGGTTGCGGTTGGCGCTCTATGGTGGCTACTTGCGGGGCAACATGTCGTTCAAATGCACGTTTGGGTTCAGGAGGTGTTGCGGCTGATTCTTGGGTGGGTGCAATGGGTTGGGCTGTTTGCGGTTTGACAGCTGGTTTTGGGTCAGGTACTGTTTGTATTTTAGGTGCAAAGGTAGGTTTTGTGAGCTGTTCCCCCTTTGGCATAGGGGGAGCTTTGGTTATTTTTGGAATTGTATTTTTGACGATCGCCTCTTTGGGTGCTTGGGGCTGTGTTTTGAGAGAAATTTTAAAACGCGATTCCTCAGGCTTTTCTTGGGGCTTTGGAGAGAGTTTTGGAGCGAGAGTATTAAACAATACTATCATCAAAAAAACAATAAAATGAACCAGTAATGCAATGATAAATGCATAAAGAGAAAAAGATTTCGTTCGCGGCATAAGTCTCAATCGTTAGGTTGGTTTTGGGCAATTATAGCCAAATTAATGGCTTAATGGTTATAATTAGAAAACATATATAACAGATTAGATTGGAAAATTATTTATGAATATTGAACATTCACAAGAAGCATTTTTAAAAGCCCAAGAGCTTATCCCAGGTGGGGTTAACTCTCCGGTACGTGCATTTAAAAGCGTTGGAGGGATTCCACGTTTTATTGCAAGCGGTGAAGGTGCTTATTTGATCGATGTTGATACCAACCGATACGTCGACTATGTCCAAAGCTGGGGGCCGTTGATTTTTGGCCATCGTGATGAGAGTATTGAAAACGCGGTTATTGAAGCAGTCAAACACGGGCTTAGTTTTGGGGCACCTACCGAAGCGGAGAGTGAGTTGGCGGAACTCATCATTTCCATCTATGACTCGATTGAGAAAGTTCGTTTTGTGAGCAGCGGTACGGAAGCCGTAATGAGTGCTATTCGTCTTGCACGCGGATTTACGGGACGGGATGATATTGTAAAGTTTACCGGATGTTATCACGGTCACAGTGATGCGTTATTGGTTCAGGCGGGTTCGGGTGCCGCAACGTTTGGAACTCCTAGTTCCCCGGGTGTTCCTGCGGATTTTACCAAACATACGTTATTAGCCGAGTATAACAACATAGACAGCGTACGCAAATGTTTCCAAGACAGCCCTGGGATTGCGTGTGTTATTATCGAACCTATTGCGGGGAATATGGGACTGGTTCCTGCTAATAAAGAGTTCTTGGCACAATTACGAGCGGTATGTGATGAACATGGTGCTTTGTTGATTTTTGATGAGGTGATGAGCGGTTTTCGTGCCTGCTTGCATGGGGCCGAAAGCATTACGGGGACGAAACCGGATTTGGTAACGTTGGGTAAAGTGATCGGTGGCGGTATGCCTGTGGGTGCCTTTGGCGGGCGTCGTGATATTATGGCATGTCTCTCTCCTGAGGGGGGTGTATATCAAGCAGGGACGCTTAGCGGTAATCCTGTAGCTATGGCCGCAGGTCTTGCGTCGATTCGTAAGCTCAAAGCCAATGGCAGAGTATTCAGTATTTTGGAAGATCGGGCGACACGATTGATGGACGGTTTTAAAGCAGCAGCGCTTAAGCATAACATACCGCTGCAAACCGATGTGCGTGGGTCTATGTTTGGATTTTTCTTTAGTGAAGATCTTGTTCGTAATTTTGACGATGCACTTAAAAGCGATACACAGCGCTTTGCACGTTTTCACAGTGCCATGTTGGATGCCGGATTTTATTTTGCATGCTCACAGTTTGAAACGGGTTTTATCTCAACCGCAATCACCGATATGATGATTGAAGAGACCATCGTTGCCGCTGAATCTATCTTTGGAGCCTTATAATGGAATATGAAGAAGAGAAAAAACCTAGACTAAAGCCAATCATCGAAGGGGCAGAGAGTCTTTCTCTGGGTATTTCGATGGTAGTGGCTGTTTTGATCGGTGTAGGTATCGGTTTGGGGCTTAAAAAGCTGACGGGAATAGGATGGCTGCTATGGGTAGGTGTGGCTATCGGAATTGCCGCTGCCATTGTCAATATTTACAAAGCCTACAGCAAACAGTATAAAGAATTTGAAAAACTAGCCAAAGATCCCCGATACAATATGGGACAAACCATTGGCAAAGATGATGATGACGAAGATTAAAAAAACCGCTCTTTTCATTGTTTTATTACACGTTCCGATCGCCTTGTTATGGGTGATTTCGCCATCTGTATTCGTCAGCTTTGAAACAGCGATGCTTTCAAGTACCATGATCACGATAGGATCGCTTTACGCGTATCGCAACATGATTTTGTCAAAAGTGGGTGAAGCTGATCCTGAAGATCATAAAGACACTATTGATAGGATGGACGATCCGTATGATTTGTATGAAGATGAACGGGACATAGAGATAGCGGACGTCAAAGAGATGATAAAAGCCCAAAAAAAGCTTCAAAAGCAAGCAACGATGGAAAATACGGTTAAAAATATTTCTGCTATGGTTTCTGTGTATCGTCTTGTCCCCTATGCCTTTTTTGCTTTAGGCTTTATTGTGCTTCAGAACAATCATATGATGCAGTTGCCGGCTTACTTGGTTGGTTTGGCATACGGTATCGTTATTGGGTATTTACTCGCCAGAAAGTGGTTGGTTTAGCCCCTTTTGTCTATAAGTGAAGTACGTTAGATATAATTATTTTTAAATGAAGTCAGGATTAAGTTAAAAGACTCTAAGATAATAAAAAGTTATTATTTGTGAGTTTTATATGTTTTCTTTTAACACATTTCCTGAGCTTCTAGAATACATAAAAACCTCCATAAACAATCCTGCTTATCTCTCTTATCTTCATAATGGCGAATGGCAAAGCTTTTCTTCACAAGCTTTTGTAACGCATACAGAAAAGTTAGCGGCTGCGTTTGCTTATTATGGGGTAACAAAAGGGACAAGTGTTGCGATCATTTCGGGTTCTTCCCCTTTTTGGCTAATGATCGATTTTGCCCTGCAACGCTTAGGTGCAACTTCGGTTCCGATTTTTGCGAATATTTCGCGTGAAAATCTGCATTATGAGATCAAAGACAGTGCGATAGAATATGTTTTTATCGCCTCTCAAGAAAAATACGATCAGCTTGCAGAGAGTTTAAAAAGTATGAAGCTGGTTGTTACATTGGGAATTGAATCTAATTTAAAAAATGTAATCGAGTTTGATGCTTTTTTAAAAACTTCGTATGAACTACCTCGTGTTAATGTTGCCCATGATGATGTTGCCACGATCATTTATACCAGCGGTTCAACCGGAAAGCCAAAGGGGGTTGAGCTCACACATAACAATCTCATGTCTCAAATTAAAGACGTACGTTTAGCCATACCCATCACCTCTGATGAAATCGCCCTGAGTTTTTTACCGCTTGCCCATATTTTTGAGCGGATGGTCGTTTTGTATTATCTGGCGAATGGAATTTGTATCTATTTTGCAGATGATGTCAAAAATGTGGGAAATTTGATGAATGAAGTACGTCCTACCGTTATGACAGTTGTCCCAAGACTGTTGGAAAAAATTTATACCAAAATGCACGATAAAATTTATGCAGTGAGTGGGATAAAAGGGCTGATCGGTCAGGGGGCATTGCACAGAGCCAATACCAAAGAGGTCCATACGCCTCTTAATAGTCTGGACAAGCTTGCACATCGATTGGTGTATGCAAAGCTTTTAGAAGCGCTTGGAGGTCGTATGCAGTATATGATCAGCGGCGGGGCTGCATTGTCGCCTGCTATGGAACGTTTTTTTGTCAATATAGGCATTCCGTTGTATCAAGGCTATGGTTTGAGTGAAACTTCGCCCGTGGTTTGTGTCAATACACCCCATGCGTATCGGTTTGGTTCGTGTGGTAAAAAACTAAGCAGCATCGAGGTTAAACTCTCTTTAGAAGGTGAGCTGTTGGTAAAAGGACCTAACGTCATGCGTGGTTATCACAATTTGAGTGATGAAACCCGTAAAACCATCGATAACGGCTGGCTTCATACCGGAGATTTAGCTTACATCGATGATGAAGGGTATATTTTCATCAAAAGTCGTCTAAAAGAGCTTTTTAAAACATCTACGGGGAAATATGTGTCAGCAATTGCGATTGAGCATCATTTAACGCACAGCAAATGGGTTGATTATGCAATTATTGTGGCAGAGAACAGACCTTATGTAACGGCATTGATTTTTTTAGATCCCTCTATGAGCATGGAACCGTTTGAAAAATATCACAGAGAGATAAAAACTGCTGAGAAAATGGAACAATTAATACAACACGTCAACCAACATCTTAACGCATGGGAGCAAATCCAGAAATACACCCTTATACCAATCCTTCCGACGATCGATAATCATATGTTGACACCTTCTATGAAAATTTCACGCAATACAGTTTATGCTTGTTTTAGCGATGAGATAGAAGCAATGTATCACATACAATCTACAAACTTTGGAGAATGAATTATGAAACATGAACGTATAGCCATTATTGATGGTATTAGAACTCCCATCGCCAAGGCAGGAGGTTTGTTGAAAAACATACAAGCCGAAACGTTGGGTGCCCATGTGGTACAGGAACTCGCATTGCGTGTAGGGATCGATTACGATCGATACGATGAGATTATCATCGGTAATGTCTCTCAACCCGTGCATGCGGCAAACATTGCACGCGTCATTGGACTAAAAGCAGGATTTGGGGAGAAAATTCCCGCCTATACGGTACATCGTAACTGTGCATCGGGGATGGAGTCGATCAGTACGGCTACGGATAAAATACTCAGTGGTCAGGGTGAGATCTACATGTGTGGCGGTGTTGAATCGATGAGCAATATTCCGTTGCTTTTTTCTCCTGCATTGACGGGTGTTTTTGAGGGGTTATTCAAATCGCGCAGTGTCTCAGAAAAACTCAAAAATATCAGCCATCTGCGACCGGCATTTCTCAAACCGATCATCGGATTGATGCAGGGGCTTACCGATCCTACCAATGGCTTGATGATGGGTTCTACCGCAGAAATATTGGCGCAGGATTTTGGTATTAGCCGCGAAGCACAGGATATTTATGCCTCCATGAGTCATAATAAAGCGCAAGCTGCACAAATGGCAGGGATATTGGCTCAAGAGATAGTCCCGATTGTGTATGACGCACTGCGGGCAAAAGTGATGATGGACGATGACGGTATTCGTTATGATCAATCACCCGATAAACTCGCGAAACTCCAACCCTTCTTTGATCGTAAAAACGGAACGGTAACGGCAGGGAACTCATCGCAAGTCTCTGATGCAGCAGCGGCCGTGGTCGTGATGAGTGAGAGCAAAGCCAAAGAGCTAGGATTGGAACCACTGGGGTATCTCAGTGCGTATGCGTATGCGGGTCTGGATCCAAGTCGTATGGGGCTTGGACCTGTGTATTCATCGGCAAAGATTTTTCAACAAACGGGGCTGGGTCTCAAAGATATGGAGCTCATCGAAATGAATGAAGCGTTTGCGGTACAGGTACTGGCCAATCTCAAAGCATTTGACTCAGTGGCGTACGCTAAACAGCATCTAAATGGGACAACGGCATTGGGAAGTATTGATGAAAGTATTTTAAATATACATGGAGGGGCTGTTGCTCTTGGGCATCCGGTGGGGATGACGGGAACACGCATCGTCATTCATCTCTTGAAAGCACTTCGGCAACAAAACAAAAATCGCGGATTGGCAACACTGTGCATCGGTGGTGGTCAAGGTGCGTCTATGATTTTGGAGGTATCGTAATGAAAACAACTAATTTTAGCCTCACCGTTGTTGAAGGAATTGCGACACTGGTGTTTGATATTCCCGAAAGTAAAGTGAATATTTTAAATCATCAGTCGATGGATGAACTCGAAAAGCATTTGGATGCATTTAAAAATAATACCCAAATCAAGGTACTGCGTTTTGTCAGTGCGAAAAAAGACATTTTTATTGCCGGTGCAGACATTACGGAGATACGCTCTTTGGACGATTGCCATACGGCATACGATGTGGTGCGCAGAGGGCAGATTATTTTGGAAAAAATAGCCTATCTTCCGTTCCCTACGATTGCGGTGATTGACGGAGCGTGTTTGGGTGGGGGCTTTGAATTAGCACTTCGTTGTACTTATCGTATCGCTACGGAAAACAAAGCTACGAAAATAGGGCTTCCGGAAGTCAATCTTGGGGTCATACCGGGTTTTGGCGGGACACAGACGCTTCAGGCCCTGATCGGTCCTTCAAAAGCATTGGAACTTATTTTAGGTGCGAAATACATTAATGGAGCCAAAGCACTCAAGCTGGGAATGATCGATGCGTGTGTTCCTCAGGGGTATTTGGATTTTAAACTCGATGCATTTACCCAAGCGATTTTGAATCCAACCACACGAGAAACCATTCTCAAAAAGCGGTATACATTGAGTATGCTAGAGCGTCTGTTCCCCTGGTTGATCACGAGTGTTGCGTATAAAACAGTCATGCAAAAAACCAAGGGCAAGTATCCTGCACCTTTAGCCGTCATAGAGGTTTTTAAAAAAAACAATGGCATGGACCCGACACGTGCACTGGAGTTTGAAGCAAATGTCTTTTCACAAATGGCCGTCACTCCCGAGTCAAAAAATCTGATTTCGGTTTATTTTGCCCTCGAAGCGGTCAAAAATGAAAAACAGCTTGTAGATAAAGACGCTCTTTTACCGATACGGTTTACCTCGGTTATCGGTGGCGGTGCTATGGGTGGAGGAATTGTTTGGCTTTTTGCCAAGATGGACCTGTTGGTGAGACTGTATGCGAGAAGTTTTGACAAAGCGGCTCAAACGTTACAGCATGTCGCAAAATCGTTTGAATTTTTGAAAAAACGACGCAGTCTCAATGCGCGCGAAGTGGACATGAAGTTATCGTTGATTTCCTATGGAACCGATTTGAACTCTTTTGGACACAGTGATTTGGCAATTGAAGCGATAGTGGAAGATGCAGCCGCTAAAAAACAAACGTTTAAAGAGCTTGAGGCGGTGATGAGAGACGACGCCATCATCGCAACCAATACATCATCCCTATCGATCAATATGTTATGTGAGGATATGAAGCATCCTGAGCGCTTTGTGGGTATGCACTTCTTTAACCCTGTAGAACAGATGCCATTGGTGGAAATTATTCCTTCAAAACAGACAAGACCTGAGGTCATTGCGACGATTGTGGCTTTGGCAAAAAAAGCGGGTAAAACACCGGTGGTGGTGAATGACTGTCCCGGATTTTTGGTCAACCGTATTTTATTGCCGTACATCAATGAGTGTGCGAAGATGGTGGATCAGGGTGAGGGTGTTGAGCGCATTGATGCACTTATTGAAAACTTTGGGATGCCCATGGGTCCCTTTGTATTGGCTGACACGGTAGGTTTGGATGTTGGGTACAAAGTAGCCAGTGTGTTGAGCCAAGGGTATGGAGAGCGTATGGAAGTTTCCAAACTGCTGGATCGTGCTTATAATGAGCTGCACCTTTTGGGTAAAAAAGCCAACAAAGGATTTTATCTTCACGAGGGGAAAAATAAAAAACTGAATCCAGAGATCGAAGGATTAAAATCAGGAAAAGTTCACTTTAGCGATGAGGAGATTGTGGATCGCGCGATTCTTATTATGGTGAATGAAGCGGCCTATTGTCTCTCGGAAGGGATTGTCAAAAATGCTCAGCATTTGGACGTTGCAATGATTATGGGAACCGGATTCCCGCCGTTTAGGGGAGGATTACTCAAATATGCGGATGCGTATGGTTTGGAAAAAGTGTTGCACAGTTTATTGCGTTTGCGGGATAAATACGGAATGCGTTTTGAACCCGCACCGTTGTTGCAAGAATTGGCTCACAAAGGTTCAACTTTTTATAAGGGAATTAAATGAATTATTATCTGTATATGCTAGCATTTTTAGTACTTATCTTATGGTATAACCGTGTTAGATTTGTTATTTGGTCACCGGTATTAGCAGCATTTGTTTATTTGAGCTGTCCCGATAAAGTAGGAGTAGCGATTTATCTTGTCATTAATGTTCTGTTGCTCATTGAGCCATTACGAACAGCACTTATCTCCAAACCGCTGATGGGACTCATTGATCGATTAAAACTCATGCCCTCCATCTCTCAAACGGAAAAAATTGCATTGCGTGCGGGCACAGTGTGGATGGATGGAGAGATTTTTTCCGGTCGTCCCAATTTCAATACGATTTTGAGCGATTCGTATCCCTCGCTAACCGCCCAAGAGGATGCTTTTTTAAACAATGAAGTAGACGTTGTGTGTCGCATGACCAACGATTATGAGACATCCGAACGTCGTGATCTTTCACCCGCTGTATGGCAGTATCTCAAAGATAAAAAGTTTCTTGGAATGATTATTCCCAAAGAATACGGGGGATTAGGATTCAGTGCATTGGGTCATTCAGCAGTCATTCAAAAACTGGCCACCCATTCACAAGCTTTGGCAATTACCACCATGGTTCCCAATTCTCTTGGGCCCGCAGAGTTGTTGTTGCACTACGGAACCCAAGCACAACGGGATTATTATCTTCCCCGTTTGGCAAGTGGTACCGATATTCCCTGTTTTGCTCTTACTGAACCATTAGCGGGTTCGGATGCAACCTCGATACGTGCCTATGGAGACGTATTTCAAGAAAACGGTGAACTAAAAATCCGACTTAATTTTGAGAAACGCTACATTACCCTTGGTGCGATAGCGAGTTTGATTGGATTGGCATTTACACTCAGAGATCCCGATAATATCTTGGCTAAAGGGTCTGATTTAGGAATCACCTGCGCTTTGGTCAAATCAAGCCTTGTGGGTGTGATTCAAGGACGACGACACAATCCGCTAGGGATACCTTTTGTAAACTCACCATTACAGGGCAAAGACGTGGTTATCGGTATCGATGATGTGATAGGCGGTATGGAGGGGATCGGTCAGGGGTGGATGATGCTGATGGAATCCCTTGCCGTTGGGCGAGGAATTTCTTTGCCATCAACGTGTACGGGCGGTATCAAACTCAGTACCAAAGTGTGCGGAGCGTACGCAACGGTACGTGAGCAGTTTGGAACAAGTATCGGTAACTTTGAGGGGGTTGAGTCCGTTATGGGGCACATGGCGGCGATGACCTACATGATCGATGCCGCACGTATTTTTACGATTGGTGCTATTGATGAGGGTAAAAAACCCTCGGTTATCAATGCCGTGATGAAATACCACTCCACGGAACTGTTTCGTAAAACGATCAATGACGCGATGGACATCGTGGGGGGTGCAGGGATCAGTTTGGGTGAGCGCAATCTCATCGGTCATGCCTATATGGGGGCTCCTATTGCCATCACGGTTGAGGGAGCGAACATCATGACACGAACACTCATACAGTTTGGTCAGGGGGTAATTCGGTGTCACCCGTTTGCCTACAAAGAGATTGAAGCACTGGGGGCGCATAATGCCAAAGAATTTGATGCGAACTTTTTTGCCCATATCGGATTTGCCTTGGGCAATATGGTGCGTATGATATTGTTAAGCATTACCAGAGGGTATCTCTATTTTCCAAAATCAAGTGGTGTTGCGCGAAATTATGAGCGTAAATTGATGTGGACATCTGCAACGTTTGCTTTTATGACCGACATGATTATGGGAATATTTGGAGGAACACTCAAACAGCGTGAGATGATTTCAGCACGATTTGGGGATGTTATGTCCTACAGCTATTTACTTATGGCAACCATGCGCCGCTACAAAGAAGAAGGTTATAGTAAAGAGAGTGAGATCTTTATGCGTTATGTAGGAGATTTTGCCCTATCTAATATTCAAAAAGCGTTTGACGAGATTGCTCACAATCTTTTTGGGGGACTCTTATTTGCACCGTTGCGTTTCTATATGCGTTTAAACCGCATGGGTAAACCTGCTGATGATAAACAGCTTCATAATTTGGCTACGATCATTTTAACACAGGGAAAAATGCGTGATGATCTTACTCAAGATGTCTTTGTTGGAAAACAGCTCTCGAAGCTCGAAGAGGCATTTAAATTGCATAATGAAGTTAAACCGATTATTGCAAAAATGAAAAAAGCAATACGTGCACATACCTTGCCAAAATCACCATTTGATTTGTTGATAAATGAAGCAGTAGACAAAAAAGTGATTACGGAGGTTGAGGGTGCAACATTGAAAAAAGCATACACGCTCAAACATGAAGTTATTCAAGTGGATAGTTATGATGTAGCTACCTTCGTACGAGATTAATATGACCCCTGGGCAAGAACAGTTACTCAAAAAAATCTCTTTCGGTTCCACTCATCAGCTCATTAAATACGTCAGACACCTTCTTGATTCAAGTCTGACGATCAGTGTGCATCCCGATGTGGATCTCACTGGACCGACTCTTTTTTGCGCTAATCACTTTACGCGTATTGAAACGTTTTTAATCCCCAGTTTTTTTTATCAGAAGCTCAATATTAAAGTCCGATCTTTAGCAGATGCAGGGTTGTTTCAGCCTAAACTAAAAGAGTATTTGGAGTCATTGGGGACGATTTCCACCAAAGATGTCAACCGAGATACGATTATTCTCTCCGATCTGATTAAGGGTAAAAACAGTTGGTTGATTTATCCGGAGGGAGGGATGCTCAAAAATAAAAAAGTGACGATAAGCGGTAAACAGTTTATTATCCATGATGCTAAAGGTTCCCATCCTATGCCGACAGGATCAGCTGTATTAGCGCTGAAATGTGAGTTGGAAAAACAAGCATGCCATCATGCTCAAAAAGAGGGAGATGTTGAAACAGTTACCGTATTTAAAAAGAAGTACGGCGTTAAAGAAAATGAGGTTTTTTCGTATGCAGGAACCCAAATAGTACCCGTGACGATCAACTACTTTCCAATGCGTACAGGTAAAAATATCTTTACTCAGATGGCAGGTTCTATTCTAGAGATTAAAAGTGAAACCTTTTTAGAAGAGCTTGAGGTTGAAGGAAACCTTTTGGTGAAAGCACATATGCACATTCATCTTGATGCACCTATCAGTATCGAAAAACAGATTCATACCGCACGTGCAGCACTTAATATCGACGGTCATACCAAAAGTGATCATGATGCGCTTATTGAATACAGCCGTCATAAACTCACTACCTTGGTTATGGACAAAGTCTACAAAAATACCCTTGTCAATTTTGACCATATATTTGCTTTAGCATTGGAAAACTACCCAACCGATACCTTGCGCTTATCTCATTTACGAGCAGTTATCTTTCTGTCTGTCAAAGAGATCCTTTGTCTGAAAGTACATAAAACACATGGAATGCTGCATCGTGATTTTTTCAAACTTTTAATCGATGAACCTTATGAGATGTTTGATACGGTTCTGACATTAGCATGTGAACAACAAATCTTGATAGCGCTGGATGATGGGAGTTATCGTATTGATAAAGAGGCGCTTGCAAATGAACATACCATTACTACTATACGGCTTAAAAACACACTGCGTGTCGCTTTGAACGAAGTAGCACTTTTTGGAGATTTAAAAAGCCTTCTAACTCAAACCCTTAAGCGTTCTATGCATGAAGTAGGCAAAGGTGTTTTTAATGCAATATTTGAACAGGATCTAAGACGTTTTGACTATTCATATCAACACTATTACTCTATCATTCAGAGTAAGCCAAAGGAAGTTGGAAGACCATTTGTTTTGTATAATCCACATTTTGATGTTGGTATAGTCATGTCTCATGGCTATAAATCTGCACCCAAAGAAATGGAAGGATTGGCACAGTTTATTCACTCACTGGGGGTTAATGTTTATGCTATACGCATGGAAGGGCACGGGACAGTTCCTGAAGATCTAAAAGGGAGTTCGTATATCCATTGGATCGACAGTTTCAACCGAGGCTTTGCGGCGATGAGGCTTATCAGTCATAGACTTTACCTTTGCGGTTTTTCAGCAGGTGGGGTATTGGCACTCATAGCTGCGGCATCTAAACAGCATAAAGTTGACGGTCTGATATGTATTAATACTGCCATAAAATTTGATGATATGCGGTTCAATTATTTCCTCCCAACTATGGGAGTCATAAGTAATTGGCTCTCACATATCAAAACAAAAATTGAATACATACAAGACCCTCCTGAAAATCCTGATGTAAATTACAGTGAACATCATATACGTTCCATTATGGAACTTAAAAAACTTATTGATTTTGCTTATCCTCTTTTGAAAAACATTACGACAAAAACGTTGATTATCCAAGGAGACAAAGATCCCGTCGTGAATCCAAAAGGAGCTGATCTAATATATGACAAAATTAAAAGTGAGAGTAAAAAGAAGGTGATCATTGAAGCAAAAGAACATGTCATTCTTAGCGCCAAATATTATGAAGAAATTTTTGAAGCGGTTCGGGAGTTTATAAAATAGTTATTTAGTGATCATTGGGATATTAATGATCACTTTTGATTCTCTTATATCGCAAGAGAGATTGTTTTCTTCTGCAAGACGGGTAAGCTCTGCTGTATATTTACGATTCATATTTTGTGCAGAGAACTCGATGGCAAAAAGAGAATATTTTTCTCCCTCATACTTTATATGTTCACCGACTCTGAAAAATAGGCGTGTAAGTATTGCTTCATTATCACTAAATGTTAGATAGATTTTATTGAGCAGTTTGATAAAAATTTCTGCATGTAAGCGTATTTCAGGGATAGATGGGTCAAGCTCTTTGATGTATTTAACAGAGGAACCAATGGAATTAGAACTGATACATAAGTCAATAAGAGTATAGACATTGACCAAACTTCCTTCAGGCTTTTGTTTGGTAAATTGGAAGGATGGAAGTTGATAAAGCCGAATACCCAGCTGTTCTTCATCTTCATAGCCAATGGTGATACCAAAAAACTTGAAACGGCCAAATTCAAGTTCCATAAAGGTTGTTTTAAACCCAAACGTTGCATTAGCATTGGCCATAGCAATTTTATAAATAACGGAAGGTTCAGCGGCTCCAAGCAGATATTGAGCCTCTGTATTGAGGGAGAGGACTTTACCGCTTGCGCTAAAGAGGATAAATGGATTAAAATCGTATTCAATCCACTGTTGATCGAACGTCATTAGTCTTCGATGTAATTTTTCAATTTACGACCCACTTTTGGGTGTTTAAGCTTTTTAATCGCACTGCTTTCGATTTGACGTACACGCTCACGGGTTACATTGAGTTCTTTTCCGATCTCTTCTAGAGTACGGTCACTCTCATCGTCCATAATTCCAAAACGCATTTTAATAACCGCTTTCTCACGCTCATTGAGCTGTTCCAGAACGCCCTCAATTTGAACTTTGAGGTCATCCTTGAGAACTGCATCCGATGGGGAAAGGGACATTTTGTCTTCAATAAAGTCACCAAAACGTCCATCTTCCTCATTCCCGATAGGAGCTTCAAGAGAAATCGGCTCTTTGGTGATTTTTATGACATTTTTGACTTTTTCAACCGACAGACCCACTTCTTCCGCGATGGTCTCAACATCCGGCTCTTTACCGTGTTCTTGGAGATGCTTACGCATGATTTTATTGATACGGTTGATCGTCTCAATCATGTGAATCGGGATACGAATCGTACGTGCCTGATCGGCGATGGCACGGCTGATCGCCTGACGTATCCACCACGTGGCATAGGTCGAAAATTTATACCCTTTTTGGTATTCAAATTTATCAACCGCTTTCATCAACCCGATGTTCCCCTCTTGGATCAAATCAAGGAACGGAAGACCGCGATTGGTGTAACGTTTTGCAATGGAAACAACCAGACGCAGGTTACTTTTGGCCATACGTGTTTTTGAGGTTTCAGAGATGTTTTTCCCTCGTTTTATCTGTTCCAAAATATCCGCAAGTTTTTCAGGCTCCATATCAAATCCGCCTTTGGATGCCTCTTTGGTTTGGATAAGTTTTTTGATCTCCATATAGGTGCTGACCATCGTGGCTTCAGGAACCTTAGCAGCAATCTCTTCTTTTGTGAGTTCCGTTATTTTGTTCACAATTACCACGTGATTTTTTTTCAACTGGTCATTGAACAACGGGAGTTTGTACTCTAGGCGTTTAAGTTCACGATCAAAGCCTTCATCACTTCTAAGAGCTGTTTCCATGGATCGAACAAGTTCATTAATAAGTTTTGAGGTTGGCCCCAAATCCATCAGTGCATCTTTGAGTGTTTTTTTCTTAAAACTGACATTCAAGAAAAAGAGGACATAATCAGGATCCATCTCTTCAAGCGTACGCTCTTCAAGCATTTTTTCGGTTGCTTTTGCCCAATCTTTTTTTGCTTTTTCGAGCGCTTTAAACGAAGTAATAACTTTTTCTATCCGTTTTTTGTCTTTTGCAGAGGGAGCTTTTTCTTTGCCCTCTTCATCCTCTGTATCATCCGTATCATCATCAGAGACGCCATCATCTTCTTCGGCATCGTCTTCAAAACTTTTAAAGAGCTCTTTGACACGTCGTTCACGATTGATTAGGGGATCTTTATAGTCAAGAATGAATTCAATGAGATAAGGAACCGAACAGATCGCATCGATAATGATTTCTTCACCCATCTCCATACGTTTAGATATCTCAACCTCTTCTTCTTTTGTAAGAAGGGGAATTTGTCCCATTTCACGCAGGTACATACGAACCGGAGAATCCGAACGTGACCACTCCAGAAGCTCATGTTGCTTTAGAATATCAAACTGATCGGTACTGGCTTCTTCAATGTATTTAATCTGAGCTGCACGTTTTGCATCTGCTTCTTGCTGATTAAGAATCTTTGCATGTTCCGAAGAAGTAAATAGACAGGTTTTGTATTTTTCTGCTAATTTTAAAATATTTTTAGCTTGAGCGAGGGTCGGTTGTTTGTCAAACGCCTCTACAATGGCCTCATAGGTAAGACAGTTTTTAGATTTATGTTCCGTAAATAGTGTTTCGATGTGTTTGTTTAAGTCTTTGACGCTCATTATGAAGAAAGCTCCCTTGCGCTTATAAAAAGAACAGGATTATACCGAAATAATATTAAATGAACTATGTTATTAGGAAAGTTTATTGAATATTAAATATGGAATAGCCTTTGCTTACTTGCTTAAAATATGAGTTTTTAAGGATCATGAATGCAAACGGGATATTATGCGGCAACAGGTGGAATGGTTGCTCAATTTAACCGAATGGACACAATAGCAGCTAATTTAGCAAACGTTAATACGGCCGGTTATAAAAAAGAGCAGCTTATTACAGGTGATTTTGCCCGTTTGTATAAAGAAGCCAGAGATGAGCTTCCTTTAAAAAACCATACCGAACAAGCAGCGCAATATTTGAACCGATCATTGTCCAGAGTTCCTCAAATTAGCGATGCTTATACTGATTTTTCACTTGGGACATTGCAAGTAACCGATAATACTTTTGATATTGCTTTAAGTAAAGAAGGCCAATTCTTTGCCGTAGATACACCACAGGGGATACGCTTGACACGTGATGGATCATTCACGATGAATCAAGAGGGAAAGTTAGTCAATAAACAAGGTTATGAAGTGGTTGGAGCTGATAAAAAAGGAATTACATTTACTCCCCAAAATGAGATCATAACATTAGATAAAAACGGACAGTTTTCTACAAATATCCCCGGTACTACCCAAATGATTGCTGGAGGGAGTATGCTTATTGTACAACCTGAAAATCTTCGTATGTTAAAAAAAGAGGGAGATAATCTTTATGTTCCCGATCCTGCTGATCCTTTAATACCAGTTGCTCAAAGCGGGGGTGTTATGCAAGGGTATATTGAAAAAAGCAATGTCAATGCCGTCAATGAAATGATTTCACTCGTAGAAGCCAACCGATTGGTTGGAATGTACCAAAAAGCAATGGACTCACAAATGAATGATCTTAACCGTGATGCGATTGAAAAAATTGCTGTTACACGACGATAACCTAAGGAGATAGAACAATGATGCAATCACTATATACCAGCTCAACCGGGATGCTGGCTATGCAAACACAAATCGATACGACTGCGAATAATATTGCCAACGTTAATACGATGGGATACAAAAAGTCTCGTGCAGAGTTTGCGGATTTGATGTACAAAGTCATGACCTATGCTGGAACCTCTACGAGTGATACGACGCGATCTCCAACAGGTATCGAAGTGGGACTTGGGGTTCGACCGACAGCCATCAATAAAATATTTTCACCTGGAAGTCTTAAGCAGACTGATAACTCTTTGGATTTGGCGATTACAGGTAAGGGATTTTTAAAATTGCAGCTTCCTAACGGTACAGAAGTGTATACGCGAAATGGTTCTTTAAAAATCGATCAAAACGGAACTTTGGTCAATTCAGACGGTTATACGGTTATTCCTGAAGTGCTTATTCCAGAGGATGCAACCAATATCAGTATCGGTACAGACGGTATTGTAAGTGTCACTCAACCAGGACAAGCTCAAGCGACTCAAGTTGGACAGTTTTCGCTCACAAATTTTATTAATCCAGCTGGATTACATGCGATGGGAGATAATCTTTTTGTTGAAACGGATGCTTCAGGTCAGCCGGTTGAGGGAACGCCTGGTGAAAATGGGCTTGGAAATATTCGTCAAGGTTTTGTAGAGCTTTCAAATGTACAGCTCGTAGTTGAGCTCACTGATCTAATCACAGGTCAACGCGCCTATGATGCAAACTCCAAAGTTATTACGACCAGTGATGAAATGCTTGCTACTACAAATAGCTTGAAACGTTAATGCTCTCTTTGAGGTAAGTTAATGTTTATGATAAAATACATTTTAAAAGATCGATAAAGAAGGAAAAAACGATGTCTTATACCCTTGTTCACAACGAGCCTGAATGTAAATATGAATATCATATCGACGGGCATATTGCCTATATAACTTATGATGATAGAGACGGAAACATGCACCTTACTCACACTATCGTCCCTGATGAACTTGCGGGAAAAGGTCTTGCCGGTATTCTGTTAAAAGATGTACTTGATGTGATCAAAGCAGCCGGTAAAAAAGCCGTAGCTGAGTGCTCATATGTTGTCAAATACCAAGAAAAACATCCCGAATTAAGCGATATTTTCGCTTAATTCATACGGCCATTTTAAAACTCTTTCAACTCATCTTCGCTATAATCTCCACAATTTAGAACTATAGGATACATTATGCAAAAAATGGAAGGTAAAGTTTGGAATTTCGGTAAAGATATCGATACCGATCTCATTATCGCTGCCCGATATCTCAGTACCTCAAACCCGATAGAACTCGCAAAACACGTTATGGAAGATGCCGATCCGACCTTTGTTGGCAAAATGAGTCCGGGTGACATTATTGTTGCAGGTGAAAATTTCGGATGCGGTTCATCTCGTGAACATGCTCCTATTGCTCTTAAAGCTGCAGGTGTTGCCGCAGTTATCGCACCAACGTTTGCCCGTATTTTTTATCGTAATGCTTTTAACATGGGATTGCCAATTTTTGAATTGACAGAGAGCCCAGAGATCAAAGAAGGTGAGCGTGTAAGTATTGATATGGATGCAGGAACGATCACAAATATGACAACGGGCAAAGTGTATAACTTCATCCCAATCCCACCGTTTATGCAAGAGCTGATCTCTGCAGGCGGACTTATGAACTATGCTGCAGCTGAAATTGCAGCGCAAGGAAACTAATTAAATGAAAACTTATAATATTGCACTGATTAAAGGGGACGGAATTGGTCCTGAAATTATTGATGAAGCGGTAAAAGTACTAAATGCTGTCGCAACAGGCGAAAATATTGGGTTTGACTACCGTGAGGCATTGATGGGTGGATGTGCCTATGATGTTACAGGTGATCCATTGCCACAAGAGACAATAGACATTGCTTTTGCAAGTGATGCTGTACTTTTTGGTGCGATCGGCGGAGAAAAATGGGATACTCTTCCTAGAGAGAAACGCCCTGAGAGCGGATTATTGCGTTTTCGTAAAGAACTGGGGGTATTCGCCAACCTTCGTCCCGCCAATGTGTATGATGAGCTTGTCAACGCTAGTTCATTGAAACCGGAAATCGTCAAAGGTGTTGATTTGATGGTCGTTCGTGAGCTTATCGGCGGAATCTATTTTGGTGAACCAAAAGGGCGTGATGAGAACAAGGGTTGGAATACCATGGTTTACACGCGGGATGAAGTTGTTCGTATCGCGCATGTCGCTTTTAAGATCGCTATGGAGCGGAATAAAAAAGTGTGTTCGGTAGACAAAGCAAACGTTCTTGATGTTAGTCAGCTTTGGCGTGAAGTGGTAATCGAAGTCGCACGAGAATATCCGGAAGTGGAGCTTACTCATATGTATGTCGATAATGCGGCAATGCAGCTTATCCGTGATCCAAAACAGTTTGATGTTATTTTAACCGGAAATATTTTTGGTGATATTTTGAGTGATGAGGCAAGCATGCTATCGGGTTCAATCGGTTTGCTGCCATCGGCATCGGTTGGAGCTAAAATCGGTGTTTATGAGCCGATTCACGGTTCTGCACCTGATATTGCAGGGCAGGGGATTGCGAATCCTATTGCTACCATTGCCAGTGCATCTATGATGCTGCGTTTTGCATTGGGAGAAAACAAAGCAGCGGATCGTATTGATTATGCTATCAAACAAGCCCTTTCACTTGGATACCGTACAAAAGATATTGCAGCATTTGATGCAAAAAAGATTTGTACTACCAGCGAAATGGGTTCCATCATCGCTGATTTTGCGGCTCAATGCAAACTCTAACCCTCGCCAATATTTATGAGCTCCAAGGTCTCAAAGAAGAGGCATTGGAAATCTACAAAGAAATTTTAAAAAAAGATCCTGCTAACAGTGATGCTAAAATCGCTATTCGGCGTCTATCGGGTATGCGTAAGAAATTTCTTGGGGTCAATAACGAAATGAAAACCTTTTTCGTTCAGATGGATGAAAAAGCAGAGTTTATCCAGTTTGAAAGGTGGCTATTACGCGCATGGAACTAAAAGATGTTATTTTATCCACATTAGCCGAATTAGACGATGTTATTGTGCAGGACTCTTCCCCTAAGCATCAAGAGATCCCTGTAGAAGCTGAAAAAATCGTGGCTATAAAACCCGTTGAAGAAGAAACTACACCATCGTTTGCAAGTGTATTGTCACAGGAAATGCCAAGTGCGGGATCGGATGATGAAGTAAGAATGCTTGAAGGGATACGAGAGCGTTTGTTGGTTTTATTTGAAGGCTTTCAATCTCCTAATAATGTTAATATTGAAGCAAAAGTCGATTTGACATTGAATTTTTTTGAATACTTGTTAGCAACGATCGATAATCGTTTGGACACAATTCGTTAATGAGTGTCAATATGAATGAACAGTATCGCATACTCATACAATGCAATGATGAAAAGGGGCTTGTTTATAAAGTCTCCAGTATTTTTTATCACCGTAATCTCAATATTATTTCCAATCATGAGTTTGTGGATAAAATGCATAATAAATTTTTTATGCGCAGTGTCGTGGCGGGTGATATCGATGTAGAAAAGCTTAAGCAAGAACTCTCGAATGTTTTGCCAAAGGATACCATCTTAGAAGTAATCGCCCCGCGCAAAAAGCGGATAGTACTGATGGCGACGAAAGAATCACATGCTCTTGGGGATATTCTCATCCGATATGAAGCAGGTGAATTGGATGCTGAAATTGTAGCAGTTGTATCTAATTACGATTTATTGGAAGCATTAGTCTCTAAATTTGGAATTCCTTTTTATACCGTATCTCACGTGGATTGTACACGTGATGAGCATGAGTCAAAAGTTTTAGAGTGCTTAGAAACTCTCGGTGAAATTGATTATATCGTTTTAGCAAAATACATGCGCATTTTGACGTCACAGTTTGTTGAAGCATATGAAGATAGAATTATCAATATACATCACTCCTTTCTTCCGGCATTTGTCGGTGCCAATCCCTATAAGCAAGCGTATGAGCGCGGTGTTAAAATTATTGGAGCAACGGCGCACTTTGTGAACAATAATCTTGATGAAGGTCCTATCATTGCACAAAATGTTATTCATATAGATCATGCGTACAGTTGGGAAGATATGCAACGCTCGGGAAAAGATGTTGAGAAGATTGTCTTGTCCAAAGCCTTGAAGCTTGCCTTGGAAGACCGTATTTTTGTCCATGCAAATAAAACGGTCATTTTTTAAACCATGTTTAATATTGTCCTTGTAAATCCACAAATTCCTAATAACACCGGAGCCATTGGTCGATTGTGTGTGAATACGGGTGCCACTTTGCATTTAATTAAGCCTCTAGGATTTGATATCAGCGAAAAGGCCGTTCGAAGGTCCGGATTGGATTATTGGCATAAAATTGATTTAAAAGTATGGGAAAGTCTGGAGGATTTTTTTGATTCAGTTCAAAAAAGTGACCGTTTTTTTTATGCAACAACTAAAACAGATAAACCTTATTTTGAGTTTGAATTTCAAGAAGGAGATTATCTCTTTTTTGGCAGTGAAACGGCTGGTTTACCTGCTGATTTATTGGCAAAATTTTCGCAGCAATGCATGACTATTCCTATGACCAAAGAGGGACGAAGTCTTAATCTTGCGATTAGTACGGGAATCATCCTGTATGAAGCAATTAAGCAAAATTTCACGGGCTATAAGGAAATGATGTGATCTTTCAAATCTTTGATACAATCATGGTCACTGCTTTTGTCCTCTTTCTTATTTACATTTTTAGAGGGTATCACCTCTCTCGTATCGATCAGTTTAAAAAAGAAGATTCTACTTCTAATTAAAATATTTTTTTTGCCCAATTTTCCATTTTTTCTTCAAATCGTTCCATAAGTGTGTTTGCTTTGTTAATCATCTGTGCCATTGTGTACTCCTATTGATATGTTTATTTTATTGATTTGACAAATAGTAATTAATTATTGGATTATTGATAATTTATATGGCAAATTGACATATAAATTGAAATATATGTCATAATACCTACAATATCAGTATCAATTAGGATTAGGAGGTAGAAAATGAAAAGTTTTTTTGAAATTGTCGAAACGATCAAAGATATCGTTTCAGGTGAATTCCCAGAAAAGAAAGTATTTGATAAAGATGTTGCAGAGCTTTTGGAGATAAGCCAAATGAATTTTGCAACAATGAAGAAGCGCAATAAGATTCCTTTTAACGAATTGCTGGATTTTTGCGCTAAACGTTCCATAGCCATCAACTGGATGCTCTATAATCAATCCCCTGAAAGCCTGATTGAGCCTACCAATCGCTTTTACATGGTGCGGTATTTCTCTTCGGTTAGTGCCTCTGCTGGCGGAGGCGCTGAAAACGATGAGCTTGACTATGAACCATTAATGTTAGAGGAGAATTTCGTCATGTCACTGGGCGGTGAGTGTGAATTACGTAACATTGAGGCGATTAATGTTTCAGGAGATTCTATGGAACCCTCTTTTAGCTACAACGATATTGTCTTTATTAATCGGGCCAAAAAAGAAGTCAGCCGAGGAGGGGTATTTACCATACGGACGGAATATGGCTTATTTATTAAAAGAATACAAGTGAGAATTGATGGTAAACTTGATATTATTTCGGACAATAAAGACTATCCAACGTATGTAGCACAGCGTAATGAAGTTGAGATCATTGGGCGTGTTGTCGGGCGTTTTGGCGGTGTTGAATAAGCGTATCTAGTAACAAAGTGAAGTAATGCAGAATATAATCTACCGTGTATCCGTTTTAGGAGTGTTAATTTTTTTGCATGGATGCGCACAGACGCATCCTAAAACTCCTTCTACAGTGATCGGTTCAATATCTTTAGCTCCCATATGTAACGATATAAATCGTTCGAATGACACTTACGAAATTGCATTGCCACAAGAAATCGGTTCAGATGAGTTTCCTGCAATAACAAAAAAAGTTAATGATTTAGAATATTTTCCACAAGTTCTTTCCGCTTATTTTGATTCTAATTTTACCAATCAAGAAACTCTTTTTGAAATACAAAAACATTTTGAAGAACGTTACTATGCTCCATGGACATATGCAGCTGCTCCCATATGTGTAAAAGAAGCTAAGTGGCCTATCAATGCATTTATCGGCGGCTATGGAAATAATTTAAAGCCTGTTGATCCTTCATGGATTCCTGAGCTTATTCGTCAGAGTAATTATGAAGCGTTTTCAACGGTTAATACGCGGGCAGTTACGACAAAGTGGATGGATATTCGCGTATTTCCAACTCAAAAACCGTTGTATAAAAATCCGGCAATGCCGGGTGAAGGGTATCCTTTTGATTTATTACAAAACAGCAGTGTAGCGTTCAATGAACCTGTCTTTATCTCTCATTATTCCAAAGATGGGTCTTGGGTCTATATTTTTACCAATAATGCATCAGGATGGGTTCAAAGCGATGGTGTTGCAGTTCTTAAGCCAGATCAAATTACATTGATCCAAGAGAAAAAGAAAGTCTTTGTAGCGCAAGATGGAGTCCCCTTGTATGATGAAGCACATAAGTTTGTAACCTATTCCCGTATAGGTATGGTTTTACCTCTTATAGAAGAGACTCCCAACAATTTTAAGGTTCTATTTGTCCGAAGCAGTGGAGTTTTAGATGAGATGTATATTTCAAAAGAATCTTCTCATCTGGGTTATCATTTACTTAATAAAGAGGATTTGATAAAAATAGGCTCTGATATGTTACGCAATACCTATGGCTGGGGAGGTATGTTTGAAGAGCGTGATTGTTCCTCTATGATTCGTGACTTTTTTACCCCTTTTGGTATTTGGCTTCCTCGAAATTCAGCTTCTCAGGCTAAAAAGGGAGAAGTTTTTTCCTTTAATGGACTTGATAATACTCAAAAACTCTCTTTGATCAAAGAAAAAGGTGTCCCGTTTGAAACGATCTTGTATAAAAAAGGGCATGTGCTTCTTTACATCGGGACGTACGAAGGCAACGTTATGGTAATGCATAATATATGGGGAATCCGTACGATTGATGCTATGGGTAAAAAGGGAAGAGTGATCATTGGAAAGACCGCTATCACAACACTTCAATTGGGGCAGGAAGTTGAGAACTTTGATCCTAACAACATGCTTTTAAGTAAATTGGTGAGTATGAATATTATTACGCGTACACCTGTAAGTTATGTACGTGTAAAAAGTAAAAGAAAAACGCTTTAAGCTTTAAGATCTAAGAGGGAGCCGAGCATATTGTCTTGGATTCTGATAGCCTGTACATTAGCTGCACTTACATTTTCAATAGTGATCTGATCCGTAATCTCTTTGACTAGATTGGTCTGTGATTTTTCACTGCCATTATCGGTTGCACGCGTCGTTACAGCTTCGGTAGAACCTTTGTTATCGGCTTCTCTAATAACGGTATTTTGAGGAACATACCGATCTGTATTTACATTGGCTACATTGCCGGCATTATTGTTCATGTACGTTTGGTTAGAGAGAATGGAAGATACGTTTGAGCTTATCATCACAATACCCCTTTTTTAAATTATTTATAGTATATGCTCTACAACCTTAATAGTTGTAGAGTAAAATGATTTAGTGTAAATCTGCGTTTAGTTTTACTTCACGTGTAGAGCGTCGAGCGATTAAAGCTCCATTTTGTGAGTCTTGACGAAAGTGTATTCCGTTAAGTCCAGAAAGTTCTGCACCTTTGAACACAGTTGCATTCGCAATTGATTGATTAGGATTGGCAGATTGTATAAGAGCAAGTTGATCTGCTGATATTTGAATTTTTGTTCCCGCTAAAACAGCTATACCTGCATCAATAATACAACCATCGCCCAATGGAATTCCGCAAACGCTGTTCGCACCTAAAAGGGTGTTTTTACCGATGGAGATTGGATTGCCATCGGTTCCGCTAAGAACGCCCAAAATAGATGCTCCACCCCCAACATCCGAACCATCACCCACAATAGCAGAACTCGAAATACGTCCCTCAACCATACTTACACCTGTTGTACCGGCATTGAAGTTTACATAACTCGCACCAGGCATGATAGTTGTTCCTGCATGCAACTGAGCACCAAATCGGACTTTTGAATCATCCAAAATACGTGTATTATTGGCTGGAATAATGTGCTGAAGGAAACGAGGGAATTTATCTACAAAATCAATTTTTGGATATTGATTGGCAATTTTGAGTTCAATCTCATTCTCACGCAACCATTCAAGTTCGATCGGTTGTCCATCTGACCATGCAACATTGTGCAATGCACCAAATGCACCATTAAGGTTTAATGAACGTAAAGCAGCTTTTGAGGTTGAGAGTGCATAAAGTTTTAGATAAGTTGCCTCAACGCTTTTACAGGCAGTATCATTAAAGATAAGGACTAAACGAAATTCCTCGTCACGCATGCCATTCTCTTTGATATGATTATACAAAGCTGAGATGACTTGAATATTTTTATGAGAATCACCGTATGCTTCATCAGCATATGGGGTGAAGGCATTAAGACAACCTTCTAAAAACTTTAGCGTTACAGGAACGATTACTTCATCTGCAGTAAAATCAATACTATAGCCTTGCTCTTGTGCATTTTTAATAAAAATTGCGGCACTGCCAAAGTTTTCGTTCCAATTCATAAATGGGTAAGTTGCTTGAAGAACTTTGCTTGAGTCCAATTGTCCGAAATCAATACGGCAAATACCAAATCCAATTGGATTTTTATAGCCTGGAGTGTTTTGAATCTCTTGAACGCTTGCTTTGAAAGCGGATTCTGTTTCTAAAATTTCCATATTCTCTCACTTGTGTTAATATTAATATGGAATTTTAGCATAAACCCCTAGTGCTGTGTTGAAGTTAGAATATTATGCTTATGCAGCAAGAACTACTCATGCTCAATTTTTAGCGTAAAATGAGGCTTTTTAGGGGGGATGAGTTTGTCTTTATGAAAAAAATAACGACTATAGCCTATGTAGGCGATGATGATGATTACCAAGGCAATGAGTAAATAATTTACCATCTTCTTCTCCGAATGTTCATTTGTATCCATTGCTGAAATACAAAATATTAAGAGTAGATCGTCATTATCGGAATAAATATTAAAAAAAGCACTAAATAATCGTGTAGTGGATTCCTTTAGCGTTTAAATCATGAATGAATAATTCAAAACTTTGATCACATAATTGTTTATTTGTGGAAGCAACGGATATTTCCACGGATGGCTTTCCACTATTTAGCATAGGAAGAGAAGAGAAATCGACTTTTTGATCGAGTTGTATCATGATGTGAACAAGGGTATTCTCACTGGTTTGAGCGATCAGGGTTTTACGGTAGGTAATGGGAGCTTGAGGATAAAAGTTTTGTAAAATGTAATCCACCATAGGATGAGACATTTCAGGAAATCCCGGCATGAAAAAATAGCGATTTTCTAAATAAAAACCGGACATATTATTGATAACATTGGGAAGAAGCTCTGAGTTTTTGGGTAAGTCGGCCATATGAATGCGATTTGGGAAAGCTTCATTTCCAAAACGCGCAAGGATATCGGCATAAAATTTTTCATGAGAAACCAGCTTTCCGTCACTAAAAACTTCTGAAGCGATTTGGCGTGTTAAATCATCGGGAGTCGATCCGATTCCACCAAAACTGAACATGACAGCATCGGGATCATTTTGAATCATGGCGTAGGTTGAGCGTATGAGTTCATGATCGTCTTTGATAATATAGGATGCGAAGAGGGTATGCCCTCGTTGCATTAGGGCATCTCGAAGATAGAGAAAATGTTTGTCCTCTCGACGTCCATTCAGGATTTCAGTTCCAATGATGACGGCATAAAAATGAGGTGTTTTCATTTGAGCTGAGAAAGTATCTCTTTTTCGACGGCATCAATTGCTTGAGTCCCGTCAATGCAAATGTATTTTACAGACGAATCGGCTTTGGATACACCTTGATAATAAGCAACAAGCGGTTGTGTCAGCTCATGGTAAACGCTAAGACGATCAAGTACGATCTCCTCTTTGTCATCATCACGCTGAACTAAATCTTCACCGGTCTCATCGTCTTTGCCCTCATTTTCCGGCGGATTGTAGAGGATATGGTAGGTACGTCCTGATGCTAGATGCGCTCGGCGTCCTGACATTCGTTTAACGATTTCAGAATCGGGAACATCAATTTCTATAACGGCATCGATTGCTACACCTGCTGCTTTTAGGGCATCGGCTTGAGGAACGGTACGTGGAAAACCATCCAATAAAAAACCGTTTTTGCAATCATCGTGAGTAATACGATCTTTGACAAGGCCGATAATGATTTCATCCGTTACCAATTTACCTGAATCCATAAAGGATTTGGCCAATTTCCCAAGATCGGTTCCTGCTTTGATAGCAGCGCGAAGCATGTCCCCCGTAGAGATTTGCGGAATATCAAAAGCTTTCGTCAAAAACTGTGCTTGAGTCCCTTTTCCAGCGCCTGGTGCACCCAATAAAATTATTTTCATTGTATTTTTCCCATCAATTAAATTTTTGATTTGATAAATGTTTCCATCTCTGTTACAATCACTTCGATATCGCGTTCACCATCGATTTTATGTAGAAGATTTTTTGCTGTATAAAAGTCTTGGATGTCATCAAGTGGATCGGTATAGACTTTCATACGATTATTAAATACTTTTTCATCATCATCTGCACCACGTGCGCGTCCTAAAACACGATCACGGGCTACAGACTCGCTAACAACCACTTCTATGACACTTTTGAGTTGAATGGAGGTTTCGTTTATCAGAAATTTGTCGAGTTCATTCATCTGCTCATGGCTTCGCGGATATCCGTCAAACAAGACAATATCGCTTGGAGCATTTTTAATCGCTGTAACAATGGTCTCGATTGCGATTTCGATCGGTACGATCAGACCTTGGCTGATAAAACTGTCAATAATGTGCCCACGTTCACTTCCGCTAATAACTTCTCCTCTTAAAAGGTCACCGGTAGAATAGTGAACCATCAAGTCAGCATTGTGTGAAGCAATCATCTGCGCATCGGTTGTTTTTCCTGATCCTGGTGCCCCAATAATTAAAAAAAGTTTTTTCATTATTTAGCAGTCTCACGTATACGGATATGAAGCTCACGCAGTTGAGCGATGTCAACGGTATTTGGTGCATCGGTCATAATACACGATGCTTTTTGTGTTTTAGGGAAGGCGATAACGTCACGGATACTCTCTTTTTTAGATAATAGCATCATGAAACGGTCAAATCCAAGGGCGAAACCACCGTGCGGTGGTGCACCGAATTTGAGTGCATCCAGCAAGAAGCCAAATTTCTCTTGCGCTTCTTCTTCGCCAATTCCCAGAAGATGAAAAATTTGCGATTGCAGTTCTTGTTTATGAATACGGATCGATCCACCACCCAGCTCTACACCATTGAGGACGATGTCGTAAGCAATCGATTCGATATCGTCTAAGTGCTCGTGGTTAAGATCACGCGGCATAGTAAATGGATGGTGAAGTGCTTTGACACGCCCGTTTTCGATTTCAAACATCGGAAAATCAACGACCCAGACAAATTCGAAACGATCTTTGTCGATCAGGTTCATTTTCTCATGTTCCGCGATGAATATACGGAAACGTCCCATATAATCCCAAACGGTCGTTTTATCTCCTGCACCGAAGAAAACAACGTCGCCCACTTCCATACCTGTACGGTCTACGAGGAGTTGAAGATCTTCAGGAGCAAAGAATTTTTCCAATGGTCCTTTTAGACCGTCTTCTTTCATCTGGAAATAGCCAAGCCCTTTTGCGCCGAATTTACGGACATAGTCTTCAAAGCTTTTCATCTCACGTTTGGAGAAAACCAAATCTGCACCCGGAACACGTAGTGCTTTGATACGGTTCATTTTTGGATTTGCGGCGATACCGGTAAAGATTTCGTTGTCACAACGTGCAAAAATATCGATTACATCGACCATTTTGAGGTCGTAACGCATGTCCGGTTTATCCGAACCGTACCACTCCATCGCATCGTTGAATTTGATACGGTTGAATGGGGTTGTAATAGCGTGTCCTGCAGAGGCAAACATCGCAACGATGAGTTCTTCTGCGACACGTATAACGTCTTCTTGGTTACAAAACGACATTTCAACGTCTATTTGGGTAAACTCAGGCTGACGATCGGCACGTAAGTCTTCATCACGGAAACATCGTGCGATTTGAAAATAGCGGTCAAATCCGCCTACCATCAACAGCTGTTTGAAAAGCTGAGGAGATTGGGGAAGGGCGTAAAATTCACCTTCATGTACACGGCTAGGGACGAGGTAGTCACGTGCACCCTCAGGAGTTGATTTGGTCAAAATTGGGGTTTCGACTTCCAAAAATCCAAGTTTATCGAGAGTATTACGCGCAGCGATGGCCGCTTTTGAACGTAGTAAAAAGGTATTGTACATCGACGGATTACGAAGGTCTAAATAGCGGTATTTGAGACGTGTCTCTTCACCCACACTGTTGTCCCCGATTTGAAAAGGGACAGGCTCGCTGCGATTTTCAACAATTAATTCATCGATGACAACTTCAATCGTACCTGTTTTGAGACGTGGATTAACCAGACCCTCACCACGAGCACGGATACGTCCGTGAGCTATGAGGACAAACTCATCACGTACTTCACTGGCAATTTTGTGTGCATGAACGTTGTCTGTTGGATCACAAACGAGCTGTATCAAGCCGCTTTTATCACGAAGATCGATAAATACGATCCCGCCATGGTCGCGGTAGCTGTTCGCCCATCCGCACAATACGACCTTCTGGCCGACATTTACTTCACTTAAATCAGTACAAAAATGACTTCTCAAATCAAAGTCCTTAGATTATATTTTTCGCAATTATAGCTATTAGAAACTTTTGGTTTGATAACGCGATAAATTGACAAAGTATTTATCTCTGTGTCTAAAGTTGGCTATAATAACCCAACTAATGAATATGTGAGATAAATTTGAAATTAGAAAATATAAAACGTGTCGGAATTATTTTACGTCCATCGACACCCGAGCTTAAAGATATGTTTTTAGAAGCCAAGCGGATTTTTGAATCACGCGGTATTGAAGTTTCGATCGATCATGTAAGCGGTGGGATGATTGATGTGATGGGGCAGCCTTTTGATCTGATGTGCCGTAGTTGTGATTTCTTGGTGACCATTGGGGGTGATGGTACGCTCATATCCGCTGTACGCAGATCCTATGAGTATCAGATTCCCGTATTGGGGATACATGCAGGTAAATTGGGATTTTTGGCGGATTTGGATTTTGGCGAGCTTGAATCTTTTGTGGATGATCTACTCGCAGGTGAATACCGTATCGATCAGCGTGCGATGTTACAAGCGACGATTATTACGAAACAGGGTGAAAATAAAATTGTCGCGTTTAATGACATCGTACTGACGCGTCCCTCGATTTCGAAGATGATTCGTTTGGAAACGTATGTGGATGGGCGCAACTTCAACACTTATTATGGTGATGGCGTTGTGATCTCTACTCCGACGGGGTCAACCGCGTATAACCTCTCAGCAGGTGGGCCTGTTTTGTTTCCACTGACTCATGTGTTTGCACTGACCCCTATTTGCCCTCATTCACTTACTCAGCGGCCGGTTGTTTTGCCAGGGCATTTTGAGATCGAAATTAAGACACCCGATACGAGTGCATTGGTCATCGTGGATGGGCAGGATATGGTAGAAATTACGGATAATGATACGGTTCATATAAAACTGGCCGATGGTGGAGCGCATTTGATCCATCGTAAAGAATTTAACTATTTTGAAGTGCTCAAAGAAAAATTGGGGTGGGGGAATTAAGCGGTGATTGAGCGTTTTTATCTCAAAGAATTTTTAACGTTTAAAGAAGCGGAGCTCGAATTTAAACCGGGATTGATTGTTTTTACGGGACCCAGCGGAAGCGGTAAATCAATACTGATGCGTTCTATTTTAGCATCCGTAGGTCTGGATGGGGTGGATGCGAGCGTGTGCGAATCCTCAGTTTCATGGCAACTCAATGAGGAAGAATACGGGATAGATAATGAGTCTACCAATATTTTTCGTCATGTCAAAAAAGAGAAAGTGAATTATTTTATCAACAATCAGCGTACCTCTAAATCATCCATGGAATCTATCAGCTCATCGTATTTACGTCATTTGAGTTTAAAAGATTACAGTGATTTTGATCCGATAGCGTTGTTGGAGTTGTTGGATGAGCGTATTGCACTTGCTTCTCCTGAACATCGAAATCGCTTACAAGAGCATAAAGTAAAGTTTTTGGAATACAAAAATTTGCGCGATGAACTCAAAATAATCGAAGATCAAGAAAAAAAGCTCACAGAACTCAAAGAATTTGCTGCCTATGAGATTGGGAAAATAGATGCGATCAAGCCTGCAGTGGGTGAAGATGAAGCACTGACTCTTATTAAAAAACAGCTTTCTAAAAAAGAAAAAATTGAAGAATCAATACATGCCGCACAAGCTGTTTTTGGATATGAATCTCACGTTGCTCATGCATTGAGCATGCTTGAGGTTGAGAGTTCCTTTTTTGATGATGCGATGAATGAATTACGCTCGGTTTTTGAAAATTCACTGGAGAAACTTGAAGAGCTTGAAGAGGTATCGGTTGAAGAAGTATTGGACCGTATTGAACAGTTAAGTGAGCTAAAACGCCGTTATGGCGGGATATCAGAAGCACTGAAATACCGTGAGCAAAAGGCCAAAGAGCTCGAATCGTATGAGATGATTGAACATTCCAAAGGGGACTTGACCCAAAGAATCGCGAAGCTAACGATAGAACTCGAAGGGATTGCTCGTGAGCTCTCGCAAAAACGGACGGATGAAATTTCTATTTCATTAGAAAAACTTAATGGGTATTTGACAATGCTATATTTACGCCCTGCGAGTCTTACTATTGAGAAAGTTGAACATAATGCGCAGGGTGTTGATCGCATTATTTTAGGGCTAGAGGGTACGAAACTGGAGAAGCTGAGCTCGGGTGAGTTTAATCGTCTTCGTTTGGCATTGCTGGCACTTCGTGTTGAAAGTATGGATGATCAAGGCGGTGTATTGATGCTCGATGAGATTGATGCGAATCTCAGCGGTGAAGAGTCGATGAGTGTGGCGAAAGTTTTGCGGCATTTAGCACGTTGCTATCAAATTTTTGTCATTTCTCATCAACCGCAATTGACCTCTATGGGAGAACAGCACTTTTTGATTTATAAAGATGATGAGAGCCGTGTACGCGAACTTAATGACATTGAACGCATAGAAGAAATTGCCCGTATTATCAGCGGTGATGGGATCAGTGAAGAGGCAAAAGGATTTGCTAAAGAGCTGTTTAAGCGTGTACGAGGGGAGAATGCTAAATGATTATTGATACCCATATCCATTTGGATGATGAACGTTATCGTGAGGATTTTGAAGAGGTGATGATGCGTGCGCAAGAAGTAGGAGTTGAGGGATTTATCATTCCTGGAGCGCACCCTTCGACATTACAGCGTGCAATACAACTGTGCGAACAACATGAAAATATTTATTTTGCTGTTGGGGTACATCCGTACGATTTAGAGGGGATGGAAGGTTTGGATTTCGAGTACTATGCCTCTCATCCAAAATGTATGGCGATCGGAGAGTGCGGGATGGATTATTTTCGTCTAGAAGGATCGGATGAAGAAAAAATAGCGGAAAAAAAGCGTCAAGAAGAGGCATTTCGAGCACAGATACGTATGGCAAAAAAAGTAAAAAAGCCGTTGATTGTCCATATCCGTGACGCGAGCCACGATTCTAAGATGATCTTGCTCTCTGAAGGTGCAGGAGAAGTAGGGGGCGTATTGCATTGTTACAATGCGGATGAAGAGCTTCTAAGTCTTGCAAATGAAGGATTTTATTTTGGAATAGGGGGTGTACTGACCTTTTCAAATGCGAAAAAGCTGGTTAATGTTCTTCCTAAAATCCCAAAAGATAAGCTTTTGATTGAAACCGATGGCCCTTATTTGACTCCACATCCACACCGTGGTAAGCGAAATGAACCTGCGTATACGAAACTTGTTGCCCAAAAAATGTCTGAGTTATTGGAGCTTTCTATAGAAGAGGTTGAACGCCTGACAACCCATAATGCAAAGATTCTTTTTGAGGGGTTAACCAAACATTAATAAGAGAGTGTTATACTTGTTCACTATGGATTATAATCCGAGGAGGTAAGTTGCGCTGGTTGTTACTTATGATCGCATTTACATTTGATGCTTATCCATTTGCATTTAAGCCTAATGATGAAAAGAAAATCACGGTGTTGAAACATTTTGATATTCCTGCCTCATTTTTGAATGATTCCTATTTAAATGATATGTATATTGCGCAGAAACGTTATTGTACAGAAAATGGATTCGCTAATTCATCTGAAAATGCAAATATTTTAATACCCATGCTTACCTCTTTGATTTCTCAATCTGATTTACCGAGTGAATTTTTATTTGTTGCTTTGGCAGAATCGAGTTTAGATACCTTATCCACTTCTTCACAAGGTGCCAGTGGAATTTGGCAGTTTATGGCAAGTACAGGTCAATTACACGGTTTAAAAATTACCTCTTATGTAGATGAACGGCGCGATCATCTCAAATCTACGCGCGCGGCTATTGCCTATTTATCGCAACTGCATCGTCAATTTGGTAAATGGTATCTTGCGATTATCGCATATAATTGCGGTGATGGAAGGCTTTCCAAAGCGATACGTAAAGCGGGAACGGATGATTTGAGCGTGTTGGCGAGTCCGAATAAAAAGTATATTCCACTTGAAAGCCGTCATTATATTCGCAAAATTATTGCGCTGGCTTTGCTTGCCAGTGATCAGGTTTTTTTAGAACAAATTCAATATGACCATTTGATCGGAGTAGCATCTGAAAATCCCATTGCAACGGTCTATCTTCCTGAAGGAGAAGATATCAATCGTATTGCAGCAGTTTTGGAAATGCCCAAAAAGAAGTTACTTTTATTGAATACTCATTTGAAACGAGGAATAACACCTCCCAGTAAAGATATGTATCCGGTCTATATTCCTGAGGATAAACTTGAGTTATTTCGGCAAACGTACCGTACGAAAGAGTTGAAGGGCTACTTTGTGATGCATCGGACAAAAGCTGGTGAAAATCTTGACACGGTTTCTAAAAAGTATGATGTTTCATCTGGGGCCATTCGTATCGAAAATATGATGGGTGATCGTGATGAACTCACTTTGAATCACAATATCAAAATTCCAATCAATCGAGGCTTTATTCGGCATGCATCGCTTGATAAAGCTAAATCAGGTGAAATCAAGATTTCAGTAGCAAAACTGTACAATTCCACTATTGAACAGTTAAAAGTAAAAAACCTTTTTATTCAACCTAAAGTTAAAGATGGTGAGGAAATTAAAGTCGGTGATTAGAGTTGTATTATTAGCTTTCATACTTATTATGAGCGGATGTACTTCCTATATGGGATCGTATCAATACCGTCCTGTAAAAACTTCTAAAAAGTATCCTTCTGAAATTCTTGCAGATACCCCCTCTACGGTGAAGAAAAAGAATGGGGAGTTAACGGCATCCATGCGCCCTTATACGGTTTTTGGAAAAGAGTACTATCCTACTGTTGTGAACGTTGGAGATACGATGAGCGGACGTGCGAGTTGGTACGGAAGTGATTTTCATGGAAAGTCAACGTCCAACGGTGAAGCATACGATATGTATGCAATGACCGGTGCACATAAGACCTTGCCGATGAATACGGTAGTACGCGTCACTAATTTAGCAAATAATCAAAAAACAGTAGTTCGAATCAATGATCGAGGACCGTTTGTTGAGAGTCGCATCATTGACTTGTCCTTTTCAGCGGCCAAAGAGATTGATATGGTATCTAAAGGAAGTGCTCCAGTAAGTTTAGAAGTTTTGGGATTTGAGCCAAGTGATGCGAGGTCCATTGATTTTAAAGCCTTAGCAAAAGGGCCGAGACAGGAAGTTTTGAATTCATTTGCCGTTCAGATAGGTGCATTTATGAATATACAAGGTGCTTTGGAAACACAAAAAAAGTATGCTTCTTTTCATGGATATTCCGCAATCATCAAAGATTCGCAGTATAATAACAATCCATTATACAGAGTTTGGATGCGTGGATTTAGAAGCGAAGCTGAGGCGAGAGATTTTATTTCGCAGGGCTATTTTAACGGTCAGTTTATCACAAGGGAATGAGATGATTCAAAAAAATCGTAAAACCAAAGAAACCGATATTGCACTTGCACTTAATATATCAGGTACAGGTAAAAGTACAATAGCGACAAATGTCAGTTTTCTCGATCATATGTTAGAAAGTTTTGCCAAACATTCATTGATGGATCTTAGTATAACTTGTAATGGTGATACGCATATTGATGATCACCACAGTGTTGAAGACGTCGGGATTGTTTTGGGGCAGGCATTACGTGAAGCGATTTTTCCTATAGAGCAAGTCGAGCGTTTTGGAAGTGCTGTCATTGTTATGGATGAAGCGGCGGTTAGCTGTGATTTAGATTTGAGTAATCGACCTTATCTTTTGTATGATGTTGCGATTGAGGGCAAAGTAGGGCAGTTTGATGTTGAGTTGGCTGAAGAATTTTTCCGTGCCGTTGTCTTTAATGCAGGAATCACGGCCCACATCGTTTTACAACGCGGTAAAAACAAACATCATATTGTTGAAGCGGCTTTTAAATCGTTAGCAGTAGCTTTGCGTCGAGCATTGGTGACAAATGTAAGAGTCGGTATTCCTAGTACTAAAGGTGTATTGTGATTCGACTGTTATTACTGGATGTTGATGGATGTATGAGTGATGGCCGTATTATTTACAATGAAAAAGGTGAAGAGACTAAGAATTTTAACGTCAAAGACGGATTCATTATACGTTCGTGGCTTACCATGGGGCATCATATTGCTATCATAACTGGCCGTGAATCGGCAATAGTAGCGAATCGTGCAAAAGAGCTGCGTATACCTTATTTGTTTCAAGGCATAGATGACAAACTCGCTGTCGCTCAAAAGTTGTGCAGTGAACTTGGATTAGAACCTCATGAGGTAGCAGCGATTGGCGATGATGTTAATGACTATAATATGCTTCAATGGGTGGGGCAGGGATATACTCCTAAAGATGGATCACACTATTTACATGCGGTAGCCACGGTTCTTGAAAAGAATGGCGGTGATGCGGTTGTGCGTGAAATGATCGAAAAAGTGATTGATCATAATGGTGAGCGGGAAAAATTTTTGAGTTTATGGATTTAGATGTCAATTAATCTTTTTTTTGTTTTACTGTTGAGCCTATTATTAGGTATGTTTGGTTATTTTAAACCGACACTGTTCGTGGGTGAGACAAAAAAAGAAGTTCCAAAGTTTGAGTTAGAATCGTTTGTCGTTTATGAGATTAGTGCTACGGGAATCGACCGTTTTTTCGAAGGTAATCATGGTATGCGTTTTGAAGATCGATATGAGGTTTCATCAGCAAAATTCAGTAATAATTCCAAAGACCTTTTTGAATCGATCAGTGCAAACGAAGCTCTTTATAAAGACGACATCATTTCGTTAGAGGGAGATGTTCACTATGTACGTGAAGACGGACTCCAGTTTCGCTCTGATGAGGGAAAATACGATACGGTTAATTCGTTGGTTTCAACACGCGGAAGTTTCGTGATAACGCAAAATAGCAATAGAGTAAACGGTACACAACTGCTATTAAATACGCAGCAAAAAACAGTGAGTGCGAATGCAGTTTCTGGCAGTTACCAACTAGATTAATAAAAAGATTAAATTATGAGAAAAATTATTTATATTTCCCTTTTATGTGCACTGGGTCTTTATGCCGAGGAGCTAAAAGTTTTTTCTGAAAACTTTAGAGCCGATCAGCCAAAAGGTGTTTCTGTGTTTACGGGCAAGGTTGTTGTGACCAAAGGTTTGGATGAATTAAATGCGTCAAAAGTGACGATTTATACCGATAGCAATCGCAAACCTACTAAAATGGTTGCCGAAGGGGATGTCTCTTTTTATATTGTTACGGAATTAAAAGAGAAATACAGAGGAAAATCTCAAAGAGCGGTTTACTTGGCAAATGAAAAAGAGTACCAATTTTATACAAAAGTTGATTTGATCCGTTTGGATGATTTTCGCCGTGTAAAAGGGGATAAAGTTGTTGTTAATACGATACATGGTCATGCAAGTGCTGACAGCGCGAATAATGAACCGGTTATGATGGTATTTACGCTTCAAGATAACAATTCAACTAAAAAAGGGACGTCAAAATGATTGAAATCATTAATTCGGTTTTTATGACGTCGGCTCCTCATATTCGTCTCTCTCCCGAAAATCCATTGCAAAATGAAGTGGCTTTTATGGCCCGTTCCAATACCGGTAAAAGTTCGATTCTCAATACCCTAACCCAGCGAAAATCACTCGCAAAAGTTTCTTCTACCCCAGGTAAAACAAGATTGATTAATTATTTTGATGTCGAATTTATGAATCGTGATACAGGTGAAAAATTAGAAGCAAAGTTAGTCGATCTTCCTGGATTTGGATATGCCAAAGTAGCAAAGTCTCTCAAAACGGATTGGGAGAGTAATCTAACTGACTTTATAACCCAGCGTCAGCAACTCCGTATTTTTGTTCATCTTATTGATGCGCGTCATCCAGATTTGGAGCTAGACCATTCGGTTTCAGAATATTTAGAGCAAATTTGTCGCAAGGATCAGTTTATTCTCAATGTTTTTACAAAAATTGACAAATTGAATCAAAAAGAGCTGAATGAGCTCAAAAAACAGTTTCCGGATGCTTTGATGGTGTCTAACACAAAGAAGCGCGGTGTCGACAGAGTGGTTGCCAAGATTTACGAATTATTGAGCTATGTGGAACAGCATGAAGATTGAATATAAGAAGCCAACACTAAGCGATATCCCTCAGATGCAGCTGCTGGTTGCTCCTGAGATCGAGAGCGGCGTTATTCTCCCACGTACGGATGATGAAATAGCAACCAACATACGCTCCTATACGCTGGCGATGGATGGGGATAAATTGGTGGGATTTTGTGCTTTGCATATTCATTCTCACAAGCTTGCTGAAATACGTTCTATGATTATTGACGGTGATTACAGAGGTAAAAACATAGGGAGTGAGTTAGTAAATAAGGTGTGTCAAGAAGGTTCGCTATTAGGGCTTAAAGAAGTATTGGCTTTAACCTACCAGAAACATTTTTTCGAGAGATTAGGATTTATCGAAATTCCAAAAGAGAGTATTCCCGAGCATAAAATTTGGGCTGATTGTATTAAATGTAAACTTTTTCCTGTATGCAACGAAGTATCGCTTATAAAAACGCTTTAAGCGATCTTTTGTGGATTGCCGTATTTGGCATCTACATTGCGCTCAGCAGTATCTATCTTTTTTTCCCGCCAATGTTGGCAGTTCTCGGCTTTCTTTATTATAGAGCATTACAACGGTATGATCTTTTTGCACTGGTTGTGGCTTCTATTATGCTATTGATGTTTGAGGCCGAAAAAGGGTATTGGTTTGGTTCTTCAATTGTATATTTTACCCTCATATGTCAGTATATAATGCCGAAGCTTGAACAGACAGTCCAATCGCAAATGAGTATTAAGGGAATATTTGTATTGCTCTCCTACTTTGGATTTTCTGTTTTTTTAGGAATGGTAAACAGTGTGTTGATTTTACCTCTTCCTACACTTGATTGGCAGGTAATTTTTTATATCGCGATTGAATTTGCACTGATTGCGATTGCCGGATGAAATTTAAAATTTTATTGGCGATCTTTTCATTAATCTGGATATCTTTGATAGTACGCGTATATCATCTCGCCATTCAATCCAATGAACATTATGAAACGCTGGCTCAAAATAACAGTATAAAAACAGAGTTCTCAGCACCGGTTCGAGGTGAAATACTTGACCGAAATCTTGAACCCATAGCAATTAATGAACTTGGATTCAAAATAGCACTTTCCCCTCATTTAACGAAAGGAAAAGATACGACTCTCTTAGACCAAGAAGTGGGCTATTTATTATCAATGATTCCGACGTTAGATGCAAAAAAGATATTAAAAACCTACAAACAACAAGATTCCTATTACAATCACAGTTACATTGATGTGGTTGAATTTGTTCCTCATGAGACGATGATGCCTTTGTACTCATTGATGAATTTAAGGGAATCAATTAAAATTTCTCCTTCTCCAAAACGTCTTTATCCCTATGGAAATTCAGCTTCTCATATTATTGGCTATGTCGCCAAAGCGAATCAAAAAGAGGTTGAAAAAGAAGAAATTTTAAAGCTTTTAGGTCATGTCGGTAAAAGTGGGATTGAAAAGTACTATAACGGATATCTTCAAGGTGTTGCAGGTGAACGTCGTATCAAAGTAAATGCTCATAACGTTGAAATAGAGGAAATAAGTAGAAGTACTACCAAAGAAAATCGTACCTTAGTGCTCAATATCGACATGCGATTGCAAAATTACATTGACGCCATTTTTGAAAAGAAGGTCGGTGCGATTGTTGTTATGGATACCAAAGGGGCCATCTACGCTGCCGGAAGTTATCCTGAATACGATTTAAATGCATTTGTTGAGGGGATTAGTTCACAGCAGTGGAGTTATTTGATTAACAGCGTGGATGCCCCTTTTACCAATAAAATAGTGAATGGTTTGTATCCTCCCGGCTCAACCATCAAAACGGGGCTAGGGCTTCTTTATGTCTCCTCTGGTATTCTCAATGAAGGCTCACATGTTCATTGTACGGGGTCGTTTCGACTGGGAAATCGCTCGTTCCGATGTTGGCGTAAAACGGGGCATGGAGGCGGTGTCAGTGTTGAAAAAGCAATTGCCCAAAGTTGTGATGATTATTTTTACAAGGGAAGCTTGAATGTAGGAATAGAACGTATGGCGTTAGGATTAAATCGAATGGGGCTTGGGAGAAAAACGAGCATTGATTTACCTAACGAATTTATAGGGACTGTTCCCAGTCGTAAATGGAAAAAAGAGAAGTTCAAACAACCATGGTATCGTGGGGAAACGCTTAATACTGCAATCGGTCAGGGGGATTTTTTGGCGACGCCGATCCAGATAGCTCAATACACGGGATTGATGGCAACAGGTGTTTTACCTGTTCCGCACATAGCGCATAAAATAGGCACTAAAATTTATAGCCCTAAGGGTAGTGATGTTCTTACTAAAATTGAGAAACAAAAACTTCCATTGATACAAGGTGCAATGCGTGATGTCTGTAATGATCCTAGAGGAACGGCAAAAGCGTATGTATCTACACGATTTCCTATCGCGGGTAAAACGGGTACCGCACAAACGACGGGGATCGGACAAAGCGTTAAAAATCGTCAAAGTGAACATACTATGGAGTATTTAAAACGTTCCCATGCATGGTTCACGACGTATGGACCAGCCGATAATCCTCAGTTTATTGTAACGGTTTTGGTAGAGCATGGGGGACATGGTGGAGAAGCAACCGGTGGGATTGTTTCTGGGATCTATAACAAGTTATTGGAGTTAGACTACATCAAATTGACCAAGTCAAAAGATGAAAATCTTACACTTGTGTCCGGACAATAAGGCTTAGCGGAAGAGAAAACTTTTGTACCAGACGCTCTTCTTGAACACGCATTTCACCCTTGTCTATTTCATGATCCATCCCTAACAGATGAAGCATTCCATGGATAAAAAGCAGAGTCAGTTCATCGTTTTCGCTGTGTCCTAACTCTTGCGCAATTTCTGAAACTTTATCAACGCTTATGATAATTGTTCCCAACGGTGCACCGGGAAACGGATCATTGGGAAAGCTGAGGACATCTGTAGGTTTCTTAATTCCTCGAAATTCCCCGTTTATCTGTGCAATCTCATCATTATGGGTGAGGATTAACTCAACTTCTAGATGTGAGAGTGATGCGGTAATCGCTTTTATTGTCTCAAAATCATATTTTTTTTCGGTTCGGTTGTCTAAATCTATCATGCCACAATTGTAGCATGATTTAATCATTGTTATTGATTACTTGTTTTACAATTAAAAACTTTTTCCTATACCAATAGTTGATTTAAAGCTTACATCATTTTGTACGCCCTTCATATCTTGATACACTGGTACTGAAACAGAAACAAAGAATGAGTAATTATTTTCTGTAGATACTTGTAAACCAGTTGATGCAAAGATGATATTATGTCCCGTATTGCCCGCTATTGAACCATTGAAGCGGTCTTCTCCTGCTCTTTCACCATTAAGTTCAATGAAAGTATCTACAGAGTACCCACGATGATTTTCTTTTTCTAATCCAGTAAGAGCAGTATGAGGTTTATGATCTAGTAAGGTATATGATAATGCTACATTATAGGTAAGTATATCTCCAAGTTCACTGTTTCCAACACCTTTATTATTATGCTTATAGAGTATATCTGAGTGAAGTGAAAAATCTTCAAAGTCTTTTGTAAAAGCTACACCAGCGAAAAGATCCCATGAACCGCTCCCTGATTGTAAGTCGGCTTCCAGTACTTTAATCTCTCCATCTTCAACAAATGTAACATCATCTTTTCCAGTAGGTGCTTTAAGCCCTGCTAAAAGTGCAACTTTGAACTTATCATCATATACTTTGTATTGCAAAAGAGCTGAAGCGTCACCTAATTCCTTGATGTCATCATGAGGGTGAACTTCAAAGCTACCACCATGATCTTCACCAGCACGAATGCCTTTGCGAGTGACATAGGGAAGTTGTACATTTAATGTCAAATCATCTGTTATCCCATAAGAGGCTGAGAGAGAGTACGCGTTAACAGAATCAATAGCGTGTAGATGATCACCACCATCCGCTTCCATAGCTGAATCTGAGAGGTTTTTATTACGTACTGTTTCTGCGTTTACACCTAGGTAAAGGCTTCCTTTTTTCATAGTATTTGCCGATATGGTGTAAGCAGTAGCTGTGTGTCCGGCTCCAATACCTATAACATGCGAACCATTACATGCCCATGTTGATGTTGCAGTTGCTGATGCCAATAGAGAGATGAGAGTTAATTTATTTAGTGTATTTTTTTGCATTTTTATATCCTAATATATAATATTTTTTATTTTTGTAAAGTTTTTTGTTTTATTTTTTGAGTTTAGGATATAACGGGGGGTGCGCGAGTTTGATTAGAATTTTCTTTTATACGTTGTGTTATGATTTGTGTGTTTTGCGCTATCTTTTCAAAGTTGATTCTTTCAACTTCTTTCCCTTTTTCAATGGCATCGCCACATGATAAGTTATCGCCTATCAGACATACCATACATGGTGCATCATCTGAATGCGTAATATGCTCTACTTCATGGATAGATGCAAAAGTTGTTGTGATAAGAAAAAATATTGATAGTATTACTCTTAGTTTCATAAGTGGAATTGTATCGTATTATTTTGAAGTTAGTATAAGTGGTTTAATGAGGGTAAAGGGATCAAGCTTGGTATAATTTCATCAAAGGGTGGTAGATGAATAAAAAAGCATTGTGCATCATGAGCGGCGGGATGGACTCGACATTAGTCGCTTATATTATGAGGGGACAAGGACATGATATCGTTGCGTTGCATTTTAATTATGGTCAGCGTACGGTTATCAAAGAGCTAGAAGCCTTTCGTGCCATAAGCTCTGATTTGGATGTGGCAAAAAAATATGAGATTGATTTGGACTTTTTTAAAACCATTGGTGCTTCAGCTTTGACCGATCATAGTATCGATGTACCGACACAGGGGATAGAGCCGGGTGTTCCTATCACATATGTCCCTTTTCGTAACGGTATTTTTTTGAGCATTGCCACTGCGATCGCCGAAAAAGAGGGATGCGAAATTATTGCCATCGGTGTTGTTGAAGAAGACAGCAGCGGTTATCCGGATTGTCGTGATTCTTTTATCCAGTCGTTTCAAGAAGCAGCCAATCTGGGAACAAAAGAGACAACGCACATTCGCATCGAAATGCCTTTGGTCCATATGCAAAAATCACAGATTGTTCAAGAAGCGCACAAGCTCAATGTCCCATTGGAGTTGACATGGAGCTGTTATAAGAGTGAGGATAAAGCATGCGGTATCTGTGACAGCTGCCGATTGCGTTTACGCGGGTTTGAGCTGGCAGGACAAAAGGATCCCATAGTATATGCTGTTTGACCCACTGTATTCGTCTTTTATACATGTCCATGTTCCTAGTAACCGTAATACCTATATCTCTTTAACCAAAGAGGGTGAAGTTCGGGTACGAACACCGCTGGTAGATGAACAACGGGTACGTCGTTTACTGTCTGAAAGATCTGATTGGATTAATGCAAAGTTAGCGGTTATAGCGCACGCGGCTACTACGCATACTTTAGGAGAAACGATTTTATTTCGCGGTGAAATCGTCCCTGTTCAACAACTGCCGCAATTGCAACAATCGCTTGAAAAGAGCCGAAAAAATACGGATTTAAAAAAATATTACACCCGTTTTTATCATAATGAGTCCCTTTTAACGCTTCCCTCGCGCATTCGTCACTATGCGCAAAAGATGAATTTGACACCCACAGAGATACGATATAAAAATTTGCGTCGTCGATGGGGAAGCTGTGATTCTAATGGTGTACTGACGTTTAACGTGATGATGATGCAGTTATCGTATCGTCATGTGGATTACATTATTGTCCACGAATTGGCCCATATACACCATATGAATCACTCAAAAGCTTTTCATGATATGGTACGGACGATTTTAGCAGATGAAAAAATTTTGCGACAGGAACTCAAAGCGATTCGGATGCATTAAAAGTCAAAGCCCAATTGTCTCATAGAGGAGCGGGTAGGGTTTAAGATACTCTTATCGGCACCGGCAACCAGCGCAAAATGAAAATCATTGGTTTGTAAGAGGGTTAGTATTTCTTCAGGATATCGATAAAAAAGGATATTTTCAACCCCGATAGTGATACTGGACTTCATGGAATCAGGAATCAAATAAAGAATTTTTGCCCAAGAAGCCTGAGCGTGTAAAAAGTCTCTCTGTTCATCAATGAACTCCAAAAGAGGCTCAAAGATCACTACACGTTCGCTGCTCCCAAACTCTTTGATCTCCAATCGTGCATTGGTAAATACCGGAATAAAATGACCCATTTTACTGAAGCTTTTTAGCTGAAACGGTATGCGCATAAACGTGTAGAAAAAGAGCAGATGTTCTAAATAGGGGATAAAGAAAGGGGAGAGCATTTGACGTTCATAGAAGGTGTCATTATGAATAAATGAGGTCTCAAAGAGGGTCTGCTCGATGATGGTGATGGTTTTTTCCTGCGCGCGTATCAGCTGTGATGTTTCGATGAAGATTTCGGGATCGGTGAGCGCTTGGGAGTACAAGACAACCGATTTTTTTTCCAGAGGCCAAAGCTTTTCCCAAAGTTGTTCCATCGTTCCCTCAACAGGACAGAAATTAGAAGGGGTTGATACGGATAATGCAAGATGCAAAGTGATAGGATCACATGCATAAACGAGCAGCTCTTTTTCAAGCAGGTAAAAACGCAGCAGCCGCTTAAGGGCTTCATCGATGGATTCTACTTTGATCCAGGCAACTTCATTGTCGCCCATTTGTGTCGGCTTGTCAAAAAGTACACCATACGCACCATTGGAAAGGGCTTCTTTGATATCTTGAGGGTCATAAGCGACATAAAGAGATCCTCGTTTTACTTTGGAAACATCAAAGGCGAGGTTTTCAAAGAGCGTGACATTGGGATTGCTGTACAGCGTCCCTTTGGTTAGCGCGAGGATATTTTCAAGTCTCATCCCACCGAGCATCCACTTTTACGGGATTTTTCAGGACGGATCAGGCAAAGCCCATCTTCGTCTTTCGCAGCGAGTATCATTCCCTCAGACAACATACCCATCAGTTTCGCAGGCTTTAGGTTGGCGACAACACACACTTGGGTTCCTACGAGCGATTGAGCACTGTAGTACTCACGGATTCCGGCTACGATTTGACGGGGAGATTCTTCCCCTAAATCGACTTGAAGTTTGAGCAGCTTTGAACTTTTCGGCACCTCTTGCGCTTCTAGGATGGTCCCAATTTTGATGGCGGTTTGAAAAAACTGATCGATCGTAATAAGACCGTCTTGGGGGACAGTAGTTACTTTCTTATCTTCGGTTTTGGATGGTGCGGCAACAGGTGCTTCTTCTATCATTGCTTTTGGTGCTTCGGGCATCAATGGTGCTTCGACTCTCGGAAAGAGAGGAGGGATTTTTTTGATGGTAAAGGCTTTTAAGAGTTCCTTGTTCAGAATCAATGACTCATAGCTTTGTGTATTGATCTTAAATCCTAGTGCATCGGCAATGGTAGCCGTAGTTTTAGGCATGATAGCATGCAGCATAACGGATGCTTTTGCGAGTAAATTAGCAACAAGGGCAACGGTTGCAAGCGCTTCGTCTATACGTCCCTCTTTGATCTTTACCCATGGAGCGTGTTCTTCGATCGCTTTATTGCCGATGGTAAACACTTTCCAAAGCTCTTCTAGATAGCGGTGCAGTTGCAGATCATTAAGATAGTTCTCTAAGCCCCCTAAAATCGTATGCGCATCATCGATTTCTTTGGAGTGGTATTTGAGAACATCAACGCTATCGATCGCAAAATCGGAGTATTTCTCTGACATTCCGATAACACGATTGAGAAGGTTCCCCAAATCATTGCTTAAATCTGAATTCATACGGTCGATGAGGGCGCGTTGAGAGAAATCACCGTCTTGACCGAAAGGGACTTCACGCATCATAAAATAGCGCAAATTTTCAACACCATAGTGCTGGGATACTTCTCGGGGGTCGACGACGTTGCCTTTTGATTTTGACATCTTTTCACCATCGCGCGTCCACCATCCGTGTGCACCGATACGTTTTGGCAGAGGCAGATCAAGACTCATTAAAAATGCAGGCCAGTAGATGGCATGAAAACGTAAAATATCTTTACCAACCAGCTGAGTTGTAGCAGGCCAAAATCCCATTTTTTCTTCATCATTGCCGTATCCAAGTGCTGTCACATAGTTCATAAGAGCATCGAGCCAAACGTACATAACATGCTGACCATCATTGAGAGACGCCGGTACGGGAACCCCCCAACTAAAGCTCGTACGTGTAACCGAGAGGTCATTTAGTCCCCCTTTGACAAAACTCATTACTTCATTACGGCGTGATTTTGGGAGGATAAAATCAGTATGGGCTTCGTAATACTCCATGAGAGGCTTTTCATACTTAGAGAGGCGGAAAAAGTAGCTCTCTTCTTTGACGATGGTAGTCGCACGTCCGCAATCAGGGCAGCATCCGCCTTCCATGAGCTGTGATTCAGGAAAAAATGTTTCACAGCTGACACAGTAGTTCCCCTCATAAAAATCTTTGTAAATATCACCCTTAGCCATCATTTTTTCAAAAGCGGCTTGAACTCCGACTTTATGTTTGGCATCGGTTGTTCGAATAAATTGGTCGTTGCTAATATCAAATTCATCCCATAAGTTTCTAAAAGATGCACTGATTTCATCCGCGAATTCTTGAGTCGGTTTGCCCAGCTTCTTAGCCGCTTCTTCGATTTTTTGACCGTGTTCATCCGTTCCGGTGAGAAAATAGGTTTCATTGCCCTGCAGACGTGAATAACGTGCAAGTGTATCGGCAATAAAAGTGGTATAGGCATGTCCGATATGCGCTTCACCGTTCACGTAATAGATGGGAGTAGTGATATAGTTTTTCATGTTTTTATTCCTCTAAAATATTAAAAATCAAATCCGCCGGTTTCACCCTTGGACATACTTTCGTACACGGTACGGACATACGCGGTACGAATAGGGCACCCAATCAGCGATGGGCAGTTAAGACAGCTTTCCAATGCTTTGGACGTTTGACACTCTTGGAGGGCTGTTTTAGCTTCCTCCAATTTGGCTTCGTAGGGATTGTTAGTTTCGGCCATAAACATCCGCTACAACAGAAATCTCATGTTTAGAACCAAAGAAGCAAGGACTTGTATCGTGGATGTGTGCGGTTACTTTGTCCAAGACTCTGTTTTTACCGTCAATCGCCTGACCGCCAGCCATTTCAAAAATCATTGCAAATGGGAAAACTTCAAACAGCTGACGCAGTTTTCCCTCGGGTTTATCCGATGCACTAGGATAGCTGAACAATCCGCCCCCTTTTAGGAGAATTTGATGCAAATCAGGAACCATGCCTCCCGAATAGCGAAGACGATAGCCGGTTGCAAAAAAAGAATCAATCATTGCTTTGTGATACGGTGCCCAAAACTGTTGAGTTCCGCCTGGGGCCATTATTTTACCTTTTTCATTCAAATGAATCTCTTTGACGTATTCAAATTCACCCTCTTGGAGAAGATAAAGTTTTACTTTTCCATTGTGTGCAAATACAAGCTCTACACGCGGTCCATAGACTACATAGCACGATGCAACGAGCTTACTACCTACGAATTCACCCTCATAAATTCCAAAGATTGATCCAACGCTCAAGTTCACGTCTACAAGAGAAGAGCCGTCAAGCGGATCAAAAGCGATAAAATACTGTCCCGCTTCATTGAGAAGCATCGGCAGCTCTTTTTCTTCACTGGCAATTGTGTGAACACTGCTTACGCCACTGAGTTCTTCCTCGATGATGAGGTCACTTTGGATGTCCAACTGCAGCTGTGTCTCACCCGAACTGTTTTGTTCTTGAGAATAGCCGATATCTTTGACATCAATAGCGTGTTTAATACGAATGGCACTTCGCTCAATCGCTTCTAAAATTTGTTTCATTCAATAACCTTTGCGTGTGTTAAAATCCAGTCTATTACCATATCCGTATTATTGAGGTCGAGTACATCAACGGAGGTGGGAAGAGGGTAGTTCGTGATGGTAATGGTATGATCGATTGCCAAGGCATTCATAAACGGAAAATAGTCCTCATCTATGGAGTTGCGAAAGATACTGATACGAGGAAGCGGAAGAGTTTTGAGCCCTTCAACCAAAAGAACATCAAATTCACCAAACATATCGATCATTTCATCGAGCTCTTTATGGCGTTTGGAAAAGTAGGTAGTACGCGTAGGTGACGTAACGATTACTTCGGCTCCTGTGTCGCTGAACTTGTAACTGTCTTTACCGGGAACATCCAAAGTGGCTTTGTCTTTTGGATCATTTTTGATGATAGCCACTTTGAGTCCCATCTCATGTATCATCTTGCGAGCTACTTTGAGAATCAGTGTTGTTTTACCACTGTTGGACGGACCTGTAAATGCGACTGCTAAACGTTTTTTCAAAAAATAGCCTCTATCATTGTTTTGATGTAAATAATGGACAACATTATAACAACTTTACCCAAACAGAATAGGGTTTTTAGAGTTTTTTAGATCATTAATTACTAAATGTCATTTAACACCTTACAATTTCTTAATTCTTCTAACACTTTATTTCGTTAGAATTAACCTATGAAAAGCCTTTTCCCCTTTATCATCACCATTTTTTTTGCTATGGTTCATTATTTGGCCTATACTCGTGTTATCTCACGTTTGCACGTCAGTATTCGAACAAAAAGACTTTTTAAATACCTATTGATCCTGAATGTACTCATTATTATAGGCTACCTTGTAAGCCGTTACACCCTTAGCCCGCCTAAATATCTCTATTTTTTACTTTCTCTAGGAATTGGTGTAGGATTTGTACTTTTTGTGGGGACGATTTTATATGAAATACTTCATCTTCTGCAGCATTACACTCCATTTGATGAGGAAAAGCGGTATTTTTTTAAACGCACTAGCGACATCGGATTTTTAGCCCTTGGCAGTGCTTATATTGTAGGTGCGACCATCGAAGGATCAAAGGAGCCTGTCATAAAGTATGTCGATGTCAAACAAAACCGTTTTAATGGCAAATCCTACACGATCGCTCAAATCAGTGATATGCACATCGGAGGGCTCATTGATCGAGAATTTGTTTCCAAAAGCGTTCAAATGATCAATAAACTCAATCCTGATCTTATTGTGATAACGGGAGATCTGTCCGATGCCCATGTCAATGTTATCAAAGAGGCAATTGATGAATTGAAACATCTAAAAAGCCGTTACGGAACTTATTATATTGTCGGAAATCACGAATATTTTCATTCACTTGAAGACACTATTGCTCATCTAAAAACACTCAATATTCATGTGTTGGAAAACAGCTCCGTAAAGATTGAAGATTTTTACATTGCAGGGGTATATGATCTTTTTGGATATCGATTCGGGTCATATTCACCTGATATTGCAAAAGCCATGAAAAATATTCCAAGTGATGCACCCACATTACTCTTGGCTCATCAGCCAAAATACGTAGAGTATTTGGAAGGCTTTACCCCCTCTTTGATCCTCAGCGGTCATACTCACGGAGGGCAAATCTGGCCGTTTGAATATTTAGTCCGATTGGCACAGCCTTATATAGCAGGGCTCTATTCTTTGGATTCAAATCGCCATATTTATGTCAACAGCGGAATCGGATTTTGGGGTCCTCCGATGCGTCTTGGATCTCAAGCAGAGATCACCTGCATTACGTGGTCATGATAAATTGCGTCGTAGTATTTGATTGTTGAATTGGCGAAGATTGTTGTGATTGATGTTTGTGGTTGGTTGCGGAAGCAGGAGCCCAATTATTCACTTCTGAAACTATACTGACAATAAGAATCTCATTGTCTACAACTCAAACACAAACTCGTTTCTACCTTGCACAATCTCCTCGGGAATATATATCTGTGTTTGCGACTCATCCACTTGACTCATATTAAAAGGGAGAGATTTATAAATATCCGTTAAATTTTCATCTTCATGAAGACGCTCATATATCCGCTCTAGCAGTTATGAAATTTTGGAAATTAATAGTAAACGGATAAAAAAGCTTGTTATGTAAAAAACATGGGCACCAATGAATTCCATAAAAACATTGTATGTTTAAAGATGATTTTATTACTCGCTAAAATTTTACATTGTTTCTTTTAAAAAGCGTAAATTCCTCTAAATACAAAAGCTTTTTCACGCGCAAAGCTTGAATTCCCAAAGCTTAAACCCGCTTGGAATTCAAAATCTTTATTTATGTTGTAATGGACCTGCGGTACAAGAGTGAGTGCATAATTTCCATTTTCGTGGAGCGAGTAGTTTGTTTCTAGTCCTAGTGTCAGTGTATGGTTAAACTGAGCAAAAAGAGATCCATTTGCCAAATATTCAAAACTGTTCTCTTTATTACTCCCCTCTATATCCATTCTTCCGCCAAGCATAAAAAGTGAACTAAATATTTCATTAAAACGGTATCCGCCCAAGTAAAGTACGGTGGTATTGTATTTTTCAAAATCTTGGTTAGGCTCTAGAAGTACCTGTATCCCGTGTATATAAAAATCATTTACTTTGCCAAAAGTATACTGTGCGCCAAATTTATACGCCTCGATTTGACTTCCTTCGATCGGTAATTCGAATTCAAGGGCAAATCCATCATCGATAGCATACTCAATTTCGGGAGACCACTCTATTTTTCTTTTATCAGATGTTGTAGAGCCTGAGCCAAAAGGATCAATGGAGTGATTTGTATTTTTTGCTTCATAGCTTTTGTGCACTAAAGTATTTACTTCAAGCTCTCCTTTTTTAGAATCAAGTGGTCTGACAAGGTCAAAAAGCATAGGTTCTGGAATACCATCTCCAGCATAAAGTGGAAAACATAAAAATGATATCAGCAGTGCAAAAGTAGGAGTTTTATTCACGAAATACCTTTTGTAATTGTTAGCAAGTAGGAGAAGATTAAGTTTGTGGTTGGTTGCGGAAGCAGGATTTGAACCTACGACCTTCGGGTTATGAGCCCGACGAGCTACCGGACTGCTCTATTCCGCGATAAAAAAATGTGGATGGGGTAGGAGGACTCGAACCTCCAATCTACAGTACCAAAAACTGTTGGCATACCATTTGCCTATACCCCAGTGGGTTCTCTTTTAAGAGGCCGAAATTATAGATTCTTTTGCGAAAATTGTCAAGAGTTTTACGCGTATTTTTGAAAAAAAGTGATTAAATTGGAATGTGATAGCTTTTTAGCCCTATTTGACTATAATTATTGTCAAATATATACTAAATTAAAGAGATTATCATGTCAGCAATGAAACGTGTGTTAGAAGCAATTGAAGAATTCAAAAAAGGGCGTATGGTCATCATGGTAGATGATGAAGACCGTGAGAATGAAGGCGATCTTGTCTATGCATCGGTTTTTTCAACTCCCGATCATGTAAATTTTATGGCTACTCATGCAAAGGGGCTGATTTGTGTTGCGATTAATCCTACAATAGCCAAGAGACTCAATTTGGAGCCGATGGTAAAGTCCAACTCGTCTATGCATGAAACCGCCTTCACGGTCTCCGTTGATGCCACTGCTGCAACTACTGGGATTTCGACAGCAGAGCGCGATATGACGATCAAGATTTTGGGTAATCCGATTAGTCAGCCTTGCGAGCTTGTTATGCCGGGACATATTTTTCCGTTGATTGCAAAAGAGGGCGGTACCCTTGTCCGTATCGGGCATACAGAAGGGTCGGTTGATCTATGCCGATTGGCCGGGCTTGCAGAATCGGCAGTAATATGTGAAATCATGAAGGAAGACGGCTCTATGGCCCGTCGTGATGATTTGGACATCTTTGCGCAAAAACATGATTTAAAAACGGTTTACATCTCTGATATCGTTGAATATCGTCTTGCCAATGAGATTTTGGTCAAAGCGACTGCAGAAGAAGAGATAGAGTTTTTTGGGGTGAATGTCAAAAAATACCTTTTTGAAGATCATCAAGGAGATGAGCATACAGCCATTGTTTTTTATAAAGCAGGAGAAACCTCCAATGTACGTGTTCATAATGTTATTCCCGATATTGATTTGCTATTGAATCAAAGTCGCTATATCCAGTTGATTGATTCAATACACTATCTTAAACAAAACAGCGGTGTATTGCTTTTTATCAATAAGCCCAATAACAGCAATGGGAATATGAAAGAGTACGGTATTGGAGCCCAAATTTTAAAAATTTTGGGTGTTCGTCATATGCGGCTTTTAGCAGATAATAAAAATACAGAATTTTCTGCACTCAATGGTTTTGGATTGGATGTGATAGAGATTATTGACCCTACGAAGGAGAACTAACTCCTTTTATCGGGCTGTATTGCATTTACGTATGGTTTGATATCCTGGTGCAGCTGGTTGTGGTGTAGATCCCAATGCAGTACCAAGTGCCGCTCCTCCTATCGTAGCTGCTGTTTTTCCACTACCGCCTCCGAATTGATGCCCAATAACACCTCCTATAATACCACCAACAATAGCTCTGTATAAGTTCGGAGATTCATTTCCCGTAGCATTTGAAACAGGCACTTGTTCATACCAGCAATTTTCAACACCATCTAGAGAACTTTGAGGGATAGTATAGCTCTCTTTTTCGGTAGTATTTTTAGGTACCGGGGCATATTCAACACCATCTATAATGACACTTGAGGGAGATTGGGCATGGATCAGTGTTACCAAAGAGAGTATGGAGATTAGTGTGTATTTCATAGGTCTTACCATCCTACCGAGGATTTTGAAGTTACTTTGCGAATCTCTTTTTCGTCAGCCCATAATATTTCACCTGATTGAGGACTTACCAATTCGAGTGATACATTGTAATAAACATCTTTGACGTCGTCATTTGCCTTTTTAATAGAACGGACGTTGCCCGTAATGATGTAATCAGAATCGGCCATTGCTTTGTTTTCTTTATTGGCTGTAGCAGATTCGGTGAATTCACGCTCATCTTTGACCTGATTGAGATTAGCGTTATCTGCTAAAAAGCGAACTTGTCCTGATTTTAGAAGTTTGATACGGATTTTATCGGTAATGGCTTTGGTGTCAATGTGCTCATAAGTGAGGTTGTTTACGGCTCTTAAACGCACTTTAGGCGGTTGTGGCGCTTTTGCAATGTAGCGTGACTCTAAAAGTGACTGTGTTAAGCTCTCTGCTGTTGTTTGAAGATCTGTGGAACCAAAATCCGCAGTAACGGTTTCTACGGCTTTCGCATCACCGTATTTGACATCTGATTGGTATCCGACCATTCCTGCACCGCCTTTTGGTGCACAGCCGCTGAAGAGGATTACAGCCAGTGTGATTGATAGTGAAATGTTTGTAATTGTTTTCATGAAGAGTGTCCTTATTTATTGGGTACTGAAACAATGATTTTATAATCAATGATATCAGGGATATTGGTCATTTCGACGATTTGAACTTTTTGATTTTTATGGATCGTAATTGCTTTCCATGGGGTAGTATCTTTGATAAAGCCATTTTTATCATACCATTCTATCTGGTACACAAACCCTTCGGTTTCATCATAATCGTCATTCTCCAATTCGGCCATTATTTTTAAAAAATTACCTTCTTGAATACTTTTGTGTTTGGTAATTTCTACTCTTTTTTCGCCAATGATATGAATGTTTTTGGAAGTACATCCAGAATAAAAACCAACCAAGAGGGTGGATAAGCTAAGTGAAATTAAAATATTTTTAGTAGGTGACATGATCAATCCTTATGTTGTCTGGAGTTAAATAGGTTATGAGTACAATGGTCCCTTTTTTATCTGATGGAAGCACAAATGACTCCTGCGTGTTATTAAGTTTTATGTTGACGGTTGAATTTTTAATGGCTTCAAATTTGGCAATGTAGCCTGAGTTTGGCATCATCTCCCAATTCCTGAAACCAGAATCTGCATAGCTGCTTCCAACATCGAATACTAATGATGCCACAAGTCCCCCTAAATTTCCAAAATGGTCTGAGGCTTGCTTCGCGGCGATGGCCTTGGTAGTAGCACGAACGACTGATTTCGCGAGCTCTCCTGGAAGTTCGTCTTTGAGTGTTTTGTATGCCATAAGGTCTGTTTTAAGAAGTCTTGGCGGTTGTAACTTTAGCTGATCGGTCGTAATCGCAACCATATTAATATCATTTTTTGGCAAGGTATAAGACGGAAGATCAATACTGGTATAGTTTGCTCCGTAAAAGATTGGGAAACGGATTTTTTCAATTTTCATAGCTGGAGCAATCCCCGATAAGACGATGACTGTGACATCCATTTTAGGGGTAAGATCAGGAAGAGTTACGAATACTTTTGACACATCGGGATTAAGGGCTAATGCCCTTTTTAAACTGATTTCAGCTGAATTTCCGGATGCTGCAGATTGACCTGAAATATCCAGAATAATGCTGCTAAGGGTATATGAGAATGGGTCTTGGTAATTGTTGACCAATGCTCTGATATCTTCATCCTCAAGCATGCTTGCTAAGGAATAGTTTTGCGGTATACGGGAAGTGTCACTCCCTTTTTGACGCGCTTCTTCTCTTTTTTTGGCAGCTTCTTTGATTTTATCTGTACTCTCTTGCAGCCAAAACTTTTGGCGCTGTTCCATACGGCGCATTTCTACTGCGGCACTTTCAAAATTACCCAGCATCAGATAATTTAATGCATTGAGTGTATGCATGGAGGTGCGTTCATATCCTTTGCCATAATAGGTTTCGCTCCCCTTGCTCATGAGTGATGAACCTAAAAATGAGCCAATATTACGAAGACTGATGGTTGCTCTGTTTTCGTATTCATCTAAAATAGCATAGGCCCTTTCAAAGGATTGAATGGAGGATGTGAAATCTCCATTGGCTTGCTGTAGACGTGCGAGATTGAGCCAATACCAAAATTTGTCATCATCGGATGTGTCTGAGGCAAGGGTGGCAAGGGTAGTTTGAAAGTTATTGAGCCAAAGGCCAGAATGGAGTTGATTGGTAGTTAAGACACTCGCATTTAAAAGCAACGAAGAAAAAAAGATTATTCTAAACGTAACTTTTAGCAGAGAATTTATCATTGGTACCTAACGCTTAATTTTTTATAGCCTTAATAAACGATTCATAAATATCTTCAAGTTGTAAATCTTGCTCAAGAATCTCCGTATTGTCTTTAACTAAAATGTGTTCCAATACGGCAACGCGTTTGAGGAGGTATTCAAACATCTCTTTGTTGATATCGGGCAGTTTATTGTGACTAAATGGATCTTTATCACGTCCTTTTTGTATGACATGTGCGGGAATCCCAATGGCAGTGCTGTTTTCAGGAACATTACGAACCACAACGGAGTTGGCACCGACTTTTGAGTTCTCACCAATAGTGATGTTTCCTAAAATTTTGGCACCGGCACCGATGACGGCACCGCGTTTAATCGTAGGGTGGCGCTTACCGGCAATCAAGCTCACTCCGCCAAGCGTCACACCCTGATAGATTAAAACATCATCTTCAATAATAGCGGTTTGTCCGATGACAACACCCATACCATGGTCAATAAAAACTCTATTTCCGATAGTTGCACCCGGATGGATGTCAATGTTTGTCAAAATTTGACTAAGTCCCATAATCATACGAGACAACGCTTTAAAATTATTTCGATAAAGACGATTGGCAATGCGATACCAAAACATAGCCCATACTCCCGGATAGTTAAAGAGAAACTCTGCAGGAGAACTGATAGCGGGATCATTTTTGTATACATTTGAAAAATCTTCGGTTATTTCTGAAAAAAGTCCCATGATTTTCCTTAGCGTGTTGTTCTTAAATACCCATTTTGATAGAGGTACATTTCTAGCTTTTGAAGTGTATCAGTTTTTTCTTCTTCTGTAATAAATTCACTCGAGGCCAATTTATTTTTAAGGTTTGTTAGAAGTTTGGATGAGTCATAGCCGATATCTTCCAAGATATTGAGGACATTATCGGATTCGGTAAAGTTCTCGATTTCATACCCTGTATCATTGATTAAGATCGTACATTCGCTTGGATGAGTAAAAAGATTATGATTCATTCCCAGTGTCTCTTGATAGGCACCTACGTTAAAGAAAGCGAGAAAATAATCTTCTTCATCCAAGTCAATATCATGCAGATACAGCGGCGTATCCGGTTTAAACCGAATTTCTCCATCGCTGTCACAGGTGATATCCCAAAGACTGGCGGCACGTATGGCAGGTATGTCGAGTCTATCCAGAGGCATGATTGGAAACTGCTGCTGTAGTCCCCAATAGTCTGGGATACTTTGGAAGATAGAGCTGTTGATTAAATAGCGTTCTTGCATTTTCACCTGTAATCGTTCGATTTCCGGCATAGGGTTGTCTTGAGAAAGATAAAGGGATTTTTTAATAATTTGATGTACCAAGATCTCTGCATTAGATCGGTCCTGCAAATCAATATGACCAAGATTAAAGAGGGTGAGCAATGATTCCATGTGGTCAAGGGCATCGTGCATGTACTCAATGCACGTACGTGGGGTAAGGAGAGAATTAAGTTCACGTAATTCTTCGATAAGGGGAGGGTTTTTATCTTTTAGCTTCAATGATTTTAGTTGATAATCATGTGAGAAGAGTTCAAGTACCGGAGCGATGAGAACAGAGTGTGATGCTACAATAAAACGTCCGGACTCTGTATAAATATCGGGATGTTCAACTCCTTTGGCATTCATAATTTCGCGCAGTAGGAAAACAACGCTGTTAGAAAACTCTTCAAGGGTATAGTTGCGTAAACGTGTTGAGCTGTGCTGTGAATATTCAACCGCCAATCCCCCTCCGATATTGATAGCATTGAGATTGGAAGCACCCATTTTTTTGAGCTCTGCATAGATATTTCCGGATTCACGCAACACACGTTTGAGTGTTGAAATGTCTTGCATTTGAGATCCAACGTGAAAATGGATCATCGTAAAATGCTGTACCATATCATTATCTTGAAGCATTCCGATGGCTTCGATAAGCTCGGTAGAGGTTAAGCCAAATTTTGCGCTCAAACCGCTGCTTTTAGCCCAGATACCGCTCCCCTCGCTTTGTAAACGAACTCTGAATCCGATGTTAGGAACTTTTAAACCGCACGATTGTGCTACATCAATGATCCATTCAAGCTCACCAAGCCCCTCAATCGTAATCGTAATATCATGACCCATTTGTGCTGCCATAAAACTGAGTGTTACCATCTCTTCATCTTTGAACCCATTGACCGTGATAGGTGATCCGATCGATGTTTTTGCCATGGCAATCGCAAGCTCTGCTTTTGAACCCGCTTCCAAGCCGTAAGCGTATTTTTCACCAAGTTCTACTATGGCATCGACGGCTTCTGGAAATTGGTTGACTTTGAGCGGGAATACGGCACGAAATTTACCGGTATAATCGTTTTCGAAAATTGCGCGTTGAAAGTTTGAATACAAAAGATTAATTTGTTTTCCGATCAGATGGGGAAAACGAAGTATCAGCGGTCCCCGCAAATTTGTCTTTCGAATTTTTTCTGTAATTTCTATAAGCGATGGTGAACTTTTATAATTGACTTTGACTTTGCCTTGATCTATCATAAAGTTGTTTTCACCCCAGATATCGATACCGTAATTTTGCATTAATGACCTTTAGTGGTGGAATTTTTGATGAAAGTAAATATCGACGTCAAAATAGATTTCTCCGCCTTCATTTCTAAATGTGAGGTGATTTCGTCCCAAATCGGTGATATTGGGAATCCCCATGACTGCAAGCATGTTCTTGATACCTTTTAGGAGATTATTATGGTAGTTTGCAATCTCTCCTGATTTACGAAGAACCAAATAGGATGCGCGTAATGCAGGGTTTTGCGTGGCCAATCCAACGGGGCAGTGATGAGAACCTGTTCCTGCACACATTCGGGCACGAATGCATCCCGCACTCATCATAAATCCTCGCGCGATTCCAACCGCATCTGCCCCCATGGCGAGGGTGACAACAACATCGTCCGGTGTTAAAATCTTACCGCTGGCAATAATTTTTAGATCCTCACGCAAACCGTAATCTTTCATAACGGTATCTAAAATATACAAGGCATTTAGGGTAGTGAGTCCTACTGCGCCCATGAGTTCCAACGGTGCAGTTGCACTGCCGCCATCTCCACTGTCTACGGTAATGAAATCAGGATTGCTTTTTCCTGAACGTTTGCGTTGCGACATTACTTCTGCCAATGAGCGGACGTTGGCGTCATCGGAAATGACGATTTTCATACCTACCGGTTTTAGGGATATGTCTTGCAGTTTTGCAATAAAATCCAAAAGTTCTTCGTCATTAGATGCATAAGGAAATCGATTGGGTGATATAAGGTCTTTATGAGCCTCAACTCCACGGTAAAACGCGATATCGTCGGATACTTTAGCAGCAGCAAGTTTGCCTCCTGTTTGTTTGGCTCCTTGTGCAATTTTGATTTCTGTCATACGGCAAAAACGTATTACTTTGGCATAACGGTCAAAATCAAATTTTCCCTCTTTATCGCGAACCCCATAAAGTCCTGAGCCGATTTGAAAAACGATATCAGGCATGTCTGCGGGGACTTCTTTTGGGAAAGCGTCTAGCGGTGCATTCCAATTTATACGGAACAGCAGATGAGAGACAGGGTCATAGATGTAAGTGTTTTCAGTATTGCTGTTTAAAAGTATATGGCGGTATATCTTGATGGCAATACCGCGATTGAAACAAAAAGCGGCTATTTTAAAGGCCAACTCGGCAAACCAGGTTCCTTGAACAACTTCAAGATATTCCATATGAACAACATCGGGACGGTGAGTGTAAAAGAAATTGGAGGTTAAACCACCCTCTCCCGTGTTAATGGGAAAATGACCCATGGTAGAGCCAAGGGCAAAGGCGCGTATTCCCTCAGGGCTTATTGCACCATCACTCATAGCTGAGCGTAATATTGGTGTTTTTGTTTTGAAAGGTTTAGTCCGTGTTGGTCCAAAAGTTATTCCCAAATCTTGATTGACTTCAGATTCGTTGAGAACATGGGATGAGTGTTTGACAATAAAACGAGAGTTATTAAACGGTTGGGTTAGTGAAAAAGACATAAAATTGGGGACATTTTTAGCGGCTTTGTATACCCATTCAATTTTGTCGCGTGAATCATAAAAAGTTTCGTTGGCAAAGTATTGACGCATAGGTTCGCGTAAGGCTTCAAACACATAGCGCATACGTCCGATGATAGGATAATGAATCAACAATTGATGCTTACGCTGTATGTAGCGATCATACACAAAAAGCATAAAAAGTAAAATAGGGATAATCAAAAAACCTAGTTCAAAAATTTCACCTATCCCCTTAAGCACAATATATTCTATTTCTTCCAACATATAAAAACTCCTTATAGTGCATCTAGCGAGATGATAGTCTCTTTTTGCTCAAGTAAGTCTTTAATCCAGATAGAATTTGTGTTTCTTTCATTTTCACCGATAACTGCACAGTAGCGAGCATTGATACGATCGGCACCTTTGAGATGGTTTTTGAGGTTTTTAGGTTCATATTCAACCACAGCTTTGTCGGTTTGACGGTATTTTTCAGCACACTTGAGAATTAATGCCAATGATTCGTTTTCCATTGCACCGAAATAATAGCCATCACGAATAGATTCAGGCATCACGATGAGTTCCATAAGACGTTCAATTCCAATCGCAAACCCTACAGCAGGGGTCGGTTTTCCGTCCAGAAACTCGATAAGACGGTCGTATCGTCCGCCGCCGGCAATGGCACTTTGTGACCCGATGTTGTCACTGACAAATTCAAAGGCTGTTTTAGAATAATAATCCAATCCGCGTACCAGATTCGTATCGATTTCATACGCAATATTATGATCATCCAAAATCGTTTTCAACGTATTGAAATCGCTCTGGCATCCATCACATAGCTGATTGATCAGTTTGGGTGCATTGGTATAGAGGTGTTGGCATTTTTCATTTTTACAATCCAAAACACGGATGGGATTGGTGGCTTTGCGTCGTTGGCAGTCTTCACAGATATTCTCGCCGCAAGATTCGATAAAAGAGACCAAGTTGTCACGATAGGCGGGCATACAGTTTTGATCCCCCAAAGAGTTTAGCTGTAAACGGTAGCCGATCCCTAACGCTTTTAAGATATCGGCTACCATCATAATCATCAGTGCATCTTCATACACCGAATCCACACCGAAACTCTCAACACCAAACTGATGGAACTCTCTCAAACGACCTTTTTGCGGACGCTCGTAGCGAAACATCGCACCGTGATAGTAAAAACGGTGGATTCCCCCTTTTTTATCCAGTTTTTGTTGGATAAAGGCACGGACGACTCCCGCTGTCCCCTCAGGGCGTAAACAGACATCATTGCCCCCTTTGTCAGTAAACTGGTACATTTCTTTGCCCACGATGTCACTGCTCTCACCCACAGAGCGCTTGAACAAAGCCGTTTCTTCGAGTAGAGGGGTTTCGACGTAATGAAATCCATACCGCTTGGCAATGGCTGTCGCGGTGTCTATAAAATAGGTAAAACGTTCATAGTCGTTTGAGAGGATATCATTCATCCCTCGCAGTGATTGAATCATAAGGCTCCTTTGATGAGATTGGCAATCTCGAGTGTAATGGTATCAATAGATTGTGACGCATCGATTACATGGGTTTGAATGCCCAATGAATGTGCTGATGCTATGAGAGCATTTTGTATGGAGAGGAGATACTCTATTCCTCTGGATTCGATGGCATCGTGTTCTTTTTGGGACAAACGATAGATTAATTCTTCTGGAGTGAGGACAAGTATGAAAACGTGCTGTGGCAAATGATTATCCGTGGCTAAACGGTTAAGTTGTACCAAGGTGTCAGTATCACAGACATTTTGAACGGTTGCATAGGCAACCCCCGATACGCACGATCGATCGGATATAATAAGTTTATTGAGATTAGGGACAATAACTTTATGCGTATGCTCGGCGCGATCGGCTAAAAACATAAACATTTCAGCATGTTTATTTTTTAATTCTCCGTTAAGAATCATTGACCGTATGGTCTGCCCTATATCCGTACCACCCGGTTCTTTGGTAAAAACTGCTTGTGTAAAGAGTTTGCGCAAAGCCTCAATTTGAGTACTTTTTCCTGCCGTATCAATTCCCTCTATGGTAACGTACATGATTTCATACTCCCAATAACATTTTGAACAGAAGGGGGGAGCAAGTGTTCCGTTTTCCCATTAAACTTTAATAAATTACGAACAATGGAGGAGCTGATAAAGGCATGTTTGAGTTTTGGCATTAAATAGACCGTCTCGATGTCAGGCTGTAATGAATTATTCAAGTAGCCCAATTGAAGTTCAAATTCAAAATCACTTATGGCACGAAGTCCCCGTATAAGAACGGTTGAATTGATGGATTTTGCCAATTCTACAGTAAGGATATTAAATCCTACAACACGTACTCGATCGAGATCTTTGATGGCGAGTTCTACCATCTGTACACGTTCATCGAGTGAAAATCTAGGCTTTTTATCGGATGAATCGGCAACTGCAACAACTACTTCATCAAACAGCTTTAGGGCACGTTCTATGATGTCAAAATGTCCATTAGTTATGGGATCAAAGGTTCCGGGGTAGAGGGCTATTTTATGCATGATCACTCCACCGCTTATAGAGATTGTTTTCAATACCCATCAAATCACACCATTTTCCAATCATAAAATTTTCCATTTCATCAAGCGTTTCTTGTCCTGAATAGTAGGCAAGTACCGGAGGTGCAATAATAACACCCATCATGGAGAGTTTGTGCATGTTTTCCAAAGCAATAGGAGAAAATGGGATCTCACGAGGAGCCAAGACGAGGGTTCGGCGCTCTTTGATCATCACACTTGCCGCACGTGTTATCAGGTTGTCAGCAATCCCGCATGCTATTTTAGCGAGGGTATTCATACTGCAAGGGAGAATAATCATGGCATCGGCACCATATGAGCCTGAGGCAACAGATGCCCAAATTTCATCGTTGGCGTGTACGGTAGTATTTTCTTCTTTGTCGAGGACAATTTGTGCGTGATTGGAGACAATAATATGCTTTTGTATCTGTGCAGGAAGAGCTTTTGCAAATTTTAAACCCAAACTTGCACCGCTGGCTCCGCTGATACCTACGACCACTTTCATTGTAGTTCCACCCGATTTTCTCCGATCACTTTAGCTTTTGCCCTTTTTTTGTCACTTTTTTCAATCGTAATAATATCATACAGAGCCCCTTCTTGTGTGGCGGTAGCGATAAACTCAACGATTACTAGTCCATTTTTCACTTGCACACTTACTTTTGACCCTTTTAGGACAATTGGCAACGGCTCTAGATAACGATCAACGATGGGAGTGTTTTCTCTTAATGAACGGCGAAATCGTTGTGTTTGGTCAGGAAGAGTACTGAGCGGTTTGCCTCTGAATTGGGTAAAAGGGAGTGATTTAAGAGTCGAATTAGTTGAAGAAAGAACCTGATTTCGATTTATTTTTTGATTACTATGCAGGATATTGAGAGAGGCTTCTAATGAAAAATCAAAATAACGGCGTACACCGCTCTTGTCAAGAACGTAGAAAATTCCATTGTTTTTATCGGTAATATCAGGATCTAAAACAGCTTCAGAATTTTCAGGAATGGATTCAATAAATCCTCTTGGAAAAATATCGATTTTTTCGATATTCATCCTGGGGTAAGCAGAGATAAACACATCGGTGAGTTGTTGTTTTAACTTCGTAAGATCAAGTGAGGTTTGTTTGGTGAAATTGACATAACGGACTTTTCCAACGTCAATACTGCATCCGTTAAGTTCGAAGGTTTTGGCAATTATTTCTGCATTGATACGATACGTCGTTTTACCATCGGGTATCTGTAAAATTTCAAAACGGTTAGAACATCCGTTTATGAGGTCTGAAGAATATATTTTTGGCTCTTTGAAAGTATAAGCTTGCTTGAGTGTATCGCATTGGGCTGTTGCGAAGAAAAGAAATAAAAAAGTGACTAATCGAAGATACATAAACGCTATTTTAACATAACTAAGACGTATTTAGATATTGGATTTTTTTTGGTTCCTATAGCTAGCCAATAATGCTTCGGGAAGGGCACTGATAGGGGGAAAGTATTTGAGTGCCAGTGCTACGGCCAGTCCGGAGTTTTGCATCCCCACTTCGATAGCCACTGTTTGACAAATTTTGGGCCTTTTCAGTGCACGTAAAAAATCGCTGCTGGAGAGGGTCATTCCCATAAAAAGCATAATCGCCATGAGTAAATAGGTGATGGTATGGGAGAGTGATGAAAAAAATTGGGGATACAAGTAGGCCATTGTAGAAAAGACAATGGCCCAAAGAGGAAAGAAGGTGTTGAATTGGCTAATCATGGATTAACACTTAACCTCTCGCAGTAACTTCCAGTAAGTGATAACCGAATTGCGTTTTAATAGGTCCGTATAAAACACCTACGTCGCCGTTGAATACCGCTTGATCAAACTCAGGAACCATTTGACCAGGACCAAATTTACCCAGATCTCCCCCTTTACGTCCTGAAGGACATTTAGAGTGCTCAGCTGCAGCGCTTTCGAATGATTCGCCATTCTCAATTTGTCCTTTGAGTACGTTGCACTCCTCTTGGGTGGCTACTAGTATATGTCGTGCGGTTGCCCATGCCATGATAATCCTTTGTATTTTTGATGCAATTTTACACTATTTTAGGTGTTTTGGCTTAGTGGTCGAGTATATCTTCTGTTTCGACTCGGATGTAGGAGGTTTTTCGGGTTTCGGCAAGGATCTGATTTAACCGGGTGAGGACAGCTTTTGGAGATTTTGAGGTATCAAAAGTGTCCAGTGCAATACAGCTGGTTTGGTTGTTAAAATATTGGTCAAGACAGTATAAGATGTTTTGTGATGCTTTGTATGAATTTTCCTGCGACGTGAATGCAAAAATAATAAAATAGTGGTTGTCGTCAAGCGGGATAATTTGGTCGGTAATTCTGATATATTTGGATAACTCGATGACATTTAACGGTTTTTCATGATAAAGCAACGCGAATGTGGCATCAACATTAAATCGGTCAAAGGTATAGTATGTTTTTTTGACGAGTACACTGACCCGATTTAAGATATCAAAACTCATGCAGTCCCAATTTATAATTTTATGGAGTATAACATAATAACGCATCTTGGAGATATAAGTTTTGAAAATCTGTTAAAAATACTTTTAGAGCAGATCAGCACCTTTTTGCGTCAGTACCAAGGTTACACCGTCTGGTTGTACTTCAAAAAGTCCCTCATTGATCATCTCATCCATTGCCCGTGTAAAAAACTTGTCTTGTTTCGAATCCAATTTTTTCAAAATAGCTTTTATGACATCTGCCTTGGTCATTACATGGCCTTGGACTGCATTGCTGGATTTAAACCAATGCATAAACATAGATTTTATCTCATTGACTTGCAGGGTCTCTACATTCTCTTTTTTTGGCGGTGCTTTGCGTGCAAAATTTTGAGGAGGATTTGCATAATTCTTTTTCGGTGTTGTTTTTCTGTCGGTGTATGAAGGTTTGATGATGATTCCTTGAATATTGTGTAATCAGTTTTGTAATTGTATTGAGTTTTGCTTAATGACTCTCTATAGCCCTTTTTATACTTTTTAGCCTTCAAGTCAACTATCATTGAAATTTCGTTAAGATAGTGGATATGAATTAACTAAAGGATACCTATGCGATTTTCTGTGCTTGGACTTATTGCACTTTTAAGCTTGAGCGGATGCGCTGATAAAGGGGCATTTGATCTTTTCACAATGGACAAAGCGCATGAGCGTTCCGTTGAGCAGTTACGAACGGGCAGCATTGTCCTCTCTCTTGAAACCAAAGCGATTATTTCTGCTATTTATTTGAATCCTGTTTATCCAGAACAATACAAAGATGGCGAGTTTTTTATTGCGGCTATTTATTTTGAAAACGATATGCGAAGTGTGAAAAAACGGGATTTGAAGGATATCGGTTACCGTTTGACACTCAACGGCAAAGAACCTGTTGAGATAGAAGAGCTAAAAGAAGCGGATGTAAGACGCCAACTAATGCCGGTTCGCAACACATGGAACCGATTTTATCTTGTAAAGTATCATAACTTTACTGAGGGAGTTTTAGCGCTTGGGCTCGAAAATAATCTGACTGGGAAGGTTGTATTAAATTATCAAAAAGGGAAGTGATTTTCACTTCTTCTCCCAAAATCTTTTTATAGATGACATAGTTGGCAAGCACTCGTTTGCCGTATTCTCTATTTTCATCATTGCCCATAAGTTCCATACTCAAAAACGGCTCATAGGTTCCCGGTAAAAAGCGTCCTCCCTCTGTCAAAAGCCGTTTCGTAGAGCCAAGACCTGCATTATAGCCATAGGCAATGAGAGTAGGGTTGTAGAGTTTGTCTTCCAAATGTTTTAAATGAGAAATTGAATACGCAATGCTCATTTTTGGTTCCAGCATATCGAAATAGGTTGTTGGCTTGAGAGAGTGTACTTTACTGATAGTATCCACATTAAACGGCATGATTTGCATAAGCCCCAAAGCAAAGGAGCGTGAGATCAATCCAGGGATAAACCGGGTTTCTTGACGCATGAGAGCATACAAAAGCGCTTTTTTGTCATTACTCAGGTTTGTCATGTATTGGTCATACGCCATGGTAAAGTTATGAATGTACGGTTCATAGGTGCGTTCCAGTACGTATCCCTGAATCGCCATGGATTCATTGCCATCACTGCGGTCGATGAGGTTGCTGATCGTTTCTGGTTTTGAACTCATGATCTCTTGGGAAAATGCTCTCCATTCGAACGGATCGATCCCTTTGACACTGTCGGTGCGATTCGTTGTCGGTAAAGAGGTAAAATAGTTTTCTGTAGGCAAGCTTAGAAGCTCGCGGGCATAGAGGACATACATATTGATGTCCAGACTCTGGGATAGCTCTTGGAGATACTCTTGGTCTTTGGTGATTTGATACATCCAGAATCGAGTTTTATCTTTATCAATCGGGGAATAAAAACGTGATTTCGCCTCTTTGAGGTGATCGAGTGCAATACCGAGTTTGCCGTATTTGATCGAATTCATAGCCAAAAAGAAATGGGTCTGTGAATCGAATTTCCCTCCCGTTACGTCGGACAACGATTGCTGAAGCTGATCCATTTTTGGATCGGTGACGGTTAAGAAAACAATGTTTCCAAAAGAGTTCATGGCAGATAATGCCAAAAGAACTTCAGGGGTTAGAGTGTGATTAAAATGATCATACCGATAAGCCGCCCCCGCTAGACGAAAGAGAGTTGTTTCGTTGTGAAGATTGTTTGTGGAGGCATAAAAACTTTCCTGATTCATAGTACGAAGCCATTGGGTATTTCCAAATTTATTTTCTAACCGTGCGGCGATGCCCTCGCGCTCTTCATTTTTGAGTGCCGCAGCTTTTGCGGGATTAAGCGCGAGCATCAGACAGTCATCTTCAGGAATCAATGGAAGATTAGAAGCGAGTTCTTTCATGCAGTTAACGGTGTATTTTATCTCTGCTTCATCTGTTTTTGCCGCATAATCAAAGAGAAATTTTTCATTAACATGTTCGACTTGATAAAATGCGTCACTGGCTTGCGATGCATTGATGTCCTGATGCAAAAACTGCCAGATCAAGAAGTTTTTTTGTCGTGAAGCTGGTTTGTTATTGATCTCCTCTAACGTGATTCCCAAAGTGGAAGAAACAAGGAGTAAGCTTAATAGTAAAGAACGTTTCACCCTATAACCACCGCATTAATAATGTTCACCAAGATCACATCCAAAACCTGTAAAAGTATGATGAGAATCAAGGGAGCCAAATCCAGTCCGTTGAACACTGTGGGCATGATTTTGCGAACCAATCGATACGCAGGCTCGGTGAGTCGGTAGATGATTTGGACTATAGGGTTGTAAGGATCAGGACGGACCCATGTTAAGAGCGCACCGATGATAACGATCCAGATATAAACGGTGAGCAAAGAATGGACAATCCCTCCAAGACCACTTACAATTCCATCTATCGGATTCATTTTACTACCTCTTTTAAATAATTTTTTAGATGCTCGTACAGATCACCCATTTCAGGGCCGTGTTCGCAGCCACCGATGAGAATACGCAACGGTTTAAAGAGATTTTTTCCCTTAAGTCCGCTGTGTTGTATTAAATAGGCTTTATACGATTCGTAATCGTCATAATGAGGGGCTTTGAGCGTCAAGTCGCGTAAAAGTTCAAACCCTTCTTTGTATTCGTCCGGAACAATTTTAGGAGAGAAAATGGCACTGATTTTAGATCGGAGTTCTTTGAGTGTTGGTGCTTCATCCAAAAAGAGTTTCGCTAATCTTCCAATCTCTTCATCTGCAAATCCGACGTAGCGTGAAAGCTCTTTTGGATCCATCATTTTGAGATGTTCACGATTGATAAATTTGAGTTTATCGATGTCAAAATGGGCAGGTGATTTTGAAATAGTGCTCAAATCAAACCAGCTGATTGCATTTTTTAGTGTAAAAATTTCATTGGGTGTTTTGTTACCGATCAAAATCAAATAATTCATAATGGCCTCAGGTATAAAGCCCTCTTCAAGAAGCCATTTTACACTGGAAGCATCATCTCGCTTGGACATTTTTTTGCCTTCATTATTCAAAATAATAGGCAAGTGGGCATACTCGATTTTTTTGTCATATCCCAGTGCCAGATGAATGGCGATTTGTTTTGGGGTATTGCTAAAATGATCTTCACCTCGGATAATGAGGGAAACATCACTGAGCATATCATCCACGGCACACGCAAAATTGTAGGTTGGGTACTTGTCGGTACGCATGATGATAAAACTGTCAATGTCATCAGGTGCAAATGAAGACTCTCCCTTGATAATATCATGTACGCTGATACTGTGAGACGGCTTTTTAATGCGAATGGTAAATGGGGCCATATTGTCGATCACTTCTTCGGCATGAAGGTTTTCACAGGTGGCATCATATCGATAAGCTTGCTTGGCTTCTTTTGCGGTGTCACGTTTAGCTTCGAGTGTTTCGGGAGTACAAAAGCAGCTAAACGCTTTTTTGTCGTGTAAAAGCTGTAATGCCATAGCACGATGAAACTTTAAATTATTGCTTTGAAGCTGGTGCTCTTCGTGTTCAATTCCAAAAAGAGCCAAAAGTTCTAAGATTTCATTCTCTTTTCCCTCGATGTTGCGTTCTTTGTCGGTATCTTCGATACGTACCAGCAGGGGTTCATTTCGTTTTTTAGACATAATATGATTAAATAAAGCGACTCGAAGATTGCCAATGTGCATATCTCCTGTCGGGCTTGGGGCAAAGCGAAGCATTATAATTCCTATAAATATTTTTGAAATTTTACCCTAATGCTCATTATATGCGCATTTTAATCAATTTTTTACCCCAGTCTCCTAAGAACACGCTACAATAAAGTAATAATTTTACAATAAAGAGTTTTTGTATGCCGATAGAAAAGATTAGTAAATATACCAAATTTTTTGACCTATTGGTAATTGGGGAGGAAGAGAACTGCGGGTTTATTTGTGCTACAGGTTTGGAGTATTTTCGCACCATGCGCCGTATTGGTTTTTCTGAGATAACATCTGAAGCCTTGTCGTGTCATATTCTGATTATTAACGGCTCTTTAGCCAGTATATCTTCATCTACTGCACGTTCGTTGAGTGGGCATGTACAGCGTCTTGAAGCATTACTGCTCTCTGATGATGTAAATATTTCCTTGTATAAAGAAGCACTGCTTTTTAGAGCTGGGTATGTTGGAAAATACATTACCAATGAGCAAGAATTTGCCACAATGATGCTTTCTACATTGCCTAATACGATTAAAAAACATAATGAATCTTTAATCGTATTAAATTACAAACAGGTTGTGGACAATACATCCCATATGTATTGGATTTATCGCGGGAACAAAGGAATATTTGCCAATGATGCGTTTAAGCAGTTTTATGGTCTTTCAGCACTCAATGCATTTGACGGTTCTGATGCCGCTATTTTTTTTAAACAGATTTCGACTCCTGAAATACGTGAACTGATTAATCATAGAAAAATTACCGAATCATTTTTAGTAGATGCGCATAAAATCAGTGACAGTGAAATATTAGTAGAGATGAGTCCCATAGGCGGAGCATTTAAAAAATCAGAAAAACTCTTTCTCAACCGGATTAATTTTATTGAAATTCTGAAAGATGCTTTTGTGGTACATAAGCAAGAGAGCGAACCGATCCCTGTCATTGTTATCATGATAGAAAATGAAGAAAAAGTCATTGAAGAATTCGGTGAAGATGTCTACAATGAGATATGCATACAAATTTTTGCTATGGCCAAAAAACATTTTAATGCTATGGCTAATATTGCGCTTTGGCATAAAGATGTATTCACTGTTATTGATGAAGGGGTTTCGCTGAATGAACTCAAGGAAAGTTTGGAACGGCTGCATGAAAATGTAGCTGCCCAAATTTCGGTGAATGGAGCGACTCCTATTCTGGATTCTTTTGTTATTGATATGTCTAAACTGGAATTGAATAAAGCGATTAATATTATTGACCATATCAACCAAAGAGAATTGATATCAAGTGATTTGTCTCATTTAGTCTATCACGAGATCTCTTTTGATGATAAATCACTGGACAGTAAAGATCAGGCTTTGCATTACTTGGAAAAGTTATTTTTATCAAAGTCACAAGTGAAGTTGCTTAATTTTTATAAAGGGATACGTATCAATACCATAGGGCAAATTATAAAAATTGCAGATGGCATGGTGTATATGGCGATTGAAAAAATTCAAGGTTATGCAATGCAGGTTGAAAAAAGTATCGTTATTCAAGGGACAAATCTCCCGTTTGACATTGCAGCAGAGATCAAAATTGTGGATATTGGTAGAAAAATAGCGATTTTTCGAAATTTTGTCCCTTTAAGGGCATCTGCAAACAGTCGTCAACATATTCGCATTCAAAGCGACCACCGAATGCATCTCACCATGAATGCACTTAAAAATATGATTTCAGCTTCGATCTTGGATATTTCTATCAAATCCATAGCCTGTAGAGTTAATAATGCAAGAGGTATCCCTCCCCTGGGAACTTTGGTGACTTTGCAATTCCATCTTCCCTCCAAGCGTTCGGAAGATGGTGTGGTAAGTATGATAGTAACCGGAAATGTCGAGTTTATTAAGGATGAGGGTGAATATACAAAAGTAGTAGTCGTCCTTGATTTAGAAGAACCGTATGAGAGCTTTTTGATCGAGTATCTTTATGCCAGACAGCAAGAACTTGTTAGTGAGATTAAGTCGATCGTCAGTAAGTTGTAAAATAGAGAAATTTTAATGGTCGTAATGATGACTGTGTCCGTTACAATGGAGGTTATTTTCTCCGGCATATTTATGTGTTTCAGGCTGAAGCAGGATATGCGTGGCTCCAGCGTGTGAGAGGTCATTCCGAAGTTCCTCGATGATACGTTCTACCTTGGCAAGACTCAATGTATCCTCCAGTACGATGTGAGCAGAAAAATAGTATTCACGGCTGGAAGGGCGTATGAGATGAACATCATGTATTTCCAAAACTTGTGAATTTTTCATAATGATGTTTAAAAATTTAGCAACGGTTTTGGGATTGGTACGATCCATAAGACTGGAAAAAGATTGTGAGATAAGTTTTGCACTGGCGATCAAAATCACTGCGGCAAATATCAGCGAGAGAACCGAATCGATCCACGGAATCCCCCACAAAATCATAGCCCCTCCACCCAATACGACTGCAAGGGATAAAATTGCATCGCTTGCCATATGCCAAAAAGCGGCACGGACATTGAGATCTTGGTGATGGTGCGCATCGTCGTTTTCATCGTGGGTATGCACATGGGCATGACCGCCTAAAATCACCGCGCTTGCCGTATTGACAACCAATGCGATACTCGCCGTAATCATTGTGAGCCATCCATCCACTGGCAGAGGGTGAAGTAGACGATCCACTGCTTCAACCGCAACCCAGATCATCAAGAGGGATAAAAAACCTGCGTTGATGAATGTCGCCATCATTTCAGAACGGACGTATCCATAGGTCATTGTAGGTGTAGCAGGACGTGCTCCAAGACCCAGAGCAATGGCCGTTACCACAAGAGCCAATACATCACTTAGGTTGTGCCATGCATCAGAGAGTAGGGCAAGTGAGCCACTGATAACTCCAACAGTACTTTCGATGATGACGATGGCTACGTTTAGGAAAATGACTAACATAACTTTACGTTGGTCGTGAGTGAGGTTTTGAAAAAATGAAGTTTGTTTCATGACGGTTACTTAAATTTTATGTTTTGCCAAGAATTTTTTCAAAGCATCGGTCGTAAATCCACCGATATGGCGGTCAATCTCTTTTCCTGTACCGTCATAGATAATCTGCGTGGGGATCATCTGAATTTTCATTGTCCGTGCCGCGTCACGCTCTTTGCCAACATCGACAAAAAAGATTTTGCGGTCAGGATTGATTTGTTTTTCGCGGTAAAGGAGTTCTCCCATCTCTTTGCACGCATTGCACATAGTGGAACCCGCTTCTACCATCACTGTCTGACCACGGCCTATCTCCTGTTTGACAAGGGCATACGGATGAGGCTGAAGCTCAGCGGCGATGAGTGAGAGAGAAAGGGCAGTGAGTAGGGCAAAAAATTTCATGAACATCCTTTTAAAGTTGTTGATAGGCTAAGGTAAAAAAGTAGATTCCAATACTGATGAGAGCAAGAGAAAAGAGTTTGGTCATCCAGTTTGTGATAAACGCTATTTTACCACTGCTGGCGACGCTTTGTGCAAAGCCTACTGATACACCTGCTGCGAGCAGAAGCAGTGAGTGCCCCAGAGCGAAAATAAGCACCAGTGCATACGCATACCACTGCGGGGCATTGGCGGCAACGGTAATGATTGCTACGAGAGGAGCGGATGCACAGGGTGTTGATACGAGGCCAAACAGCATTCCGATCAATAGTGCTCCCACATAGCGCAGAGTGATGAGACGGCTCATCCATCGTGATTTATCGATCACTTCAGGCAAAACTCCTAGTGAATACAGCCCGATGGTGATAGCAGCGATCCCTCCTGCGATATACGCTTCCAACGGCGCAATTGAAAAAAAATACCCCATTTTTGCGACCATATAGGCGAGGATCGAAAAGCTTACCGCAACACCCAGCGCAAAGAGAGAGGCAAAGATATAGGTAAACCGTACCCGCTCTCTAGGATTCAAATGCGAACTCATCCCCAGCGCACTACCGACTAGCAGAGGAACCGAAACAATAGAGCAGGGGGCGAGAGACGTAAGCGCTCCGATTCCGAATGCGGCGGCAAAGACGATCAGCCCATGCGTTTCGAGTAGAGATATAAAAAAGGCTTCCACTAGTGTGCTTTTATATACTCTACTATTTCATTAACATTGAGAGATTTTCCAGTGCTGAGGACTTTACCGTCGATTACGAGGGCAGGAGTGCTCATCACGCCGTATTCCATGATTTTCATAATATCTTCGACTTTTTCGATCTGAGCAAAGATCCCGCTTTGCGCGACTGCTTGTTTAGTTGCTTCTTCGAGGGCTTTGCATTTAGAACAACCTGTTCCTAAAATTTCGATTTTCATGAGTTTCTCCTATAATATGGCATTAAACAAATATCCTACACCGATTATACCCAGTGTTACCGTACCGAAAAATATGGCAATCAGTTTGAGCGACAATACCCGCTTCAAGATCATTGCTTCGGGTAAACTCAAAGCGACAACCGCCATCATAAACGATAGCGCCGTTCCTAGTAGCATCCCTTTTTGTGTGAGTACTTCGACGAGGGGCAAGACTCCTGCCGCATTGGAATACATTGGCACACCCATTATGACGCCGATGACAGGGGCATACCATGCGTTCCCTCCGGCATAATTGGTGATGAAATCCGCGGGAACATACCCATGAATAAATGCCCCGATACCCACACCAACGACTACATAGAGATAAATCTTTTTGAAGATATCTGCTGTGTAGTCCCATGCTTCACGCAAGCGGTGCCGAAATAGTGTTTCCTCTTTTTCATAAGAGATGTCGCTTAACGGTTTTACTTCGATTAGTACCTCTTTTTCCAGGTTCATCGCACCGATAATAAGTCCAGCAACAATTGCGATTAGAAGCCCGACGCTTACATAAAGGAGGGCGATTTTCCATCCAAATAGCGAAAGTAGCATGGCGATGACGACCGCGTCACTCAGTGGTGCTGATATGAGATAACTAAAAGTGACCCCCAAAGGGATGCGCGCTTGCAAAAATCCCAAAAACAGGGGGATCGCCGAGCAACTGCAAAAAGGGGTGATAACCCCAAATACTGCCGCGAGTATATGACCAACAATCTTGTGTTTACCGCTGATGTAGGCACGGGCTTTTTCTATTGGAAAATAGTTACGCAATAGAGTAACTAGATAGATGATACTAATTAGGAGGATAAAAATTTTGATGGTGTCGTAGATGAAAAAGTGTACAGCGTCACCAAGGGGGCTTGGTTTTTGAAATTTGAGTATCTCAAAAACAAAAAAGCCGCTGAGGTTCTCCCACCAATCAAACACACAGTTCCTTTTTCACAATCGGTAGAAGTTCAGCTTCGATTAGATCAAGTGTTTTTGCATACTCTTCTACTTCTTTACCGCTAGGATCTTCAAAAGATACATGGATGGTTTTGGTGGCCTTTGGGAACATTGGACACGTCTCATGAGCATGATCACAGACAGTGACGACAAGATCAAACGGTGTATCGATGACCGTATCGATCACTTTGGAGTGGTATTCCTCTCTCCAGTAACCACGTGACTCCAGTAGAGCTTTGGCATTGGGATTAACTTTACCGCTGGCTTTGACACCCGAACTTTGAGCGAATACACAATCTCCTATTTTAGCATTGATAAGCGCTTCAGCCATGATAGAGCGGCAGCTGTTGCCCGTACAGAGGATTAAGACGTTTTTCATAATTTACATTCTCCTGTTTGTTTGATGAGTGGGGGAAGATCGATTCCCAACGTAGTTATTTCTTCCAGTGCTTGGAGGCGAAAACGATCCAGTGGCGAACGTATCGTATAATAGGCCCACGTCCCCTGACGATCGACGCGTAAAAATCCCGCTTCTTTGAGGATTTTAAGGTGGCGTGAGAGACGTGATTGTATCATCCCAAAACTCTCCTGCAGATCACAGACACACAGCGGACCGTGGAGATTTAAAAATGCTAAAAGCTTGATACGGGTTTCGTCATTCAAAGCCGATACGGTTTCTAAAAAGGTTTCCATGTGTTAGCTACAGCTTCCGCCCGTAGACCATTGACCGTTTTTGGAAAAGGATGGTTGACAACAACCTGTTCCACCGGTAAACTCATCCCCGCCGAATACTTCGATCTGTTCCATCGTATGGTAGTTTTCCCAGATGATATTTTGGGGATCTTCGACCCAGTATTTTTTGCTGGATGCGTAACAACATGCGGCTTCTTCTTGTTTCTCACCCATCACATTTCCTTCAACTAGACGTTGCTCGATTACTTCAAGCGCTTCGTCACTGTCCACTTGGATGCCTAGATGGTTAAGTCCGATTTTATCACGGCCGCTGGAAATGGCAAAATTAATGTACGGATCATCGAGAAGCCATTGGAGGTAATCCTCTTTGACTTTGGTCGGTTCACTCCCAAATAACGTGGTGTAAAATTGACGGTTTTTCTCGAGGTCTTTGACGCTAATATGAAGATGCAAACGTTTCATAATGACTCCTTGATTTTATGAAAGTGTAACGAAATAAAAATAATATATCAAGATATATTGATATTATGATACAATTCATCAAAATAAGTTTTGGAGAATGATGATGGTTTTAGCAATAGGGGTGTTTTTAGCAACACTTGTATTAGTGATATGGCAGCCTAGAGGATTGAAAATCGGTACCACGGCGGTAGGCGGAGCACTTGTGGCACTGTTACTGGGAGTGGTGAGCTTTGCAGATGTTATCACAGTTACTTCCATCGTGTGGGATGCAACATTAGCGTTTATCGGTATTATTTTATTGTCTATGGTACTTGATGAGATTGGATTCTTTGAATGGGCTGCATTGAAAATGGCACGTCTTTCAGGGGGTAATGGAAACCTTATGTTTGTCTATATTTTGATTCTCGGAGCATTGGTAGCGGCGTTTTTTGCTAACGACGGTGCGGCATTGATCCTAACCCCGATTGTTTTGGCAAAAATGAAATATCTGAAGATGAAACCGTTGGCGATGTTCGCCTTTTTGATGGCGGGAGGATTTATCGGTGACAGTGCCTCCAATCCGCTCGTGATTTCAAACCTCACCAATATCGTAACAGCAGGGTATTTCAAAATCGGGTTTTGGGAATATGCGCAAACGATGTTTTTACCGAATTTACTCAGCATCATTGCTTCTATTGCGGTTTTATGGATTTATTTTCGCAAAGATATTCCAAACTATATTGATACCGATCATCTTCCAACTCCAGAGTCTGCGATCAAGAACATGACGATGTTTCGTCTTAGCTGGTGGTTTTTAGCTTTGTTAATGGTGGGTTATTTTATCGGGGATGTCTATCATCTTCCGATTTCGGTCTTTGCACTTGGTGGTGCGTTGGTGTTTTTAGGAATTGCCACCTATTTTAAAGCTACTAAACCGATTATGACAATCAAAGCGGCACCATGGCAGGTAGTGTGGTTTAGCATTGGGCTGTATGTTGTGGTTTACGGACTTAAAAACGGCGGATTGACAACCTATCTTGCGGGAGTCATCACACAGTTACAGGGAATGGGAAATATGTATGCCGTTATCGGTACGGGATTTTTATCCGCGATACTTAGTTCCGTGATGAATAATATGCCTACGATCATGATCATGGATATCGCAATTGCGGAGGCTGGCAACAATGCCTTAGCCTATGCTAATATCATCGGATGTAACCTAGGGCCTAAAATGACCCCGATCGGTTCATTGGCAACACTTCTATGGCTACATGTTTTGGCTCATAAAGGGGTCAAAATCGGATGGGGCGAGTACATGAAAGTGGGATTAGTGATTACACCGCCAGTTCTATTGGTAGCGTTATTGGGATTGTTATAATTTTTACCTCTAAATCTTATTCTCTCTGTAAGAGACATAACCGTACAATGCGCCCATGAAAACTAACCCTGCTGAAACTTTCCGATTTTTACCAACCACCCGTGCCGAAATGGATGCTCGGGGCTGGGATCAATGCGATGTGATTCTCATCAATGGCGATGCGTATATCGATTCTCCATTTATCGGTATTGCAGCTGTTGGACGTATATTGGAGCGTGAGGGGTATCGTGTAGGTATCATCGGTCAGCCTGATGTTACCTCTGATGTAGATATAAAACGTCTGGGTGAGCCTCGTCTTTTTTGGGGGGTTAGCGGTGGCAGTGTTGACTCGATGGTTTCCAACTATACCGCCACCAAAAAGTTCCGCAATAGTGATGATTATACCCCCGGCGGTGTCAACAACAAACGCCCTGATCGTGCGACGCTGGTCTATACCAATCTTATCCGTCAATATTACAAGAACACTGTTCCTATCGTTTTAGGAGGGATAGAAGCAAGCTTGCGCCGTGTGACCCATTACGACTATTGGACAAACAAGTTACGCAAACCTATCCTCTTTGATGCCAAAGCCGATTATTTGATCTACGGTATGGGTGAGGGGGCGATCATTGCTCTTCCAAAAGCACTGGAGCGGGGCGAGTCACCGCATAATATTCGCGGTGTGTGTTATATTTCCAAAGAACCTCGCAAAGATTATTTGAGCTTGCCATCTCACAAAGAGTGTTTGGAAGACAAAGAAAAATACATTGATCTTTTTGACGCTTTTTATGACAACAATGACCCGATTTCAGCTGAAGGTTTATGTCAAGAGGTGGATGGTCGCTACAGTATCCAAAACCCACCTGCCGATTATCTCGATGAGAATGAAATGGACGCCGTATCGGCACTCCCCTTTACTCGTGAACTTCACCCTTATCATCAGCCGCAAGGGGCTGTTAAGTGTTTGGAAACGATCAAGTTTTCGATCATGACCCATCAGGGATGCTGGGGTGAGTGTAACTTTTGTGCTATTGGTGTTCATCAAGGGCGCACGATTCGCACCCGTAGTGAAGAGTCTATTATCAATGAGGCAACACAGTTTACGGAGTATAAGGATTTCAAAGGTATCATCAGTGATGTGGGCGGTCCCACAGCCAATATGTACGGCTATGAGTGCAATAAAAAACTCAAACACGGTACCTGTGCCCATCAGCGCTGTGTGGATGATACCCATCTGTGTAAATCGATGAAAGTGGATCATACCCGTGTTATCAACCTTCTGCGCCGTCTTAGAGAGGTACGTGGTATTAAAAAAGCATTTGTAGCATCAGGCGTACGCTATGACCTGATCAATGAGGACAAGAAGCAAGGCTATGAGTATCTCAAAGAGATGGTAAAACACCACATCTCAGGACAGATGAAAGTCGCCCCCGAACACACATCTGATCATGTACTGCATTTGATGAATAAACCGGGAAAACAAACTCTTGTGGATTTCAAAAAACTGTACGATCAGCTCAATCGCGAAGAGGGAAAAAAGCAGTTTTTGACCTATTATCTAATCGCAGCCCATCCTGGATGTACCGAAAAAGACATGCATGATTTAAAACGCTTTACCAGCGATGAACTCAAAATGAACCCTGAGCAAGCACAAGTTTTTACTCCGACCCCTGGGACGTATTCAGCGGTAATGTACTACACTGAAATGGATCCAAAAACGAGACAAAAAATCTTCGTAGAAAAAGATACCGCGCGTAAAGAAAAACAAAAGCAGATTGTTGTCCAAAAGGACAATTTTAAAAGTGGTTTTGGGAGTTAATATTTTTTGGAATCGTTACTTATTAGCTAGCTTAGAAACTATATCGTTAATACTGTCAGTAAAAAGTGCATCCAGCAAAGGTTCTACATCTTTGGATGTGTAAGACGGTTTTATCCATATTCCTTGTTTTTGAGTAAATGTGAGCACATTTACCTTGTCAGCTTTTGTTAGAGTCAGCTCTACGATTATTTTACCCTTAAGATTTTCATCAAATTTGTTAGTATCATTATAAATTAGTTGAATATCTTTGATTTTTACATCTATTTTTGTATTAGCATCTGTAGGATTATTGACTAAATTGAACTTAGCAACTTTCAATACTCTAGCAAGTCCATCTCTGTATCTGTCTGCAAAATTTACATAGCTATATAACTTTGTAGTTACTTGACCATTTGCTTCAACATATCCTATTGAAGTCTTATCCTCTCGTATATCCGTTACTGACGATAAAGAAGCAGTACTCATATCTTGTGTTGTTTGACCTATATACTGGGTTTTGTATGATGAAAGCTCTATTGCCTCATTTTTATACGAACATCCCGTCATCAAGACAATAACTGCAACCAAACTATATAACTTACTCATTTCATTACCTCTATAAAATCAAAAAATTATACAAAATATGTACAACATAAATCTAATGCACTGCAACTCATTCTATAAACAAAATATATCAAGCTATATTAAAAATGTAGCTGAAAATTTGCCAATGTTTTGATAAAACTAGTTTTTTATAACATCATACCCGGCAGGAATAGAGGGCTGGAAACGACTGCTAGGAATGGCGACATTGTGCGAAGGTTTTAAAAACTGTATGGTGACTTTATTGTCATAGCCATCAGTGTATTGAATCATACTGAGCAAATCATTTTTAAATGTGATGGTATAAGTCTGTCCATTGACAGTTGCTTTGTAGTGATCGTTGTCGATTTTTTTGGCTTTTTTTATGATCTCTAAGAAGTCGATTTCATCTCCCAGTGAGCGGACGGTAGCCTGTTCGAGTTGCGGTTCGAGAATTACCAGACGTTTGCCGCTGATGTAAACGCTTTTTTGTATTGGTTTTTGATACGACCACAATGCATTTTGAGGTTTGCTGGCCCACAGTTCACCGCGATAAACGATCACTTTTCCATGTTCATCCACAATACGCTGTTCAAAAGAAGAAGTAAACGAATTGATCTCTTGTGGAGAAGCAAACAGGGTGAGGGTTAATAGAGATAATAAGGGTAAAAAGCGCACAAATTTCCTTGTTCTTGTAGATAAAGAATTGTACCATCATACCCATTAACCAAAACAATAGTATAGCTGTGTTAAAATCAGCGACTTTTTAGATACAGAACTTATGAAGGTAATCAATGCTCCAATCATTTATGGGAAAACTCTTTGGCACAAAAAACGATCGCGAAGTTAAAAAATATCTTGAGCGTGTTGAACAAATCAATGCACGTGAAGCACACTTTGCAAATTTGGATGATGCGTCACTCCAAAACGCTTTTGCTCTTTTAAAAGAATCCGTACAAAACGGAACCCAAACATTGGACAGTGTCCTGGTTGACTCTTTTGCCATTACCCGCGAAGCCAGTAAGCGTGTGTTGGGAATGCGCCATTTTGATGTACAGCTTATCGGTGGTATGGTATTGCATGATGGGCGTATTGCTGAGATGAAAACAGGGGAGGGTAAAACTCTTGTTGCCACTCTAGCCGTTATTCTTAATGCGATGACGGGTGAGGGGGTTCATGTCGTTACGGTGAATGATTATCTTGCTTCCCGCGATGGAACGCAGATGTCGGTCCTTTACGCCTTTTTAGGTTATGAGACAGGCATATTGCTGGAAGGGGAACATAACCCTGCCAATAAGCGCCTTCAATACAGTGCCCATATTACGTATGGAACGAACAACGAATTTGGATTTGATTACCTGCGCGACAATATGACCTATTCAAAAGAGCATATGGTTCAGCGTGATCATGCTTTTGTCATCGTCGATGAGGTGGATTCGATTTTGATCGATGAAGCACGTACTCCATTGATTATTTCAGGTCCTACAAACCGTGCATTGGAAAACTACACACGTGCAGATTTGGTTGCCAAAGCATTGGTAAGAGACGAGCATTTCACCGTTGATGAAAAAGACCGTCTTATTTTGACTACCGAAGAGGGGATTATCAAGGCAGAAGAACTTTTTGGGGTAGACAATCTCTACAGCATTGAAAACTCTTCTCTTTCTCACCATTTGGACCAAGCGCTCAAAGCCAACTATTTGTTCGAAGCAGACGTGGACTATGTATTGCAAGACGGACAAGTGGTTATTGTTGATGAATTTACAGGGCGTCTCTCTGAAGGTCGCCGTTTTTCTGAGGGGCTACACCAAGCGCTTGAAGCAAAAGAAGGCGTTATTATCAAAGAAGAGACCCAAACGCTTGCAGACATTACCTTCCAAAACTATTTTAGAATGTATAATAAAATAGGAGGCATGACCGGTACGGCACAAACAGAAGCAACTGAGTTTTCTCAAATTTACAATTTGGACGTTATTTCCATCCCTACGAATGTTCCTGTTATTCGTAAAGACTTGAATGACCTCATTTATAAAACTGAAAGTGAAAAATTTTCTGCTGTTATTGAAAAGATTAAAGAACTTCATGCCAAAGGTCAGCCGGTTCTTATCGGTACTGCATCGATTGAAAAATCTGAAAAACTGCACCTCCTTATTAAAGGAGAAAAAATTCCTCATACCGTATTGAATGCTAAAAATCATACGCAAGAGGGTGAGATCATTAAAAATGCAGGGGCCAAAGGAGCGATTACGATTGCTACGAACATGGCTGGACGCGGTGTTGATATCAAAGTGAGTGATGAGATCAAAGAACTGGGTGGTTTGTATATTCTGGGGACAGAACGACATGAAAATCGTCGTATTGACAATCAGCTGCGCGGACGTTCAGGACGTCAGGGCGATCCGGGAACGACACAGTTTTATTTGAGTCTTGAAGATAACTTACTGCGTATTTTTGGTTCGGATAAGATCAAGTCGATCATGGAACGCCTAGGGGTTGAAGACGGTGAATACATCGAATCTTCCATGGTGACACGTGCTGTTGAAAAAGCACAGAAAAAAGTTGAGAACATGCACTTCGAGGGACGTAAACATATCGTTGAATACGATGATGTTGCGAATGAACAGCGTAAGATTGTTTACAAATTCCGTGGTGAGCTTCTCGATCCGGCTTATGATATTGCGACCAAGATCGATATGATCCGCCAAGAGTATATTGCACGATCATTGGCATTAAGCGGAATATTTGAAGGTATATCTCAAGAAGAGATTAATCTTGATAAATTGGTACTTCTATTCCAAGAAGAGCTCAATGCTATTGTAAATATGGCTCTCTATTCCGAGAAAACGTACAGTGCCATTTTAAATAAGTCGATTGAAGTTTTAAAAGAACAATACGATGCAAAAATGTCGGTTATTGACCCGTCTACGCGTTCCAATATTGAGCGTGAGATTTATCTCAAAACGCTTGATACCGCATGGCGTGAGCATCTGTACCAAATGGACAGTATGAAAACAGGTATCCGTTTACGAGCCTATAACCAAAAAGATCCATTGGTTGAATATAAAAAAGAGAGTTACAATCTCTTTAGCGAGCTTGTAGGGACAATTAAATACGATACGATCAAGACGCTTCATGTTATTCAGTTTAGAGTCGAAAACGTTGAAGAAGAGGCCCAAGCGTTAGCAAAACAAATGGAAGTTCAAAAACGTCAAGAAGAGTTGCAAATGTCACTTAATCATGCAAGCAGTGAACTTGAAAACTCAAAAATAGCGCGTAACGATGATTGCCCTTGTGGAAGTGGATTGAAATATAAAAACTGCTGCGGTAAATCAGGACCTAAAAAAGGGGTATTCGCCTCTTGAATATCGTCCGTTATCTGACCAAACGTTTTTTACGTTTTGACAAAGAACAGCCATTTATCTTTATCTCTGCTCTTTTAGCGTTTAGCGGTATCGCACTTGGGGTTATGGTACTTATCATTGCGATGGCATTGATGAACGGTTTTGACAATGAGTTTAAGAAAAAACTCACCGTTATGAATTATCCCCTCACCATACAGCCTAAATTTTTTGGCGCCGTTGAGGCATCGCTTCTTCAAGAACTCGAACAAAAATTTCCTAATCTTGCTTTTAGCCCTTACATTACATCTTCTGTGTTATGCCGATACGATACGCTGCTTGAGGGCGGGTATCTTTTTGGGGTTGATTTCAAGCGTGAAGCAAAAGTGAATGAGATTGTGGCAAAAGGGCTTGAAAAGGATGTTCCTAAGGGATTTGAGGTAATGGTCGGGAAAGGACTCATGGAAGCGTATTCGCTCAAAAGCGAGGATAAACTTACCTATATCTTTACTCAACTGGAACCGGGCGGAATCGCCATGTCTCCAAAGATGAAACGCTTTAAACCCACGGCTGTTTTTGATTCAGGATTAAGTGCGTACGATAAAGGATATTCCTATACGACACTCGAATCGTTGCGAAAAGTGTTAGCGCTTCCAGAAGGTGTTTATGATGGTATTCATGTTCACTCAAGTGTTCCAGAAGAAGATATCAGAAAAATTGCAGCAGTGTTGCCCGATTCGGTTTCCATTCGTGGCTGGTGGGAAGACAATGGGAATTTCTTTGCCGCATTGCAAATGGAAAAAACCTCTCTTTTTATCGTGTTAATGCTTATTATCCTTATTGCGGCTATTAACATTATTTCATCTTTGCTTATGACTGTAATGAACCGTCGCAGCGAAATCGCGCTGTTGCTTTCGCTTGGGGCATCCAAACAGGAGATTAAGCGTGTCTTTTTGATTCTAGGGGTTGTTATCGGGACTTTGGGGATTATTACAGGATCTCTTCTGGGATTTATTGGAATATGGGTTTTAGGAAGTTTTGACATTATCTCACTGCCGGCGGATGTCTATCCAACATCAACACTGCCTCTTGATTTGACGGTAACGGATTTTTTCTCTATTATAATCGGTGCGTTTGGTATTGTGATACTCTCAGCCTGGTATCCGGCCAAAAAAGCCGCGGATGTCGATCCACTAACCGTATTACGTAACGAATAAGTTACTATTTTTTCTTCTCATCATCCATCATCCATAAAAATGGATAGGTGACTGTTCGTTTTAAGATATTGAACGGTATCGTAATAATCTCTTTTGCAATTGCCGTTTCTACGACAGGATCGCTCAGTTTCCCTTTTAGATTTACTGTTGTACTTACAGAACCGTGATCTCCAAAAAGTATGTAACCCACCATAGGAATACGTCCCAGTTGTGATCCTAAATCACTTTTCAGGGTAAGAGTTCCTTGAATAGAATCCTCTTTGAAGTTTACATTTCCCTCGCCATTTATTTTGAGCTCAGGTGAATTCAGAGTGAAATTTTCAACATGAAATTTGTGATTACGGAAAGTATAATGGCTATAGACCTCTTTAATGGGAAGTCCATTTGTATTGTAATTTGGAAGAGAAAAAGTAGCCAGCGATGGGACCGTATTGATAAACGATAAAACATTATTGAGGAGTTTATATTCTTTTAGGACAGTGTTCTCAATGCGCATAATCCCTTCAAAATCATCTACTTGACCGCCCAATTCAAAAGACATTACACCGCCTTGAAAGTCACTAAAAGCAAATAAGTGTTCCATAAAGATATCGTTAAAATGACTTCCTTTAACATGATACAATCCATTTCTCATTTGCAGGTCTGCCCAGCCTGAACCATGAGTCATACGAGCATCCAGATCGTCTCCTGTTAACGTAGCAGTTAAAGTATCAGCAATTATTTTTCTATTCTTCATGAGGTAGAGATGGGTATTCGTTGCATTGAGATATATGGGTACAGGTTCAGAGCCGTCTTGAGACTTTTTTTCTGTAGGAATATCAAGCCATTTTGCCAGCTCAGACGCATTAATACCCATGTTGTTGGCACGGATATTAATGGATTTGTCATAATTTATTTTTAGACGGTCATTAACTCTGATGGAGGATTTCCCATTTTGATACGAACCGCTAAACCGATACGATGAAAGGCTCTGTTCATTAACCACCATCAAACGATACGGGTAATCTATAATACCATTAAAAGTATATCGTCGTTGTTTCGGATAATAAAAAAGATCAGCATAGCCGTGAGTGATTTGATATTGGTGCAGCAAAGGAGAATTATTACTTAAAAGTGATATATCAGGGACGGTTATTTTCCATCCCTGGCTCATCGTTGTAAAATCAATCCCCAATGATTGCGAATGAAGCGTTAGATGTTCATGTGCAGCATTGATAGAAAAATTTTGATTTTTATGGAGATTGATATAGCTACTGATTGTTTGGTTTAAAGGTATCATGTTGGTGAGTGATATGAAGCCTTGATTAAGCTTCCATAGATACTCTCCAGAAATGCTTCCCTCAAGAAAAGTTTCTATTCTTATTTTGATATCGTCGAATACCAGCTTGTTGTCGCTGGCACGTATATGAAGGGGAGAGAGTGAAAAGTCCTGCCCGTTAAGCTTCCAGGAAGAAGCGGCATTGGAGGTTATGTTAACGCCGTCCTGATCACTGACGAAAGTGAGTGCATAGTTTTTACTTGATAATAAAAGATCTTGTACATTAAATTTATCAAGTCCAAGTTGAAGCCACCAATATTCAGGTGAAATTTTTCCTTCGAAAGTCCCCTGAATCTTATGGGGAACAGTAAAATGCAATTTTGGAATGACTGTGGAAGCGTTTTTATAGTCATAGGGTATGGTAAAGCCTTCAATGTTAACCGTTTCATCCAATACTTTCCACTGTGTTGGCGCTATTTGAAGTGTGTCATGAGTGGGGCCAATATTATAAATTGCGATTGTTTTGAGTGGATGGGTTAATAACGACAATATCGCTGGGTCACCTGTAGGTGTAAAAGAATAGGGGAGTATTTTTACACTTCCTTTTTCTGCATGGGCATCATAATGACCTTCCACCTGTGCATGCAATGTATTTTTATACTTAGTATCAAATCCGCTGAAAAATACTTTATTAGTGTCAAGTGTTACGATTCCACCCATAGTCTGAAACAAAAAGTTTTCCAATTGTAATTCAGATTTTCCGGGTATAAACCTCCCTTTTGCTGTGGTATTAAAATTGTTAAGATCAATTGAGAGGTTTAAATCAACATTGCATAACCCGCTGTTTTGACGAATAGGAACAGTGATTTTATAATAATGCAGCAAATTCAGGATGTTGTCATTTAATTGTGCGCGATTTGTTAATATATAAGCATTAAGAAGTATGTTTTTGGGATTGAAATCAATAAAGAGATGACTATTTTGCGTTGGAATAGTATAAAAAGAGCCATTTAACGGATAAATACCCAAGACGCCATTTTTAAAAACAAGGTCTACTTTTTTAGCAATGATAGGAGCAATTGTAGGTGCAAAGGTATATTCAGCACCGTCTACGCTGGCACGTACAAAAAGAGTGTGTAAAAGTTTCTGCGGCTGATCGTATAAAAAACTGCCATGGCATTCGTGAAGAGTCAATCGGCTAGCTTTTGCATAATGAGTTATCCAAGGACGGGTTTGAAGCGGTACTTCAAAAAAATCCACCAACTCGTCTAATGTATTGAAAGGTTTATCTGCTTTAACACTAATACGGAGTTTTTTCTGATCTCCTAGGGCATAGGCTTTTAGAATTGGGGTATTTGGCAATGCAAAGCTTCCCCATGCATTTAGCTTTTGCTCTTGTAAGTAAAGATGTAAAAGTCCATGGACCTGTGCTGCTGATTCATTTTTGGAAGAAAGAGTTAGCTTAAATTTGGAAGGTGTTATCGCGAAATAACCATTCATACGGATTTTTCCCATACGAACATCGATCGTTCCTAGAGAATTTTTGTGATAGTGCAGTGAAACTTCTGTATTTTGATAGCGGATAGCTTTGATGTCGATAGAAGCAACCCAACGCTGCATCCAATCAATACGGTCGGTTATTTTAGAAAGAGGTTTGAGCGTAATGGGTTCATTATCGCGATGAAGTTCATTTAAGTCAATTAAAGAGGCAGTGATGGTGAGCCTATTATCCCATTTTAGATATAATCTTTCAAATTTTATATCCCCTAATTTGAGATGAGAAATGGTAAAACCTTCTAATAAAGCGACAAAAATAAAAAAGCCTGCAAGAAAGAGCAAAAGTAAAAAAACAAGTAAATTAAAGTGGATTCTTTTAATTATTTTAATGATGGCTTTATCGTTCATAGTTTACCTGTTTACTACAGTTACATCACCAAAAATAGTCTATATACCGAAGGGTTCTGTTTTTAAAAGTATATCACACCTGCAAAATAATGGTGTTAATCTTTACAAGATAGATGCCATAATCCTTAGGTTGATCGGTCATCCACAGCAAGGTTGGATTGATTTAAAAGAAGAAAAATCAACACGTATAGAGTACCTGTATAAACTTACAACTGCAAAGGCTGTAACTCAAACCATTACGTTGATACCTGGAGAAACGACAGTCGTATTTTTAGAACAGATGGCTCAGCAGTTGAATTTGAATGCAAGAAAATTAAAAGATGCCTATACGGATAGAACCTCAGTACCGGAAGGAATGTTTGTCCCCGATACCTATAGTATTCCCAAAGAAATTAATGAAGAAAGGCTGATAAGCTTTTTGTTAGATCAGTCAGCACAAAAACACAGGGCTATGGCAACAAAGCTTTTGGGTAGTTATGATGAAGCAAAATGGTTACAATTAGTAACACTTGCATCCGTTATACAAAAAGAGGCGGCTTCCGTAGAAGATATGCCAATGGTGAGCTCTGTAATTCAAAATCGATTAAAAAAGAACATGCGATTGCAAATGGACGGTACTTTGAACTATGGTGAATACTCTCATCAAAAAGTAACAGCAGCACGTATACGTAGTGATAAAACAACCTATAACACCTATAAACACCGAGGTTTGCCTAAGGATCCTGTTTGCAATGTCAGTTATGCAGCACTGGATGCAGCTATCAATCCAAAGCATACAGACTACCTTTATTTCGTACGTGGAAAAAATGGTGAACATATTTACAGTAGTTACTTTTCTACACACCATAAAAACATACTAAATGCTACAAAATGAAACATATTCAGCTCTTTTTACAGCTATCAATGTAAACAAAGTATAAATATATTCAAGTAAGTGTTATTATGCGTATACAAAAATAAAACCACAGGAGTATCTGATGTCAAAAATCATTTGGTCAGTAATTGATGAAGCACCAGCCCTAGCGACTTACTCGCTTTTACCAATCGTTAATGCGTTTACAAAAGCAGCAGGCGTTGAAGTAGTTACAAGTGATATTTCACTTTCAGGCCGTGTTCTTGCAGCAATGGGTCTTGCAGAAGACGAATTGTCAAAATTAGGTGAAGTTGTTCTTCAAGAAGATGGTAACATCATCAAGCTTCCAAATATTTCAGCTTCTGCTGGTCAATTAAAAGATTGTATCGCTGAGCTTCAGTCTCAAGGTCACAAAATCCCTAACTACCCTGAAAATCCGACAACGGATGAAGAAAAAGCGATTCAAGCTAAATATGCTACTTGTTTAGGTTCAGCGGTTAACCCAGTTCTTCGTGAAGGTAACTCAGACCGTCGTGCTGCAGTTGCTGTTAAGAAATTTGCTCAAAAGAACCCGCACAAACTACGTGCATTCGCTGCAGACTCTAAAGCATATGTTGCACATATGGAAGGCAAAGGTGATTTCTACTCACACGAGAAATCTGTTACTTTGGATAAAGATCAAAAAGTGACCATCGCTCTTAATGGTAAAGAATTGAAAACTGTTGATTGTGTTGCATCTGAAGTACTTGACGGTACATTCATGTCAATTTCAGCATTGAAAGCTTTTTACAAGAAAACAATCGAAGATGCAAAAGCAAAAAATCTTATCTGGTCTCTTCACTTAAAAGCAACTATGATGAAGATCTCTGATCCAATCATGTTCGGTTACGCTTTTGAGATCTTCTTCGCAGATGTATTTGCACAATATGCGGATGTCTTCAAGGCAGTTGGCGTTAATCCAAACATGGGTATGTCAGACTTGGAGAAGAAAATCGCTGGTCACGCTAAAGAAGCTGAGATTAAAGCGGCTTTCCAAGCGGTTGTAGAAGCTGATGCTCCAAAAATCGCAATGGTTGATTCTGACAAAGGGACAACAAACTTCAATGCATCTAACGATGTTATTATCGATGCTTCTATGCCGGTAGTGGTACGTGAAGGTGGTAAACAATGGGACAGAACAGGTGCAGCTCTTGAGACAGTTGCGGTTATTCCTGATTCTACTTATGCTATGTTCCACGCAGAGATGGTAGCGGATTGTGTTAAACATGGTCAATACGATGTAGCAACAATGGGTACAATGCAAAATATCGGTCTTATGGCTCAAAAAGCAGAAGAGTACGGTTCTCACCCAACTACATTTGAACTCAAAGAAGCAGGTACTGTTACAGTAACTGGAGCCAATGGTGTTCTTATGAGTTTTGAGTGTGAAGCGGGTGATATCTGGAGAATGTCTCGCACTAAAGATGCTGCGATCAAAGACTGGGTACGTTTGACCGTTGAGCGCACACGTTTGGAAGGAATCCCTGCAGTATTCTGGTTGGATGAAAAACGTGCACACGATGCTGAGTTGCTCAAAAAAGTAAATGCATACCTAAAAGATTTTGATACAACAGGTCTTGATATTCAATTCATGAACGTAACCAATGCTACACGTTTTACAAACACACGTATTCGTGAAGGTAAAAACACAATCGCAGTAACAGGTAACGTTTTACGTGACCACTTGACTGATATGTATCCAATCATTGAGCTTGGAACATCAGCTAAAATGCTTTCAATCGTTCCATTGCTTGCAGGCGGTGGTTTGTATGAGACAGGTGCCGGCGGATCTGCTCCTAAACACGTTGAGCAGTTTGTAAACGAAGGTCACTTGCGTTGGGATTCATTGGGTGAGTTCTTGGCATTGGCTGAGTCTTTACGTTTCCTAGGTCAAAAACACTCTGATGCAAAACTAACCGCTCTAACTGCTGGTTTGGATACTGCAAATGCAGGTTACCTTGATAACAACAAAGAGCCAGGTCGTAAAGCGGGTCAACCTGACAATAGAGCATCTCACTTTTTCTTGGCTCAATATTGGGCTAAAGCATTGGCTGAAGGTCAAAATGCTGAATTAGCTGCTAAGTTTGCTCCAGTTGCTAAAGCATTGGTTGATAATGAAGCAAAAATCATGGAAGAGCTTCTTGCAGTAGCAGGAAAACCACAAGATATCGGTGGTTACTTCCGTCCAGATGATGCAAAAGCTGAAAAAGCAATGCGTCCGTCTGCTACATTAAACGCAATTATCGCTTCTATATAATATAATACTCCCCTAAAATCTTCAGCACACTTGCTGAAGGTTTCTTTTTGTCGTTTTATTTGTGTAGAGAAGATCTCTATAAATATAAGGCGATAGGTCATCGTCTGTGTATTAACTCTCTGACCGTATGCTTATTAGTGTTTTTTATAAAAATAGTGATGAGTATAGTGGATTGTAGGGAGTTGTACGTATTTTTGCCACTAGGAGTTGTGCATATGGTAAAAGGAAAACGTGTTGGAATCGTCGGTGCAGGAAATGTCGGGTCTACTATAGCCTATTCACTTGCAATGCAGGGTGCTTGTCATGAGATTATTTTACGTGACAATAAAATAGAAATAGCGCGCGGTAAAGCACTTGATATGTCTCAAGCTGCAGCTGCAATTCGCAGTCACACGGTTGTGAGTGTTGCCGATAAAATGGCTGATTTAACCGATTGTGATATCGTTGTTATTACGGCAGGAAGTCCACGATTACCTGGTATGAGTCGTGATGATCTTTTAATGATTAATGCAAACATAACGCGTGAAGTTATTGAAGGAATTTCAAAATACTCTCCGAATGCCATTATTATTATGGTTTCTAATCCACTTGATGTCATGACGTACGTTGCACTCAAAGAGAGTGGATTTGACAGAAGCCGCGTTATTGGAATGGCGGGCATTTTGGACAGCGCGCGTATGGCTGCATTTATTCAAGAAAAGCTTGGATACGGTGGAGGTCAGATCCGTGCTTCGGTTATGGGCGGTCATGGGGATGATATGGTTCCACTCCCACGGTATTCAACCGTTGCCGGTGTTCCTCTTTCTGACTTACTGTCTCAAGATGAGATTAATGAAGTAGTACAGCGTACACGCAGCGGAGGAGCAGAAATTGTGGCCCTTTTGCAAACAGGTTCAGCTTATTATGCCCCTGCAAAATCTACAGCTATGATGATTGATGCTATTTTAAAAGATACAAAACAAATTCACCCTTGTGCCGTGTACCTTGATGGTGAATACGGTTACAGTGACGTTGTGAGCGGTGTTCCAATAATGCTGGGGGCAAACGGAGTAGAAAAAATAATTGAGATAACGCTTAATGATGCTGAGAAAGCCATGTTTGCTAAGTCATGTGCTTCAGTTCAATCTATGATTGATACCTTGAATTCCAATAAATTTTTCCAAGGAGTGTAACAGAGATGTCTTACCGTATAGAAAAAGACACAATGGGCGAAATTCAGGTTCCCCAAAATGCGTATTGGGGTGCTCAAACCCAGCGCTCGATTGAAAACTTTGCTATCGGCGAAGAGACAATGCCTTATGAGATTACGAGAGCATTTTCTTATCTAAAAAAAGCAGTTGCCATCGTCAACAAAGATCTTGGTAAACTTGATGCGAAAAAAGCAGAAGCTATTGGACAGGCTGCTGATGAGATGTTAGCTGGAAAGCTTGATGGAAACTATCCTCTTGTAGTATGGCAAACGGGTTCAGGCACTCAGTCAAATATGAACAACAATGAAGTTCTTGCAAATCGTGCTACTGAGATCCTTGGCGGTGATTTCCGTAAAGAAAAGCTTGTTCATCCTAATGATGATGTTAATAAATCTCAGTCTTCAAATGATACGTATCCAACTGCACTTCATGTTGCAGCTGTTATCGCCGTTGAAACGAGACTGCTTCCTGCTATTGCAAAATTAAAAACTACGCTTGCGAATAAGTCTGCTAAATTTGAGTCTATCGTGAAAATCGGTCGTACTCACCTTCAGGATGCTACACCGATCACTCTTGGGCAAGAAATAAGCGGTTGGGTAGAGATGCTGAACAAATGTGAAAAGATGGCAATACAGTCACTTGAACCGGTTCGTGAACTCGCACTTGGCGGTACTGCAGTGGGAACAGGTTTGAATGCTCATCCTGAATTGGGTACACGTGTTGCTGCTAAACTTACTGAGCTTACGGGACATCAGTTTGTTACTGCTCCAAATAAATTTCATTCATTGACTTCTCATGATGCACTTGTGTATTCCCATGGTGCTCTTAAAGCGCTTGCTGCGGACATGATGAAAATTGCCAATGACGTACGTTGGTTGGCATCAGGTCCTCGTTGTGGGCTTGGAGAGATTACTATTCCTGAAAATGAGCCAGGTTCTTCAATCATGCCTGGTAAGATTAATCCTACTCAGGCAGAAGCCGTAACTATGGTTACTTGCCAAGTCTTTGGAAACGATGTTGCTATTTCTATGGGTGCATCTCAGGGTAATTTTCAGCTGAATGTATTTAAACCGGTTATCGCACTTAACTACCTTCAATCAGTACGTTTGTTAGCAGATTCTATTTCATCATTTAATGATCACTGTGCTGTTGGAATTGAACCGGTTGCGGATAAAATAGATCATTATTTACATGATTCATTGATGTTGGTTACTGCTCTTAATCCTTATGTGGGTTATGACAATGCAGCTAAAATTGCAAAAACAGCACACAAAAATAATTCTACGTTGAGAGCTACTGCCATAGAGCTTGGGCTTTTAACAGGGGAAGAGTTTGATAAATATGTTGTGCCGGAAGATATGATCGCACCTAAAGCTTAAATTTAAAAAAGGAGAGTTAATGAATATTCATGAATATCAAGCAAAAGAGTTATTTGCGAAATATAATGTCCCTACATTACGTGGACATATCGCATTTACACCCGATGAAGCGGTAAAAGCTGCTCAAGAATTAGGTGGAAATATTTGGGTTGTAAAAGCTCAGATTCACGCTGGTGGTCGAGGATTGGGCGGCGGCGTTAAGCTTGCGCGTTCAAGTGGAGAAGTACGTGAAGTAGCTCAACAAATTATTGGTATGAATTTGGTGACGCATCAAACAGGTCCTGAAGGTAAAATGGTACAGAAGGTTTACGTAGAAGAGGGTGCTGATATTAAAAAAGAGTATTATTTGGGAATACTTTTGGATCGTGCATTGGAAATGCCAATTATGATGGCATCTACTGAGGGCGGTATGGCGATCGAAGATGTTGCTCATAATACTCCTGAAAAAATTATCAAAGTAGCCATTGACCCTGTAACAGGTTTCCAAGGTTTCCATGGCCGTAAATTGGCATTTGGACTTGAGTTACCAAAAGAAGAAGTAAATACCTTTATCAAATTTGCTGCTGCACTTTACAATGTTTACATGGATTATGATTCAGAAATGATTGAAATCAATCCATTGGTTAAAACCGGCGATGGTCGTTTCTTGGCTCTTGATGCAAAAATGGGCTTTGACAACAATGCATTGTATCGTCAAGAGCATATTCATGAAATGCGTGATTTGAGTGAAGAAGAACCTACTGAGGTTGAAGCTGGAAAGTCTGACCTCAGTTATATCAAACTTGATGGAAACGTTGGTTGTATGGTTAACGGTGCCGGTCTTGCAATGGGTACTATGGATACGATAAATTATGAGGGTGGAAAACCTGCAAACTTCTTGGACGTTGGCGGTTCTGCGAATGCAACAACCGTTGCTAAAGGGTTTGAAATTATTCTTAAAGATCCAAATGTAAAAGCGATTTTTGTTAATATTTTTGGTGGAATCGTTCGTTGTGACCGTGTTGCAAACGGTATTATTGAAGCAACAAAATTGACGAATGTTAATGTACCGGTAATCGTACGTCTCGATGGTACAAATGCTATTGAAGCAGCTGAAATTTTAAGAAATGCGGGTATTAAAAATATTATTGCAGCAACCGATCTTGCAGATGGCGCTAAAAAAGCTGTTGCAGCAGCGAAGGGAGAATAATTTATGTCAATTTTAGTTAACAAAGACACAAAAGTAATTGTACAAGGCTTTACAGGGAAAGAGGGATCTTTTCATGCTGAACAATGTATCGCATACGGCACTAAAATCGTTGGTGGTGTAACACCGGGTAAGGGTGGTCAAGAACATTTAGGATTACCGGTTTTCAATACGGTAGCTGATGCCGTTGCAGCTACGGGAGCTACTGTATCTATGATTTTTGTACCGCCTGCTTTTGTTTCTGATGCAGTAATGGAAGCCGCTGATGCGGGTGTTACTATGGCAGTTATTATTACCGAAGGTGCTCCTGTTAAAGATATGATGTACGCAAAGGCATACGCTGTTAAGAAAAATATGATGACTATCGGGCCAAACTGTCCTGGTATTATCACTGCAGATGAGTGTAAGATTGGGATTATGCCTGGATTTATTTTCAAAAAAGGAAGTATCGGTCTTATTTCTAAATCAGGAACATTGACATATGAATCAGCCAATCAGGTTGTTAAAGAGGGCTTTGGTATTACTACTGCAGTAGGTATCGGTGGAGACCCGATTATCGGTCTTAGCTACAAGCAATTGCTTCCAATGTTTGAAGCAGATCCTGAAACTAAAGCAATCGTTATGATTGGTGAAATCGGTGGTGATCTTGAAATTCAAGCAGCAGCATACATCAAAGAACATGTTACTAAGCCTGTCGTTGCATTTATAGCAGGGCAAACAGCTCCTGAAGGTAAACGTATGGGTCACGCCGGTGCAATCATCTCTGGCGGTGCAGGTACCGCAGCAGAAAAAATGGCAGCGTTAACTGCTGCTGGTGTTACAGTTGTTGTCTCTCCGGCAGATATTGGTAAAGCTGTTGCGCAAGTCATGGCTAAGCTAGCGACTAAGTAAATGATTCAGACGTTAGAAGTAAGAGATCTTAGTTGTGGCGGCTGTGCTGTCACAATCAGAACGGCACTTGATATAGCTGGATTTACATCGGTAAAAGTTAATATTCTTGGCAGCCCTCATACGGTAGCAGCTGAGATCGAAGACGATAACCATTTAGAACTTATGAAGTCTGTTTTAAGAGAGCATGGTTACCCTCTATTGGAAGACGAAGTTCCAGAACTTCCGGATTACGTTGAATATGACTTTTCGTAAATAGTAAAACTTTATTTCGTCAGGACAATATCTATACTGACGAAATAAATTAGATCTTCAAGTAACGTATAAATTCTTCAGAAAAATGAATCCCTTTTTCTTTCAAACGAGCCGAAATTTCTGGTACATACACATCATCAGCTGATGCGGAAAAAAGTTCTATCCATTTCGCAAAACTTTCTCTGCTTATATGGGGCACCTTAATATGAGCACCATAAATATTTCCCTTATAAGTTTTTTCACCTAAAAGCTCCGCCAACCAAAAATCAGCGAGAAGCTCTACATGCTCAGTCCAGTCTTCATTGCTTATATCGTTTCCGAGCTGATGTATGAAAAAAGGCCCTAATACTTCATCTCCAATAGCTCTTGTATAAAACAAAGTCATCAAGGTTCTGAGATTTTCTCTGGTAATATTCTTTTGTAGTTCCATGTTAACCGTTACTTCTTTACTTTAAATAGAGGCAGATTTAAATAATCGAACTGTGCGACAAGTTGGTCGACATCTTTATCTATATTTTCACCAATAAATATCATAATGGATGGTTGTGTATACGAGTCTAACTCTTCAAACGAGACATCACCAAACGAATAATTAATGACAATAGGGTTAGGGACATCTTTTGTTTTGACAACACCCTTCACCCTGTAAATACTTTTAGGAAGAGAGTTTAATATTTTATCTACATCACTGAACTCTATGTTTTCTTTGAGATAAGCGACTTTTTGTGTGATAGAAGCCCTTGTAGTATGATCATTTTGCTGATACTCATTCGCCAATCCGATGATGTCATCAACTCTGTATACTCCTTCAAAAACTTCTTTACTCAGAAGACCTTGTTGGGCATAGTCAATTACATATCTGTCAAATATCATTTTACCGGTAAGATTGTTTTTAATATTGTATTCTTCTTTGATGGCGATAACATTTTGCTTGACAGTTTCTAATTCGATACCTGTTACTAAATCGGTCTTATTCAGAACGATTATGTTTGAGCCGCCAATTTGATATTTGGCAGTTGAATTATCTATGTATGAAGCTATGTTTTTAGAATCAACAACACATATTACACCTTCAACGGCAATACCGAGGTTTTGTAACGATAAAAAGATAGGAAAAGGCTCAGAAGCGCCAGAAGTTTCAACAAATATAATCTCTGGGTTATATTTATTCATAATTTCAATAACGCCACTTTCAAATTCTTGGGCTAATTGACAGCAGATACATCCCTCGGAAATTTCAAGTACTTCACTGTATACATTGCTGAGAATATTGCCATCTACGCCAATATCGCCAAACTCGTTTACCACAATAGCGACTTTTCTATCACTAAAATATTTTTTTACCGTATTAAGGAGCATGGTGGTTTTGCCAACACCTAAAAATCCTGTAATAACAAATGACTGTATCATGCGTGTACCTTAAATATTTGATTTTAATTGAGAGGAGTGAAGTATGTGATATTCATATGCAGTGTTAGAGTAACAACTGTACGTTATGTACAGTTGTTATAGTGACTAGTGTGGAGTTGGAGCATCCAACATTTGTTTGAAACCAACTTCTTTACACCATGCAGCAGTCAAATCAAATGCAGCAGATGCAGTATCGAGATTTTTCTGGATTAGATCCATTTTCTTTTTAAACTTTTTCTCAATAGCAGAGTCAAGTGTTGCAGTTCCGCCTGAAGCTGTATATTTTTTAAGGAATCGGTCTTTGATCCCTTCTTCAATAGCAGGCTTACCAACAGTACCTAATGCACCAAACAATGCACCCAACATCGCCATATTTGTAGCGAGTTCAGTTCCTGCTTGTTCAATAGCAAACTTAGTAAAGTCTCTTGTAAGAACTTTTACGTTCAAATCATCTAAAATCTTTTTATCTTCATCCGTCAAAAGATCTGTATCACTATTAATGATAACAAGACCATTTTCTTTAATACCGGCATAAAAAGGCATTGTGTATGATTTACCCATAGTAATAACTTGTGGGTGATAAATCATAACGATATCTGGATAGATAACTTCACCTCTGTCATAAACAGGTACCGTTCCAATTCTTGCATAACTCTCAGATGGAGCCATACGCTTTTCAGCACCAAAAAAAGGATTTGATACAGCATAATAACCAGCAGTGTCTGCCGCAGTTGCTGCGATATGCGCAGCAGTAACTGCTCCTTGCCCACCTAGAGCAGGCATTCTTATTTTAATTGAATCTTTTGACATTATAAACGCCCCTCTTCTTTCAATTTTGCTAAGAGTTCTTCTGCTTCTGGTGAAACATATTTGAACGCAGCAAATCTTTCTTTGTCTTGTTCTTTCATTTCTCTAAGTCCTTCATTAGCACTAAGGCCAATTTCAAGGATACAAGGTGTGTAGATATTAAGGAAAGTAGGCCCAACGTATCTAGCAACAAAAATAGCTTCTCTAACCGCTTTAGCGACTGCTTTAGGTGCAGAAGCTGTCATGTTCATAGAGTAATGACAACCAGAAGTAACAGCGAGTTCCCACATTTTTACTTTTTCAAACTTTTTACCAGTAGGTGCCATTTTGAAAACTTGACCTTTTGGAGTTGAACCACTTTCTTGTCCACCAGTATTTGCATAAACTTCGTTATCAAAACAAATAGTTGTGATGTTTTCTTGTCTAAAAAATGATTGCAATGTATAGTCAAGACCGATATCAACTGTAGCACCGTCTCCCGCTAAAACAACAACGTCTTTTTCAATATCTGGAAATCTCCAGTCCAATACTCTTTTGATACCAGTTGCAACTGCATTTTGGTTACCAAAAAGTGAATGCACCGTATGAAGTGCAATGTGTGGGAACATTAGAGATGTACAACCTGTTGAGTTAACAATAACTGTATCTTCAGGTTTAGGAAGTGCAGCTAGTACATATCTCAATGCAGCAGCTTCAGGACAACCAGCACAAAGTGAGTGTTCTTCAAGCAACTCTTTTGTTTCAGGAAGTTCTTTGATACCACGTTTGTCTGTATTCTCAGCCCACGTAGCGTTTTCCTCAAGATCAATGATCTCTTTAGGCATAATGTCTCTAAATTCAGGATTGATTTTATAGATATTAGTTCCCATATTATGCTCCTTTTCCAGAGTTAATTTTTTCCATAACTTCTCTAAGAATTGCTTCAGCTGGCATACTCATACCACCCGCAACTCTTGGTCCACCGACGATTTCAGTTTCAGATTTTCCATAAAGTGCGCCTCTTACTTCTTTTGCCAACCATCCAACAACGTTGAACTCAGGTACAAATGCAGTTTTAACACCTTTTAATGCTTCAAGAAGCTCTGCTTCCGGGAAAGGTCTGATGGTTCTTAACTTAATAACTTTAGTTTTAATTCCCAATTTTGTCAATTCTCTGTTTGCTTCTTTTGCTTGATACGATGCTGTACCACAAGCAATGAATGCGATTTCAGCATCTGCATCACCAGTAACATGTACAAGACCTTTAAGGAAATGTTTTGCGTAAGGAACAGAACGCTCTACCGCTGATCTGATTTCCCACTGCCAAGATGCATGTGTTGCATACGAGATGTAGTTTGATTTCATTACGAATGGATCACGTAGGAAACGACCCGGAGGTGTTTCAGAATCGATCGGAGGCAATGGTGATTTGTATGGATCATATGGGAAAAGCGCGATGTCATCTTCTGGAAGCATGACTGACTCTCTCGTATGTGATACAAAGAATCCATCAACAACGGTAATGATTGGAACGTGAACATCAGGCTTTTCTGCTACAACGAATGCTGCAATCGACATGTCGAAGAGTTCTTGTACGTTTTCTGCATACCAAATCTGACAGCCTGTTTCTAGCATATAAGAAACTTCCAAGTTGTCCGGTTGAATAGTAAGTGGTGAGTTAATACCACGAGCCATCAAAATAAGTTGACATGGAATTCTTGTACCTGACCACTGAGCAAAGTTTTCCATTGCTCTCAGTGTTCCCGGTCCTGAAGTTGTAGTAATTGTTCTAGCACCTGCCATTGCACAACCAGCAACCTCAGACATTACGCCAAACTCGTTTTCACCTCTAAAGTATACGCCTACATAACCTTCTGCCCAAAGTTCACCGATAAGGTGTGCTGCTTCAGATTGTGGGGTAATCGGGTATGATACAGATGCATCAACTGTACATCTTTTTACTGCTTCTTTTAAAACTTCAGAACCAGTCATAAAGTGCTTAGTTCTAGGAGCTTCGAAAAGCATATGGTCTGCTGTAACTAGCGTTTGTCCAGACCAATTTTTTGTTTCTGTCATGTCACTTCGTTTACTCATAATAATCTCCTATTTCTATAGTTTTAGCTCTGATTTTACTTCTTTAGCTATTTTGATGAACTTTTCTAGTTCATGAGAGTGCATATCTCTTAATGTTGCCATTGCATCTTCATGTCCTGACAAGCCACAAATTGCGATAGTATAACAATCCGTTTCTGCTCTTACAATTTTCAAAGCTACGTTTGCATAATGACAATGAACACCAATAAATATTGCTGCTTTGATATTGTTATGCCAAATTGTTAAGTTTGGATGATTTGGATTGATCTCTACTTCAGCATCAATCTTTGGATACTTTGGTCTGTAATCGTACATTGGAATCATATTTGCATTAAGAACTTCAGACATTTCTTTGATAAGCTTTGCTTTTTTCTTAGACTCTTCATTGTAACCATATAATACTTGTGGACCAGGAAAAATAGTTGCATTTTTACTTGTCAACATTACTTTAGCAATTTCTCTCATTGCAATTTCTTCATCTACCACTTCTGTTAATAAAAGTGCTTTTCCTTCTGGTGGTGTAATTACACCTTCATACACAGCCGTAGGATACGGTGAATAATACGCTGGGCCTTGATTTGCCATAAGATCTCCCTATATTTTTTTTTACAGTATAAGTTTGAATTAAATATAAATTATAGACTTATTCTTTACCGTGAACCATTTCCATCGTAATACAATTACGACTAAGCATGTCGGTACAAACGTACACACAAAGTGCACAGCCTTTACATCTATCTTCATCCACCCAAGATGTATTCCCAACTTTATCGAACATTAGCGTGTTTGCTTCTGGACAATAAAGTGTACACGTATTGCATTTATACTCAGCACACATGTCTGCATTAACTTTTGCTACATAATACATTTCTACTCCATATGATGACTTAAACATAGATATTCGACATGACAATTGTCATTACTAAATAATTAGCAATGTAGCACTAAAAAGACTATATATAAAATATTTTTGAGAATAAATATCTATAGTATTTAGAATACATTTTTGTCTGCTACATTTATGTTTCTCGAATGGGACTTTACTAAAAATTACCTTTTATTTTCCTTGTATTTGAGATATTCAAATATTTTAATAATAGATTAAATTCCTATTTATTACTACTTGTTAGTGTATTACAGGGGTAATGAAAAAAATGGGTGAATGGAACCCTTCTAAAACTTCGCTAGCAAGCGGGTTTGTAAAGGATTATTTAAGATGAGTTTTATAGAAGTGGTAAAAGTGCCCAAAGTGTAAAAGTTTACACGTAAACAAGAACGGTTTTCAAAGAGAAATTCAGCGTTATCAGTACAGTAATTGTGGATATACCCTATAGGGTACGAGAACCTATTTGAAAAGTTTTTTATAAGCAATTACTCGAAGAATATATCGAGCAAGTCTTTTTTCTTTTGTTAGTTGATTTGTTTGTCGTGATCTTGGAATTTCTGGAAGTATTTACTAACAATCGTTCCAGCTGGCATACTTTCAATTTTTGAGAAAATAAGATAATTAATGAGACCGTGTACGGTTAGAGTAACAATAAGTCCTTCAAAGATACCCACTTTAAATACCAATCCGGCACAGACGGTGGCAAGTAGTACGGCATAAGGTCCATGTTCAGCAATGTGTAACAAGCCCAATAGCATTTTGACACCAACAAATATCATAATGACTGCCAATGAAAAGAAAGGCAAATAATCTAAATAGTGAGAATTAAATATAAAGAATGTCATGAGTACACCAATCACCAATACGGATAGTTTGGTGTAGGCACCTGCAAGGCGATTGGTTGATGATTTCGCCAAGCCATCAAGGCTTGACATACCGCCAAAGAAACTGGCACCCATGTTGGATACCCAGATGGATAATAAAGAATTGTTTGAATGAGATGGACGTTGCAGTGGATCGATTTTTTCAATTGCCGCATTACCCATCACCTGCTCAATAGCATCAACCACTCCCAGCATCAATGCAAATAAGATTGCATAGATCAATAAAGATAGCGAATCAAAATGAGGTATAGGCAATGCAAGGGTAAACTTAATATCTTCTACTGCAAGCATCTTTACATTAACAAAGAGTGAAGCCACAATACCAAACACAATCAAAGCAAAATACGGTAATGCCGGTTTGGTATCTTTAAATTTTTTAAATAAACCAAGAAAAAGAATGGCTCCAACGACAGAAAGTGCAATGACGTGAATACGAGCATCACTCCAAAACGCTTCATCGGCAGCCACACCAACGGGCAACATCCAAAGAAACGGTAAAAACTTAAGCCCAATTTTTAAACCAATCCCCGCCAATAATCCTTCAACCAAGTAAGATGGAACAGCCTTTAAAAGATGGCGTTGCCAGTTAAACTTCCATATGAGTGCTTGAAATAATGCCGTCATAAAAATAATAAAGGTCATATTCTCTATTCCAAAGCTTGAAATACCCATAGCGATAATTGGGGCTGAACCTGCTGCAATTCCAGGAGCTCCTATATAGTTACCCGGGCGAAAAATCGCAAATATAAAGCCGACGAAGGAGGCAAATGCAACGGTTGCAAGTCCTATTTGAATGGGATAATCTCCCATCATGGCGATACCAACCGATAATGGGATTGCCATGGTTGCGGTAATGACACCGGCTTGGAGATCACGTCCGGCATATTTTGCAATAAATGCTGCAGAACCGTGCTCGTTTTGCTTTATATCTGTATTGTTCATATTTTACTTCACCTGTGTAATTTAATTATTGTTTCAGTCAAAAAATAGGACGTAATGTATCATAACTTATTTATAAGTTGTAGCTTGCGAGTCATTTGTACCCATGTTAGGAGTTTTTCAGCAAACAAAACTGAATAATTGTAACATACTCTTTTCATTTCTCCCCAAAAATGTCAAAGAAAGCAATGAAAGAAGCAGGTTTGAATCTAAAGTACAGGTGCTACTATAAGTGACAAACAGACAGGTCGATTGATTATAAAGTATAGCTCTTATTGACAGCTTATGCCTTATTTTATTTATCTACCTCCTGAAAATAGGCAATTCATATAGCTGAAATTTAGCTTTAACTTTGTACTATAATTTATATCTATAATTATTTTATAAAGAGAAATGCTAAAAACTCTAGGTTAAGAATGATTATTTTTATTACAGGATAGGAGTTTTAGTGGAAAAAATCATATTGCTTATTCCAAGCATACCAATTGTGATAGCGTTTCTTCTTTTTTTCGTGCGAAATAAAGAGCTTATACCAAAAGTAAGCATTATGCTCTCAAGTTTGCTTGCTTTACTGGCATTATCTGGAACTTATTACGTTATAACGAATGATACGCCAATTGTTGGTTTTGGTGGATTGTTGATTTATAACCAACTTTCAGCTATTTTGGTTCCCTATGTGGCAATTTTGGGTTTAGTGATTCGTAAGTATGCCACTAAATACATGTGGGATGAAGCAGGTTATAGAAGATTTTTTATTCTTTTAAATTTTATCTTTTCATCAATATATTTACTTGTAATGAGTAATAATCTTATTGTTCTTGCCCTTGCTTGGCAGCTTTTGAGTATCAGTTTATACCTTTTGGTTTCATTCAATGTGGGTTCCAATACAGCTGTTAGACATGCTAAATGGATCATGGTTATACATAAGGGCGCGGATTTAATCTTTATCTTTGCGATTGTGCTTGTCTATGACACATTTGGAAGTTTTGATCTTGCGATTCTCAGCGAAAAATGGCTTGCTATGTCACATAATCATGTTGAAAATCCAATGGTTTTTGCAATTGGATTCCTTTTCTTGATGGCAGCGATGATGAAGTCTGCGATTATGCCTTTTCATATTTGGCTGCCTTACACCTCTGAAGCTCCCACGCCTGTTTCGGCTGTTATGCATGCCGGTGTTGTGAATGTTGGAGGAATTTTGCTTAATAAGCTAGCCTACTTGTTGTTATTGACCCCGTCTGTTTTGAATATCGCATTTGTAGTAGGTCTTGTCACTGCTATTGTTGCATCCGTCATTATGCTCACTGTCTCAGATATCAAACGTTCGCTTGGGTATTCAACTGTGGGACAAATGGGTTACATGATCATGGAAGTTGGTCTTGGTGCATTTTCCCTCGCGATCTATCATCTAATTGTGCATGGTATTTTCAAAGCTACGCTCTTTTTAGGAGCAGGTAGTCTTATTGGAATGGCCAGACACGAATCAAATCTTCCAAAGCGTCTTTCGTATGAACTTTTTTGGGAAGAAAAAATTAAAAGCAAGGCAAAAAAGGCCTTTAACTATTTGGCTTTTTTTACCATCTTGCCAATTCTTGCTTTCGTAGGGGTCAAAATGATTTTAACGGACGACTTCTTTGAGTTTAATGCTTCGATTATTATCTTGGCGTTTGCTTGGCTCACGGGGACTCAGCTCTTTGTATCATTTTTCAAAGCCTCTAAATCTGACTCCTTTAAAATGATATTTGCTTTGGTTAGTTCTTTTGTTCTCATCTTGTTCACTTATGAGTTTATAGGAATGACCATGGAGCATTTCTTATATGGCAATGATGGATTGTTGTTCTATAAAGCTGCAACATTAAATGTCGACATAATAATCACACTTATCATATTGGCTGTAATTATGATTATTGGATGGATGTTTATGTATAAACGACACCTTGAAGATGCTTCAGAAGCTGGGAATAAGCCAGCGCAATTAAAATGGCTCTTCTACAGCTTTTTGGCAAAAGAGGGTTATTTTTTCAGTCTAATAAAATTTTTTAAAAAGGATAATGCATGATGATCTATGTTGCATTATTGCTCTTGGCCGGTGGCCTACCGTACTACATCCTTTTGGAAAATAACAAATATCTTAACAGCAAACAGATTTTTTTGTTGAGTGGATTTTTATTGATATGTGCTATTTTCCTCTCATTGTCACTTCCTGATGATCATCCCGATTTACTTGTAATGATCTCATTTCTCAGTGCAATTTTTTCCATCTATAAAGCAACAAAAACAACAAGTTTTTATAAATTAGGCTATTACCTTATATTTGTCAATGCACCGTTTTTTATCCTTTTTCAGGATCGAGGGATGATGTACAGTGTATCACTTCTTGTCTCATTGACCGGTCTGTACCTAATCGCAAAGTTTTATGAAAAAAATTATGGAAGCGCAAATTACGGTAATATTACCGGGATAACTCTTGTCACACCATGTGTTGGCACCTATTTATCTTTTTATTTGATTGCCTTGGCTCTTTACCCGCCATTTCCTAATTCCCTATTTTTCTTGAGTTATATCTTTAAAAGTCAGCACGATCTTCTTTCCTATGTCGTAGTAACGACACTGTTTTTCGGCAACTTTTTTCTTGCTATGGGAGTTATGAAAAAAACATTATTTGGCAGACAAAATCCAAATATACACTATGTTCATATGACTACAAAAGAAAAGATAATTCATTTTATCGTCCTGATTGCACTTATTGTATTAAGTGTTTTCGGGCTTAAGGAGACACTGTGATGAGTATCATAGAAAAGCTAAACTCCGTCAAGGATACGCTACCGCATTATTGGCCTATTGGCTCATTCATTCATCATAATCCACTCAAAGGTTTTGAAGGTCTGCATTTTAAAGATGGATTGGCAAAAGCTAAAAGCATCTTTGGTGGCAAAGTGTATATGGATTCATCCTATTATATGAATTTATATAAAGAAGGCAAGATTCATGATTCAGTGTTAGAAAGTAATACAAAAAAAGTACTTTCTGAAAAAGGTATTGATATACCATGGGAGTTTGCCAAAAAAATCCTCATGGAAGTAAGTCCAAAGTGGAGTGGTCTGAGAATTCAACTGCTTTCCCAAAAAGAAAAAATTGACGATGCGCTTTATGCATACTTGGAAAATAGCTCAATCTATCATGATAAACAAGAGTGGCTGGATAAACTTATCAGACATATGACCCTATATGAGATCAATGATGCACTTTTTGGCGGCGATGATAAAGAGAGCGTTGAGAAGAATATTGTTGAATTTATTTCCCGTTTTTTAGATGAAGATCAAACCACCATGCGTATGCCAAACAGAGAGCTTGGAATGTTTGAAGCATTCCAACTTTTTGAAAACTTTACCTATGAAAGAGATGCTGAAAGTTTTGTCCAGGAGTCGTTTAAAAAGCTTCATGTAAAAGATGCTGAAGCTTATCTTTTGACACACTTACTCAAACTTCACGGTTGGGCTGGCTTTATCAAATATCGTTCTGAAGATAAAGACTATATTGCGCAAAGACAGCACCCCTCTACGCTCATTGAATATTTGGCCATAAGGCTCTATTATGAATTACGTGCCGTTAAAAATCAAAAATTAAGAAATTTTGATCTTTTTCAAGAATATGCACATAATAATCTTGATGATGCTATATTGAAACTTCTTGCACATAAACATATGCTGTTTGGTCCGGCATTGGACGCACTTGAGTCAGATGAGGAAACGAGCGTTGTTTTATCTAACCATATTGGCAGTGAGCTAAGTTTGGATGCTTTGCAAATACAGCACTCTAGTGAGGTATTGCAAAGTGCTCTACCTCTAATAGAGTTGGCTACTATTATTAAAAAACTAAGAGAAGAAGAGGGCTATATTTGGCTTAAATCTCTTGAGGACAGCTATATACATTCCTATGTCGACAAGATAATCAATGTGGAAAATAAAGCGGAAGGACAAATAACTGCTTCTGCAACCTTTTGTCTGGATGTTAGGTCTGAAGTAATCAGAAGATCCATTGAAAAAACAGGCCCCTATCAAACGTATGGCGCGGGTGGATTTTTAGGTATTCCCATCGCGTTTGTTGAGTTTGATAAAGCGCATGAGCTTTTTTTGTCACCTGCAATCGTAAAACCTCAAAATGTTGTATTTGAGATACCTGTTGAATCGCACGATGAGTACAGTTCAAAAACAGGGATGAATAAAACGACCAAAAAAGTTTTAAGCGATTTAAAAAATAATCCATATACTCCCTATATCATGGTTGAAGCGATAGGATGGATTTTTGGAATCAATCTTTTTGGGAAAACATTTTTGCCTCAAAAGACAAATAAACTCTTCTCTAAGCTTAAGCCATACAAGCCAAAAACAAGGTATACACTGGATAAGCTCTCTTCTAATGAGATTGAGTTTTATGTTAGAAAGCTTCATACGAAAATCATTCAGTCAGTGTTAGCATATAGTTCTACACAAGACTATTCTGATGAAGAGATAGAATCTGTTAGAAATCATCTTTTATTTGATAATGATTTAAAAGTTTCAATACCAGATGAGATCATAGAAAAATTGATAACGGCTCATAAAATAACACCGCAAGATTATGAGTATCAAAAAAAGAAACTGGCAATGGTTGGTTTTACACTGGAAGAAAAAGTATCCTATCTGCAAAAATATTTAAAAATGATAGGTCAAGTAAGTGATTTTCCTGAATTTATAACGATTATCGGTCATGGTAGCTTATCAGATAACAATCCGTTTGAATCGGCTCTTGACTGCGGGGCATGCGGTGGAAATGTAAGCTTGCCAAACACACGGACACTGTGCATGATAGCCAATACGAAAGAAGTTAGAGAAAAGCTGAAAGAAGAAGGAATTTTCATACCAGAGAGTACGAAGTTTATACCTGGTCTTCATATAACGACAACCGATGAAATCAAATTTTACGATACAGATATTTTAACTGATGATGAGATGCAGAAATTTTCAAAAATAAAAGATGATTTTAACAATGCATCCATGCAATCAAGATTAGAACGATGCGAATCACTACCATACACGAATACACACAAAGATATTATGATCAAATCTATGGATTGGTCGGAAATAAGACCAGAATGGGGATTAGCAAAAAACATGGGAGTTTTTGCAGGTCCTAGAAATTCTACCAAGCATCTAGTGTTAAATAACAGATTTTTTATGCACTCATACGACTGGAAAGTGGATAATGAGAATGCAGAAATTCTTACGGCTATTTTTAATGGACCGTTGATTATAGGTGAGTGGATTAACTTAGAACATTATTTCTCTACGGTTGATAATCATATTTATGGAGCTGGTTCAAAGGTATATCATAATATAGTTTCAAAAATAGGAGTTTTTAGCGGTAATTACGGTGACCTGAAAATAGGCCTTCCGATTCAGTCGGTTTATTTAGAAGGAGAACCGTATCATGAGCCGGTAAGACTTCTGTCGTTTGTGGAAGCGCCGTTGGAGATTGTAGGTAAAGCGGTTGAAAATTCAATAGCAAAACCTTTTATCCTCAACGAATGGATCAGACCAGTTATCATTGATAGAGAGGCTAAAAAAGTTTACTCGTATGAAAATGGTGAATTCATTGTGATAAAAGAGATCGCGTAGTAAATATTAAAGGATATGGATGTATACAATAGTAATGGAAAAAGAGTGCAGCTGCTTTAAAAAAAGTGGGCTTGATAATAATATGACGTTTGAATCAAGAGAAGATATGATTAATAAAGCGCGAGTCTTGGAATGTCGCATGAATCAAGAGTTTTGTATGACACATTTTTTTGAAGCTGTAGATTACGGTGATAAAATAGTTATACATAGCAGTTTAAGACCTGATGATGATGAAGACGATGATCATATCGAAGATGCCAGAACACTTGTTAGAAAATCTGTAGTGACAATTGGCTTTGATGCCAGTGAAACACCGCCAAAGGGAAGTGGAGGAAACTAATATGTATACAGTGAAAATGGAGCACGAATGTGCCTGTTTTAAAAAAAGTGAATATAAAAGTGAGAAATCATTTGACAATCAGCAAGATGCATACAATTACACCAATATACTAATTGATTTCATGACTGAAGATTTTTGTACAACACACTTGTTTTTTTCTCAGAAGGTAAGTGATAATGAATTTTCAATCAGAGTAGTAGAAAATCCTAATAAGCCAAGTTCTTGCAGCACCGGTAGTTGTGGCCCTGATGACAGCGCTAGTAGCTGTAGCACTGGTAGCTGTGGTTGTGAGTAGAAGTGTAAGTTATCCCTTTTAACTTTAATGGTTAAAAGGTATAATGCATGGGTTCTTAGTGATTAACTGTGCGATTCAAAACTTTTTCAACCGATTCTATTTTTGTTCTTAATCTGTTTTCACAGTTCTTACGTATATCAAATTTCAGTGATGAATATACTCTCTCACAATCACTTAGTTGTTCATAAGCTTGTTCTATGATTCCAAGCGCTTCTTTCATACTTTTAGCTTCAATTACGGTACCCATAGGTGTTAATTGATAAGGCACTCCCGATTTATCAATTGCATCGATAATTTTACTTACAGACTTTGAAACAGATGCCCCTTCTCTTCCATCAGAAGAAGTTGGAAACATACTGAATTCTACTAGAACACTCAACATAGGCTTATCCTTAGAGACTTAGGAAGTCAATTTAGTTTTATTTTTCAATACATAATAAATGATACAAAAAATGTAAAACATGATAGCAAAATATTTAATTATAAACATAGTATCAATTGATATAGGCTAAAAATTAAAGCTTTATTCAAAAGTCATTTATTCATCTATTATTATTTTAATTTTCTAATTTAAAAGAGTAATAAGACTACGCATAAATTATGTTATTATCACCGAAAATTTATATTATTTATAATAAAGGATAACAAATGACAAGTGGAAAAGTATTATCATTGTATATGACCATGCCGGACATGATGCGTTCTGGTCATCGTATGAAGTGTGATGACTTTGATTGTGATTCTAATGGCATTGTAGGTAGCAGAGACTATGATAATGGAACAGATCAATTGCTGGTTTTGGTTTCAAAAAAGAGTTATGACATTATAGAAGAGGCAGAACTTGTTCTTGAAAAAGGTGTCTTGATGGAAAATATTTATGTCGATATTGACCTTAATCATCTTAAAGAAGGATCCATTATTGAGATTGGGGAGACCCTTTTTGAAGTTGCTGGACCATGTGAAGATTATCGTTATCTATATGCTTTTGCACCTGAGTTACCTGAACTACTGCAAGGACAGCGTGGTATTTTTGTATCTCCTGTAGAGTACGGAGGAATTGCTGTTGGAAATGAAGTCAAGATAATACAAGAAGCTTAAAGTGAAAAAAATAGGTATTGGAATAGATTACAGTAACATTTGTAAAGATTATAATACTGTTTATTTGGATAGAGACAATAAAGATCCTGCTACCTCTAAATGTATGAATGCGGTTCTCGTATGGACTAAGGCATTTATATCTGAATTTTCAGAATGCTTTGAATACAAAATTTATAATTTTAACTCTTCTTCTTTAGTAACAATAGACGATATCGCGTCGAAAAGATTTCTTTTTTATTCTCTAGAAAAAGAGATAACCTTGCAAAATTATGTTATGCAAAAAGAGCATGTACAATATAATTCATTAGCTGACTGGGAACTAGATAATAACGATAGTGTGCTGATTAAAAATGATGAAGATGGGGGAGGAATTTATTTTTTCGTTAATCAAAACTCAAACGCACATCAATGGATAATAACTAAGCTGAATGATTTTTCTTTGGATGAAGTAGACTTTGAGGCAAAATAAAAAGAACATTATTTCTTAGCGCATTTTTGAGTTTATTTTGATAGAATGTATTAAGATGTTATAAAATACATCCCGGCTGATTATATTAGAAGAGGAGAAATGAGTATGAATAAAGATGTTCAAGAAAAATTGGAAAAAATCGTAGCGCTAGTGGATAATATAAGTGTGGATCCAGATATTGAGATTGAATATTGTGCACCTGATATGTCAGACGACCCTTATATTTTGGTAACCTATGTTGTGAGTCAATATGATAAACCTACACGCAAAGTCCGTTTAGGAAATACCATGCTTCTTAGTTCAGTTGAGGAGATTGTCAATCAAATTACTGCGTCTATTGAAGAGTTTAAAAGTGAGATAGATTCCGTAGAGATGGGTTAATCCCACCTCTTTATAAAAAGTATTTTTTTAATCGTCTTCATCCTCATCATCGATACCAAGATTATCTATGAATTGTTCTGCCAATCTATTAGCTTTCATATAAAATTTATCACTAATCTCCGGGATAAAAAGCTCATCAATTGTCTCTTTAAAAAGTTTCAGCCAACGTTCAAAATGTTCGTGAGACAGTGGTCCAATAAAGGCATGTGGCGGAAAAGGGTCCCCACCATAACCCCGCTTGCCTGTCATCATAAGATCCCAAAATTTGTACAAAGTATTTAGATGCTCGTGCCATTTACCATTATTTAAATCATTGCCTAAGGATTTAATAAAAATGGGTGCAAGTAGGCAATCTTTAAGAACAGTACCGTAAAACTGGCGTACCATTTCTTCTATCTTACCTCTATCAACTGTATCGTACGGCATACTCTCTCCTGTCATTGATGATGATATGATACAATATTTCATATAAGTACAATAGTTGTAACTATTTTACTCAATGTATACGTGCTTAGTGTTACATATTGTAAAAGAACTGCGTATCTAATAGTAATATCTATCATTAGATACATAACTTAAATATGTTTTATGCACTTTTATTGTACTTTTACGAATCTTTTTAACATAATAAGGAGTCAGACATGACGAAACGAGTAACGCAAGGTCCGGCAGGGTACATGCCACAGTCGGCACCATCCATGGGAGTCGAGCTTGCACCGAAAGGTCAAGGTTTGCTTTATGGAAATGTTGTCACTGAAGAAGAAGCAATGAGAGATGCTGCTATAGCATTACTTACACTGGCTAATCCAACAATCTTTCCTGGTCCTCAAATTCTATGGGACTGGAGAGATGATGTTGCAGAAAAAGCTGCTGCTCTATTAGAGCTTGCATCTGAGATTCCAAACTGTAAAATTATTCCTATGCCAGACTATCGTCCTAAATATCCAAAAATTGACGTTAAGGCTGAGATCAATCCAAATCACCCGAACCTTACAATCTTAGATAACAAAATCAAAGCTTGTATTTTTATCGGCGTACACTGTCACTATGCAAACCTTACACTAAGAATGATCCGTGCAGGTACAGATTGTTATACAATTGCTCTATGTGCTTATATGGGACATGAAGAAGCAATGGCATCAATTAATGATCTACACGCAAGTGATCTTAGAAGATTTAAAGAGATCGTTATTGAAGAAAGAAAGAAATTGGGTATTGAGTGGACTCCAACTGAACCACCTAGAAATCCATCATTACCAAAAGAAGATAACAGTACGTTGTCTCCAGTTGATTATGGCGAGTACAGAAGTCTCATCATGACTAAAAAAGGTGAGCACGTTACTGACGTTGAGTAAGGTTTAAACTAAATTAGTTACGATAGGCCAAATTAGTAAAGACACTAGCAGGCATAGATTACATGTCACTGCAGTTGAATAAAGGAGAAAGTAAATGAGTTACGAAAGACCAAAATTAGTAAAGACATTAGTAGACATAAACTACATGTTAAAAGAGGCTCCAAGAAAGCAGCATTTTATTACAGGTGCTCAAGCAATGGCGGAAGCTGTTAAAAGAGCAAACGTAGATATGGCGATTGCTTACCCAATTACGCCACAATCTGAGGTAATGCACCTTGTTGGTGATATTTTTCACCAGGGTCACATTAAAGAGTACTACAGAGCTGAAGAAGAGCTTGGTACGATGTCGGCTATTGCCGGTGCTTCAAGAGCAGGTGTCCGTTTGTTTACAGCAACATCAGGGCCAGGACTTCTTAGAGGTCTAGAAGCAATCGTATCATGGTCAGGACACCGTGTTCCTGCTGTACTTGGTATCTTGACTCGTGTTGTTAATGCACCGTTGTCAATTCAGCCGGACAATATTGAAATGGCATACATGATGCATTGTGGTGCTGTTATGTTGCATGCTGAGAATCAGCAAGATGTATTTGATATGACATTGGCTGCATTTGCAATTGCAGAAAAAGTTGATGTTTATATTCCTGTAGCCGTTGCAACAGAAGGTTTCTTTGTAACACACGCAAAAGGTTACGTACAAATGACATCTGATGAATTGGCATTAACTCCTTTTGATTCAGTTGCTTCACCGGTTCCAGCTATGGATAATGAAACTCCACCAGCTAGAATTCAAAGAGATGCCCCTGTTCAAAAATCAAACTTCATGAGTTACTTGATTCATGCTGTATGGCAACAAGAGATCTGGGATTCAAATAAGCGTGCTATGAAATATGTTTATGAGTATCTTGGCGGACCAATCGAAGTTCTTAACCCTGAATCTGAAGTATTTGTTGTTGCATCTGGTTGTGCTGCTGCACAAGCTAGAGAAGCGCACAGAGCATCACAAGAATTGGGCTTAAGTGTTGGTTTGATTAAAGTAAGAGCAATCAGACCATTCCCGGTTGATGAAATCTGCGCTGCAGCAAAGAATGCGAAAAAACTAATTGTTCCTGAGCATAACATTATCGGTTGGTTGGCTCAAGAAGTCAAAGCTGCTATTCCTAATGGTGGTATTGTTGTTGGTGGTCCAAGAGTATACGGTGGTATGACACTTCCAGTTGAATTGATTATGAAAGAAATTCATACTGCTCTTGGTTTAGAATTCAATCTTAAATTATAAAAAGGGGATAAAATGAGTTTAAAATATGTAACTCCGGTAGCAATGTTTAAAAAATATTTACCAAAAGATTATGTGGAATTAGTTGACTTTGGTCCATTCGGAAAAACTCAGGATGAGGCTGGCCCAGGTAATATGGGACAGTTCAAAGAGTTGATGGAAGAGCATCCTATGTGTTCTGGTTGCTGGATGGCATACTACATCAGATTGATTTTTGCTTCTCTTCCATGTCCTGAAGAAACTGTAACATTGGGTACAGCTGGATGTGGCCGTTTGGCTATTTCACAAGCTGCAGTTCCATTTATCTATGGTAACTACGGTGACCAAAATGCTATGGCATCTGGTTTGTCTCGTGCATTCCGTTTGCGTTTCCCTGATAAACATAAAGACGTTATCACAATCGCCGGTGATGGCGGTACTATGGATATCGGTTTCTCTATGACTATGCACTCATGGATCCGTGGTGAAAGATTCACAACGATCATGCTTGATAATGAAGTTTATGGAAATACTGGTGGTCAAGAGAGCGGTATGTCTCCTAAGGGTGCTGTATTGAAAATGGCTCCGGGTGGTAAACAATTTGATAAAATGCCTGCAACTGCATTAGCAAAAGCTGCTGGTTGTGTGTACATTGTTAAAATGTCACCTACAAATATCAAAAAAGCTGCAAAAATCATCAGAAGAGCGATTTTTGTTGCTAGAGAAGTAGGACCTACGTTCATTCATGCGTATACTTCATGTAACATCGAATATTCTATTCCTACTGAGGAAGTATTCGCAGATGCAAGAGCACAAGAAAAAGATCGTTTCCAATTTGAAGAGTATATGACTGATGCAGCAAAAGAAGTAATTGATCGAATTGAAGCTGAAGAAAAAGCTGCACACAGAGCTAAAAAAGGTGTAGTTGCAGAGGAGGTTAACTAATATGGTAGCAAGAAAAAGATATAACATACGTATTTCTGGGCTAGGTGGGCAAGGTGTTGTTACCACTGCTCACATTCTTGGTTCAACTATGGATAATGCGGGTAAATATGCGTCATTGGTACCATTTTTTGGTTCTGAGAAAAGAATGGCCCCTGTTGAAGCTTATGTAAGAGCTTCATCAGAGCCAATTTATGAAGTAGGGGAAGTTGTTTACCCTGATATTATCATGATCTACCACTCTCAAGTTATTACTCATGGTAAATCATATACAATGCCTTTCTATACTGGTCTTAAGCCAGACAGTTTGATTATTATTAACTCTGACAGAGATGTTCTTGATGAAGATGATAAAAAAGTTCTTAGAGAATTGAATGCAAAAGTTGTTCAATTTGATGCTACTGACTTAGCTGTAAAAGTTGCTGGTACTGAGCTTGCAACGAATATGGCAATGATGGGTATGCTTCTTGGTCTTACAGAACTTGTAACAGAAGCTCACATTGAAAAAGCGGTTAAAGAAAGATTCTTGGGAACTTCATTCGTTTCTTCAGGTGGAACAGCTATGCTTGACTCTGCTATCGAGAAGAAATTTAAGAAAAAAGAAGAATTACTTCAAAAAAATATGGATGTTATCAACAAAACTTTTGAGATGGCTAATTCTGTAGATTTATCTGGTAGTGATTTAATTATCCAACTAGCACCAAATCTATAAAGACAAAGGAATAAAATGTATTATGTAGCAAAAGTAAATGCAGATATGTGTGCTGAGTACAAATGTAATACCTGTACTCTATATTGTCCAGAAGCAAATACGCTTATGTTCGATAAAGTTGGAAATACCTCTTGGGTAGATGAAGACAGATGTAAAGGTTGTGCACTTTGTGTATACGTTTGTACCGATATGCTTAGTCGTAATTGTATTACGATGGAAATGGTTCACGGTAAAGAATAAACTTCGTCACCCCTCTGGGTGACATTCTCAATCCTCTTTCACAATTTTAAATTTTATTATCAGATGTTTCTTTGTTTTAACGGGTGTATTTTGGATTTTTTCCAACAGCTGATTGTACATCCTCATTTGCGTCTTGACTCAATTTATCCAATGTTTCAATCGGTGTGCTTGGATTCACAGCTACGGATGCGCGAATATTAGCATCTTCGTCTTTACTGAATTTATTTAAAAGCCCAGCAGGTGTATTTGGATTTCCAGCGATCCAGTATGCCATTAAACTGTCGTTGCTTAATTTTAGTAAAGTCTCTAGAGATGTATTTAAATGTTCTGCAACAAATTCTCTAACATACACACTATCGTCCTTGCTTAACTTATCCAATGTTGCAGATGATGTATTTACATTAGCTGCAACTCTCATTCGAACAAATTGGCTCTCATCTTCACTTAACTTATCCAATATTTCGGTAGATGTATCTGGATTTTGTGCAAGTATTGTTCGTACACTTTCATCATTGCTTTGAACCAAGTCTAATTCTTGTGTATTTGTCATTTTTATTACCTTTATAGTTTTTATATATTTTAAAATGGACGAATTGTAACTTTTAATCTCTTAAATGTGAAACAGCATAAAATGCATTAAAAATTAAATAAATTTAGATATTTAATTAATAAGACGCGAGAACATAATGTTAAAATACGGAAAAGTATTATGAGGGAACTGATATTATGGCAGATGACAATAAAAAGCTTTATTTAGAATTACAAATGGATGAACTTAAAGCCGCTCTTGGAATTGAGGTAGATCATTCTGTTCCAGAAAGTAATAAAAAAGAGAAGATAGCCAAACTAAAAGATGCTGCTGAGAAGAGTAATAGAGCAAAAAATGCTGACGTTGCAAAACTTTATGAAAATGCTGCAGAATATGAAAAAGAATTAGAATGCTTTGAAAAAGAGCTTGAAATTGTTAATACAAATAAATTCAAAGATATCGCTGCCGCATTAACGCAAAATTTTCCAGATGAAGATAGAAATTATGCACAAGAGTTAAAAACGGTGGTAGTAGCTGGTTGGATACAATTAGTAGAAGTAGAAAGAACACATTCTGTAGGGCAATTAGACCTTATTAAAGAAACAGAATTTTCTGATATTGTTGAGAAATTGTCAGCTGCATATCCTGATTATAACGGTGATTTTGAGAAAACTGTTAGAGGGATTTTAGTGCAAAGATTGGAAAATCTTATTTCTATTAAAAAAGAGCATATAGAAGAGGAGATTGAAGAGATTTATATTGCAGGACTAAAGCCAAGTTTTGTAAAAAGAATATATAAAGAATACCATGGAATATCTTAATTGAAATTCCGTACTATAGGGCTTAGTATAACCCTATAGACAGCTATTTATTGTGCACCACTTTCAACTGAATCTACTTCTTCAATAAAGCGTTCCAAAGTAAAGGTAATAAAATTAGCCAAATCTTCAGGATTTTTTTGAAGATAGTTTTGTCTTAAAGGCATACGCTGTATCCACGGATGACCACCATCTTTTGCGTAGGTGAACTGGATGTAGGGACCTTCAAGCTCAATAGTTCCTTCTTTTATGGTTACTAAAACGCCAGGTATGAAATACTCAACGCTAACATCAGGATTGACTGCGGTATTGTCAATCAATTCTATGACTGCTTGTAATTTTTCTTTTTCTAACATAACGGTCCTCCATATAATTCAAGATATATAAATAGTATATCTGAATTAATAAAAATGTAGTAAAAACTAAACAAATTAAACCAAAAATTAATAAGAAAAAAATAACTTTAAGTCTCATATTTAGCTGATCTAATATTAATTTTTTAAAAACTTAGTTTTAGTCAATAATGCTAAAATACGCAATTGAAATTAAAAGGATTATTATGAAAGTTACTGTAGAAAAAATCGATGATATAAATTTTATTATGAGCGGTTCAGTTGAGAATAGTGTGATCGAAGAAAAAGTGAATAAATTTAAAGAACAAGCGGCTAAAGAGCCAAAAAATGATGATTCTAAAGATGAAAATATTGAGCAGGCTGCGGCGGCACAAGTATTTAAAGAATTCATTGATGCTGGTATAAAAGAAGCAAAAATCGAAGTAGCAAACATTCTTGGTCAGCCTGGACTAAAAAAGTATGAACAACGAGACAATAGCATCTATTTTGAAGTGGAAGTAGCGATCTCTCCGGAGATTAATGTAGATATCGATTATACAGATATTATACCTACATATTCGCGACCAAAAGCGACACCTGAAGCCGTGGATGCCAAGCTTACAGCATTCGCACAACAACATGCCCCTTTTATGACGATTGAAACACCAAGAGCTATTGAAAATGGCGATGTTGCTGTTATCGATTTTACAGGTTTTATTGATGGTAAGACTTTTGAGGGCGGAAGTGCAGAAAAATTCAATCTTAAGATCGGTTCTAACACGTTTATTCCTGGCTTTGAAGAGCAGCTCATTGGGATGGAGTACAACCAAACTAAAGGTGTTATCGTAAGGTTTCCTGATGATTATTCAGCTGAAGATTTAGCTGGTAAAGAAACCAAATTTATGGTTAAACTTCATGAGATTCAAGAGCAAAAAGCTGAAAAATTGGATGATGCCTTTGCTAAAAAAGTGTATGGAGATCAGACTGCTACCCTTGATAAGCTTAGAAATCAACTCTCAGAACAAGTTACAGCTGAGGAATTGTCACAAATCTACATGAGTGATCTCAAACCTAAAATCGTAGAAGGTCTACTCTCTAAGTTTGACTTTACCTTGCCAAATAACATAGTCGAGCAAGAGATTGATGCGAAAGTTCGTGAAAAAACACGATCATTTAGCGAAGAACAGCATAAGTCGTATATGGAAGATAAGGGTAAATTTAAAGAACTAAGAGAGTCTGTTCGAGAAGAAGCAAGAGCAAGTATTAAAAAGTCACTTATTGTGGAAGCATTGGCTAAAAAAGAGGGTATTGTTGTTCATGATCAGGAAGTGATTGGTGCACTTGGCTATCAAGCTACGATGACCGGTCAAGACCCGCAACGATTGGTACAATACTATCAAGATAATAATCTGATGGTATCCGCAAAAATGGGGCTCATGGAAGACAAGCTATTTGGAGTGATGCTGGGATTTCATAAAGCATAAATGGTGAACGATATCTGGATTGAAAATATTTGGAATTGGGCAGATGCAAATAACGTCCCTGACTTAGAATGGGTAGAGCATGACTCTTATTTAAAAGGCGGATATTTCAGAGGTTTACCAAGAGATAAAGAGAAATTACTAAACTTAACGCAACTCAATCTATTGGGAGCTCAACTCACTGGGTTACCACCGCAAATAGGTCATCTCGTTAATTTAAAAAATCTCTATCTTTTGGGAAATCAACTGACACAACTACCAGAAGAGATCGGTGATCTGGTGAATCTGGAAGAGCTTTATGTCGCAGGGAACCGGTTAAGAGAATTGCCAAAGGGCATAGGATCTTTAAAAAATTTAAAGCTTCTTTTACTTCAAGAAAACCAGCTAACCCAAATACCCAGAGAGATTGGAAACCTTCTGAGTTTAACGACTTTAGAACTGGGGGGAAACCAGCTTACTTCTCTACCAATTGAAATAGGAAACCTCACAAATTTGACTAAATTAACCCTTTGGAGAAATAAGCTCACATCGCTGCCCAAGGAGATAGAGAATTTGTTGAATTTATTAGAATTTGATTGTATTTACAATAAGCTTGAATTAACACAAGGCAATGTTCAATGGCTAGATAATTTAATGGAGAGGGATTGTGAGGTTTGTCTGTAAATAAAAACTTGCTATATGTCAGCAGGTATAAATTTTTTATAGTTATAATCTTTTTTTTAAACCTTATTTTACGGAGATGAAATGTTAATAGAACTAAGTGAGATACAACAAGTAGCAAATGAAGTCATGAATATGTTACACGAAGAAGAGATCGAAATTATCAATGAGTTTCATGATGCGGTTGTAGCCAAAGACATAGAAAAAATTGATGAGCTTTTTAAAGTTGTTTTATTTGATGTCGAGGATCACTTCAAAACTGAAGAAGATATGATGGAACAAAATGAATACAGCTATTTTCAAGTGCACAAAAGTGATCATGATACGATGAGAGAAAAACTCAAAAAATTTCATAAACGATGGGAAATACTAAAAGGGCCTACTGAGTTGCAAGGTTTTTTAGAGAAAGATTTCAAGAGTTGGCTGAAATTGCATATTTCAAAATGGGACACTGAAATGGCTTTGCATCTCAGTGGCGGCAATTAATACCTTTTTAGTGTTCTTCTTGCGTGTAGGGGTCGAATTTCCCTATTTCCTCCAGCGCTAGATCAAAATCCTCGGGATTTAGTTCAAAAGCATTAATCCCCAAATCTGCTATCAAATAGAGTTTGTCGGTATCTTTTGGGGCAACTAAAGCAAATATTGTTTGCTTGGGCTTCTTTTCTTTGATTTCTTTTAGGAATATAATTCCTTCCATTGCTTCTACGCTTATATCACTGATAATCATATCGTAGTGATTGGTATCAAGGTACTTTAGCGTTTCGTCGTTACTTAGTGCTTTGTCGACTTTATTAAACGCTTGGTTGAACATCGGAGTGTTTGAATCGAATAGTGAGTTCTCTTCTGCGATAAAAAGTACATTCCATTTTTTTGTTGAGAGCATTTCTTTCCTTTTACTAAATACATACAATTTTATGAATTGTACAGTATTCTTCCAAGACATAACAAGGAGATTAGATGAGCGAACAAGCAAGAATACTCGCAGAGATCAATGCGATAATAATGAATATTTTAAAAACGGGATCTGCGTCAGTGGAAGAAGCGGATAAGATTGATGAGCTTGAAGCGTTATTGCAGCAACAAAAGTGTTTTAAAGAGACTACTGATGGTGCGCACGCGAATCAAGGAGAAGAGATAGCCATACTGTTCTTTACCGATCGCTATATGGAAGCTATTAATAAGATGTGTGAGTGTGAGATTAGTCCAGATGATTTCTTTGCATTCGTTGATTATCATTATGATGAGGATCATGAAGATGAAGCGCTAGTAGAGATGTTTACAAATGCGTTTGTTGCAGATGTAAACAATGCCTATCGATTAAAGTCTAAACCTGAGTGAGATACAAAGCCATGGCGGTATCCATGGTTTGGATGTGGTGAATACGCCATGGGGTTAAATTGCCTTTACTGTACGCATAGATAGCTTTTGGCTCTTGGGTTCTTTCAAAATAACCTACCAAAGATGTAAGTTCTTGTATATGTCTGTCGTGTTCACTTTTGTGTTGAGCATAGTCTGGATACGCTCCTTTTTCCATCAAATTGTTTTCATTCGTAAAGTGCACAGTTGTGTGCTCAAGCAGCTCGTCTAATAGCTTGGATATTCTTGCTACGTCACTATTGGCTATAGCCGTATCGAGTCTGTTAATGATGAGCATCTCTTCTAAATGGGTGTCGTTCATGCTGGGTATCGCTACCATCGGTAATTGTTCGTCTGTTGTCAATTTTTTGCCTTTAATTATGTGTTAAGTATTTCATCCAATTCATCTGCATAAATAATCTCTTTTTCAAACAGCAGTTTTGACAGCTTTTCTATTGTATTCCAATGTTCATTCACCAAATTAACAGTGTTGTTTTGACCTTCAATCATCCATTTTTCAAGTGCAGAATCGATTTTTTCATGATAATGTTTTGTCTCTTTGTTGGCTTTTGCATCTGTCACACCATTGATATTGATGTATCCGACTTCTTTATCCATACCATAATGGGCTATTGCTGCATAGGCATCACGTGTTGCTTGTTGCAGGTCGTTGGAGGCACCTGTGTCCAAACCGTCAATATCACCAAAGCGTTTTATTTGTGCTGTTCTTCCTGCTAAAGATACGCATATTTTGTCTTTAAAATCTTTAACGGTCATGTTGTCTTGTATATCATTATAATTTTCGGAAACGAAATGTTCATTATTATCTCTCGGAGTTAAACTGACATGTTCAATATGAACATGAGGCATTAAAATTTTAGAGATAACGGCACGTCCTGCCTGATAAATCGCCGTTTCTTGGAACATCTCTTCAGGAGATAAATAGGAGTGTCGCTCACCGTATTTGATATTGTTGAGCTGATCGATCAAAATGTCCTGAGTAATGGCACTTAACCCATGACGCAAACAATAATATGATGCTTCTTTGCCTAGCAGTTCAAGCTGTGCACCTGTAAATCCTGCTGTGTACATCAGCAATTTGTTCATATCAAATTCACCGCTTGTCGGTTTTTTTTCAATGATACTGTCCAAGAAGTATTTTCGTGCATCTTTATCGAGGTTATTGATCTCGATATGGATTTCGACCCTTCCCGGTCGGATGATTGCGCTGTCAATATTCTCTTTGTAATTGGTTGCTGCTATAACAAAGATATCTTCACCTTTTCTCGCAGAAAATCCATCCATTTCGGATAAGAGTTTGTTGATCGCCACTTCTTTGCCATTTTCACTGCCGCGTTTTCCGATCGTATCAATCTCATCGATAAAGATAATGGCCGGTGCGTATTCTTTGGCTTTGGAAAAAATTTGTTTGGTCTTATCAGGCTGCAAAAGTTCAAGTCCGGTGACAGAGATAAACGGCAACTCCGCTTCCTTGGCAAAGGCTTTGGCCAGCATCGTTTTTCCCGTACCCGGAGGTCCATACAAAAGCATCCCTTTGGGTGGTTCGATGTCAAAACTTTCTAAGCGTTTAGGCTCTTTAAAAAAGTTAATAACCTCTCTAAGGCGTTGTTTGGCTTTGTGGTGACCTGCGATATCATCAAAAGAGACTTTAGGTATATCAAAGACCAGTCCGTCTTCACTGAAATCTTTGATCCTGATGACTTGCATGAATCTACAACTGACGACTTTGTAGGTAATGACACCATTTTTATCGGTAATACTGTCCTTGATATCCAGAGTAGTATTTTTTCTGAAAAGCTCTTTGACCAGTGTTTCATCTTCGATGAGTGGATTGACTCTCTCATTTATGAATTTCATACACTCTTTGGAAAGCGAGATTTGTATCTGCTTGAAATTCTTGAGTAACTTATCGGAATTTTGAATGTATTCGGTGATTCGGTTAAAGAAAATCGTACTTACTTTCTCTTTGAGACGTCTGGCGTCCAGCTCGGGAGCAAAGTTGAGCATTTGTATTTTTAAGAAGTTGTCAAAATTATTGGCAACGATAAATTCGATCTTATACTGTGCATAAAAATCGTCTTTGTAGGTTAAAAATACCTGCTTGGTTATTTTTTCAAATGCTTTATACTCAAGCTTGTTAAATAAGACAATGTTTGCTTTTGAAAATCTGGAGACGAGCTCGGGGACGATGGCTTCTTGAACCCCACCGCTTCGGCTGTCACGCTTTTTTTCGCGTTTTATGGCTTCGAGAATCATCGATTCAGCTTGGATATAGTCTTTTTTGACCAAATCTTTGAATCGGTAATCCAGATAGAGCTCTTTGCCTAAGCTGGTTGTGATGATAAACAAAGTTTCGGTAAAGTCTACCCAATACGTCGCATTTTCATCGCTGTAAATTATGTCCGGGTCTTCATTACACGGTTCATCTGTTACCTTGTCCCAACCGCATGCATCGCGCATTCGCCCGCCCTCAAAGATGGAAAGAAGGTTGTTTTGAATGATATTGTCACACTTTTCAAAGGCATCAAGGACGATGACCGCTTTTGGATTTCTATGAACAAAGCCTGTTAATTGACCGACACCAAACCCTTTCCAACCTGTAGGATATCCGTACAGTTCTCCCCCGTTTTGCTGATGATATTGAGTCATATCAAATTTCATGATTTTGTATTTTGGCAAATGTTTGGACATAAGCTCAGCCAAGAAAGTCTTACCCGTTGCAGGAGAACCCAAAAAGAGATAGGTAGCCTTAGGCCCTTTTTCATCTTTGATGTTATTTTTCATACTGTTGGCTACAGTAGTGATCGCTTGTTCTTGTCCGAAGAGTTCTTTGGAGAGTTCTTCTTTGAATTTTCTGGCAAATTGGATGCTGTTTTGAGCTTCACTCAAGGACGAGTCGTCATCCTCTTCATGGTTTTTTTCATGTTTTGCAATTTGTGCTTTGATCAATTCTTCTGTACTGGTCATATTAAACTTCCTCAATCAAAAACCACAGAGAAAGGCCTTCTTTTTTAGCTTGATCTTCAACGATCTTTGCTTTGCTTTCTGCTATTTCAAACATGTACGCACCGCAAATTCCTTCGCCCTCTGTAAGAATGTCATTGGTAATGGCTTCTGCTTTTTCGCGGCTTTTATGAAATACTTCCATGAGGACTCTAATACTGAATTCCCATGAGATGTGTTTATCATAGTGCATAGAGACGAGATACAATTTTGGTTTGCCTAATTGTGGGAAAAAATTAGTTCTATGAGTTCTAATTGTGACTGCCATGTTGATCCTGCATAATCTAAAATATATTGGTAATAGTTTTGAATTATAGTCAAAAAATAGTACATGTACTTTATAATATTTTCTTAGTAGTAGTAATATATGTAAAATTACTCTCTTTACACTATTTGCTCTTTAGAACAACGTGTGTATTATCCCGACATGACTCTTAATAACATTGCATTGCAGACTCCTTATCTTTCATTGGATGGCGAATTTTACGATTTGACAGACCCTACACCGTTGGATGATCCTTATCTGATCAGCTTTAATCCTGAAGCTGCAAAACTGATCGATCTTGATGGAAACAGCGGTGAAGACCCCAATTTTATTGCCATGCTTAACGGTACATTTATCCCCAAAGGTTCACGCACCTTTGCCATGTGTTATGCAGGACATCAGTTTGGCAATTACAATCATTGGCTTGGTGATGGAAGAACCATAAATCTGGGGAGCGTTCAGGGCTGGAACCTACAGTTAAAAGGCAGTGGTGAAACTCTGTATTCACGCATGGCAGATGGGCGGGCGGCTGTGCGCTCCTCTATACGTGAGTATCTAATGAGTGAATCGATGCACCATTTGGGAATACCCACAACACGAGCACTTGGTATCATCGGGTCCAAGACGAAAATTGTTCGAAATAAATTGGAGCAAGCGGCTGTTGTTATGCGTATGTCTACGAGCTGGGTTCGTTTTGGTACTTTTGAGTACTTTTATTATTCGGGTAAACATGATAAGCTTGAGATGCTTGCTCAATACGTCATTGGCGAATCGTATCCTCACTTGATAGATGATGAGGACCGTTTTTTCAAAATGTTTTGCGAAGTAGTCGATCGTACTGCAACCTTGATTGCGCAGTGGCAAGCAATCGGGTTTAATCATGGTGTTATGAATACCGATAACATGTCCATTGAAGGTCTGACCATCGACTATGGCCCTTTTGCGATGATGGATGATTTTAGATATGGTTATGTTTGCAACCACACAGACCGGGCAGGGCGATATGCTTATGGAGAACAACCTAATGTTTCCTTTTGGAACCTCACCATGCTGTCCAAGGCTCTGACTCCTCTCATTGACAAAGAGCGGATGCAAAAAAAGCTTGATGATTTCGGAGCATTTGTTTATCCAAATGCCTATGTTGATGTTATGCGTGAAAAACTGGGGCTGGTCGTCAAGCTGGATGATGACGTCGAACTGATTACAGATTTAGTAGTGGCCCTGCATGATGTTTACGTGGATCATACTCTTTTCTTTCGAACGCTTAGCCGCTACGACGGTGACAGATCACCCATGTACGATATTGTTATGGAACCTGTGATATTGGATAAGTGGCTTATCCGATACGATGATCGCCTCACGTATGAAACACGCACGCCAGAACAACGCCAAGAGTCGATGTTAAAGAGCAATCCAAAGTATGTTTTAAAAAATTATATGATTCAAGAAGCTATTGTGATGGCAGAGAACGGTGACTATTCGATGGTAGATACGCTGATGCATATTGCAACGCATCCGTATGATGAACTTCCAGAGTTTGAGCGTTTCGCAGGAGATACGCCCGAAGAGTACAAAAATCTCGGACTCTCTTGCTCATCCTAAAAAATAGGGGAGGGGAACTATGCTGTTAACAGAAGATATTAGTGATGTAGAACTAAAGCAACGATGGAGACTTTATTGGATTCATTGTATTTTTGAGTTCTCAAACATTAAGCTGCAAAAAATGTCATGGATTGAAGGTTCACAAGAGTGGCCTTCTTCTTTTGACGAATGCATGTCCGCTTATTTTGATACGCTGGCACTGGATGATGCTTATGTAAAAGCCATTGAAGCGGGTAATGTTACCAAAGAAGAAGCTACGGCGGCAAACGCATTTCATATACGGACCTTATTGTATGATGAACCCAGTGAGAATCCTGAGATGATTTTAAACGATCCCGAGTGGATGAACGTTGTTGAATCAGCCAATGAGTTTTGGGACTATTTAAAAGAAACCGTGACATCCCAAAGAGAAATTGATTTGATGAATAAGTTAGAGAAAGATTTTTGCTGACTAAAGTTTAACCAATACCCAGAGCTCTGGATATTGGGGACAGATTAGGCTACTGCTTGGCTTGTTCTGATTTTTTTGATGTTTGCAAGCATCAAAATAGATGTGATAAGAGCCACAAAGAAAAGAGCTACAAAAACATACAGTGTTCCGGTATAGCTGCCAGTAGTATCTTTGACATAGGCAATAATGATAGGTCCGGCAAGACCTGCTAGAGCCCAAGCGGTTAGAATGTACCCATGAATGGCACCCAGCTCTTTTGTACCAAAAATATCGCCTATGTATGCCGGGATAGATGAAAATGCCCCGCCGTAACAGGTCATGATGTAGTAAACCAAAACCGTAAACAGCAGTACGCTGGTTACAGTTGTCAAGAGATAAAAAGCAACAATTTGCGTTATAAAGAAAAGGATAAAAACAACAGGTCTCGTGAGGTAATCAGAGATGCTGGCCCAAACAATTCTGCCTGCACCGTTGAAAATACCCATGAGTCCAACTGCTGAAGCTGCTGCTATGGCAGAGATACCAATAACTTCTTGCAGAAGCGGAGAAGCTACAGAGATAATGGCGATTCCACAGGTTACATTGATAAAAAGCATGATCCACAAGCCATAAAATCTTGCTGTTTTGACCGCTTCATTGCGTGTGATGTTGACGAGGTCTTCTTTGAGTTTCTTTTTTCCTGTGGAGATAGCCTGACTGAAATGTTCGGGCATGTATCCTTGAGGTGGATTAGCAAGATATTGTGCTGCACTGAACATAATAATGAAGTAAATAGTACCCAAGATGTAAAATGTTGAGGATATACCGACTGAATCTATCAATACTTTAATCGCAGGGCCGGAAATAGCGGAGGCAAAACCAAAACCCATAATGGCAAGACCTGTCGCCATACCGCGACGATCAGGGAACCATTTGACGAGCATGGATACAGGAGAGATATACCCGATACCAAGACCTGCACCACCTAAAACGCCATACGTAAGATACAGCAATATCTTAGATTCAAGAGCAATAGCTGCCCCAGAACCGATCGTCCCTAGTCCAAATAAAACAGCCGCAAGGGTAGCAGCAACTCTAGGTCCTTTGTTCTCAACAAATTTTCCCATAAGGGCAGCAGAGAGACCAAGAAAGAAAATAGCAACGGAAAATGTAATCGTTACATCTGTGAGAGTCCAATTCATTGTCGATTGAATAGGGTTGACGTAGACGCTCCATGCATAGACAGAGCCTATACACATATGAATTGCCATAGCACCTGTAACCATTAACCAGCGGTTTTTAACGTTTGTCATCTTTTTATCCTTTAATATTGAAATTCTATCAAATATAAAGTGAGATACAAATTGTAAACACATAAACTTTTAAAAAGAAATATGAGTTATGATGGTTCTGAATTTATATATAGGATGCGGCTATGAAGATCATAAAACTTATTTTATCTATTTTTGTATTGATGCTTGTTTCGACAACTTTAAATGCTCAATCAGCTGTAGAGGATGTAGAGTATCTGGATTTGTTTGAGTATCAGGACCCCACTTTTATTGTCGGCAGTGGTGAAGATGCGCTTGAAATACACAGAGTAATGCGTCCATGCGGAATGAACAAGGGGCACTTGCAGCCTTTGATCCCTGCTCAGGGCGTTACGTTGGTTGGGGAGAGGGAGATGCTGCCTGCACTGAATGATAAAGATGCTCTTATTGTTGACATGCGTTTGGAGAGTGAGTTTTTTATTCAGACTATTCCCGGTGCGATCAATGTTTCCTATTTGGATGTTGAACCACACATGGATACCTTGGGATGCAACAAAAAAGGGGGCAAATGGGATTGTTCAAATGCGAAAAAGATTTATACTTTTTGCAATGGCCCAGTATGCACAAAGTCACCCATTGGGATACGAAAACTCATCTCTCTTGGGTTTCCTCCCCAAAAGATCTTTTATTACAGAGGTGGTATGTTAGTTTGGTCAGCCATCGGTTTGACGATGGTGGAAGGCGAGTTTTAAAACGCTTATACGGATAAAATTTTTATTTTTCTTCGATTTTGATATCTGATGCAACGATGTATAATGGGGCATTGTGCACGTGCAGCATGGCACTGCCGTTTCCTAGTGCAAAACCGTATAAATCATTTTCTTTTATAATACTAATACCAAAGGACATATCGAGATAACCCAATACCTCATTTACCAATATTCTTGAACTTTTGATACCTATAAACTCTATCTTGACCGTATGCAGGTCCTCTTCACCGTCATCATCTAGAACGACTATCGTAACCGTTCTTGTATCATCGGAAAGTTGTTCAATGGATCGAATCTGAGCATATTTAAACTTGTTATGCTTCTTTAATAGGGCGTTTATTTCTTCCATATATTATCCTTTAAAAATTATCCTGACATATTAGCGAAAAAACTTGACCTATTCCCTTCGAGTGTAGCTTAACAATACATTTTTAGTATTGCAATATCTTCACTTTTTCATAGCCAACAGCACTCCATCCCAAAAATGGATTCTTGCCTGTACAGCGTTAATAGCCGCTTGTTCGGCTTCTGCAATTTTGACGGGATCATTATCACAAAGAATTTCAAGCATACGAAGTGACATCGGTCCATGCTGATCTGCATCGAGATGAATATGGCGCTCTAAATAGTAATGGAAAACTTCTGCCTGATCTTTGGTAATATTCATCGTATCCAGCAATGCACGGAACATCTCGGGAATAATATGTTCCCTCCCCAATGCAAACGCCGCAGCAATAACATGGGGCTTGCCGCTTTTTAGAAAGTCAAACGTAGTGGTCATAAATTCTCTGGCAGGGGCTGGAATCGTGAACTCTTGCATGGCCGTTTCCAATGAACTGGATGCTACAAGATCGACAAAGTCTCTGATCTCACGGCTGCTGCCTTCGCGTACTTCTTCCATTGCGGTGCAGTAAAGTTCAAAATGGCTCGTATATACCACACTGCCATCTTCTGCAGGAAGAGCTTCATCCGATTCTTCTTCTAAAACGATTTCATTGATAAAACGTCTCACCTTGACATCGCCATGTGGAAGCCACGGTGTTCTTGCGGGTGCAAATTGGTTTTGGAGATATTTGACCAGTGACATAAAATCCCATACAGAATAGGCATGGTGCTGCATAAAGCTGGTTAAATCTTCGATATTACGAACAGCCGCGTATACAGGGTGCATGGCGAGTTCTTTTCGCAAGAGTTTAACGTTGTCGAGGGGAAAAATATCCATATAAATAGTCCTGATAATTTTTTGTAGATTGTATCAAAGTTTATGAAATATCTTGGAGATGAGGTGATAATTCTGTAGTTTTTTATAATTGTCGTGTAGAGTGTAACTTTAGGCAACAAAACGAGAGGCTTTAATCAAATATCCCCTATAATACGGCAGGTACACAGGTGATAGCTTGAACATTGTGTTCAAGAGGAAAGTCCGGGCTGCTGTAGGACACGGTTCCATCTAACGGATGGCCATGGTAACATGAGGGACAGTGCAACAGAGAGTAGACCGCCTTGAGAGAGGTGAGGGTGAAACGGCGGGGTAAGAGCCCACCAGTTCTCTGAGTAATCAGAGAAGCTATGTAAACCCAACCGCGCAGCAAGAAACAGATGGTTAGCGTCCTACATCGCTATTGTTTCGCTAGAGGCCTTGAGTGATCAAGGCAGTAGATTAATTATCACTAATCCAGAACCCGGCTTATTCGTGTACCTACCTCGTTTAAACCGTCTATTTTAGGGCTTTTAAAAGGCTTCTTTTTTGAGTGTGCCAACCAATACTATTTTAGTTCTGCAAAATCCTTTTTTTTCTTTACTTTTTCACCGCATTTTTTGTAGCAGCTATTTTTTTATCGGCATACAAAACAACATCTTTTATAACCAGTTTTTGAATAGCGGAGATAAAAGTTTCCATTATTGCATAATTTGGTATTTGATTCTTTACAGGTAGTGAAACTTTATCTGTTTGTATTTTTCTATTGCTTATACTATCACCCCAAGAATATTTATGCCCCAAACTATTGTTAATACAAGTTGCTAAATATAATTGGTTTAACCTGCTTCTTTTTTCTTCATTTTTTAGATACAAAACTAAATTATGACTATCGTTTGAATAGAAATCATTTTCTTGATAGGTTACAACAAAAGTTTTACCGCCAATAAAAACGCAATTTCCTTTATCTAAATATTTTTCATCATAGGAAATATAAGAGCTTATTGCATTATTTTCTGCACTTGCACACAAATAGGGTGTTGTTCCACTATTTTCAATAACATCTCTTGATAAAATATTCCCTGTATTTTTTACATCAAAAATATCAATGACATCAAATTCCTCAAATTTTAAATTTTCAAAATCATCTAAAGCCCGTTTCTCTTCAGCCGTCAAAGTATAGTTTTTTAGTCCAGTCGTCGACAAATATGTTTCCAGCTGCGATATACGTTCTGCTTCCAGCTCTGCGATAAAGCTTTCCATAAATTCAAAATCTAATTTGCTATTTTTTGTGGGGAGTTGAATAGTTATATCGTTTAATTTTGTAGCAGAAACAGTATTATTATAGCCAAATGAAAACATTTGTTTAGTCAAAGCACTTGCAATAAGTAAGCCAATATTTCTATTTTTTACAAAATTACCTTTCGCGATTAATACCAAAACTCCATCAGTTGTTATAAAATCTTTTTCTTGAAAATAAACTATACCAGTTTGTCTTCCAACAATTAAAGATTTTCCTTTAAATTGTTTATGATTTTCTGGCTGAACTATATCAACAAAACCATTATTGTCGTCATTTTGAGCAATGAAACAAATACCTGATATATCACTAATAAGTTTTTTTTGGTTTGAAATATTTCCTCGGCCTATATCAAATAATTCTTCAACTTTATACTCGCCCCACTCAACTTTTTGTAATTTCTCGTTAAGTGGGGAAACTACTTTCCCTCATCATCTCTTTGTTTGAGGATATTGGAAACTTCCCAAGCCAAATAGTCGCTTACTGTCTTTTTAAAATCTTCTAAAGTTGGTTTAGTGTCTATACGTGCTGTTTGGTTCCAATCAGCTCCATTTTTTGGGTCTATGGTGCTTTCGTGATATTCTTTATCGGTAAAAATATTTAGTTTTGATTTCCCAAAACGCACCAAACTTACCAACTCTTCGTAGCGTTCTTTTGCTCTATCTGTGTCTTTTAGGTTATTACTTGCTTTTTTACGGCTGGTTCTCGTATACCCATCATTAGAAAAATCGATAAACTTCACCATTTCATCTTTATGGTGCTTGTCGTGTACCCTAAAAACATATATATTGGTCTGTACGCTTGATTTGCCTATAAATATATCTATGGGCATTTTAATACTAGCTATTAGAGTGTGTTTATCTAATATTTTTTTATTGTATTCTTTAGCTTTTCCTGAACCTGCTGAGTTTTGGATGATGATAGCGGCATAACCTTTGTTCATCATGTCAAGTGCTTTTTCCACAAAAATCATCCCATTACCAGGGGCAGAATACGGAGGATTGAGTACAAAAGCATCCGCGGGGAATTTATCCTCAGTTTTGCCAAAACCGTACTTTCCGTCAAAATCACTCAAAGAGTCTTTGTTCAATATGTTAGAGCTTCCATCTCCCATCAAAATCATATTGAGAATTGCCAACATATAGACACTTGAAAGCAACTCTAAACCTAGCAATTGTTCGGCTTTTATTATGATTTCTTTTTTTGAAAGTTCTTCGGGTGAAGTAATAGTGTTTTTAGCGTCGTTTAGCATTTCATTCATAGCAGCTACCAATAGTCCAGCTGAACCCGTAGCGAAGTCCCACACATAAGAATCTTTGTTTACTCTTGCTAGTTTTACTAGTAGTGTTGCAACATAAGAAGGCGTTAGTACTACATCGTTAAGTTTATCTTGCGTAAAACCAAGCCAACCATACATTTCATTAAAAAGTTTTCCTGTAAAATCAGTAGTTAAACCTATTTTATAATATATCCCCAAATCATCTATAATCTTGACAAAGACTCTTTTGAGTTGGCTTTCGCCATTGTCAACTTTGTTGATATTTTCAGTTAAAAGTGTATTTTGTAATGTTCTTAGGATTAAATCTTTTTTTTCTGTGGGAATATCTTTTGCATCTAAAAAGGCTTTTATTTTTCGCACCACAATTTCACCATCAGTATTGCCTTTTTCGGTAGAAGATTTCAGGTCAGATTTTTCGAGTGGTGCAACTTTGCCAGGTATTCCAATAGTTGCAATAATAGAAGCGGCTACAAGATAAACACGGTCGTTTTCACCCAAACCTTTTTCGTTTTGGTAAATATCATTGTTGAGCCTTACTAAACTGGTATCAATCTCTTTTTCTCGTTGTTCTTTGAGTTTATCAATCTCTTCCTGCGATAGACTCAAGGTTTTTACTTTCTCAATAAACGCATCAAAATTTTCAGGTGCTAAAAATGAAAAATCCGAAAAATCTCCAACTTTTTGTCCTGCTCCAAAATTGTTTTTTGAAACAAAATAGACACCTATTTCGTATTGGATTTTTCCACTTTCATCTTTGTACCCCGTCATCCCGATGGCAACAATATCAGTGTAACTGGTATGATGTAGCAGAGCATTCGAATAATGCACAGCTCCGTTTACTGCAAAAGAATTTATATTTTGAAAATGTGGTTCATTTTTAGCTTTTCTATTTTCAACTTGTCCGTTGGAGTCAAGTTTTACAAGTTTGTCTTTATAGCCTTTATATTCAATAAGAATAGGGTAAAAGTTTAGATTTTTGTCTTGCAACAATAGTTTTGCATCGGGACGATTTGCCCCAGTTCCACCATTTTTAGTAAAGTAATCAGCGAGTGCTTTATCAATTTCACTATTTAAAGTTTCTTGTTCTAATTTATAAGGTAATTTGTAAGATTTAAGCCAGCCATTCGCTAAATCTGCAATGTTTGGTTCTATTGATTGTGCCATGTATGTTCGCTTTTTTGTTTTGTATTATTAAGTGTAGTTGGATTTTACAATAACTAACCTAATCTATCGTATTTTAAGTCACGACAAAATGAGATAACTAAAAAAAATTGGATTCGCTGAAAAAGTCTCGATGTGAATAAGAAAAATTAAATCATAGTAAGTGTTCCCATAATAAGTATAGATTGATAAGTTATTGCAAGGTTATTATGGATTTATATAAAGTGCGCCACAGAAGCATAGTATTTCTGTCACACTATAGCGATAAGCGCAAATTTGTGTGCCTAACTTAATTTACGTCTCCATGCAGTATAGGCAGAGTAGGATGGATTTCCGTCAACCATCATGTCATAGGCATGTTTGTAGCTGCAGTTATACTTTTCCTTATAGGTTTTCAGTACTGCTACCACCATCTCTTTGTCTGCTTGTTTATACGTGCCTTTCAATGACTTAACCAGATTTATCGGCTCCATGTGCATGCTCATATCCATTAAAATATCCTTTTTCGTAGAAGTCTACATAAATTTCTAAAGAATCAGCCATGTAGCATAGATTGTTAAGGAGAAGTTAATGTTAATTCAACTATAATTAACATATCTAAGCTATTAATAACAAAAAATAGCAAAGTGAAAAAAATTGAAGGAATACATATGTCAAGATTTATTTTATCATTCGTATTAAGTATAACCCTGTTTGCTCAAGTTTCATTGGCCCAAATGGCTTCTACGGAAGCCGTTTTATCACCGTCTGTACAGGTAGATTCACATGAGAAAGTGAATCAGTTCATTGCACGTGAAGATGTTGCAAAAACATTTGAACAAATGGGTGTTGATTCTAAAATGATCGAGAAAAGAATTGCTCTAATGAGTGATGAAGAGATATCAAAAATATCTTCTCAAATCGATACATTGCCAGCTGGCGGTGATTTTGGAGGTATCGTAGGTGCGGTTGTTTTTGTTTTCATCGTCTTATTGATCACGGATATCCTCGGATTGACAAAAGTCTTTGGTTTCACTCGCTCCGCTCGCTAACGTGCTTATAAAGAATATTCTCTTTTTACTGTATACCACAGTTGCCATGTTACTGGTAACTGGGTGTGCTGCGAAAGACCCTCTCCCTGTTGGGAAACATTATCCTTCCTATACTTTAAACGTCCCTTTTATCCCTCCTCGTTCAAAGCTGTGTGGTTCATCTTCCATCGAAATGGTTGCTGAGTATTGGCAGAAAAAAACATCGTATATTCCGCAATTATCCGTTGAGGAACTCGATGGACTGACATTGATTCCTGCCAAGGGCGGTACACTGCAGATTGAACTGATTTTAGCCGCACGTGCAAATGGTTTGATCGTTTATCCGTTGGAACCGACTTTTGAAGCGCTTTTCACAGAGCTCTCAGAGGATCATCCCGTCATTGTGCTGGTCAATCGGAGCTATGCATGGTATCCGCTATGGCACTATGCTCCTGTAACAGGGTTTGATGGAGAAAAACGGACGGTTTTAACCCATTTTTCAGATCAAGCGAATGAGGCTATTGCTATTGGAACTTTTGCCTCAGTGTGGAAACGAAGCAATAACTGGGGTGTTGTTCTGCTTCCTCCGGGCAAACTGCCGGCATCCGTTTCGTCAAAAACATTTCTTCGCGCTGCGTATGCGTTTGAAAAAACGGGAAAGGTGAAGGAAGCTGTTGTTGCCTATAAGAGTGCTCTTGTGCGTTGGAATGATGATGCGGATATTCTTTTTGCATTGGCCAATGCTTTCTACAATCTATCAAATTTGTCGGATGCGGAGGAAACCTATCGAAAGCTTTTAGCTGTTGAGCCTTCGCATATTCTTGCCCTAAATAATCTGGCGGTACTGTTATGTCATAGCGGTAGATCCAATGAAGCGTTAAGGGTGTTGGAAAAAGCGGTAACCGATGATGCGCAAATGCAATCGATTCTAAAGGCTACACGAAAAGAAATCGAGACGGGTTGCAGTCCAATTTAATTTTGAGAAGCAACACGTTCGAAAAAATTCAACACCTCTTTTAGTCTATGGTTTTCATCCTCATCTGACTTTGGACAAAAGTCCAGATGAACTTTTATCCCGTTTTTTTTACAGGCATCTGCAAAATACGCCGTATCATCTTCAGGATTACTTTCATTGCCGCACAGATAAAAAATAGGAAAAGAATCGGTGGGGTTTAACAAATTGGTTAGATCGCTTTGTGTGGAGTTTGTGTCCAGCAGTCTAATGGGGGGAGTATGTGCAAAAACAGCATTGGCTTTGGACAAAATGCCTTGTAAAATTGCCTCATATCCTCCTGTAGAACTTCCATACACATAGATATGGTCTTCGCATTCATGCTCTTGAGCAATCTGTTTTATGAGCTTCTGCAAAAGCTCTTTGTTTTCATCTCCATGAGTATACACAGGGGTGAGTATGTTCCACATCTTGTATTCAAAGTCACTGCTATGGGCTTTTTTTTCGTTGTCTAAAACAACAACCAATGGTATAAAGTTTGAAACGACAGCCGCAGGGGTAAAACGGTAATAGAGTTTTTGATTATGGGCATCTTCTATGTACAAAAGGTCTTTATCACACATATACAGACTAATTGGTTTCCAGTGGTATGTATAATTGGTACATTTCCCACCAATGGGCAAGTTCACGTGCTTCTTCTACTTGCGTGTTTTTGACAATTCGCTCGAAAGTCTCACTGTCAAAGCTTTTAAGTGCTTGAGAAAGGTCTGCAACACAGTCTATCAGACAGTCATACTCTTCAGAACCATCAGAGTCTCTGCACTCCAGTATCGATTCTGGAACCTCTTTGCCTTGAGCTTCCAGTACATAGGCATAGAGCTTACAGGTTTTACGCAATTGCATTTCTTTGTTATAGTGGCTCATGGTTATTATCCTTTTTAAAACCATACTATACTTTTTTATTTCTCTTAGATAATAGATACAAATAGATTATCTAAGAAGTTTTATTTTTTTGAATGCAATAAACATTATTTTTTTTGGATAGAATGAAAAAGCGGTTAATAAGTGATGTATTAGAAGGAAATGGGGGTTTGATTTGTTAGCTAAGAATTGTAATTTTGTCATAAGAGCCTTTTTTATTTTCCTCCTATTATCCAGTCCTTATCTTTTTGCAGATCTGATTGGGCAGAAGCTATCAAAATCTTCAACTTCCATGTCGTCATTGGTTAGATCTGAAATCTGCCGTATTTTAAGTGATAAATCTCTCTCATTTGAGCCAGATGGTGAGTTGTTGAAATTTTATAAAGAGGGGCAGTGCCGTCCGGTTTGGAGTAATGAAAATACCATTGATACCCAAGCCATTTATTTGATCTACAGCATTAGAGATGGCAGTAAAGACGGTTTGGATAGTTACAGTTCTGATTACCATTTTAGCAAGATTGTGGAGCTTTTAAATTTTATAAAACCGGATTCATTGGTTAAAAATGATCCTGTTGTATTGGCACAGCTGGATATTTTGCTCACAGACGCATACCTGACGTTGGGTAAGCATCTGAATAATGGTTTGGTACCACATGAGTTGATTGCGCGAGATTGGAAGAATGCCAAGCATACTTCTGTTGACATGAAACTGCGGCTTCGAAAAGCTCTGCGTGATAAAACGGTAAAAGAATCACTCGAACAGATTTCTCCTTCTGCACATCAGTATCAACAGCTGAGAACCATAATGGAAAAATATTTGAAAATAGAAGAATCAGGCGGGTGGAAGGTGATAGAGTCTATCGGTACCAATGATAAAGGTGATGACCAGTATTCATTTGATGATTTAAAAGAGCGTTTGAGAGCAGAGGGAGATCTTGCGGCAGATGAACATTCAATTGAAGCTTATGAGGAGGCGCTAAAGAACTTCCAAAGCAGGCACGGCATTGATGCTGATGGAATAGTCGGCCCAAAAACATTGTCAAAGATGAATATCTCAGTGGCAGAAAAGATTACCGCGATCCGATTAAATTTGGAAAAATGGAAATGGATGCCTGAAGAAAAGGGGATGTACCTTTCGGTCAATATACCCGATTTTTCTTTGAGTGTAATGGAAGATCATGATACGGTGTTAAAAATGAAGGCTATCCTTGGGAAAGAGGCACGTAAAACTCCTATGTTTAGCGCTTTTATGAAGTATATCGTTGTTAATCCCTATTGGCGTATACCCAGTACAATTTTGCGTGAAGATATTATTCCAAAGGCTCAAAAAGACATTCGCTATCTTAAGAAGGAGAGAATAAGAATTTTTAAAGTAGATAAGAAAACGGGCAAAAGAGAGATTGATCCGAAAAAAATTAACTGGAAAAAAGTTAATGCGAATGCATTTCCTTATATGTTAAGACAGGACCCCGGAAGAAAAAATGTACTGGGAAGAATCAAATTCATGTTTCCGAATAGATACGATATTTACATACACGATACACCAGCAAAGAGCCTGTTTGATAAAGAAGAAAGGCTTTTTAGTTCGGGATGCATACGTATTGAAGAGCCGCTTGTACTTTTCCGATATCTTATGAACAACGATGGTAATAATGAATATGAAAACATTACTGATCTGATCGCAAGCGGAGTTAATAAAAAAATTATCCTTAGAAACCCTATCAAGGTACGTATCGATTATTGGACGGTTTGGGCAGATGAGAAGGGAATGGCGCAATTTCGTGATGATGTCTATGGTCATGACAATGAATTGATGGAGATACTGGGATGGCAATAGAAATAGCCGTTTATTCTATTAAGGTATAATGTCATTGGATATTTTACGCCATAAAAAAAGAACAAAGAGTATAAATGGATCAAAAAAATCTTATGAATCGCCGCAGTTTTTTGAAAATTGCCACTGTGGCATCCGCTGTACCGTTTTTTCCAAGCATTATATTGGGAAAAACGGATGTCCCTTATAAAAAATCACTCTCCTTGCATAATATTCATACGGGTGAAAACATCAATACAACGTATTGGGCGGACGGCTCTTATATTCCAGAGGCGTTATCTCAGATGAATCATCTGCTTAGAGATTACAGAACAGACGCTGCAACCGAGATGGACACTGAGCTTTTTGATCTGCTGTATTCCATACGAACAAATCTTGACACGGTAAAGCCTTTTAATGTCATCTCAGGCTACCGCTCGCCACAAACAAATGCTATGCTTAACAACCACTCTTCAGGGGTGGCGAAAAAAAGTCTTCATATGCAGGGAAAGGCTATCGATATCAGTCTGCCGGGACGGAATCTTTCTGAGCTTCGAAAGATTGCGATGAATCTCAAACAGGGGGGAGTAGGTTACTATCCCAGCTCGGATTTCGTTCATGTCGATGTTGGCAGAGTGAGATACTGGTAGCCATTTATTTCTTTTTATGATTCCACAGACTGTGTGGTTTGGTCCAAAAAGATTCATGAGGTTTTCCTTCATGCACATCTTGATAATACTGGGCATCGTATTTATGAATTTCCTTGCGGATTCGATTCACAAATCGTTTTTGTTCTTCGATAGGTTCTGGCAAGATACAGCATTCGCCATCGGTTAATTCACCATTAAATCGATCTTCATCAAACGTTTTCCCCAAATACTGAACAATGTACCGTAAATCCCGTTCTGCATTGCCCAAACAGCTTGTAGCACCTGGAGAGGGTGTCATGTTGAAGATTATGCCGTCTCCCGTGTTGATGGATGCTTCACCCAGTATGAGTTTGCGTTCATTTTTATCAATAACCTGAGGTCGCACACCGCCAAAGCCTGTTGCGTATTTAAACTCTGAGAGCTTTAGGGAGGGGACAATTTTTTGGGCATCATTGAGAAAAAGTCGCTTATTGATATAAGGGACTTCAAACAAGAAATTACGAAAAATATAATTTCGGATATCGGAATCTATAAGCAATTTCCAGAGTGCGGAAACCACTTTTCCATCCAGCTGAAGGGTTTTCCAAAAATCGAGATACGTACCGTTTTTATAGCGCTCCAGTTTTGGTAAAACAAGGGCGGTGGGGCCAAAACGCGTATTTCCGTTTGCAAGGACATCAGGGTCACCATGCAGTGCGGCAAATGGCAGTTTTGGGTTTTGGATCATGTATACTTTTCCGTTGAGCATTTTTTGGTTTGTGATGTAGAAACTTCCGGCCATCGGCAAGCATGCGTAGTTTAGACCGTACCCCATATTGTGCGCTAAAAACAAACTGTGCGCCCCAGCATCAACCACCACAAAATCGGCATCATACGATGAATCGGCCGTTGTGACGGTATATCCTCTGGTCGAACTTTTTTCGATTTTCAGTACCTGTGAGTTAAGAAAAAGCTCAACGTGAGTATTGGGTTCTTTCATCGCGTTTTCGATCAATGATTTGGACATTTTTCCATAATCTACGGTGGTCCATTGCCCTTTTGCCCCAATGCCAACGATATTTTCAGGACGCTCGTTTCCATCTTCATCGTAAACTACGCGCGGTTCGACCTCTTTGAGTTTTTCTTTGTCCCATACTTCTAAATAGGGGAAAAGCTGTGAAAACTCTTCATAGCGATCTAATAAAAACTCAACTTCTTCATCACCCACGCCCAATGCCATCTTTTGATGGGAAAAAATTATTTCATTTTGATATCCATGGGCAAGGCAGTATTTTTCCACCATTTTTGCGGTTCGCTTTGTAATAGCGGCTTTAGGAAGGGTGTAGTTGGTCTCAATGTCACCTACATGGATAGTTTGGGAGTTGCTTGTCCCTTTGGAATTGAGGGTGGCTATCCCTTCGTATTTTTCAACAATGGCTATTTTTTCGATATTGGTATAGCGTGCTAATTCATACGCCAATGCCGCGCCGGATATACCGGCTCCAATAATTAAAACATCATAGTGGTGCTTTGTCATTTGTGTCCTTCTTATACGTCTCAAGTATTGTAAACTTAAAAAGATAGATTTCATGTTAATAAACAGATATTGGCCATTTTAATTTGATTATTTTTATCGATTACTTAAGGTAGATAATAATAATATCTGCTTATCTTATTATTTGATACATCTAGGAGATCTCCATTATGAAGACTGTTACGCTCACTGACAATCGCAACGGCAAAAGCTATGAACTTCCTATTTTAAGTCCGACTCTTGGACCCGATGTCATTGACGTACGTGCTTTGTATAAGGAAACGGGTATGTTTACGTATGACCCTGGGTTTACCTCTACTGCCAGCTGCAGTTCAAGTATCACTTACATTGACGGCGACAAGGGAGAACTACTCTATCGCGGATACGATATTTCTGACTTGGCAACCAAAAAAACATACATCGATGTATGTCACTTGCTGCTTACGGGAAAGCTTCCGTGCGAAAGAGAGCGTGCGGCATTGGATATGGAGCTGCGAAAACGTTCGTTTATACATGAAGGATTAAAAGGGCTTATAAACTCGTTTCCCGATCGTGCACACCCTATGGCGATGATGTCTTCAGCCGTTGCCGCACTTTCAACCTTTTATTTTGAACATCTTAATGTCAAAACGGCTGAAGAGGCACAGGTTATGGCCAGACGAATCATTGCAAAAATACCGACACTGGCCGCTTTTACCTACAGACGATCATTGGGAATCCCGTATATATATCCCGACATTGAGCGCTCATTTACGGAAAATTTTCTTTACATGATGCGCGCGTATCCGGGTGAAAACCTTGAAATACGGGATGTAGAGATTCGTGCTTTAGATACGATCTTTACGCTTCATGCAGATCATGAACAAAATGCGTCTACCTCAACGGTACGAGCGGTGGCATCAACAGGCGCACACCCCTATGCGGCAATGTCTGCGGGGATAGATGCGTTGTGGGGCAGGGCTCATGGAGGTGCGAATGAGTCAGTTATTGCTCAACTGGAATTCATAGGGCATGTGGACAATGTAGATGCCTTTATTGAGCGGGCGAAAGACCCCAATGATGATTTCAAACTGATGGGATTTGGTCATCGTGTTTACAAAAACTTCGATCCTCGTTCAAAAATTTTGAAAAAACTATTAGATGAACTCAAAGATGAATTGGGGATTGACAGCAATCTTCTGACAATCGCCAAGCGGGTGGAAGAGATTGCGTTGACGGATGAGTATTTTATTCAGCGCAAGCTCTACCCGAATATCGATTTTTATTCAGGGCTTATTTTGACTGCACTAAAAATTCCAAAATCAATGTTCACGATTATCTTTGTCATAGGACGAAGCGTTGGTTGGATCACTCAATGGATAGAGCTCAAAGATGATAGTGAGATGAAAATAGCACGTCCAAGACAGCGTTATACGGGTGATACGAAGAAAACACTGTAAGATTTAGACTAATATAGACGTTTCATCGCGCGTGAATTGGATATAATAACCTATACACAAAATATTGGGGAGAGTTCTATGGAATGCGAATTTCCGACGATTAATGCAAACAATGAAGCGATAAAATCAATTTTGTCAGAAGTCAAAACCATTGCTGTCCTTGGTTTATCTCCTAATGTTAGTAAAGACAGCTACCGCGTTGCACAATATTTACAAGCGTCTGGATATAAAATAATCCCTGTTTATCCAAAAGAGGATTTTATTTTAGGGGAAAAAGTTTACCGTTCACTTGAAGAAATTCCATTTTCGGTGGATATGGTTGATATCTTTCGTAAACCTGATGCGCTTGATGCAATTGTGGATGTGTGCATTACACGAGGAGATGTAAAAGTATTTTGGTCTCAAATTGGAATTGTCAATAATAAAGCTGCGCAAAAGGCAGAAAATGCAGGTATGAAAGTGGTTCAAAGTCATTGCAGTATGGTGGAACACCGCCGTATATATGGATAAAGGGAAGCGTTGATTGATTTAGAAACGATATATCAAGCCAGAGAGCGGATTAAAGGAATTGTTGTTGAGACACCTTTTTCTTTTGCCCCGCGTTTAAGTGAAGAAACAGGGTATGAAATCTATCTTAAAAAAGAAAACCTTCAAGTAACAGGTGCCTTTAAAATACGCGGTGCGTACAATAAGATTGCGACACTTGACCCCCAACAAAGAGCGATGGGCGTTATCACGGCAAGTGCCGGCAATCATGCGCAAGGCGTTGCGATGGCGGCTAAAATGTTTCGAATTAATGCCCTTATTGTCATGCCTGAATCGACCCCTCTGACCAAAATCAACGGGGTTCGCTATTACGGTGCCCAAGTTATTTTACACGGAAGTAATTATGACGAAGCGTATGCCTATGCATCAGATTATGGTAAAGAACATGGAATGGTTTTTGTTCATCCTTTCGCAGACGATGCAGTAATCGCAGGGCAGGGAACCATTGCGTTAGAGATGCTGGAATCGATGATTGATTTGGATGCCATCGTCATTCCCGTAGGAGGCGGAGGTCTCATATCAGGTATGGCATCGGCGATCAAGCAGCTGTCACCTTCTATTGAAGTCATTGGGATCAGCGCACTTGGCGCACCTGCAATGAAAGAGTCTTTTGAAGCGAAATGTGCGATTGACAGCACTACGGTACGCACTATCGCAGATGGGATTGCTGTACGTGACACATCACCTCTCACTCTTACGCATATATTGGAAACCGTAGATTCGATGGTGAGTGTGGATGATGAAGAGATTGCTAATGCTATTTTGTTTTTACTTGAACGTCAAAAACTGGTCGTTGAAGGGGCAGGTGCAGTAGGAGTTGCGGCGTTATTGCACAATAAGCTTCCTCATTTAAAAGGTAAAAAAATCGGTGTTGTTCTCAGCGGAGGCAACATGGACGTTACATTGTTATCCATTATTATTGAAAAAGGTCTTATTAAATCCGGAAGAAAAATGAAGCTTACGGTAACACTTATCGACAAGCCGGGTGCCCTGATGCAATTGACCCATATGCTGCAAGAACTCAACGCCAACATTGTCCATATCGAATACGACCGTACGTCTACATCGTTAGCATACGGTGATGCGAATGTAACGATTCATTTGGAAACAAAAGGTGAAGAGCATCAGCAAGAAATACGTGCACTTCTTCATAAACATCGTTATTTAAACAGTGAAGAACGTTAAGAGCTTAGGATGGATGCATTAAAATTACTTAATATTAAGTCATCTGTCATCCGATTAAGAACGCTTGAGAACGGGCAGTTGGCTGTTGTGGATGAATATACCGCCATGCGGGTTATTGATACAAAATATTTTCGTATATTGGACGGATTTAAAAGCAATGTTGTTCATGTTAATTTCCTAGAACGCCAAGCGGCTGTATCTGCAGATGGATTTTACTGTATATCCATTGTCCCCGGCAGTGATAAAGCGGCAGTTTTTGATGTAAACCACAAAAAATTGCTCTACCGTGTCGGTCATCATAAAGGAGAAATTGAGTCGGTTGGCATTGATGCGCAAGGGCGTTATTGTGTTACGGGCGGACAAGACGGAAAAGTATTTGTTTGGGCGCTCCAAACAGGTCTTTTGGCATTTGCCATGCCTCATCATTCTGATTTTGTCACCTCCATTGCCTTTAGTCAAAATGGCCAATGGATTGCAACCGGCAGCTATGACCGTGCGATTAATGTCATGAATCTTTCGACGATGAAACAGCATGTAAAACTTTCAGGGCATAGCAGTGTTGTTGTTAGCATGCTTTTCATCTCAGGTTTACGATTACTCAGTGCGGAACGAGACGGTGCGCTTGTTATTTGGGACCTTCATCATGGAAGAATTTTTAAACGTTTGCCAAAATTAGGGGATGAAATCACCTCTATGTGTCTGAGCTTGGATAAACGCTTTGCTTTTGTTGCTACACGCCTTGGGTATGTGGCATTGTATGATTTGCACAGTTTTGAATTGGTTCGGAAACGTTATCTGAAAATCCAAGAGACGATTACTTCCATTGCTTTTATAGGCGAAAACTTTTCTTTAGCCATTGGAACCAAAGAGGGAAATGTCCACTTTTATTCTCTTTTTGGAAATGAGGCGGAGTATCAAGAGCTGATTCATAAAAAAAGTTTTCGAGTTTTTTATGCTTTGCTCGATGACAATCCAATGCTTATTTATTCTAAAGTCTATGAAGAGGCCGAGAACTATTGGGTACGGTATGTTAAAACGGCTAAACGTTATTTGGAAGAAGGAGAAAAACTTAAAGCCAAAGAGCTTTTAGAACCTTTTATCGGTATTGCATCAAAAGCATCCTTTATTCAGCAGCTTTTTCATGATTATGAACATTATGATCTTTTTCTGACGTATACGCAAGAAAAGCGCTATTCATTAGCGTATGCTCTGGCTAAACAATACCCTTCATTTATAGATTCAGATGCCTACAAAAAAATGGAATTATCATGGAAGAAACATTTTCTAAAAGCACAAGAAATTATTATGACACAAAATGGAGAAGAATTAGCACGTCAAATTTTAGCTCCTTTTCGTGGAATTACGGAAAAAGCTCCTTTAATACAGGCTATGTGTACTGAACGTCGTATCTATGAATATTTTAAAAAGGTTATTGCGACACGTAATTTTGTAAAATTTATTGAGCTTACCAAAATGTATACTTTTCTCAAAGAATTTTCTGAATACGATGAGGTTATGCTGTATATAGATCAACTTTATATAAAAACGCAAAAAGAGTTTAAAAATGGCGATTATGTGAATGCTAAAAAGGGATGCGAAATATTGATTTTATTTCCTGAATACAATCAAGAGACGCGTGAGATGCTTGAAATCATAAAAATTAAAAACTTGTTTTATGAAGCACTTCTAGCAAACAATTTGATCAGTGCTTTTTCGTATCTTAGCTCCTATCCTCTTTTGTATGATATACCTGAGGCTAAAAAATTAGAATCCCAATGGAATAAAGTTGTAGACAAAGCCCTCTCTTGTGCTGTAAAAGGGGATGCCATTGAACTGCGCAATGTATTTGTAAATTACCTCTCTATAAATGCAAAATTTGCAGCCATTGGAAGTGTCTTTGCACAGTGCTATGCTGTTCAACTGGAACAAAAGATGGAATTGAATGTCCCTTCTGTTGATTTGGAAAATGGAATACGAAATTACATTTTCATGTTTGGAATTGATGAGACAATACTTGAGTTTTTTGATCTTTTCAAAGCAAAATATGCAACAAAAACAGATCTTAAAATGCTAAAACAGGGATCTTTAAATACTTGGACACCGGCCATGATACTCAGCGATATAACGGCTAAAAAATCATGATCGCCATTGATTTAGGCTCCAATACGATCCGTTTTATTGAATACGATGGTGTGACATGGGGAAAAAGTTATGAAAAAGTAGTTCGTGCCGCTGAGGGGTTGCATGCTACAAATAGGATTGGTGAAAATGCCTTAGAGCGGATTTTAGGGGCAATTGATGAAGCAAAACAATCTCTTGACTTTTCCAATCATGAGGTAGTTGCCGTGACGACTGCAGCCTTGCGTATGGCACGTAATGGGGCAGAGGTTATTTCTAAGATACATCACTCTACGGGTATTTTATTTACGATTATTGACGGTGCACGAGAGGCACAATTGACCCTTCTTGCAGTTCAAAATCGCTTGAGAAAACTTCATCTTGATTCCGATAGCTTTGTATTGTCAGATATTGGGGGTGGCTCGACTGAACTTATCTATTGTGATTATGAGAAAGTAACCAGTGAAAGTTTTTCTATAGGTATCGTTACTATGAGTGAAAAAGCCAGTGACAGTGTGCAGTTACGATTATTGCTAGCTGATTTTGAAAGCAAAGTACGTTTTTTTTGCAGTTCATTGGGAGAGCGAGCCCTTAGTGCACGACTTATTCTCACATCGGGTACTCCGACAACGATTGCGGCATATCGAATGGGCATGAATTATTCAAACTATGATCCCCATAAAATCAACGGTTCGATACTCACATTGAGTGATTGTAGGCAAACGTACACAGAATTAATGGGTATGGATGAATTCATGCGTACCCGTTATGTAGGGGTAGGGCGTGAGCAAGTGATTTCGACGGGTATTTTGATGGTTGAGTCTCTTTTTAATGGAGCCAACGTTCAAGAAGCGATTATCATCGATGATGGGCTTAGGGAAGGGGTTGCTCTGGATTATTGGGAATCATACACTAAAATATAGTAACTCTTAAGTCGCTCTTGGTGTATAATCACCCCATTATTTTGCAGTCAAGGCCCCCTATGAATTCTTTATCTTCATTATCAAAAATTCAATATGCCAATATCATTTCGCTGTGTGTTTTTACTATCGGATTAGGTGCGGAAATTTATCATTACGGTTTTGACATTATGAGGCTTATTAACCTCGCAAACTTTGCATTAGCTTGGTATATGTTTATCAATATTCGTAATGTACAGAACACAATTCATAAAGTGACTACCGTTTTAACAGATGCAGACTCCGGTTCTTTTTCTCATCGTCTCGATTACAAAGAGGGTGGTGAACTGGAAAAAATGCGTCTTAGCTTTAATAATTTCGCCACTCAGCTTTCACGCTATATGGAAGAAATCTCATCATCGATCAGAGAAGCAAGTCAAAAAAGCTCCTATCGCCAAATAGATTCCTCCCAATTTAAGGGTGATTTCAAAACAAATATTGAGACAACCAATCGTGCTATTGCAAACATGCAAAACGATACAAAGAGCATTGAGGCCACAGAAATAAACGATGCGATCGGTAATATCGGAAAAGGTGTTATTGGAGAATTAGAACTTTTGCATGACGATCTCAATCGCTCCATTCATTACATCGATAAAATTGTGGATATTAGTAAATTGACAGAATCCAATGCGCATGACAGTATCGATGTTATTGGGGAAATTACCCAAAGGCTGCATGCCCTAATTATGAGTGCAGATACCTCAAGCCAAAGCATCACAGTTCTCAATGAAAAGACACGAGAGATTAATTCGATTGTCGATTTGATCAAAGAGATTGCAGAACAGACAAATCTGTTGGCACTGAATGCTGCGATTGAAGCAGCGAGGGCAGGTGAACACGGCCGTGGTTTCGCCGTTGTTGCGGACGAAGTCCGTAAATTGGCAGAACGTACCCAAAAAGCGACGAGCGAAATTGCTATCTCCATTCAGACACTCCAGCAAGATGCCTCTGATTTACAAGAGAGTTCAGAATCTACTAACGAGATCGCGCAAAAATCACTCAGTACGATCGAGAAATTCACTAAGACCTTTGATGACTTCAGCTATGGTGCAAAACAAGCCTCAGCTTATGCAAGTTCGATTGAAAATATGGTCTATGTCTTATTGGCTAAAATTGATCACACGATTTATAAATCAAATGCCTATACATCGATTATTCGACGGCAAAAACGATTAGAGAATATGAACCATACGCAGTGTCATTTAGGAAAATGGTATCTTGGAACGGCAAAAAATAAGTTTTCTAAAACCAATGGATATTCAAAAGTAGATGCTCCTCATTCCGAGATACATCGTCTGACAAATCTTAATCTTTCTTACATCCATCCCACAGACAGAGTCATAGAAAATCATAAAGAGATCATTGAAAACTTCATCAAGATAGAAGAAAACAGCCTCAAAATGTACGATTCTTTAGAGGAAATGGTGAAAGAATCTGAACAGCCTCTTAACTAATCTCTCACGAGAGATTAAAAAGTTTTGCCTTCATAGTGATCATAGATCCATTCGGAAACCGCTTGTTTTTGTGCTTCATTTAGTTTGCCTTTTAAAGAGGGCATGATTCCGAATTTTTCTATTGCCATGGGTTCACACATGCTGTATTGGATGCTTGGATTATCGATATAGTCCTTTATAAAGGCAATCACTACGCGTCGTTTAACATCGGTATCTTCATCCACAATCTGTATATTATTTTTTAGTTTATTGGCCACTTCAACCATTGGCGGTGCTTTAAGCGAATGAAATGATTTTAAGGCTTCTGTTTTAGTCATCATTTCTGCGTGACATTTCATGCAGTTATTTTTATATACTTTATATCCATCGGCTCCCAGAAGCGAGACTGCGGTTAAAGCGGTGAATATTATTGATCTCATAAAGTTTCCTTTGACATATTATCCTTAACGTATTTTATAGCTTCTTTACTTTATAATGGGCAAATTTTTAAAAAACTATTACATTATATTTTTAAAGGAGACGGCATGCAAATCAGCGGTGCACAGATGGTTATTGAAGCGCTTATCGCCGAAGAAGTCGAAGTTATCTTCGGTTATCCGGGTGGCGCAATCATGAACGTCTATGATGAAATTTACAAACAAAATGGGTTTCAACACATTTTAGCACGTCATGAACAAGCGGCTGTCCACGCAGCGGAGGGCTATGCCAAAGCATCAGGAAAAGTAGGCGTCGCCATGATCACGTCAGGTCCTGGGTTTACCAATGCAATTACAGGGATTGCCGATGCCTATATGGATTCAGTTCCTTTGGTCGTTATCAGCGGACAGGTCCCAATGTCTCTTATCGGTACGGATGCGTTTCAAGAAATAGATGCAGTTGGAATAAGCCGACCATGTACAAAACACAACTATCTTGTTACCGATGCATCGGATCTTGCACGTATTTTAAAGGAAGCTTTTTATTTAGCACAATCAGGACGTCCCGGTCCCGTTCACGTAGATATTCCAAAAGACGTTACGGCACAGATTGCCAATTTTGATTACTCCAAAGACGTAGAGTTGGAGACTTACAAACCGACTGTCAAGGGTAATGTCCGACAGATTAAAAAAGCGATCGAAGCGATTGCTGCCGCAAAACGCCCTTTACTCTATCTCGGTGGCGGTATTATAAATGCCAATGCGGCTGATTTGGTCCGAGAATTTTCCAAAATGACTCAGATACCTGCGGTAGAGACATTTATGGCTCGCGGAACCTTGCATCATGCCGACCCGCTTTTGATCTCTATGTTAGGTATGCACGGTTCGTATGCAGCCAATATGGCGATGTCTGAGACCGATTTGGTCATCGGTTTGGGTGCGCGATTTGATGACCGTGTAACAGGGAAGCTTTCCGAATTTGCAAAACATGCTCAAATCATTCATGTTGATATTGACCCAGCAAGTATTTCCAAACTCGTTAATGCTCATTTCCCCATTGTCGGTGATGTTAAAAATGTGTTAGAGACGATGATACCCTTAGCAAAAGAGCAAGTAGATCCGACACGTTATGATGGATGGCACAAAACCATTGCCAATTTTAATAAATTGCATCCGCTTGGTTATACAGAAGAGGGTGATCGTATTAAACCTCAATGGGTTGTTGAACGTATCGGACAACTGTTGGGAGACGATGCCAATATTTCCACAGACGTTGGACAGCACCAGATGTGGACAGCGCAGTTTTATCCGTTCAGCCGTCCTCGTCAATGGATCAGTTCAGGGGGGTTAGGAACGATGGGCTTTGGTTTCCCTGCAGCATTGGGTGTTAAACGTGCTGATCCTAAGCGCGTGAGTATCAATATTACGGGTGACGGCTCGATTTTGATGAATATCCAAGAGCTCATGACGGCTGTAGAATATGATCTTCCGGTCATTAACGTCATTTTGAATAATAATTTTTTAGGAATGGTGCGTCAATGGCAAACCATGTTTTATGACAAAAGACATTCTTCAACAGATCTCTCTATACAGCCTGATTTTGTTAAATTGGCCGAGAGTTTTGGCGGTATCGGTTACCGTGTAAGTACCAAAGAAGAGTTTGATGCGGCACTCAAAGATGCGGTTGAAAAAAATGTGGTTGCGATCATCGATGTAGCGGTTAACCGATTTGAAAATGTTTTGCCGATGGTTCCGGCGGGCGGGTCGCTCTTTAACATGATGTTAGAATACAAGGAGAAATAATGGAAGAAGCTCGACGCGTTATTTCTGTTATCGTTTTAAATGAGGCAAGCGTATTGTCACGCATTTCGGGGTTGTTTTCAGGACGCGGGTACAATATTGATTCACTGACTGTTGCTCCTATACCGGATTCAAAGTACTCTAGAATCACCATTGTTACCGCTGGATCTGTACGGGTTATTGAGCAAATTACCAAACAGCTGCACAAGCTGATACCGGTATTAAAAGTGTATGAACATGCTGATTTGGTCGAAAAAGAGATGGCTATGGTCAAGATTCCTTTGAGCGAATCCATCAGCGATATCGAAGCTCTGGCTCATGCATACAATGGACGTATTGTTAATGTCAGCAGTGATACCCTTATTGTCATGGTTGCAGATGAACCGTATCGTATAGCTCATTTTCTAGAGGCTATTAAACGTTTTCATCCAAAAGAGATCGTGCGCAGCGGTTCTGTAGCATTGGAACGTTAATATGACTCTTAGTGAGATTGCCAAGTTACTGAACATAGAATGCACTTCTACTCACGAATATGAGATTACAGGTATTAACACCCTCAAAGACGCACAAAAAGGAGAAATTTCTTTTTTGTCGGATTCTAAATACGAAAAAGAACTCTCTGCTACCTCTGCATCTGCCGTCATTCTTCCTGCAGCTAAAGCACATTTATTGCCAAATAACGTTGCTGCCCTTGTCAGCGAAGAACCTTATCTCATGGTTGCTCATCTTTCAAAATATTTCGCCAAACCGATTCAAAGCAGCAGTATTACGCCGATTATAGGTAATGAGTGTACGATTTATCCAACGGCTCATATTGAAAATGGTGCTAAGATAGGATCAGGGTGTACCATAATGAGTGGTGTTTATGTTGGAGCAGATGCTGTTATTGGGGACAATGTTATTTTGTATCCTAATGTATCGGTTTATCGTGATTGTGTTATTGGCAATAATGTCATGATACACTCAGGCACGGTTGTTGGCAGTGACGGGTTCGGATATGCGCATACTAAAATGGGTGAGCATGTAAAGCTGTATCAAAATGGAAATGTTATTATCGAAGATGATGTCGAGATTGGTTCGAACACAACGATTGACTGTGCCGTATTTGGTTCGACGGTGATCAAAAAAGGTTCCAAGATTGATAATCTAATTCAGATTGGACACAATTGTATTGTAGGTGAACATTGTATCATGGTATCCCAATCGGGACTTGCAGGCTCCACAATATTGGGTAGAAATGTTGTTATGGGAGGGCAAAGTGCTACGGCTGGACATCTTAGTATTGCCCCTTTTACAACCCTTGCAGCCCGTTCCGGTGTTACAAAAAGTATCATAAAAGGTGGCGTATACAGCGGCTTTCCTCTGATGGAACATAAATTGTGGCTGAAACTTCAAGCGAAATTGGCTAAAATATTACAATAATAAGCAAAGGAAAGGGATGAAGAAGCTAGCCATTTTAACAGTATTTGCAGTACAACTCATGAGTGCTGACATTGATACGGCTGGTGTACGGATGCCTGATGTTGTTTTGGATGCAATTCGTCATTGTGAATGTTTAAAAGAGTCGGATGGAACATGTAATCCAAATGTTATCCGACTAAATGCGGTAGAAGATGCTCAACGGGCAAAAGCCGCAGGTTTTGCTGTAAATGGACATATAATCCGATGCAATTCTACTGAAGAGTGTACTGCTCAAGCACAAGCCCTTATTAATGGCGGTATTACCAATTTAGACCTTGGGCCATATCAAATAAATTATAAATATCATCCAAATCCAATGTTGCATGAATATTTTGTAGATGCAATAGAGCGTGAACATGCCAATAGAATCATAACGGGATTGGTGAAAAGCTTTGGTTATTCATGGGAAACCTTAGGTCGTTATCATCATTTTTGTGCGACGGATCGGACCCGTAATGAAACCTATTATCGTAAAATGTATGCCTATATTTATGGAAATAAACAATAAGGGCATTGATGCACCTTTTTTTTAAGGTTGCTTTATCCAAAATCAGATAAACTCTTAATATATCAATTAATTAGGAGAATTTATGAGCGCATCTGCAACAATCATGAAAGAAATACCACTTAACGGCACGAAGAAGGGTCTTATATCTGTTAGTAAAGTTGATGCCCCTTACGGTGAAGGAAGTGACAGTGTTGCAAGTATCGGCATTTCATTAAGCGGAGACAGTAAAAATCCAGAATGGAAAGTACATATTCCACTTGGAAATATTGATGATGTGATAGAAGCATTGCAATTGATTAAATAATCAATTGCTTCTTTGTTTTACTTTTTTATTGCAGCTACGTAGTTTGCTATACGTTTGATTCCCTTGCGAATACTTTCTATGTCAGTCGCAAAACTAAATCTAAAATATCCTTCAGATCCAAATCCCAATCCAGGCACTACAGCTACTCCCTGATCTTCAAGCAGTCCTTTACAAAATTCCATAGAGTCGTTGCTTACGGCTTTGATATTGACAAAAAGATAAAATGCGCCGGCAGGTGAGAGAACGGAAAGTCCTTCAACTTCATTGAATAATTTTACGGCTTCGTCTCTGCGTGCTTTGAATGCTTGACGCATAGACTCAATATCGCTGTCAGCATCTCCATTTAAACCTGCAATAGCGGCTTTTTGGGTAATGCTATTAATATTTGACGTACTTTGGCTTTGAAGTTTTTTGGTTGCTTGTATTATCTGTGTATTTGCGGCTGCCATATAGCCAAAGCGCCATCCTGTCATCGCTACTGATTTGCTGAGTCCATTAATGGTTACCGTACGTTGAAACATATCGTCACTGACAGAAGCTGCGGATACAAACTCGCCATCATAGATTAACTTTTCATACATTTCATCACTTGCAACAATAACATCAGTTCCTTCCAGTACTTTTCCTAAAGCCGTTAACTCTTGGCGTGAGTATACGGCACCCGTAGGGTTTGAAGGAGATGTTAATATGAGCATTTTTGTTTTAGGTGTCAGAGCTTTTTTGAGTTGTTGGGGTGTTATTTTAAAGCCACTTTCATCATCGGTCATGATTTCAACAACGGTCCCCCCGCAGTATCGAACCAATTCAGGATAGGTTACCCAATACGGTGCAGGGATTATGACTTCATTGCCTTCTTGAATGGTTGAGGCAAAAAGGTTATAAAGAGAATGTTTCGCACCATTGTTAGCAATGATTTGATTTGGTTTATAGGTCAACCCATTGTCACGTTGAAGTTTATGTGCAATTGCGCCTTTGAGTTCAGGGATACCGTCAACAGCCGTATACTTTGTAAATCCTTCATTAATAGCACGTATCGCTGCATCTTTGATCACTTGAGGAGTATCGAAGTCAGGTTCTCCGGCTGAAAAGCTAATGATGTCTTTGCCTTGAGTTTTAAGTTCCTGTGCCAAAGTAGAAATAGCGATGGTAATCGATTCTGAGAGAGTATTGACGCGATCCGTTAGCATGTGCAGCCCTTTAGAATTTTTTTGAAATTATAACAAAACAACTCTCCATTATATATTAGTAATTATTTCTGAGCTACAAATGAAGCGATTTTGACCTTTTCTCCATACATATTTTTGTCGTCACGTTCTTCATAAAAAAGTATCTTTAAGGTAGAAAACTCTGTAGGAAGTTCATGGGAGCGTAAAAGAAATTCAGGATTGCTGGGATTATGGTATCCTGCTTCATGAGCTGTAATGAATGTTTCAAATATGAGAACTCCCTCATCCGCAAGTCCCGCTAACATAGAGGAGAATAGTTTGCGCTCTAAATAGTTGATGTTGATCATTAAATCGTAGGTATTTGGACGAATACAATAGTTGGTCAAATCAGATTCTATAGTATGTATGCTATTGGTACGGTCAATTTGTGAGAGTGCATAGTCTGATATGTCAACGGCATCTACTTCGTACCCAATTTTCGCTAGATAGTGGGTATTTCGTCCTGTCCCGCAGGCAATATCCAAAGCTCTTTTTCCATGGGAGGGCTTGACGTATTTGATGACAATGTCTGATGGGTTGTTGGGCATAGGAACGTTTTGATGTTTAGCATTCCATCGTGTTTTATCGTCCATCTAGCACTCCTGTTCTATAATATGCGCAAATTTTACCATATAAGAGGAATATTATGTTTTTAGAACCTGGATTTTTGGGGACACGTGCTCTCTTTTTTATGGATATGGTTACATTGTATTTTGCCATACTTCCTTTTTTACTCGGATTATCAATCCGTCAAGCTGTTATTGGGAATATAAAATTGCATTTTCGTTCACAGATAGTCATTTTATTTTTAACCATTGTCATGGTCATTATCTTCGAACTTGGTGTTCGCATTAGTGGCGGATTTATTGAATATATTAAATTTTCTTCCATTTCTTATGACTTTTTTCTTATCTACTTGGCGGTTCATATTTTTGTAGCATTGATGTCGGTTGGCGGATGGATATATCTGATTATTACATCGTATAAAACATACAGTAAATTTGGAAGAGAGGGTATGAAACAGCATCGTCGAATAGGAAAATGGATCTTTGCATCCCTTACGCTGACTGCATTTATGGGATGCAGTATTTACCTTTTCTTATTTGTCGGATAATTCAAAGAGGTATCATATTTATCTGCCATTGAGCGGGCTTCATCTGCCATTGATGTGTTTCCTCCATTTTCGTAAATAATGGATGCTCTTATGAGATAGTCTGGATCATGAATTGCATGTATGTCCAGTATTTCAAAGGCTTCTTTAAACGCATTTTCGTTGGCATAACACTCAGCAATTTCTATCGCACGTGCTTGTTTGGTGTGTGTCTCTAGGCTATAGTATCGTCCCATCTTATTGATTTCCTCTCGCGTTTCTTGTGCATTCAGATATTCGCTTTGTGCTTGCTCGCACTCACCGTTTGCCAGTAATGTTTTAATTTTTTCAATTTCTAATTCGTACAACTCTTGAGCTTTTCTAATGTTTTTGCGATCTAATTCTCCATAAATCATTATGGCAATAAAAATGACTAAACTAGCAATACCGATAAAAGGTAAGAGTCTACTGGATGATTCTTTAATTATTTTTTCATGCATAGGTATGGCACTCCTTTTATTCTGTATTGTATTATAACTGCTAATTTGAGAATTTATTCTATAATACGTATTTAGTAGGAGATGAATAATAATGACACATTTAAAAGAAAAATTAACCGATTTTGGGTGCAGCAGCGAATTTATTAATATCGCTATGGGGTATGCACAGTTTTATAAATCTGATATGGATACGGAAGCATTTATTGAATATGTTGAAGAAGAACATGCCAAAGTTGAAGAGGCAGAGGCATTGGCGGAACGTGAAGGGCAAGTATTCGATGCTTCGGCTGTATTAGCTGAGTTTTCTGATGAAGAGGAATAGATTATATTTGGTAATGAAAAAATGTATTAAGAATTTAAAATGAGCATATAGCCTTGCCCTGAAAAGTTTTTAATGGTGATCTCATTTCCCAGTTTTTTTCTCAACTGCATGACATGGGTTCTCAGTGCGTATTTTGTCATGGGTATATTGCCCCAAATCTCAGTTTCTAATCGAGTATAATCCATTGGTACGTTGGGATTGGTAACCAATAAATGCAAAATGTCATTTTCAGTTTTTGTTAATTGTAATGATCGATTATTTTTTAAAAGATTTTTATTGTTAAGATCATAGTTATGGCAATGAGATAGCGGTATTATATTTGCATTTTTTTTTGTGTAACGGTCATATTCTTCATTGAGGTGTGTCAGTAGTTCATTAACGTTTATAGGTTTGATCAAATAACGGTTTACATTTAGGTTAATAGCACTGAGCAGATCTTCTTTGTCAGAATGGGCGGATGTGACAATGATATGGACATTTGGATCGATTTCCCGCACTTTTTGGATCAATTCCAGTCCTCCCATCTGGGGCATTCTTAAATCCACGATCATAACACGCGGAGATATTTTATGATAGAGATCCAAACCAATCAGACCATTCTCGGCAATATGAATATTTGAAAACCGTCGATTAAGTATCGTCTGCATTTTCTCACGTATTCGATGATCGTCTTCAACGTACAGTATTGGAAAATGGATCATGATAATAGACTCACTCTTACGTTTTCTTAAGTTATTATAACAAATAATCTTTATTTTTTCTATATTATATTTTAGTATTGTTTTGTAAATATTGAATGAAGGGTTAATCTTTTATGGAACATGTTCTAAAACACACTGATTTTTTGGTTTCACAAACAGACAGTAAGGGAAAAATTCTCTTTGCAAATGAGGACTTTTGTAAAATAGCAGGTTACAGTCTTGAAGAACTGATTGGACAACCCCACAGCATCGTTCGTCATTCAGACATGCCGCGTGCAGCTTTCAAGGATTTATGGGATACGGTTAAAAGCGGCAAGGTATGGACAGGCTACGTCAAAAATGCAACCAGAGACGGTGGTTATTATTGGGTTTATGCAACGGTGTACCCAAGTATTGATTGCGGAGGAAACGAGAGCGGCTATATGTCATGTCGTCGAAAAGTATCACCTGAAGAGATACAAGCAGCTGAAATACTTTACAGATCAATGCGTTAAATTAAGGACAGAAAAAATGAAAAATAGTGTAAAAATTATAATTTTAGTTTTGGCAGGTGCTGTTGGTTTGGCAGTTGCGAGTCTGAGTGCCAGTTTGGTAGCAACACTATTGGCAATAAGTGTATTAATGGCAGTTAGTATTGGATTGACTATTGTGCCTGCGGTAAAAAATACAAAAACAATAGAAGTGTTGGGCAATTTTGTTGAACTTATGCAGTTCAAACGCAACCGTTTGGAATTGATCAAAGCCGCTGCAGGAAGTGTGGAAGAACAGATTAATAATCTCATAACAACGCATGAAGATATTTTGATTCAGGATACCAAAGTCGCAGGGGAGATGGTTCTTTTGGCAGATAAAGTACGCAAAGGTCATTTTATGTGCCGTGTAGGAAGTGACAGCAATACCCCTCATGTCCATTTACTGCGAAAAACCATGAACAGCATGCTTGATGCTACAGAAGGTAATTTGGACAATGCGATTAAAGTGTTAGAAGCACTGGCAGAAGGTAATTTTTCGGCTAAAGCTACCATTGATGTCGAAGGAAAGATGAAACTATTGCTCGAAAAGATCAATGATTTAGGTTCCGCATTGCAATCGATGGAACATCAAAATGGTGAAGCCAGAGATATTTTAAACAATAATACGAATCAGCTTCGAGAAACGATTGACGGAATGCGTAAAAATCAGTTTGTTGAACTTAACGGTATGATTAACTCAACCGTAGAGCGCATACAAATGGTTGCTACTAGAGAGCATGAGCTCGCAGAAAATCTGCAGTCATTGGCGGGTAATGCACAGGAAACAAAGCAAATCTTGACAACGATCGGTGACATTGCCGATCAGACAAACTTATTGGCACTTAATGCGGCTATTGAAGCAGCGAGGGCAGGTGAACATGGTCGAGGATTTGCTGTAGTAGCAGACGAAGTACGAAAGCTTGCGGAACGAACGCAAAAAAGCTTGGCAGAAACATCGGCAACGATCAATGTCCTTATTCAAGCAATCAGTGAAAACAGTGAAGAACTAAATCAAAACATGGATGAAATGGTAGATCTGACACATTACGTAGGGACTGTTGATGAGAAGATGGAAGAGTTGTTGCGTGTAATGGATGGTTTACGCTAAAATAATATTAATAGGATGCAATTATGAGACAAGGGCAACGATATGACAAATGAACTGAGATTGATGATTGTGGACGATGAACCGATCAATGTTATGCTGCTCGAAGAGATTGCCAAAGATATGGGGCATAATCCAATCTCTTTTTATATTCCTAAAGAGGCACTTGAGTGGGCAAAGATCAATACAGTTGATTTGATTCTGGTTGATTTCAATATGCCTGTTATGAACGGATTGGACTTATTAAAAGAAATCCGTGTGTCCCATCCTGAGATTATGAGCATTATGATTACGGCAAATGTAGATAATGCTCTGAAACTCGAAGCATTAGAGTTAGGGGTTAATGATTTTTTGACAAAACCCATTTCAACGGCTGAATTTGAGCTGCGACTTCGAAATATGATTGCAATACAAAATGCCCTAAAGACGCAAAAAGAGTTTTCCAAACAGCTCACGATCGAAGTAGAAAAAGCAACTAAAGAGTTGAGTAAAAGCCAATTTGAAGCGCTGGATGTGCTCTCACGTACTGCTGAATATAAAGATCCTGAAACGGGAAGCCATATCGCCCGTGTGTCACACTATTCGAAAATGCTGGCAGAGGCATACGGTCTGGATGAAAAGGAGCAGGAAATTATCTTTTATGCCGCACCTTTGCACGATATTGGCAAGGTCGGAATCGAAGATGCCGTATTGTTGAAACCCGGAAAACTCACGGACGAAGAGTTTGATCGGATGAAGTTACACAGTACGATTGGTTCCAATATCCTCAAAAACAGTGCCAATCCGTATTTGGCTGCAGGGGCGGTCGTAGCCGAGTTTCATCATGAAAAATACAATGGCAGAGGGTATCCAAGTGGTCTTGCAGGAGAAGAGATACCGCTGTACGCTCGGATCGTTGCGATTGCCGATGTGTTTGATGCATTGACTTCGATACGTCCGTATAAAAGAGCATGGAGTTTTGAAGAGGCGCTAGAATTGATAGAAAAAGAAAAAGGGGAACATTTTGATCCTCATATTGCAGATCTTTTTATTGCAAATATTGATCGTGTACGAGAAATTTATCAGCAATTTGAAGGAATGGATGACTAATGCAAATACAAGAACTCATTTGGAATAATCAAGAATGGATAGCCAAAGGAGAGCTTGTTGAGCCTGCCTCGGTACAATTGATTCTTCTTTTTGGGGATGTTGCGGCACTTGAAGACACAGAACATTTTAATTATTTGCACTCACGCTATCCTGCAGCCCATATTGTCGGATCGTCTACGGCTGGGACGATTGAGTCGGGTATGGTGTGCGAATACCCTTTGGTAGCAACACTCGTTGCGTTGGAGCGTGGATGGGTTGAAGTCGCCAGTGCTGATGATTTGGATAATGAAACCTTAGAACAGCGGTCGCGAGAACTCATTGAGCAGCTTCCCCAAGAGAACCTCCGCCATGTTTTTGTATTGATGGAAGGGATGAAGCTTAATGGCTCATTGTTGGCAAAAGGGGTAAACAGCACCTCTAGCAATGTAACGATTACCGGAGGTTTGGCCGGGGATCAGTTTTTATTTGAGCGAACGCTGGTCATGTGCGATGGAGCTGCGCAAGAGTTCAAGGCAGTAGCGGTAGGATTTTATGGAGATTCGCTGCACATCAGTATCGGATGCGAAACAGGATGGGATGAGTTTGGAGCTGAGAGGGTTGTTACCCGCTCTTTGGGAAATGTCGTTTATGAGATAGACAACAAGCCGGCACTCAAACTGTATGAAGATTATCTGGGAGAGTTTATCAAAGATCTCCCCAATAGCGGACTGCAGTTTCCACTCAATGTCAAAGCGCATAATGGGGACAAAGAGGTTGTGCGGGTCATGATGGGGATCAATGAGGATAAATCACTCTTTTACGCAGGTGATGTTCCTCAAGGATCGACCGTTCGATTGATGAAAACCAATATTAATAATTTGATTGCAGGTGCGGATTTAGTTGGCGGATTGATTGCGAAACATAACGATAAACCTGCACTGGGATTGACGGTGAGCTGCAGCGGTAGACGGTCCGTATTAAAGTATATGGTGGATGAGGAACTCGTAGCAATTCAGGAGAGACTTGGGAAGAATGTTCATTTGTGCGGATTTTATTCTTTTGGTGAATTGGCCCCATTTTCGGATAATTTACAAGATTGCAAGCTGCACAATCAAACAATGACTCTTACGGTTATTTACGAGGACTGAGATGCATAAGGTTCTTGAAATACAGCTCAAAAAATCGTTTGGACCGCAATGGCACAGCGCAGTCGAATCTCCTGAAATGAATAAGCTCTTGGCATTGGTTGATCAATCGTATGCCCAATACGATAAAGACTATCAGTTGCTAGAACATATACTTGAAGTGAATTCGACTGAGCTTACCGAGGCCAATAATAATATTTTAAAAAAACATGAGCTGCTGCACAGCGTTACCGAATCGATTGATGATCTCATTTTTTACAAAGATTTGAACTTTAGATACATTGGGTGTAACAGCAGTTTTGCAAACTTTTTCGGATTTTCGGTTGAAAACATTATCGGCAAAGAGGATTTTGAACTGTATGAGTCTCAATACGCATCGCTGTTTCGAGAGATGGATCAGTTGATGTTAAAGGAGATGAAAGCTCGTACCAATAATGAGTGGGTTAAAAATATCAAGGGCGAAGATGTGTATCTTCTGACCACAAAAGCGCCATTAGTAAATTCTAATGGGGTGTTGTTCGGGTTAGTAGGTATTGCACGAGATATTACCAAAGAGTTTTATCTTGAGGAAGAGGTCAAAGCACAGCAGGCGATGCTCATTCAACAAAACCGTCTTGCCGCATTGGGAGAAATGATCGGAAACATCGCGCACCAATGGCGTCAACCTCTGAATACATTGGGCTTGATTGTCCAAGATATCCAAGAAGCATACCATTTTAGTGAAGTCAACGAAGACTATATTTATAACACTTCATCTAAAGCGATGGAACAGATTAACTATATGTCTCAAACGATCGATGATTTTAGAAACTTTTTTAGTCCGAATAAAGATAAAAAGCTTTTTTCCATCAGCCAAAGTATATCGGATGCCATTGAAATGTTACTTCCTGATATCAATAAATACGAAATTATGTGTCAAACGACGGTTGATGAGAAGTTAACTGTTTATGGGTTAAGAAATGAATTTACGCAAGTGTTACTTAATTTAATCAAGAATGCGCAGGATGCGCTGTTGGAAAATCATGCCAAAGATCCTCGCATTCACATTACAGTAAAAAACGATGATAACAAAGTTGAGATATCGATTGCAGACAATGCAGGGGGGATTTCAGAAACAATCATTGACCGAATTTTTGAACCATACTATACGACTAAACAAGAAGGAAAAGGGACAGGTATTGGGCTGTACATGTCAAAAATGATTATCGAAGAGCACATGGATGGGTTATTAAGTGTTAAAAATACCGATAATGGGGTAACATTTACCATTCTTTTGGATACCGCTTTACTTGGAAATAAGGAACTTGATCATGGCGTATAACATACTGATCGTTGAGGACTCAAAACTCATCAATGACAATCTTAAAAAAAGCCTTGAATCATACGGTCATTATGTAGAACAGGCATTTGATTATGCAACGGCTGTCGGCTTGATCCAATCGAATCGCTTCGAGTTTATACTTTTGGATTTGATTCTCCCTGATGGGGAGGGGGAGATGCTGCTTCCTTATGCTAAGCGAGCGGATACGAGAGTCATTGTTATGACAACTGATCGAGACTCGTTTCGCCGTGATCGTATTTTCGGATTTGGAATCGTTGACTATATTATCAAAGACCGCTATTTTGATGATCTCATCGACGGCATTCGAAAAATGATTCGACAAGTTGAATCCAATAGCACGTTTACGTTGCTGGTAGTGGATGATTCTGCCTTTATACGTAACAACCTTGAGCTACTACTTATCAGCAGAGGATTTTTGGTTTTAACGGCTATAGACGGTAAGGAAGCTATTGCAAAGATGCAAGAGTATCCTATTGATGCGTTGATCAGTGATTTGGAAATGCCGACGATGGATGGATTTGAGCTCATGGCTAAAATCCGACGGAAAAAAGAGTACAGAAATTTGCCGGTGATGATCCTAACAGGCAGTAATGACAGTAATAAGATTGCAAAAGTCATCAAATACGATGTCAAAGATCTCATACGAAAACCCTATATTACGGAAGAGGTGCTTCTCAAAATCGATAATATGATGAATGATGTGCAGCAACGAAGATCTATAGGAGAGGAGCGTCGTAAGTTTGATTTGTATCACGACGCGATTGTCAACTCGACCCTGTATATGAAGATTTCTCCTGATTTAAAAGCAATCTACATCAACGAACGTTTTTCACAGTTACTCTTTGGAAATACACTCGAAGAATTTCAACCCATTTCACTCAAAGAGTTTGTTAAAAATCCTACGTTGGATTTATTTCGATCATTGCAAAAACTCTCTCCCCAAAATCCGCCGGTTTATTATATTTTTATGTTTAATAAGTTTGACGGTGCGCCATGCTATGTTTCTGCTACGGTATCGGGAATTTTTGATGCTCAGGGAAAGATGATGGAGATGGTGTTTATCGGACACGATATCACGCAGCTGCAACAACATGAACTCTACTTGCAAGAGCAGGTTGAAAAACAGATGCAAATCAATTTTGAACAACAGCAGCTGATGTTCAATCAGGCAAAAATGGCGGCGATGGGAGAAATGATCGGTAACATAGCCCACCAATGGCGACAGCCCCTCAATGCGCTGGGTCTTATGATACAAGGGATTGAAGATGCTCATTTGCATGGGGAGCTGGATGAACCCTATTTGCATGACATGACGGTAAAATCGATGACTAAAATCGAATTTATGTCCCAAACGATTGATGATTTTAGAAACTTCTTTCAGCCCAATAAAGCAAAAGAACCATTTGATATGGCCGTTGCCGTTCATAAAACAATCGACATTATTGGTAAAACGTTGGAAAACCATAATATTGATTTGGTATTGGATGGGGTTGAGGAAGGCGGATTTATGATTGACGGTTATCGAAACGAACTTCAGCAGGTTATCCTCAATCTTTTGAATAATGCCAAAGATGCTCTTTGCTCAAATGACGGCGAGGGGGTGGGTGCTGAGAAATGGATTCATATCTCGATAGAGGAGAAAAAGAAAATGTGTGTTTTGAGCATTGAAGACAATGGCGGCGGTATCCCCGAATCGATCATAGAGCGGATATTTGAACCATACTATACGACTAAACAAGAGGGAAAAGGAACGGGGGTAGGTTTGTATATGTCCAAAATGATTATCGAACAAAATATGGGAGGCAGGCTCGAAGTCTCCAATCATGCGCAAGGTGCGTGTTTTAGCATTTATTTACCATCTTTAGAAACGCAACTGGCAATGGAAAATAAAAATGGTTGAGAGAAAAAAGTTTCCGATTTCCGTCTTAATCGTTGATGATGAACCCTCCATTGTCGAGCAGTTGGCTTTGATTCTAGGGCGTCGTGTAGAGGTTTTTTATACTGCATTTAATGGAAAAGAGGGATTCGAATGCTACGAGCGTGAACATCCTGATCTCATAATCAGCGACATTGATATGCCTGTCATGAACGGTATTGAGTTTTTGAAATTGGTACGTGCCGATAATCGTACTATTCCGTTTATCTTATCAACAGGGCTTAAAAGTTTAGATATTCTTATCGAAGCGATCGAGCAGGGGATTACCGCCTTTTTACCCAAACCGCTGCAAATACATGCAATGATCGCCAAGCTCGAAGAGGTAGCAAATCTAAAAGAGCTAGAGCTGGAAGCAAAAAACAGTACTCTTTTAGTAGAGCAATACAAAAAAATTGTGGATGATTCAATCATCGTTTCAAAAGCTGATACCAATGGGATTATTACGTATGTCAACGATATGTTTTGTGCGGTCAGCGGGTACAATAGAGATGAGCTCATCGGCCAACCTCATAATATTGTACGTGACCCCTCAATGCCCTCCATTGTCTATAAAGGGTTGTGGGAAACCATTCAAGCAAAAAAAATCTGGCATGGTATTATCCATAATCGTGCCAAAGACGGAAGCCGTTATACGGTAAAAAGCAGTATTTCCGCTATCTTAGACGGTGCAGGCAATATTATCGAGTATATGGCATTGCGTGAAGACGTTACTGAACTTCTAAGAGCGCAAGAAGACGCAAAATTAGCAGCTCAAATCAAGGGAGAGTTTTTAGCGAACATGAGTCACGAAATCCGTACTCCTATGAACGGTATTTTAGGATTTACCGATTTGTTGGCACGCAGTAATCTCAATGAACAGCAAACGCGTTATCTTGATGTTATTAGCAGCAGTACAAAATCATTGCTTGGAATTGTTAATGACATTTTGGATTTTTCAAAAATAGAAAGCGGAAAATTGGAGCTTGATTGTACTAATATTAATCCATTTGTTGAATTTGTCAACATGCTGCAGCTTTTTACCCCTATTGCTGCTGACAAACATATCAAGCTTGAAGTTCTGATTGACCCATTGCTAAAACCTAGCATATCAATTGACCTGCTAAGAGTTCAGCAAGTAGTTTCCAATCTTTTGAGTAATGCAATCAAGTTCACCCCTGAAAATGGGGAGATCACTTTTTATGTTAATTCTCTGAGAATGGAGGGTGAGTATGAGCGTATACGTATTGGAGTCAGAGATAACGGTGTGGGTATCACGGCCTCGCAGCAAACCAATATTTTCAAAGCATTTTCTCAAGCTGACAGTTCTATAACGCGGCAATTTGGAGGTACCGGATTGGGACTTACCATCAGTGCGAATTTGGTATCGCTGATGGGAGGAAAGCTCAATGTTAATAGCCAAGAAGGGCAAGGCAGCGATTTTTATTTTGACATCAATGTTAAAACTTCTGATATGGCAGTTGAAGCAATTGTTCTCCCTAAAAAAGAGTCTGCATTACAATTAAGTGGAAAAGTTTTAGTAGCAGAGGATAACGACGTTAATCAGCTTCTCGTTGAAGAGTATTTGAAAGAATTTAATGTTGATTTTACCATCGTGTCAAATGGTCAAGAAGCACTTGAGGCATTAGAAAACGATACATACTCTCTGATTTTGATGGACATAAATATGCCTGTAATGGGAGGTATTGAGGCAACTGGCATAATAAAGGGAAAAGGTATTTCAACTCCCGTTGTCGCGCTAACTGCAAATGCTGTATCCGGTGATCAGGAACGATTTTTAGAACATGGATTTGATGGCTATCTTGCTAAGCCGATTGTGCCAAAGGAATTAGAGAAAATTTTTGAAATCTATTTGTCATCTCATCTGGAACGCGAAGAAATGATAGAGGAAGAGAAAAAAATAGAAATACCTCCTCTAGCAATCATCAATATAGAACTTCTAAAAAAAGAGTTGGACCTTCCGGATAAAATTCTTCATAAATTGCTTACTTTATTCCTAAACAGTTCTAATAGCAATCTTTTAGAACTTAAAAAAGCTATTGATGATAATGATTTTAACGTAATAGAAAACATGGCGCATAAAATCAAGGGAGCGGCCGGTAATATGCGCTTTTTTCCTATTGAAGAACTCTCCGGAGAAATTGAAATGCTCGCACGATCTAAAAAAAATGCGGACTATAAGCTCTTGTATCTTGATTTTGAAAAGTTGATGAATACCGTTCAAGAAGAAATAAAAATATTATTGACTGCAGTTGAAGGAGAATGATTGGTATGAATTTGGGCTTGATGATCTTGATGGGGGCTCTACTATTTACAGGGTGTTCTGCATTTAAAAAGCCTGAAGAATTGCGAGTAGGTATCCTGTCATGGCCTGGATATGAGCCGTTGGCGCTTGCGGATTCATTGAATTATTATGATGAGAAAATAAAAATTATTCGTTTCCCTTCGGTTATCGATGTTTTAGGTGCTATGCGTAATGGAACTATCGATGTTGCTGCTCTAACGATAGATGAAAGTATGGTTTATGCACAAGAAAATCCTGAAATAAGAGCTTTTTTAATATGCGATATTTCAAATGGAGGTGATGGTATTGTTGCTAAGGAGGGGATTACGATTCCAGCACAGCTCAAAGGAAAACGCATAGCTGCTGAGGAATCGGCATTGAGTTCTTATGTACTAAACCGTTTTTTGAAAGCGTCAGGTCTTGGGCTCTCTGATATTACGATTGTGCCTGTTAATTATGATATTCAGCTTCAAACATTTTCTTCCGATCAAGCGGATGCTGTGGTAACGTATAATCCGGTTAAAGACCAATTAATTGCACAAGGCGGTAAATTGTTGTTTGACAGCAGCAAAATGCCCGGTGAAATTGTTGATGTTTTAATAGCGCGTGATTCTGTATTGAAAGAAAAAAAAATCTCCGTAACCTTGCTGATCAATGGCTGGTTTAAATCATTGGAATACATGAGTAAAAATGCAAAAGATGCCAACAAACGAATGGCTTATTTTGAGGGTGTTTCTGAAGAACTGTTTACCCATTCATTGGAAGGAATTAAAATTCCAACTCGTGAAGAATCGCTTAAAATGCTTACGAAAGGGACCGGTTCTATTCATGAAACTTCTATTCCATTGATTCAAAATATGCGTACTCAAGGATTGCTGAGAGAAGATGCCTCTTTTGAAAACTTCTTTACATCAGAATACATTGGAATGAAATAGTGTTCAACAGCCTCTCTTTACGATATGCCCTGCCATTATGGGTCATACTGCTTGCCGTCTTTTTTACGATTCTTGAAGTCGTTTATACCTTCAACAACAGAGAGAATTTAATACAGAGTAATTTTCAAACCATGCTTCAATCCGACGGGAACCGTCTCTCGGCTCAAATTGAACAAATTCTCCGCATGCCAAATAGCAGCATTCTCAAAGAGCACGACATTAAACGTTTGTTTAGTCTGTATTTAACAGGTTCCACTTCACGGTTGACTTTACGCGACAAGAATGGGAAAGAGATCGTATCTTCTGATTTGGATCAAGTATCTGAGAATCATATGACCTCTGACATTGATAAAACGATTAAAAAAGTCTCTGAAAGCGGCTCAAACATTGTATCGGTCGATGAAAACAACCGAATTATAAAGGGATTTTTTGCAGTTAGAATGCCGCCAAAACCTGGAGAGTTGCGTCATGATGGATATGGTACTATTGATATCGAAGTCTCATACAGTTCTGCATTAGAAAAAGAATACACTAATGCATATAAAAGCATTCTTTTGCGTCTGTTTGCTGTTTCAGTCCTTGCAGCAGCTATTATTTTTTTTATTCGCAAGAGAGTCATTGTCCCGGTAGCTAGGATGGTAGATACGATTAAAATAATAGCCAAAGGGGAAGAAAGTCCAAGAATGGATATTGAAGTTCAAGATGAGCTTGGAAAAATTGCAACCTCCTTTAATGAGATGATTAAGAGTCTAAATCGGCAAAAAGAAGAGCTGGAAGAGCATAAAAATAACTTGGAAAATCGGGTTGCTCAAGAGATTTCAAAACGACATGAGCAAGAGGGAATCATGCTGCAACAGTCTCGTCTTGCAGGGATGGGTGAGCTGATTGGTAATATCGCCCATCAATGGCGTCAGCCGCTCAATGTATTGGGATTGATCATTGTAAATATAGAAGATTCATACAACTATGGAGAGTTGACAAAAGAGGGGCTTGAAAAAGCTGTCCAAGAAGCATCTGAAGTGATTCAAAAAATGTCAAAGACAATTGATGATTTTAGAAGTTTTTTCGAACCGGATAAGGATAAAATTTCCTTTAATCTATTAGATGCAGTTAACGACTCTTTATCTCTGGTTAAATCGACATTTACGCAAGAACACATAGGGATTACGGTAGAAATTGATCCTTCCCTTGAGCTGTTTGCGTATAAGAATGAATTTAGTCAAATCATCATTAACCTTTTTGAGAATGCCCGTGATGTCATCATAGAGCGTAAAATAATCAACGGTAAGATTGGTATCATTGCCCTCAGCAGTAAAGAGGAAATTACAGTATCCGTTAAAGACAACGGTGGCGGTATTGAAGATAAGATTTTAATGCGTATATTTGAACCTTATTTTTCAACAAAAGAAGAAGGCAAAGGGAGTGGTATCGGTCTTTATATGTCCAAAACAATCATCGAAGAGCATCATCAAGGAAAACTTACAGTTAAGAATGATGAAAATGGTGCCATATTTACGGTTACCTTTCCTGTTATCTAGATTTCAGCGCTCAATCTAGCTGGTTTCTACAAAGAGTCATGATTGATTGTAAAAATAAAAAAATAGGAATAATATCTAAATGCTAAAAATTTTAATCGTAGACGATAATGACAATAATAGACTTCTAATCCGGGCGTTGTTAGAAGATTTTATACAAAAAAATATTCATATAACAGCAAAAATCAGTGAAGCAGAAAATGGAGTTGATGCCGTTGCGCTGGCTATGGATGAGTCATATGATTTAATATTCATGGACATTATGATGCCTGAGATGGACGGAATCGAAGCAACACGTCAAATCCGTGAGCACAACAATAAGGTAATGATTATTGCTGTATCCGCCGTGAACGAAGAGGCTCGGCAACAAGAAATTTTACGCAATGGGGCTGAAGATTACATTTCAAAACCGATCAATACGGATATATTTCGTGCCCGTCTGTCAAGTTATTTTGCGCTCATTAGTGCACGAAGCCGACTTTCTCATCAGCACAAAGTCAGTAACCTTTTTAGCCAAAAAATTTACTGTAAAAAAGTCACTTTCCTAATTTCTAATGATAACGATTTGGCTGAATTTTGGGAATCCTATCTTCTGAATCCGCACAATGAAATTGGAGGTGAATCTCTGAGTGACACGGTTCGTGCTTTTTATTTTATAGGAAATACAGCTCTGAAGCTGCAATTGTCTTCAATAATTACAGTAGAAGAGAGTGAAGAAAGCTTCTATTTTACGATAGACGGTATTGAAAGTATTCCATCCAATATTCTTGAATTGGTATTGAAAAAAAACCTTTTTAACACTGATTATCGGCAAGATAGTAACAGCATTAGTATTCGTATTGCACGAAATAAAAACAGGGTTGAGATTAAATACGTTGACTCCATTAGCGTTGTGCCTACGGTAAGTGATTCCAATATAAAAATTGAGACTACTGGAGAAACATTCGTCTTTGACTACATGGACCACGATGATTTGTCTGAAATGAAAGAATATATTGGAAAGCTCGATTCGTTATTACTTATGGTCGGAAGTGGCGATATAAACTCATACGAAGTAGAAAGCATTGCCAAAAACTTGGAAAGAATCAGCAAGATTGCATCCATATATCATGACAGCTATCCCATTGGTATGGGGCTTAATGCTTTGGCGGAAGTGATACGTGCTCATTTAGATATTTTTATTGAAAAATCAGGAATGTTAGGTCCATTATGTGCTGCATTTAGCCGTGATTTGACCGGATGGACACGGCTTATTTTTGAAGAAGGTGCTACAAGTGTTAACTATATGGATGATACGATTGTTGCTAATGCACAAATGATCGGCAGTATTTTGTCAATGGATGATCATACAGACAATGAAATGGATTTGGATGATATTTTTGATTTTTAACAGAGATTTATATTTAACAAGGGGCATGATTCAGTCAATCATAAATATGTTATAATATCCGTACATAATCCGTACAGGAGTTAATAATGCGAGCACTCTCTTTTTACAATGGGATGTTAGACAATACTAAAGATGCAAGGTTTGAGGCGAAACTAAATTCTAAGCTAAAAGATTTCATTCAACTGGCTGCAGGATTGCAGGGATGTGACCTCACCGCATTTATCCTTTCCGCTGCAGCAGAAAAAGCAAGAGCAGTAGTAGCCGAAGCTGAGATGATTGCTTTGAACGAGAAAGATCATAACGCATTTATGGAAATTTTGATGAATCCTCCAAAAGCCACTTTACAATTGAAAGAATTGATGGCTCTGGAGAGTTTGAATGAGCGTTAATACAATTGTATTAGAACGCTTTGATATTACGAAAAGCTACAACGGCATCAAAAAATTCGATTGTGGTCACGAGATGATCAATCGATTTGCAATAAATTCTTTGAAGCAAAATGTCAAAAATAATATGTGTCAAGTATATGTATTACTTGATACGTCATTGAATGACAAGTTTATAGGTTACTACAATATTATGGCTTTTTCTATAGCCAAAGAAGCGTTTAGCGCTGCTCCAAGTGGTTCAACAAAGCAGATACCTGTTTTGAGATTAGTCATGCTTGGTGTGGATGCTGCTTATGCCGGAGAGGGATTAGGAAGCAAGCTTTTAAAGCATAGCCTTGAATTGACGCACAGACTTGCAGCACAAACAGGGATTGCTGGTCTTTATTTGGATGCCGAGGATGGTAAACACGATTTTTATCGGAATAGGGGATTTGTGGGGATTCAAGAAGCTGATCCAGTTACAAATATTCTTCCGATGTTTATCAGTGTTGGTACGATAGAAGAAGCAAAAAAATAGAGTTAGAGGTCAATTATTCTGGAAGATACTTTTATATTATAAAATATAAAAAGTTTAGATATAAATGTATTCACAACAGATCTTTGATATGCTTGTCCAGCAGATTTTTGTAAAATACACAAAAAATGATTCAATATTAGCTTTAAGTTTCAAAGATTTTGGTGACGTTTTTGGTGACGTTTTTATTTTAACGGCTTGCAAATTCCGTAAACAAGGGGGTTTAACATGCAGATAAGGGTCTATTATGAAGATACCGATATCGGAGGAGTGGTCTATCACTCTAACTACCTCAATTTTTGCGAGCGGGCACGCAGTCAGCTGTTTTTTGATGCGGGGCGCTCTCCGATATTAGAGTCGGGGCATTTTGTTGCCAAGCATATAGAAGCAGATTATATCAAGAGTGCCAAGTTCGCGGATATATTGGATGTGAAGACAACACTCCTCGAGCTAAAGAATGCTTCTTTTACGTTATTGCAGCAAGTATTCAAGGGAGACGAAAAACTATTTGAAATGACTATAGTGCTCGTCTATTTAAATTTTGAAGGATATATGTCAAAGATTCCAACTTCTGAAAAAGAGTTTTTATCATCTCTATAGTTTGAATTGCTCCATAAATTCTTTTAAATCGTCAAAAAGTGACTGTAGGTCCTCTTCATGTTCGACTTCATCTGCCAAAATTTGAGAGACAATGTCATACGTAACAATATCTTTGTCTCGTAGTATTTCCAATAGATTGGAATAGGTACTAATCGCACACTGCTCGCCCTTTATCGCTTGGTTCAAGATACTGCTAACGTCGGGATTTTCGGGTGCATCATAACCGCAGTTGGAGTGTTTCAGAAAATCTCCGGGATGTAGAATCGGTGTTCCGCCAAGCTGGATGATACGGTTGCTAATGAGTGTTGCATGGCGAAGTTCATCGGTTGCATGCAGATTTAACTCGGAAATGGCTGCATCTTTCATCAGCCCTTTAATGACTTTTGCCTCAATAAAATATTGGTAATAAGCCAACCATTCATCACAATAAGCACGGTTGAGTAAATTGATAACGGTATTTGCTTCTATGTCTTTGAGTATTGATATGCCACGTTTTGCCATAATAAAATCCTTTTACATCTTTACAAACACTTTAACACGCTTCTTCTTAAAGTAAATTTATTACCGATTGTAGGATTCAAACCCTGATTCTTTTGGACGAAGCAGTTCAACGGGATAAATGATTTGATTGTTGATAATGGGCATAGTATATGAGCGCTCATGGACATACAGATGGGAAATAAGGTAATCGGTACCAACGCTGGTGGTATAGTTGATCCAATCAAAGGTGAGGTCATTATGCATAAGGGCATTTGCTTCATAGATAGAGGGTACTTGTTCAATGATAGAGTTGGCAATGATCATGTTTTTACGATCTGGGTATTGTGTTAAGAGGAGCAGTTCAGGGTCATAATTGATTTGGGTTGAAAGAATGTTTTTTTCGTGAACACCGGTGAAGGTCATATGCGATAAAAGCATCGAAGTTTTGACAATAGGAAGGTGGGTGATGACACTTTTTTTGCTAAATGCCGCCGGTCTGGCTAAATGTTTTACAATATTAGCCCCTTTGGCGTCTACGGAATAGCTTGAAAAACTACTGATTTTTTTGTTGTATTCTGATGCTATAGATTGCGTCGTTTTATTTAAGGCAGAACCTACCAGAGATTCACCATAAAATATTGCTAATGAGTTTGCCATATAGGGGGCCAATGCTTTTATTTGTGCCTGATAATCGATAGAACCAAAGACAATATTTTCACGGGCAGGGGCCACATCACGTTTATGTACTGTTGGGATAAATACCGTAATATCGGTTGGAACATTCAGAATATTTTGAGCGCCTTGAAGGGTTAATGGGGCCAATATGGCAACGTTTCCTTCGTTAATAATTTTTTCGATCGTTATTGACATTGTTTCATATGACTCATTGGGCATGTCATATTTTAGCAGTTCAAAAGCGTCGCCTGATGCCAACAGTGTTGCTAAGGCGACGTTATAACTGGATTGACTGTATTTTCCAATAATAGAAGGTGATGAAAGCAGTGCAATTTTCATTTTAGGAGCAAAACTGCTTTGTTCAACACCAAATAGGTTTAGGATAAGCAACGATGCTATCAGGATAAAAAATTTCATTTTAAAATACCTTTAATGGTTTGCAAATCGCGCATTGCTTCTTTTTTATAGGATGGATTGCGAAGTAAAAAAGTAGGATGGTATACGGGAACCAAGAATGCATTTCCATACGGTATTAATTGTCCGCGTAAAGTATCAAAATCATCGGCACCATTGCCTAAAACCGAATAAGCGTCCTGCCCAAGTGCTACGATGATGTTGGGAGTAATCATCTCAATTTGTCGAGAAAGATAAGGATAGCAGCTGTTACACTCACTGCTGGAGGGTGTCTGAAATCCAAAAGGTTTGCATTTTACGGCATGGGTCATATAGACCTCATCAATGGATAGCCCAAGAACTTTTTCAATCATATCCCGCAGCATTGCACCTGAACGTCCTGAATAATAAGTATTTGCTTCATCTTCAGCAGCAGAAACAAATGCATCAACAAACATGACCTTGGCATTAGGGCTGCCATAGCCGCTCATGCTTTGACGTCTGGATTTGGAAAGATCACATAAATGGCATTGAGTAATGGTTTGACTGAGTTGTGAAAGAGATGAGGGCAGCATCGTTGCTACAGTGGGAACATTGGGGCTAATAGGGTCTACGTATTTATAGCCTAAAGATTTTAATCGGTATAAATTTTCGAGCAAGGCTAAATTTTGATATGAGTCCACAAAAATACTTTCACGTTTTAGATGAAAGCAGTATAGTCAAAGTGAACTAAAAAATCTTATTAGCTAAGTTTTGAAAGCGATATTCTGCATTTAGTAAAACATGACAACAAGTAGTATATGCGATTAAAAGCATACTGCTCCTTCAAACGATTGGTTTTAGAATATTTGTATAAAGCAAATATCATACCAACTGATCTTGATGGACTCCATAGGTTTTGAGTAACAATGCGGCAGTAACCGCATCACCAATTTCGAGTTTGAGGACTGCTGCGTAAATTCGTCCAAGCAAGCCTGACATGTTAACCAGTGCGTCTTTCACATTGCTGGATGGATTAATGGCATGCAAGGTATTTTCCAACGGAATATTCATAATATCATCTAATAAAGAGAGCAAAGCAATGAGCCGTGCATCTTCAACGAGTTTAGAGGAGGGATTAGGAGAAGCTAAGTGAAGTAATTTGAGCATTAATACTACGCGTGCCTGTGCAAAAGTAGAGTACTGGTTTGCTTCGTCCATAGACATTGTTCCCGACTTGGAATAGATAATGAGCAGCAGCCATTGGGAAAGAGCATTTTTGCCCATTCGTTCTATCATCTCTTTAATCGATTCCGCACCACGTATATATTCGGGATGGGTGGAGGTAAGAAACTGTATCAGCTGCATTGATAAAGCGCTTTCACGTAAAAAGGAATTATAGATATCCTCTATCGATGCTTCGGTCTGTAAAAGCGAAAAAAGAGAGAGAACATCGACGTATTTTGGATCAATACGACTTTGGGTTATGAGATGGGATTTTGCAAAATAAAAGCCTTGGAAACAGTCAAATCCAAATTGTTCATATGCTTCTAACATCTCATAAAATTCTATTTTATAGGCTATGAGGGTCATTTTTCCGTAAGGATTTGGAAAATAATGGAACTGTTCACTGTCCGTTTGGGTAACATCGAATTTGGCAAATTCGATGTAGGGGAATAGTGGACCAAATGCCTCCAAATAGTCTGGATGGAAAGAGGCGTTGTCCAGAGCAAATCGGTAGCCCAGTGAGTGATAATAACGAATAGCTTCATGGACTTGTGCTGTGTGCCGCATGGAAGACGTTAGTTCAAAAATAATCTTTTCTTTTGGTAGAGTACGAATGATATCGGTGAGCAGTAACGGTCCATCAGTGTTAATAAAGGCGAGCGTGTCTCCAAAGCTTGAAGCAATACCGATTTGATTGAGTAAATTCACCAGTACCGAACTTGTTGCATGACGCGAGTCATCAATACTGCATTTACCCTCGTGATCCCGATAAAAAAATTCATATCCTAAAATCTCATCTTTGCGGTTCATAATGGGCTGGCGGGCAAGATTGAGACTGTTTTTCATAAGTGTAACTTTTTTGTAATATTAAATTTTATTCGTGAAGTGTAGCGTATTTTCGTTATTATTTCAAAAAGTATAATAAGGTTTTTAAATGAGTGCCCCTCAAACGATTTATTTTAATGATTACCGTCCCAGCGATTATACAATTACGACATGCCAACTCGAATTTATTGTTGAAAACAGTTCTACGCGTGTGGATAACATCATGGAGATCAGACGTCAAAATCCTCAGGCAAAAGAGATACGTTTGGATGGTGAGATGTTGGACTTAGAACTGTTATGGGTCAATGATGCTTTGTACGATGAGAGCATGTACACACTCCAAGAAGATAGAGTGATTATCCCTTTGGATATGGAAGAAGCGCGCATACGCGTCATCACCCGTATCTATCCTGATGAAAATACCGCATTGGAGGGATTGTATCGTTCAGGGGGGATCTGGTGTACCCAAAACGAGCCGGAAGGGTTTCGTCGTATCACCTATTTTTTAGATCGTCCCGATGTAATGACCCGCTTTACGACGAAGATTATCGCCTCTGCAAAAGATTGCCCTATCATCCTTGGCAACGGAAACTTACGCGGAACGGCAACACTCGAAAACGGCAAACACATCGCGGTATGGGAAGACCCGATTCCAAAACCTGCTTATCTCTTTGCATTGGTTGCGGGAGATTTGGGGAGCATTCACGATACCTTTGTCACGATGAGCGGCAAAGAGGTAGCATTGGCGATCTATTGTGACAAAGGAAATGAGAACAAGTGCCACCACGCGATGAGGTCATTAAAAAAATCGATGACGTGGGATGAAGAAGTCTATGGGCGTGAGTACGATTTGGAAGTGTATAACATCGTCGCGGTTGACAGTTTTAACATGGGGGCTATGGAGAACAAGGGACTGAATATTTTTAACTCCCACTATGTTTTAGCCGATGAACACAGTGCAACCGATGGTGATTTTATGGGAATAGAGAGCGTAATCGCCCATGAGTATTTTCACAACTGGACAGGAAACCGCATCACGTGTCGGAACTGGTTTGAACTCACGCTCAAAGAGGGGCTGACAGTCTTTAGAGATCAGTGTTTCAGTGCGGACATGAACTCACAGCTCATACAGCGTCTGGATGATGTACGCTCACTGCGCGAACGTCAGTATGTTGAGGATGCAGGTCCCACAGCACATCCGATCAAACCTGCCTCGTATATGGAGATCAATAACTTTTACACCGCCACAGTTTATGAAAAGGGTGCCGAAGTAATACGGATGCTTCATACGCTGTTGGGTGAGGAGAAGTTCCGCCGTGCAACGGATCGTTATTTTGAGAACTTTGACGGTCAGGCTGTAGGAACCGAGGAGTTTTTATGGGCGATGCAGCAGGAAAGTCCGATTGATTTAACCCAGTTTAAGCGCTGGTATTGCCAAGAGCGCACGCCGACACTCTGTATTTCAAGCAACTATGACCCTAAAGGCCAGACGCTTACGCTTAGTATCACCCAAAAAGTTCCCAAAAATGTCCATAATCAAGAGCAGCTTCCTTATGCCATGCCCTTTGGTATTGGATTTTTGGATTCCACGGGCCGTGAGTTTGAACTCAAAAGTGCCAATGCAACCATCTTGCGTGATGGAGTGGTATGGATAGATAGCCAAGTTAACGATCTGGTATTTGAAAATATCAGCGAAGCACCGAAACTATCGCTCAACCGTAACTTTAGTGCTCCGGTACGTATAGAGTGCAGCGAAATCGACTACTCCTTTTTGATGGCACACGATACGGATGGATTTGTCCGTTATGAAGCGGCACAGCAGTTTGCCATCGTAACGCTGCAGTCTATGATGGATGGAGAGGAGCCCAGTATCGCGTATGTAAATGCGTATGGAAAGATTCTCGAAGATACCACCATAGAGAGAATGTACAAAGCACAGCTTTTAGAGTTGCCGACATTATCGATGATGATGCAGTTTCAAGAGGTTATTGATGTTCAAGCCATCCATCAGGCACTTGAAAAATTAAAAGCTACCCTTGCAAGCCGCTTTGCAAAGAGCATTGAGACACAAGTCTATGAACTCTATGAACCTGGCAACAGTTCTATCGACGCGGTGAGTATGGGTAAGCGGGCACTTAAAAATCGGTTGCTCTCTTTGTGGATGAGTTTGGGTGATGAGGTGTGTGCATCTTTATGTAAGCGTTATTATGATGAATCGTGCAGTATGACCGATCGTCTCTCAATGCTTGATCTACTTGAAAACTATGCACCCCATTTGGCAAAAGAGGCTTTTGAAGATTTCTACGAGCGTCATAATGATAATACTTTGGTCATGAACAAATATTTTTCCCTTTTGGCCTTTTCACGGCGTGAGGGGACCTTGCAACGGGTGATTGCATTGCAAGAAGATAAAGCCTTTGATGAGAAGGTTCCTAATTTGGTTCGTGCACTTATCGGGTCATTTGCACGTAATCCAGTTGCATTTCATGAAGACAGCGGTAACGGATATGATTTTGTTGCCGATAAAATCATCCAAGTAGATGGATTCAATCCTCAAATCGCATCAGGACTGGCCGGTTCTTTTAAAAGCTACGAGAAACTTTCTCCTATACAAAAAGGAAAAATGGGGAGTGCATTGGAAAGAATTAAAAATCATCCGGCGCTTTCGAACAATGTGAATGAAATCGTGACTAAAATCTTAAACTGTTGATATTTTTTTGATAGGTTTGAGCTATAATCGATCATAAGAACGATTTTTTCCAAGGAGACATGATGGCCAGATTAGTAGTTTTAGGCGGTGGAGTAGCAGGGCACACAGCGGCAACGTTTGCGGCGGATTGGCTTGGCCGCGATCATGAGGTTATCGTTGTCACTCCCAATGCAAAATGGAATTGGATTCCTTCCAATATTTGGGTTGGCGTTGGTCAAATGTCTAAAGAAGAGGTTACTTTTGATCTTGATCCTGTCTATAAAAAAGCAGGTATTACGTACAAGCAAGCTAAAGCCATCAGTCTTAATCCTGAGGGCAATGGTTCGAGTGATAAGCCTTTTGTTACGATCGAATACACAGGGCAGGAGAAAGCAGGAAAAAGTGAAGAAGTAACCTATGATTATCTCATCAATGCAACAGGACCAAAACTAAATTTTGGTGCGACTCCGGGATTGGGTGAGGGCTCACAGCTGGGTGAGTATACCGTTTCTGTTTGTACAGCTGATCATGCTCAACATGCTGCACATGAGCTTACAAAAGTTCTGGATAAGATGCGCAACGGTGAGCGTCAAAAAATTCTTATCGGCACGAGTCATGGTATGTGTACGTGTCAGGGTGCGGCATTTGAATATATTTTCAACGTTGAACATGAGATCCGAAAAGCGGGTCTTCGTGATATGGCCGATATCCAATGGATTTCCAATGAGTCTTTCATGGGCGACTTCGGAATGGGCGGATTGCACATGAAAGTGGGCGGCTACGTTGTCAGTTCACGTATTTTTACCGAGTCCTTATTTGCAGAGCGCGGGGTTAATTATATTACCGGTGCACACGTCAATAAAGTAGAAAAAGGGAAAGTATCTTATGAGCTTCTGGATGGCACTATGGGTGAAGAAACATTTGATTTTTCAATGTTGATTCCACCGTTTGCAGGGGTTGGTTTGAAGGCTTATAATAAAGCAGGTGAAGATATTACGGATACGGTATTCGCACCAAACGGATTTATGAAAGTAGATGCCGATTATACGCCAAAACCATATGAGCAATGGAAAGCGTCTGACTGGCCTCTTACCTACCAAAATCCGACATACAAAAATGTTTTTGCGGCTGGAATCGCATTTGCTCCGCCACATCTTATTTCTAAACCTGCTAAATCCCCTAATGGCACAGTTATCAATCCAACTCCTCCACGAACAGGAATGCCAAGTGGAATTATAGGCAAAGCGGTTGCTCGCAGTGTGTGTGATTTGATAACTAAAGGTTCAGGTGCCCACTTGCACGAAGCATCGATGGCGCATATGGGTGCGGCATGTGTTGCATCTGCGGGTAAGGGATGGCTAGATGGCACGGCTGCTGCAATGACCGTTTATCCGGTTGTACAAGATTTTGAGAAATATCCGGGTACGGGGCGTGATACGGATTACACATTTGGTGAAATTGGTTTGGCCGGTCATTGGATTAAACATATTCTTCACTATATGTTTATATACAAAGCGAAACTCAAACCATTTTGGAAAATTATTCCTGAGTGAAAATTTTAATAACATAGTAAAAAGGAAAAAAAATGGCAATAAAACCTGAAGAATTTAATTTTGCAAAAAATGACCAATTCAATAATTCTATGATCCCAGGAAAGATGGCGCGGTATCTGCGTACCTGTAAAATTTGGCAGTTTATTCGTTTTATAGTACTTAATATTAAAATGCTTATCGTAGTGAGCAAAAGTCATTAAGATACCGTGATGAGCATACTTAATTTATCAGTAATACAACAAGCTAAGGGATCATTAATAGCGGCTAAAAATGAGATCTTGAATGAGTGGATGAATGATGAGCAGTGCTCGGCAATCTTGAATCGTCATGACATTGATCGAGCATTTTTTCATACCAATTATGCCACTAATATTTTTGATTATTTTATCGGCGTTGTTTCAGGGGAAGTAGAACTTGGGAAATGCCCGGTCATGGCAGAACTTATTGAGTATTTAAAAAACAAAGAGATTCGTTCAGAGGAACTTTTTATCCTTTGTACGAATTTGAAGCGCAGCGTCATCAAGGCAACGTACACCATTGGGATAAATACACAGCTTATTTTTGAAGCAATCAGCTATCTTTTTGATCGAAATTTTGCAGGGGTGCTTGAGCTTTATACCGATACGATTTATCAAAAAGAGCAAGAGGCAATCGAAGCAGGAAAAGCAAAAGAATACTTTCTCTCCAATATGTCTCATGAAATACGGACCCCTCTCAATGCAATTTTGGGATTTGTTTCGTTGCTTAAGGGGGAAAATTTAGGGTCTGTTCATCAAAAATATCTTGATATTATTGCCCAAAGCGGTGAAAACCTACTCCATATCATTAACGATATACTCGATTTTAGCAAACTGCGCAGCGGAGAATTTGCGATTGATCCGCAGGTGTTTAATATTCATGAACAAATATCCAATACGCTGGAACTTTTTATCCCAAGTGCCAATGTCAAAGCCATCTCCATCAATTACACGATTAACGAAGCGATCCCCCACTGTATATTTGCCGACTCTTTTCGTATTCAACAAATAGTGGGAAATCTTTTGAGCAATGCCATTAAATTTAGCCAGCCTAAGCGTTCGATTGATGTGGATGTGGATGTTGTTGACTCAAAACTCATTATCAATGTTCGCGATTTTGGTTCGGGTATTGCCACGGAAGACCAAGAACGTATATTTAACCCTTTTTATCAAGCTCAAGTGGGTACGAAATTGGAAGTAGGGGGAAGCGGCCTTGGACTTTCCATTTGCAAACAATTGGCAATGCAAATGGGGGGAGAAATCACCCTTGAATCAAATATCGGCTGGGGAAGTTTGTTTACTGTTACACTTCCCGTTGAAATTTCGTCGCAGGAGCTGTGTGAGCCAAAAATAGCCAAAAAGTGTTCAGATTGCTACGATGGAAACATATTGGTAGCAGAAGATAATGAACCCAATAAAGAGCTTATCCGGATGGTTTTAGAACGTTATGGATTTTCAGTGACGATTGTCTCCAATGGGATAGACGCGTGTGATGCTGCAATGAAAAACCGCTATGATCTTATTTTGATGGACGAGCAGATGCCGATCATGAACGGCTATGACGCAACGGAAAAAATTCTGGCATATGAAAAAGAGCATCACCTCTCTCATACACCGATTGTTTCCTTAACGGCAAACGTACTCAAAGGATCACGAGAAAAAGCTTTTGAACATGGTTACGATGCATTTTTGGGGAAACCGATTGTTCTAAAAGAGATGGAAGATCTTTTTGAACGCTATTTTACAAAAAATGAATTTATTGAAAAGAGCGAAAAAAAAGAGATTGAAAGTACGACAGAAAGTGAGCGTTTAAAACAAGCGCTGATGTTAGACGATGATCAAATCCGTCAATTGCTGGATTTGTTTCACACAAAAATGAAAAATATACTTCCTGAATTGAAAGAGGCGATTTTAAATCTAGATTATAAATCGATAGCGAAGATAGCCCATACAATCAAAGGATCCAGTGGAAATTTTCGCTATGAGGAACTCTCTAAACTAGCTGCATCTATAGAAAAGTCGGCGAGGGAAGAACGCATGGACTTTGATTTTGAAGAGGCTTACGAGCACTTTGAAGAGAAATATTTGGCACTTTACTCTTCTAAATAGTAGCCGACACCTGAAGCATTTTTGATCACATCTGTCGGGAGTTTACCGCGAAGGCGCCAAACGAGTGTTCGTACACTGTTGTCCGTTGCCCCCTCCTGCGCCCATACGTAGTCAATTGCCTGTTTAAAATCAACCACACTCCCCAATTGTGCAACCATCAAAGCGATAAAAGCATTCTCTTTTTTGGTGAGTTTTATTTTTGCTCCATTAAAAAATGTCTCTTTGAGAGAAATATCATGACGGTATCCGCCCCCAAACTCAATAATAGGTTGATCGGAAAGCTTTTTGGCATACAGAAGTTTTTCCAAATGAGCTTGGGTATTTTTAAGCTCATCGGTATCACTGTTGCGTTTTTGTTCTTCTTGAAAACGATGCAATGCCATCTGTATGGTCGTGTGCAAATTGATGGGATCAAACGGTTTGACAATATAACCGTAAGGTTCAGTTTGTTTGGCTTTATCAAGCATGTCGGATTCGCAATGTGCAGTTAAAAAGATAAAAGGACGCGGCATTTTGTCACGAATAAACCGAGCGATTTCAATACCGTCATCATCACCTTCTAATGCGATATCAATCAAGACTACGTCAGGATTGTAAACTTTTATTTTATTACGAGAACTTACACTGTTATCTGCCAAAGCAATCACTTCGTAGCCTTGTTTTTCAAGCGACATTTTAAGATTGAGGGCGGTGACATCATCATCTTCGATAATCAAAACTTTTGTAAAGGACATGGAATCTCTTATTGGAACTTTAGATTTTGATTATTCTAGCATATTTAGGCGATATTCAAACCAAATCGGTATAATCGCACAACTAAACTAGGCACTTTGCATTAGGACGAACATGTTTGATTTTGATAAATTTACCCAATATTCCAAACCTGGCCCTCGCTACACGAGTTACCCAACGGCATTGGAGTTTAACGATGCCTTTGGGTATGAAGCCTATTTAGCAAAATTGCATGCTCAACATCCAAAGAGCTCTTTGTCCCTTTATTTTCATCTCCCTTTTTGTAAAAATGCCTGTTACTTTTGCGGTTGTAATGTCGTTTTCACCTCAAAAGAGGATAAAAAAGAGCGCTACATCGATTATTTGTTACGTGAAATGGAGATTTTAAGTAAGCACATTGACACCTCTCGCCCTGTTATTCAGTTACATTTTGGCGGGGGTACTCCTACATTTTTTGATGCCGATCAACTGGGTCGTATCATTGCGGCAATCAAAAGCCATTTTAAAAACTTTACCGACGATGCCGAGATCAGCTGTGAGATTGATCCACGGCACATTGATGAAGCACAGATGAAAGTCATGAGTGACGCCGGATTCAATCGGGTCAGTTTTGGTATTCAAGATTTTGATGAAAAAGTCCAAGTCGCCGTTCATCGTGTACAGCCTTATGAGATTACCAAAGCGGCAATGGATTTGGCACGTAAATACAACATGGTCAGTGTCAATGTCGATCTCATCTACGGCTTGCCGTATCAGAGTTTGGAAACGTTCAAAAAGACATTGGAACTTTCTGTATCCTTGGACCCTGACCGTTTTGCCGTGTTTAACTATGCCCATGTCCCGTGGCTCAAAAAAACAATGCGTAAAATTGATGAGACAACCTTGCCGACTCCTGCTGAAAAACTTTCCATTATGCGTTATACCATCGATTATATGGAATCATGTGGGTACAAGATGATCGGGATGGATCATTTTGCAAAGCCGCAGGATGAACTTTTTTTGGCTATTGAGAAAGGGGAATTGCACCGTAATTTTCAAGGCTATACGACCAAAGGAGGCGCGGATCTTATCGGTGTCGGTTTGACCTCGATCGGTGAAGGCTCTGATTATTATGCGCAAAACTTTAAAGAGATGGAAGCGTATGAGGGAGCCATCGATGCGGGAAAACTTCCCTATGAACGCGGTGTTGCTTTAAATGAAGATGACCGTATCCGCCAATACGTCATCATGGAACTTATGAGCAATTTTAAACTCGATATTGGGCGTTTTGAATCCTTGTTTGAGGTGAAGTTTGCAACCTATTTTGCCGATGCTTTGGAAGCTTTGAAACCATTTGCCAATGATGAGCTCGTTACGATAACCCCAGCTAGTATAGAGTGTTCTCTTACGGGAACATTATTAATCCGAAATATAGCGATGGCGTTTGATGCATACATGCATGTACACGCCAAGAGCGATAAAACTTTTAGTAAGACGGTGTAACCATGTCAGCACAACCTCATGAAATTTTCAACTATACTGAGACCTCGGATGCCTGTATCAAGTGCGGGAAATGTATCCCTGTATGTACAATACACAATGTTAATGCCGATGAAGTAACCTCTCCTCGCGGATTTATTGATCTTTTAGGTGCCTATCAGCGTGGAGAATTGGAACTCGATTTCAATGCCAAAGAGATATTTGAAAGCTGTTTTTTATGTACAAACTGCGTGGATGTCTGCCCAAAAGCACTTCCTACGGACATGATCATTGAGCAAGTACGTGCGGATTTGGCGGACAAATTTGGAATAGCCTGGTTTAAACGTCTCTTTTTCTATCTTTTACGACACCGCACCACTATGGATATCCTTTTTAAACTGGGATACGTATTTCAAACCTGCGGGTTCAAGATTAAAGCACAAACCCAATCGATGGAGCCGCGCTTTAGCCTCCCGATCATCAAAAAAGACCGTCTTTTGCCATCGATGGGCAAAACATCGTTTTTGAACAGCTATCCGGAGAACATCTCAAATGGCGGGAAACGTCGTGTTGCGGTGTTCATCGGATGTCTTGCAAACTACAATTACACCGAGATAGGCAAAGGTCTTGTTGAGATACTCGAAGAGCTTGAAATTGATGTTTTCATTCCTAAAAAACAGCTCTGTTGCGGTGCACCTGCCTATTTTACGGGTGATTTTGCCACGGTTGATCATAATGCAAAAAAGAACATTGAATATTTTGAGAGTTTTGCCGCCGATGTAGAAGCGATTATCATCCCCGAAGCCACGTGCAGTGCGATGATCAAAATCGATTACGAACACTTTTTCCACGATCAACCCCAGTGGCTAGAACGTGCGAAAAAGATCAAAGAGAAAGTATTTATGGCAACTGAATGGTTAGAGAAAAATACCAATATCAAAGAAATTCTTGCATCCAAAGGGAAAAGTGATTTGGTTGTTACTTATCATGATCCGTGTCATGCCCGTAAAATGCAGGGCATCTATCAAGAACCACGCCGTTTGGTTGCTCAAAACTACACGATCACAGAGATGAGTGATCCCAACGCCTGTTGCGGTTTTGGCGGAGTGACGATGCAAACGGAGAAGTTTCATTTTGCACAGGCGGCAGGTCGTCCAAAAGCCGCCATGATCCGTAACACGGGTGCTCAAATCGTAACCGCAGAGTGCAGTGCCTGCCGTATGCAGATCAATAACTCGATGTTCGAAGCCAATGTAGATGTGGTCTTTAAAAATCCGATTGAGCTAATGGCCGAAGCGTTGAAATCAAAATGACGAATGCGGAAGTAACAGAGTTTTTAGAAGGTTTTAAAACCTGTATGATTGCCTCATTGACACCTGAACAAAAATCGTATGCATCGACGGCTACTTTTGCACGGGAGGGGAATACCTTTTATATTTTGATCAGTACCGTGGCACAGCACGGTAAAAATTTACTCTCTACCGATCATCTCTCTTTGTTGTTTGCAGAAGATGAGAATATCTGCATACAGCCATTTGCGCGTAAACGAATTACCATAGAGGCCTCAGTAAAAGAAGTCGCACGTGATACGGGTGACTTTGAAGCTGGAATCAATCTCTTAAAAAAACGTTTTGATACCGAACTTGTAGAAAACTTGGCAAAGATGGGTGATTTTCATCTGTTTGCCCTAAGGGCTCAAAGTGGCAGTGCCGTCATGGGATTTGGTCAAGCGTACCGTTTGGATGATAATCTTGAGGTCGTCACGTCAATCACTGGTCATCATCAAAGGAAATAAATGGAATTTTGGCAGCATATCTACGAACATTTTAATCCTGTTGCTTTTCACTTAGGACCTATTCCTATCCATTGGTATGGACTGATGTATGTTTTGGCACTTCTATCTGCCCTTGTGATTGCCAAATGGATTGTCAAAAAAGACGCTATTGCTATCACCAAAGAGCAGTTGGATGATTATTTCATCTACGCTGAAATAGGGGTGATCTTAGGGGCGCGTTTGGGCTATATCCTCTTTTACGATACCCATACGATGTATTATTTGACTCAGCCATGGCAGATATTTAACCCTTTTATGGACGGTCATTTTGTCGGTATACGCGGGATGAGTTTTCACGGTGCGATACTTGGCTTTTTGGTAGGTTCCTATTTGTATCACCGCAAACACGGTATACCTTTTGGTCTGTTGATGGATTTGGTGGCAGTTTCGGTTCCGCTTGGGTATGTGTTTGGCCGCATCGGAAACTTTCTTAATCAGGAACTAATCGGGCGCGCTACCGATGTGCCGTGGGGAATTTACGTATACGACACGCTCTGCCACCCCTCACAGCTCTATGAAGCATTTATAGAGGGAATTGTTGTCTTTGTCATTATCTACGCGTACAGAGCTCGTAAAGCATTCGAGGGTGAGTTGATACTTCTTTATGGATTTTTATACGGTATCGGACGGGCAGGGGTTGAATTTTATCGTGCACCCGATGCGCAGATAGGCTATATTGTTGGAGAATGGATGACACTTGGAATGGCATTAAGCTTGGCGATGGCTGTAGTATCGGCAATCATTTGGATGGTGCTTCAAAAACGTATACAAAAATTGTGAGCACCATCTTTATAGGTATAATCCAGTGCAAAACCATGCATTTCGCAAACAGCTTGTGCAATGTACAGCCCCAAACCTAATCCTCCTTCATTCCTTTCGGTAACAAAAGCTTCCAGCGCTTCTTCGACGGGGCGTTTTAATGGCTCGCCATAGTTTTGGATGCAAATACTTCGCTCATCACATTGAATACGTATGGGCAAAGCGGTTGCATGACGCACGGCGTTATCTATGAGATTTTGCAATGCACTGGTAAAAAGCTCCTGATCGACAGTGACGATCTGATTGCACTGATCAGAACTGATTTTCGCATGATGAATGACCAAGCGCTCAATTGCGGTTGTGATCATACTCGCAATGGGTACAGGGGTTCGCTGCAGATGAAAAGCGTGCATTTTTTCAATCTGAGCCATTTGGATGATCAGATGCTCCATCCGAGAAAAGAGTTTGCCAAGCAAGGTAGTATTTGCACTGGGCTGTTCGAGTTCAACGATGAGTTTTCCCTTCATAATTGGGGTTTTGAGCTCATGCATGATATTGCGTAAAAAAAGTTCTCTCGAAGATTTGAGTTTATCTTGCTTTTCCAAAGCACGGTAAAAAGCATTGGATATGAGGGCGATTTCATCTTTGCCATTGCTGATGGTATGAGGTATTTTTTCACCTTCTCCATAGCGTTTTATCTGTTCATAGAGATGTTTTAACGGTAAAAGATTGCGCCATAGCAGCAAATACATGCTAATAAGTCCACCCATTAGAGCAAAAAATAAAAACCATACAAAATAATAGGTTTCTCCTTCAGCAGTATCACGATAAAACATCGTACAGTGTTCTCTTGCTAGAGCGTATATCACTCCTTTTGAATCACGATAGATTGATACGCTTACATCATTAAGACGAAGTTTTTCTTCTAAAAAATTAGGAAGAATCAATCGTTTGGCTTTAGAATCCAGGCTGTCAATGGATTGGTAGCCTAACATTTGGAGTTTTTTATCTTGCGTTTTGCAAGTGTGATTTTGTATGAGGGTAAGCGTATTGGAAAGCTCAATCGAGCGATGAACAAAAAGCTGTTGGCGTTGAACCTCTTGTTCATGATAGGCTGAAGTTAAAAGTAGGATTAGGACAATAGAAGCAATAATAAAAAAAGAGTGAAGTTTAAAAAATACAGAATGACGACGGGCAATCATAGCGTGAACTGATAGCCCATTCCGCGTACAGAACGTATGAAAGTCGGATGCTTTGGATTTGGTTCAATCTTCTGTCGGATACGACTGATCAAAACGTCAATACTGCGTTCTGAGCTTTCCCATTGGATTGAAATGGCGTTGTTAGCGATAAAATCACGAGAAACAATTTGATGACGATGTTTAATCAACAATGCGAGAACTTCAAATTCTGCACGTGTAAGCGGCAGAAGCTGCCCCTCTTTATAAATACCTGTTTCATCTACACGAAACATCTCACTGCTTGATTGTATCGTTTTACCGTGGATACGTCTGAGAAGACTTTGGATTCGGGCAACCAACTCACGTGGTTCATAGGGTTTTGGAAGGTAGTCATCGGCGCCCAGTTCAAGAGCTACTACCTTGTCTCCCAAATCACTGCGAGCCGAGGAGATAATGATGGGGATATCACTGCGTTCTCGTAACATGCGGCAAACCTCTAAGCCATCAATATCTGGTAAAGTCAAGTCTAACAGTACTAAATCATAGGATTCTATTGAGAGGGAATTAAGAGCAGATTGCGGATGGGCGTAAGCGATGACCTCCATACCAAAACGCGCCAGATATTGTCCGAGTAAATCGGAAATTTCCAGATCGTCTTCGATGAGGAGGATTTTAGTCATATGTTATTTTTTATCGCAGTTTTTGCATCCCATACCAGTTGCCGGCATTTTCATTTTCATCTCTTTTTTAGGGCATGCTGCAGGGGTTGTAGACTCGAACTTTTTGGCTTGTTCAGGAGTGAGTACCGCCATCATTTTCTCGTGCTGTTGATTGTGAAACGCTTTTCCTTCTTCACGAATCTTTTGTACTTGTGCTTTTTGTGTATCGTTTAGACCCAAAGCTTCAAGACGCGGAGGAAGTTTAGAAGTGTCACACTGGCATTTTTGTCCCATACCGCCTTGACAGCCTCCACTCATCATCCCGCCATTCATAGGGCAAGCCAACAATACCGTAGCGCTAAGAGCAAGTGCTAATGCAAGAATTTTTTTCATACTGATCTCCGTGTGTTAATATTTGAATACTGACATGATAATCTATTTTTGAATATTTTAGAACAATGCTATGTTAACGGTATTAATCAATCAAGGACAACGGCGGATTGCCGAACTTAAGCAATTCATACGTTTTAGGAGTAGCCAAACGTCCGCGTGAGGTACGTTCTAAATAGCCATTGGCGAGAAGATAGGGTTCCAAAACATCCTCAATCGTCCCTTCGTCTTCGCTCAGTGCCGCTGCAATGGTGCTCAATCCCATAGCGCGTCCTTTGGCATCCATGAGCAGTTTGAGTAACCGTATGTCCATTTCATCAAATCCATGTGCATTGATCCCCAATTGATCGAGTGCGTATTGGGAGCGCTCAAACAAAATACTGCTTTCATTGGCCACTTCTGCAAAATCACGTACCCGTTTCAGAAGGCGCAAGGCAATACGCGGTGTTCCACGGGAACGTTTGGCGATTTCCATAGCCGCTTTTTCATCGATGGTTTTGCCCAGTTTTATCGAGGCTTGAACGACAATCGTTGAAAGTTCTTGAGGGGTATAAAATTGGAGGCGGAAATTCATACCAAATCGGTCACGTAACGGATTGGAGAGCATTCCAGCACGTGTCGTGGCTCCTATGAGGGTGAAACGGGGAAGATCGATCTTGACCGTTTGTGCCGCAGGACCTGAACCTATAATAATGTCGAGCCTGAAATCTTCCATAGAGGGGTAGAGAATCTCTTCAACCGCAGGAGAGAGGCGATGGATCTCATCGATAAAAAGGATGTCTCCCTCTTCGAGATTGGTCAGCAGTGCCGCGAGATCGCCGCTTTTTTCGATCATCGGGGCAGCGGTGACTTTGATATTGCTTCCCATCTCATTGGCGATAATGAGGGCGAGGGTGGTTTTCCCAAGACCCGGAGGACCATAAAAGAGGACATGATCAAGTGCTTCATTACGTTTACTGCTGGCTTCGATGAAGACGCCTAGATTTCTTTTGATCTGCTCTTGTCCAACATAATCCACCCATGCACTGGGACGCAAGGAGAGTTCTGTTACGTCTTCGGCAGTGAACTTTTCGATTTCTACGATTCGTTCCACTATATTAACCTCTTAGTAAACATGATTTTCATCAGGAAATGAGCGATTTTGAACTTCAGAGCTGTATTTTTTTACCGCTTCTTTTACTGTTCCTGCACCATTCATGTATTGTTTGACAAATTTAGGGACAAACGGTTCGTACAGACCCAGCATGTCGGAAAAAACCAAAACTTGGCCATCTACGCCGTTACCGGCACCGATGCCTATAACGGGTACACTGACGCTTTGCGCGACACGTGCAGCAACATCCGCCTTTACCCCTTCGATAACGATCACAAAGGCACCTGCATTTTCGATTGAGCGTGCATCTTCAATGAGGGATAGTGCTTCCTCTTCGGATTTACCTTTGACTTTGTAGCCGCCCTCGGCACGAACACTTTGCGGAAGCAGTCCGATGTGTCCGCATACGGCAATACCGTTTTGTGTCAGATATTTTACGAGATAGGACTTATCGGCTCCCCCTTCGATTTTTACGGCATCGGCAGGAGTCTCTTGATAAACACGCAGGGCATTGGCAAATGCGGTTTTCTCATCGATGTACGTGCCAAAGGGCATATCGCAAATGACAAACGTATTGGGTGCACCTTTGCAAACAGCGGCAGTATGGTAAATCATCTGATCCATCGTAGCACTGAGGGTATCCGTGTTGCCGCCAAAACTCATAGTGAGACTGTCCCCTACAAGCAAGATGTCGGCACTCTCTTCGAACAATCTGGAAAATAACGCGTCATACGCTGTAATCATGACCAATGGATCGCCGTTTTTACGTTTTGCAATGCTGCTTATTGATAGTTTTTTCATAATTAGCCTAATGTGAACATAATTGAGATAGATAGTTTAGCGAAAACTTTTATGGCCTGCGCTTTTGTAGGCAGTTTGAATGTTGATATTAAAGAAAACAGAGGTATAATTTCCACATATTAGGAGTTCAGAAGATATGGGCATTCGCAACGATCTTGAAAATAATTTTGACTTTGAAATCATTGACGAATTTCTCGATCATTATTCAATGATGGTTGAGATTATGGAGCCGTTGATTGTTGATTTGGGCAATACTGATCGCTTTCATCGCAGTATCGAAGAGCTATTTCGTATTTTTCACAACATCAAATCCGCTTCGGGATATTTACAGATAGCTCCTATGGTACGTCTTGCGACATTGGTTGAAGATGCGCTTGAACAGCTGAGAGTATGTGATCAAGTCGTCAACGAAGAGACCATCACATGGCTCATCAATGTGTCAGATATGTTTACGCAGTGGCAAGAAGATTTCAAAATGGACAATGAACTTTCCAAAATTCATTTTTCACTATTAATATTACCTGATATGGAGAAAGCGTGAAACACTTAGTAGCTTACATAACTGCGGGATATCCCGATACAGAATTTACGATTGATCTGGCTTTGGCATTGGGCCAAAACGGGGTTGATACACTTGAACTCGGGGTTCCTTTTTCCGATCCCGTAGCCGATGGTCCCGTCATCGAAGAAGCCAATGAGCGCTCTTTGGCAAACGGCTTTCGCTTTGCCGATATATTGACGATTTCAGAGGCCGTTGCCCCTTCTATTGATACTTTATGGATGGGTTATTTTAATCCGTTTTATCAGTATGGAATGGAAAAATTACTCGACCGTGCAAAACAGATCGGAGTCAATGGTCTGATTATTCCCGACGTTCCATACGAAGAAGCACTTGCGTATCACAATCTTTTTGAAAGTCGCTCTCTTGCAAACATCTCTTTTGTCGCTCCGACAGACAGTGAAGAGCGAATAGCTGCCATTACGGCCAATGCGCGCAAGTTCATCTACCTAGTAGCCTATGCGGGAATTACGGGAAGCGGTAAGGCTGAGGATTTAGGGGCTGTACTTGCCATGATTAAACGCCATTCTCAGACACCTGTTTATGTAGGATTTGGCGTAAACGAGCTAACAGCACGTGAAAAAGTGCAGGGGGCTGATGGGGTTATCGTAGGTTCTGCAATCGTCAGTGTTTTATTGGACGATACCATCAACCATACGCAAAAAATTACCAAATGCTGCGAAATCACCCGTAATATTAAATCAATCATCAACAGTTAAAATATACCGTTCGCCCTGAGCCTGTGGAAGGGTGATTTTGCTTTACAAATAATCTGCTATAATAACGTTTCTTCTTTTTCTTGGGGCTGACATGGTTTCGACAGGATCAAGGAGGGTTTAGGTTGCATGCCGGACTGAGCATCTCCGTTATACGGCTCACACTTGCTTAAACGCAAACAATACTAATTACCGTCCTGCTTACGCTGTAGCGTAAGTTTTAATTTAATTTAGGACTGCTCTGCCATTCTATGCTATAACTGAATGGAATTGGAGTATAACCCCCGTGATAGCTATATTCCTGGAATGTCTCGGACAGGAACGAATTTAGAGGATAGGATGATGTAGCTTTGCATGTTGTGCGAAAGTCGTCTGAAATTTAAATCAACATAACTAAGCATGTAGACGCCTTTATTCTCTTGGTTTTGGACTGGAGTTCGATCCTCCACAGCTCCACCACTTTTTCTTATTTTACCCGCTTATCTAAAATAAAATCTACTATGACATGTATAAAAGTCGGTATGGTCTGATTTGCGTCTACACTGAAAGTTGCCAGTTCTTTATAAATATTTTTACGCTGATCAAATAAAGCTTTGGCTCTTGATTCATCGTTAAATAATGGTCGTTTTTGACGTTCTCTTGCACTCAAGCGATTGACTATAACATCAAAATCAGCATCTATGTAAATAATAAGTGATGTCTCTGATATAGTACTGTGTATAGGTACACCACCACCGGTAGAGATCACTTGACCCGTGTTTTGTGTTAATTCATTGATACATTTTTGTTCTAGAGTGCGAAAATACTCTTCCCCTTTAGTTTCAAAAATATCACTAATACTGCTATTTTGCTCTGCTTCAATAACATTATCAACATCTATGAATTTTTTATGAAGTTGCCTTGCGAGCACTTTACCTACACTGCTCTTGCCACATCCCATAAAGCCTATCAATACTATGTTATCGTATACCAATTCGTATTCCTTGTGATATTTCTTTATTTATATTCATATTTTCTAGTAAGTTTAACATCATTAGGTATATTTTCATCGTATGATTGCTTATGTAAATGATTATAAGATCTAAGGTATACAGCTAATGAATACAACAACGCCCTATTCGAAAAATCTGTTAGCACTTAATAAGCCTAAGGGTTACGTGGTTACACGATCGGATGAACTTGGCCGAAAAACAGTTTATGATCTTTTACCTGATTGGGTTTTTACTGATGGATGGATGCCGATTGGACGCCTTGATTTAGAATCTAAAGGGCTTCTATTATTTACAACCAACGGTAAAATAGGTGATGCATTGACTAAACCTGGAAATTGTATAAAAGTTTATGAGATCTGGGTGCGAGGATACGTAACTGACGAACATATTGCAGAAGCCATGAAAGGGGTTCAAAGCCCGCAGGGCCTATTAAAAGCTCTTGAAGTCGAAAAGATAAGTGTTGGTGGTGCGAAAACAAAACTCAGGGTAGTCATTGATGAGGGAAAAATCGGCATATCCGCCGGCTTTTTGGGGCGTTGAGGGACCCAAAATTTGGGACGCCATTAAAAGTCTTAAACTTGATCCGAATCAGCATTGGCAGTTTTAAACTGGATATCCAAAGCGGTCAGTGGCGTTACCTTTCATTGGAAGAAGAGCAAATGCTAATTAAAAATATGGAGAACCGTTGATCATTCTGGATTTTGAAACCAACTCTGCCAATATCCATGATGTGATCGAAGTTGCAGCGTTTCGCATTAATAGAGAAGAGGGCGTATATGTTATCGCTGATACATTCCATCGTTACTACTTTTCCGAATATGAGGTTAATCCATACGCTCTGGCTGTACACAAGCTCTCTCCTCAAAGAATCCAACGGCTAAGGGCGAATGTTGATTACGCAGAGTATTTCGCGCAGGATCAGGAGTTTGTAGAATTCTGTCAAGGTGCTAAAACGCTTGTCGCACACAATATCACCTTTGAACTGCGCCATCTAGGTGCATTGGTTACGTTCGATAAACATTACTGTACCATGAAATCCAATAAAAAGATTGTCGGGGCTCTCAATGTCAGAGGGAGTCTTAAGAATCCGAAACTGCTGGAAACCTGCCGACATTACCGCATCGATTTTGATGAATATCAGTATCACAGTGCCCTATATGATGTCACTAAAACACTTGAGATACTAAATAATATGAATCTAGACATTTAGAGAATGATCAATTATTTATTTCCACTTTACCGACCTCCAGCAGAAGCTGATAACATTATCATACAAGCCACCTACGGGTGCAGTCATAACAATTGCACTTTTTGCTCCATGTACAAAACAAAAAAGTATCAGGTACGCAACATCGAAGATATATTCAAAGAGATTGATATATTTGCTGATATGTATCCCGATGCGAATAAAGTATTTTAGCAGATGGAGATGCTTTATCGCTACCAACGGATTACTTGGTAAAGGTATTGGATTATTTAAAACGTTCATCTCCTAAACTCAGTAGAGTCTCCGTATACGCCACTGCTCAGAATGTATTGGAAAAGTCCGAAGAAGAACTGAGGCTTTTGCATGAAAATAAGCTCAATCTTATTTACTACGGTATTGAAACAGGTAATGATGAACTGTTGAAAAAGATCAACAAGGGTGTGACTGCGAGTCAAATCATCGAATCACTCAATAAGGCTTTAAAAGCGAATATAAAAATCTCGGCAACCGTAATTCTAGGTATCGGCGGTGAAGCATATACCAATGAGCATATAAGGGATACTGCGGCCATTATCAACAATACGACGGTCAATTATCTATCAACGTTACAATTGGGCTTAGATGAGGATGTCAGAGAGAGATTTCTAAAACACTTCGATCATTTTAAAATGCTCAACGATTATCAAGTCCTTGATGAGCAGAAGCGATTTTTAGAACAGCTGAATCCTAGCAATAAAGTGATATTCAGATCAAACCATGCTTCCAATGCTTTGCATCTGGCCGGGACCCTTCCAAAAGATACAGCCAGGCTGCTAGAAGAAATCAATTTAGCCATCAAAATAGGTGAGGGTGCTTTTGTTCCGAGCAGGTTTAGAGGATTTTAGAAATTGAGCTGATAATAGACTCCTCGACCGCTTCCAAAAGAAGAGACTAGCCCTTTTTCAACAAGGTCTCCGAGATCACGACCGGCAGTTATTCGTGTTGTATGGGTAAGGCTCATGTATTTATTAATTTTCATCCCACCTTCGAATTTCTCTGGTAGTACAGAAAGCATCTTATGGATCATTTTTTTCTGGCGCTCATTTAGAACGTGTTGATTGCATCGATCCCAGAATTTTGTTTTTATTTGAATTGTTTCAACTTTTTTTAGAGTATCGTCGATCGAGATAGCTACGATTTTCATAAACCAATCGATCCATGGGGTGATATCAAGTGTTTGTGATCGGCAAATGATATCAAGGGTCGTGTAATATTCTTTACGGTGCTGATGAATTGCCGTAGCTATTGAATAGAATGATGCATTGACTAAATTTGCTTTCGCTAGAACATAATCGGTAATAGCCCTAGTCAATCGGCCGTTTCCATCTTCAAACGGATGGATGAGAACAAAATAGAGATGGGCAATAGCCGCTTTAATCAGCAGGTCTGATTCGTTGTCTTCATTCAACCAGTTCAAGAATTTTTCCATCATCTTTTCCATCATTGCCGACGGAGGTGCTATGTAATGAACTTTTTCTTTTTCCCAAGGACCTGAAACAATTCGCATCTCTTCTTCGTGGGTGCGATACTCACCGGCGAGGATTTTTCGAAGTCCTGACTGATTGGTTGGGAAAAGTGCTATGTGCCAAGAGGAGAGACGTTCGTGATCCAATGGAGTCAAATTGGTTTTGGCATCGAGAATGATCTCTATTAAGTTGTCGATATGGTAATTGTTTGAATATTCAGCCTCAACATCTAGTCGAAGGATTTTTTGGATGGAACTTCGTACGCTGCTTCGCTGAAGGATCTCTCCCTCGATCGCCGAAGTAGAAACGGCTTCGTTTTCCAGAACATCAACAAGTAATTCGGTAGAGTCTTGTTGCGTAAGAAAGTTTTCTACCGCTTGTAATTGCCCAAATTTGAAATACAGTTGTTCAAGAGGGATCTTCTGATAGGTAAAATGAGGGAAGTCTTTGTTCTCCCAAATCCAATGATGATTGTCATGATACGTTTTCATAGCATAATTGTATCATTAAATGAGACATTTTATACAGCTTTTCATACCAATATAAAAATTTTATTTTGTGAATGTATAATTTTACCCGGTAAAAAAGAAATCTATTCAATATACGCATCTCGGTAAAATGGGAGCCCTTGATCATTCGTTACTACTTTTCCAATTGTTGTCCTGAATGCAGGGTGACTTTTTAAATATCTATCTTAATTATCAAGGGAAAACGTATGGCTCAATCAATTGAAATCCTCTCATGGAACGTCAATGGCATCCGTGCAGTGGCAGAAAAAGGGGCATTCGACTGGCTTCAAGAGCGTCAGCCTCACATTCTCTGTCTTCAGGAAATCAAAGCTTTGCCAGAACAAATGCCGGATGATCTTTTTTCAAACCGTTTTCCCAGTGTTACAATAAACAGTGCAGAGAAGAAAGGGTATTCAGGGACACTCATCGCAAGTATGCTGGAACACAATTATGTCAATACGCGAGCTGATATTGATACCATGAGTGAAGGGCGTATTGTTGAACATCACTATGGAGATATCGTCTTATTCAACGTCTATTTTCCCAATGGGCAAAAGGATGAAGAACGTCTCGCGTATAAGTTGGAGTTTTATGATTGCTTTTTAGACTACTGCCAAACTCTTCGCAGCGAGGGTAAAAAAATAATCATTTGTGGAGATGTCAACACTGCTCACCGTCCCATAGATCTCAAAAATCCAAAATCCAATGAAAAGACCTCAGGCTTTCTTCCAATAGAGCGGGCATGGATTGATAAACTGATCGATCATGGCTACATCGATACCTTTCGCCACATACACGGGGACAAAGAGAATGAATACAGCTGGTGGTCGTATCGTTTCAGCGCACGTTCTAAAAACGTCGGATGGAGAATCGATTATTTCTTCATCTCCGATGATCTTGCTGAATCTCTCGAAGATGCATTCATTCTTCAAGACATTACGGGATCGGATCATTGCCCTGTTGGGATTCGTCTAAAGATTTAATATAATCAATGATACGATTATTAAATAGAATCAAAAAATTCTTATGCAGAAAAGGAAAAAAAGTTGATTTACAATTTTTGGAAAGACTATGACATATTGCTTTCATTTGATCAAGCATCCTTGCTTGATTACAGACTGGACAGTATTGCTATCAAACTAAATATATTCTTTCAAAGACTGATTATTGATCATATTGATAAGCGGGATATTCGGTTTTATCTTGCAGGCTCATGCATCAAAGCGGACACCTTTCGAGACCTTGACTTGTTCTTTCCATCCAAAGAAGACCAAGAACTGATCCATAATGCAATGAATAAAGATTATTTCGAATACGAGAACAACTCTTATACCTACAAATACAAAAACGACATTTACCAGCTTGTCTATCGCGAGAGATTTAATGACGCGACTCTTGAAGAGATGGTTGAAGGTTTTGATTTTGATTCGACAAAAATTGCCTTCGAATGTCACTACGACACACTCAAAAGGCTTTTTACCATTGTAAGATGTGATATGAGAATGGAGTTTGTTAACTATATTAATACCCGCGTAAACCGTTTGTCCAAAGTCAGTATTAATCCATTTGTATCTCTACAGCGGGCAATTTACTTTTTAAAGCGCGGAGATGATGTCCCCTATGATGTGTTCTTACAAATTTGCGGGAAGATCGCATCTTTACCATTGGATGAACAAAATGATGTGTCGGTGCATTTCAAAAATCTTCAAGGCAATCCGAATAAGTTGACGAATATCAAAGACGCTATTGAGCATTATGTTGAAGAACATAAAAAGTAGTATTGGTATCATAATAGTTGTTTATGTATTTATAGCTGCTAAATCCTTGCCAGCATTACAATAACAAAAGGCACCGGTTTTTTTGGAGCACCGGCTGCATCAAAAATCCCCAAAAATGAAGCAGCAATCTCTGTTATCTGTGGTGCAGTGTATTCATGCTCAAATGATTCATCGAGAACTTCCATTATTTTATCGACAGCGATACCAATCCGTTCACTGTCAATTTCAGCAAAGCCCAATTCTTTATCCCACGAGCAACAATGCGGAAAAATATTGAAAGTCTCTGTGATCTTATCATCATCTAAATCCTCAAGCAGTTTGTATTCACGAACAAAATCGATTATCTGATTAAGTTTGCAGACCATGGTATTCTCCTAGTAATGATATGGTGTTATTTATGCATAAATCATACGCGATTTAATAATGATCATGTAATCGCATAAACTTTCATCTATTCTAGTACAAATCTTGCAATAGATATGGATACTTAACTCCAAGGAGTATCCAATGGTAAGCCGTGCAAAAATAAAAGAACTTATGAATGAGAGCGCCTGTTCTCATAGTAAAGACAAAAAACCGGGAGAGGGGTGTGATAAGCCAAAACCGGGTCTTGCAACGGGCGGATGTGCATTTGACGGAGCACAAATTGCACTTTTCCCTTATGCAGATGCTGTCCATTTGGTGCATGGTCCTCAAACCTGTCTTGGTGCATCGTGGGAAACACGTGAGACAAAAACGTCGTATACCGGACGTGATCACACACAAATGGGATTTACAACAGGAATAACGACTAACGATGTGATATTTGGCGGTGATAAACGTCTAAGCGATTCAATCGACCATATAATGAATGAATACAAACCTGAGGCTATATTTGTCTATTCAACATGCGTAACGGCACTGGTCGGTGATGACATCGATATGACTTGTAAGCTTGGAAGTGAAAAATACGGTGTTCCAATCGTCCCAGTTCATGCTCCCGGATTTGTCGGAAGCAAGAATCTTGGATCCCGCTTGGCAGGTGAAGCGGTGTTAGAACATCTCATCGGGACAAAAGAGCCTGAATATACAACCGCATACGACATCAATCTCATCGGTGATTACAATGTAACGGGTGATATGTGGCAATACCTTCCCCTGTTTGAAAAAATAGGGATTCGAGTCCTTAGCTCTATGAGCGGAGACGGACGGGTTGGTGATATTCGCACTGCACATCGGGCGAAACTCAATGTCATTGTTTGCGCTAAATCCCTCATCACCCTTACTAGAAAAATGAATGAGCAATTTGGTATCCCGTGGATATCCGTCTCTTTTTATGGAAAGCGGGATACCTCATTTGCCATTCGTGAGATCGTAAATGCTTTGGGTGATACTGAACTTATTGCACGCGCTGAAGTCGTTATTGCTGAATCAGAAGCAGATCTTGAAGAAAAAATCGCACCGTACAAAGTACTTTTTGCAGGTAAAAAAGCCGTTCTCAATACGGGAGGGAATAAGGCATGGTCGATTGCGTCTGGATTACAAGATTTGGGGATTGAAGTTGTAGCAACGAGTGTTGCCAAATCAACGCAAGATGACATCGACAAAGCACGCGAATATTTGGGAGAGAATGGTGTTCTGATGACCAAACCTGCATCTGAGCAGGGAAAAGTAATCGACTCTACAGGAGCTCATATACTCCTTGCAGGTGGACGAAGCCTCTATACTGCAATCAAGAAGAAGATTAGTTTTATTGATGTGAATCAGGAGAAAAAAACAAGTTATGGAGGGTATGGCGGCCTTCTAAATCTCGCAGAAGACCTTAAATACGCATTTTGTAATCCCGTATTTGCTAATGTTGGCAAACCTGCACCGTGGGAGGTCCTGTGATGGAGTTTTCACTTTCACGTCAAGAACACAAACCTCTGCAAGTTAACCCTATCAAACACTCTCAGCCTATGGGGGCCACACTCGCTTATTTAGGAGTCAAAGGGTGTTTGCCTCTGATGCATGCAGCTCAAGGATGTGCATCGTATACAAAAGTATTTTTTACCCGTCATTTTAACGAACCTATAGCCATTCATAACACTTCTGTGAGTGATATTACTGCGGTTTTAGATGGTGGAGATTATTCCATTTTGATGGCGATTGAAAACATCCAAAACAAAGAAAAAAATATGAAGCCAAGCATGATTGGACTGCATACCACTGGATTAACTGAAACAAAGGGTGATGATGTGCGTGGTGTGGGAATGCACATAGAAATTCCCTATGTATTTGTCAATACACCTGATTATGAGGGTGGATTGGAGAGTGGATGGGCGTTGACGGTAACGGCATTGATTGAACAGCTAACACAAAACACAACGGATATCAAGTCTAATAAGCTCGTATTCTTGCCCCATGTAAGTATGCAACCCATAGAGATCGAAAAAATAAAATCATTGTGTGAAGATTTTGGATTTGAGACCTACGCTTTGCCTGATTTATCCACATCACTGGACGGTTATTGGGAAGAGGGTCAGGGTAAATTGGCAAATGGAGGGATAAGCGTCGATGAAATACGTAATCTCGCAACCAGTAGCGTTGTTGTGACCATCGGATCTTCCATGAAAAAATCGGCGATAGCGCTGCAAAAGAAGAATCCGTTGATACAGCATCTCCATTTTGATCATCTAATGGGGTTGGATGGGTGCGACAATTTTGTCGGAGAATTGATGAAGTTGCGACATACTCAACCCAATCCTCTTATGAAACGGTGGCGTTCACGCTTACAAGATGCGATGTTGGATTCCCATTTCTTGATCGGAAGTTCCCATTTCGTTATTACGGGTGAACCGGACATGCTCAGCGGTATGTGCGCATTGATCCGCAGTGTCGGAGGTACGATTGACGCGGCAGTTTCAACGACATTCAGCGAGATTTTACATACCATTGAAGCGGACAATGTATTTGTCGGTGATTTGGAAGATGCGCGACGTTTTTTTGATGGTGCGGATATGGTGATCAGTAATTTTCATGCAGAACGAATCTTGCATATGTATCACAATACGGCATTGGTACTTCGCGGATTTCCAAATTACGAAGATCTGGGCAATCAGCTCAAACATGATCAGCTGTATGAGGGAAGCACTTATTTTTTATTTGAAATAGCAAATACATTAAGAAAGGTTAAGCATGAACACTAAAATCACAGTAGAAGGGAACGTTACGATGAATAATTCACTGAAAGTTGCTTTTGCAACCAAAGACATGGAAGAGGTAAACGCGCACTTTGGTGGAGCAAAAGAATTTGTCGTATACAACGTCTCAAAAGACGGTTTTAGTTTATCTGAAGTGATCAAAACTGACACCTCCAATCTTGAAGATGATGATAAAACAGATTTTCGTGTTCGTGCTCTCAAGGGTATCAATATTATGTATACAGAAAGTATCGGAGGAACAGCTGCGGCAAAAGTAATCCGAGCCGGAATCAATCCGATGAAAGTGAATGATGGGACATTGATTGAAGATCTGTTGAATTCATTGGTGACAATGATTAATGGCAACCCTCCACCATGGGTAAAAAGGATTATCAATATGGAAACGGAACATGACGTACGACAAGACAGATGGGCACAAGGAGAATAATATGGAAGCAGTTAAAGAGATGAACCCATTTGGGGTTGAGTTGATTCGTCAGATCCGCGCTTTGGATCAGTTTGGGAATTGGTCACGTATCAGTGATGAAGAGCTATTGATCAAAAAATACGTCAAAACCAAAGAGGAACTCAAAGCAATTCCTGTTATCGCGGATATCGACGAGATGATGATCAATGATATCAAAATGATTTACAAAGCAATAGCCTTGTCATTTGAGCGTCAAACAGGCGTTGTGTGTAATGTCATCATGGAGATGAGCCATGAGGGATTTGGACGATGTGCGGTTCTTACCGATCGAATTTGCATTGTTGATAAGTATTTTAAAGATGCCCATCGATTCAGTTTTCGTACCCTCGAAGCATTGTTTGACGAAGGGGATAAGAATTTAACAAAAGCGATCGCAATATATGAGCAATTCAAGCCATGTAGCGGTATAGGAGTGTAAGGATGTCAAAAGTTGGTATTTTTGTTGGCAGCAGCAGCGGCGTTACACGTAATGCAGCAGAACTATTATCGCAACAGCTTTCAGGTGCGCAACTCATCGATATGGAAGAGGATTATGACGGCATTGAACAGTTTGATGATTATGATGTCTTGCTGATTGGTTCATCTACATGGGGGCAGGGCGATCCACAAAGAGACTGGGTTGATCCGCTTTATGATCTGGATAATGAACGCCCCGATCTAAGTGGTAAGAAAGTAGCATTTTTCGGTGCCGGTGATCAGAAAACCCATGGGGAACATTTTTTGAGTGCACTAGGAAAAATGCATGAATTGTTTACTTCTTTAGGAGCTAGTTCGTATGGATTTGTTCCAACGAACGGGTATGACTATAAATTTTCTCTGGCTGAAAAAGATGGAAAGTTTTGTGGTCTTGGGATTGATGATGTGAATCAGGAAGATATGACTGAAGATCGGATTGTCGGATGGGCCACTCAGCTTAAATCCGAAATGGGATTATAAAACCATCCTATAAAGAATAGCTTAAAGCACTAGTGTGTTTTTAGGGTGTGCTTTATGGTTTGATTTTTTGAGCATTTTTAACAAAGTGTTCAAATGATCAAATTTAAAAAAAGTAATGCATTTATAAATTGGTCAAAGT
>JAUYAU010000013.1 GCA_030693335.1 Sulfuricurvum sp.
TCAAAGCTTCTATTTGGTATCGTTGTACCATGGTCAATTGGTTGTAGCTCATATATGTCCCTTTATCTCTGGTCGGATAAAATCGACTCTTTGCTACACCCTTTTGATCTCCTGTTGCACTTTAAACTTGAATTGGCGTTCCATAATGACAACTTCTTAGCTTTTTTTTGACAACTTTCTGACACCTAAGGCGTTTAAGATGCGGTTAAAATTGAAAAGCCGACGCAAGCGTGGTATGAAAATGAAGTGCAACGACGTATCGAAGAGTATAAACAAGGTGATATGGAGACTATCCCTGCTCACTGTAAAACTTAACTTGATTGCGTCCAGTCTCCTTGGCTTCATACATCGCAGCATCGGCGCACTTCATTAAATCGTCTTGAGTCCCCTCGTTACCATTAAATACGACAACGCCAATGCTGGCAGTACAGTGATGCTCAATCGTTTTATCAGCTTGCCCTTCATGGCTAATCGTGAATAGGTAAGGTTGCGATAAAGCGACACGAATCTTTTGGGCAACAATAGAGGCTTGGGTTGTAGAGATTGACTCGTCTGCATCCAATGCTCCAAGCAGCACTACAAATTCATCACCGCCAAAGCGTGCTACGGTATCCATTTCACGTATGCAGCTAACCAGACGATTTGCTGCCTCTATTAACAGCAAGTCGCCTACATGATGTCCATGGGTATCATTGAGCGGTTTAAAATTATCCAGATCCAAAAACATCAAAGCGCCATATTCACCAGTACGTTTACAAACAAGTATTACTTGACTGAAGCGGTCAATGAATAGACGGCGGTTTGGCAGTTTAGTAAGGAGATCAAAGTAAGCCAGTTGGTGAACCTGATCTGCAAGTTTCTTGTGTTCGCTTATGTCAGTGAGCATCCCAATATAACCAACGAATTGGCCTTGCTCATCATATCGTGGACGACCAACGTCAATGAACCAGCGATATTCGCCATCATGGCCGCGCAGGCGATATTCCATTTGAAATGGTTTTTGTGCATCGAAATGTGAGAGGTAAATTTCAAGACAACGATCCAAGTCGTCCGAGTGAACACCCTGCGCCCAGCCATTGCCGTACTCTTGTTCCATACTGCGCCCTGTGTATTCAAGCCAAGTATGGTTGAACCAGTTACACAGCCTGTCGGTTCCTGCGACCCAAATGAGTGTTGGGGCAGCATTGGCAAGGCTGCGAAAGCGTTCCTCACTTTCTGCCAATGCCGCTTGACGTTGTGACAAGGTGTCTAGTAATCGATTAAAACCGCTTATCAGTTCACCTACTTCATCTTCTCTTACAATATTCAGGGGCTGGTTCAATATTCCGGATGCAGGTATGTTGGCCAATGTATGGGCGGTATCAAGTAAAGGGGAGAGCTCACGTCTAAGTACCCACCATGTCAAGAAGCCAACCAATAGCGTTACTGCCAGGGTGACAAGCAACATACGCATTTGCATATCCTTGATGGGTGCGAAAGCCTCTTTTGTTGGAAGAGATACGATTATACGCCAGTTAGCCATTGGGATATTATGGCCTGAAATCAGGACCTCTATGCGCTTGGTGTTAACGGCAATTCCGGTCTCTTCCATCCCAAGGATAAGGCGGTCAATGAGTGGATTAAAGCCTGGGACGAGTACTTCCATGATGCGACTTTTGTCGGTAGCCGTGATGATGGTACGAGTTGGCGCGTGAATGAGTACGTAGCCCCCTGTTTCCCCATAGGGGCTGTTTGTGATGTTGTCAAGAAAACTTGAGCGGCTCAGGTCAACCGCCCCAACCAGGCTTCCAATGATTGCGCCCTGCGCGCTACGAATCGGCACAACGATATGAAAAACCGGTGTTTTTAGCAACTTGCCTATCAATGGTGCACTAATTCTAGCTTTTCCGTCTTTTAAGACGGCTGCAATGTGGGGGAGATCCGTATAGTTACGACCTAGCCGCCCAGCTGCCACTGGATACGATGCTTGTATTGTACCTTGCGCATCGGTGATGAAGTAACCTGCATTGAAAAGAACTTTAAGACCTGGTTGCTTCTCCGTAAACGCCTGCAATGCATCTTGATCCGTCAACATGGTTTGATTCACCATTTTGGCTATGCCTTGGAGCGTTGTGATACGGGTGATAAGCTGTTCGTTTATTTTGTCAGCTACCATCTGTGCAGTGCTATACTGCTGCTGACTTACGAGTTGCTCAACGTCATCTTGGAGTGTGCGATGGGCAAAGAACGACAGCACCCATATACTGAGTATAAAAATACTTAGTGTGAACAGAGTCGCTCTAAACTTGATGGACTTTGTGAAAAGTATATTTTTAATTAACGGATGTTCCAAAAATGTGATCCTATGCGCTGTTCTAAATGGTTAGTTATTAGATTTTAAATATGACTTATTATATCTTATTTGTGTAATATTGGTGTGACATTTTGATCATTATAGTTATTGCCTTGATGTATTTTGTTTTTTCTTGCTCTGCCTTATCATTAATGCTAAAATGCCTATATGAAATCTATAGAATCAAAATATATTCATTCGAGTCATCAAAACTCATTCCGTAAAATGATCCCTGTCGTTGCAGTATTGGCGATTGTTTTTATCATTATTTTAATGAGTCCTTCTCTTTATACCATTCATGGCTATAAGGACTACTTACCGTTGCATATGTTGCTCGAAACGATTGCGATTGTTATCGCGATGCAAGTAGCGGGACTAGGATGGAGTGTTTTTAGTCATCAAATACATGGCAATATCGTATTTCTTGCCTCGATATTTTTTGGTGTAGCCATACTCGATTTCTCTCACCTTCTTTCCTATACAGGTATGCCAGACTACGTGACACCAAGCGGCCCGGATAAAGGAATTTATTTTTGGCTGGTTGCCCGTTTGCTTTTGGCTTTTGGCCTTTTGATTTTTACTATCTCTGCATTGCGCTCATTGGTTTCTAAAACTTTTCAATATCTTGTGCTCATATCCATATTCATCTTGATTGGTTTCATGCACTGGCTGATACTCTTTCATCAGGAGTTATTGCCACCTATGTTTTTAGTTGGGCAGGGGTTGACCGCACTAAAAACAAATACAGAATATGCCATCATTGCCCTTAATGTAATTACAGCAGTCATACTATGGCGACGCATGTATCAGCCTCAGCCTTATGATATTATGGCGATGTTTTCTGCAGTGTGCATTATGGCAATGGGTGAATTGTTCTTTACATTTTATACTGATCTTACAGATATGTACAACATTGCTGGTCATATTTATAAAGCAATTGCATACCTGTTTATCTATCGCGCAATTTTTGTTACCACTGTTCAAAAACCTTTTGCAGAATTAAATACAATACAAAAACAGTTATATGATAAAAACCGTCTGCTCGACAGTATTGTCAACAATATTCCCCATATGATTTTTCTCAAACATGCTTCAGATTTACGCTATGCTTTATTCAATAAAGCAGGTGAAAAGTTAACCGGTTTAAACGAACAAGTTTTGTTAAATCATAGTGATTATGAATTTTATCCAAAAGATCAAGCAGACTTTTTTATCCAAAAGGATCGTGAGACGTTACGCAATGGCATCATTGTCGATATACCGAATGAGCCGATTAATACACCTCATGGAACGCGTATCCTACATACAAAAAAGATACCGATAAAAGATGAATACGGTCAACCGCAATACCTTTTGGGAATTTCAGAAGACATTACAGAGCGTATTTACACAGAATTAGCTCTGCGTGAGAGTGAAGCATCCCTAAAAGAATCGCAACAAATTGCGGCTTTAGGAAGCTACACACTTGATTTACGTACTGAAATATGGACCAGTTCAAAGATATTGGATCAGTTATTTGGAATAGATGCGACCTATGAACACTCTTTAGCGGGGTGGAAAGCCCTCATTCATCCTGATGAGCAGATTAGAATGGATCATTATATTAGAAATGAAGTGATTGAAAACCATAAACCCTTTGATCAAGAATATCGTATCATTCGTCAAGATGACCAATCTGTACACTGGGTACACGGTCTAGGTAAACTGGAATTTGATACTCAAGGATTACCTGTAAAGATGGTAGGTACTATCCAGGATATCACCAATACAAAGCAAGTTACAAGCTCACTGCTAAAACTTTCATTAGCCGTTGAACAAAGCCCAAATTCGATTGTCATTACCGATCTCGAAGGTAATATCGAATATGTCAATAGCGCATTTACTACGATAACCGGATACACAAAGGAAGATGTCCTGGGTAAAAATCCAAGCATCTTAAAATCGGATCAAACACCTCAATCAACCTACGACGATATGTGGCAACATCTCATTGGGGGTGAAATATGGCATGGTGAACTTATCAATCGTAAAAAAGATCAAACTACCTACATCGAATCGGCCACCATTTCTCCTGTCAAACAATCCGATGGAAAAATTACGAATTACGTGGCAATTAAAGAAGACATTAGCGAGAAAAAGAAGTCTGAAGCCTACATAGAAAATCTTGCCCATTTCGATCAATTAACCGGCTTGCCCAATCGTGTTATGCTTAACGACAGGGTCACCTATCTTCTTGGGATGGCACAACGCACTCATGAACCTTTAGCAGTCATGTTTCTGGATCTGGATCATTTTAAAAATATCAACGATAGCTTAGGACATACTATCGGTGATCAGGTACTCATAGAAATCGCCAATCGAATCAAGGCGACGGTTCGCGATGAAGATACGGTATCACGCTTGGGAGGCGATGAATTCATTATGCTTTTTCCCAATACCGACTCCAATGCGGCCATGCGCATTGCCACAAAACTGATCAGAGAAATTTCAAAAATCTCGATCATTGAGCATAATGAGCTGACAATAACCCCTTCAATCGGCATCGCCATCTATCCCAATGACGGTGAAAATTTTGAAACATTGCTTAAAAATGCCGATACCGCTATGTATAAAGTCAAAAGCGATAGCCGTAATAATTTTCATTTCTTTACCCAAGAGATGCAGTTAAATTTAGCCCGTAATCTGCAGCTGGAGAATGCATTGCGCCATGCCCTAAAACGAAATGAGCTAGAAGTGTATTACCAACCGCAAGTTGCTATTGAAGATGGCAGTATCATAGGAGCAGAAGCATTATTAAGATGGCATCACCCAGAGTTGGGGATGATTTCTCCTGCCGAATTTATTCCAATAGCTGAGGGAAGCGGCCAAATTATTGAAATTGGGGAATGGGTTCTTCGTACTGCCATTGTGCAAACGAAACAATGGATAGACAGCGGATTTGCTCCTATGATCATTGCTGTAAATTTATCTGCGATACAGTTTCGTCAGAAAAATTTACTAACCCTGGTTACAAACATTCTAGAAGAGGTACAATTACTACCCCAATATTTAGAATTGGAACTGACCGAAGCTGTTACCATGGATGATCCAAAATCTGTCATTGAAGTCATGAACAAATTTTACGACCAAGGGATTCGCATGTCAATCGATGACTTCGGTACAGGCTATTCATCCCTAAGCTATTTGAAACAGTTTAAAGTGTACAAGCTAAAAATCGATCAATCGTTTATTCATGATATTTCAAACGATCCGGATGACCGTGCTATCGTCAGTGCCATCATCGATATGGCGCATAACTTAGGACTGCAAACGATCGCAGAAGGGGTAGAGACTGCTGAACAGCTAGCATTTCTGCGTTTGCACGGATGCAATGAAGTACAAGGGTACTATTTTAGCAAGCCGCTTCCCGCAGCGGAGTTTGAGCAGTTCTTACATACAAATGGAAATATGAAAAATTTAACTAAGTAGGAAAGCTACTATAGGTTATGTTTAAAGTTATTTACAAAGATTGCGTAATTCTATTTAGAGCTGTTATTGGCTAATATGGCAGTTGTTTTTTAATGCGTTTTTAGCTCAGATGGATAGAGCAACGGCTTCCTAAGCTGTAGGTCGCAGGTTCGAGTCCTGCATGGCGCACCATTTAATGTGCGTGTACTCATTCAATTTTTTTCTCCTTCTTGTGACTAGTTAATACAAATATTTTATTTTTCTATATATTATTTACTTATATTATAGAGCTAAAGGATTAGCTATGAAGGCACTGATCATATTACTGTTTTTTGTCTACACCTCATTTGCTATAAGTTCAGCCGATGCTGCTTTTGTGCTTGGTTTTCACGAAGAGTATCCTACAGCTTTGACTCAGGCAAAAAAAGAGAAGAAACTTCTTATGCTTGTTATCATTCAAGATCCTTGTCCTTATAGCGAAAGACTGGTCTACAATACGCTTTCTGATCCAAAAGTGGTAGAAGCACTTAAAGGCATTGTATCTGTGATCGTTGATAGGCGTGCCCTTTTTCCTCCCCAATTCAAAGCAGAGTTTGTACCTATGACTTTTATTATTGATCCAGACAATGAGGAAGGAATAGGGGAAAGAATGGGATATATTTCTGCTGAGGAATTTCTCGTTGATATAAAAGAGGCATATCTCCTTTACAAGAAAAAGTAAAAAAAGGAAAATCTTATGATGAAAATAATGACGATGATGTTTATGATGTTCTTTGTCACTTGCGGGTATGCAGAGATGATAAGGGGTAAACAGCTTTTTGACAAAGCTCAGTGTATGGCGTGTCATAATAGTGAAGATTTTAAAGATAAAACAATCAGTAAATCTAAGACATTTGAACAAATGAAAGAAAAAGTCTCAGCTTGTCAGATTAATAATGATGCGCAGTGGTTTGATGATGATGAACATGATGTTGCCATGTACCTAAACAAAGAGTACTACCATTTTAAGCAAAAAGAGTAGAGAGAATTCGGAATTTCTCTACTGTGCTTCACCCGTTTCAACAGATGTTAACTCTGTAGGCTTGTATTTTAAAACACCTGCAAATAAAAACACCGAAGCTGCAAAGAAAAGATACGTCCCCTGACCTGCAAAACACAAATCAACGCCTTCGAAAGGTATGGTTTTCCACTCCATAAAGGCAACCGCTGAGACGGCGGCAGCAATCGATGAAGCACTTCCCCATAGAAGAGAGAGAGGTTTATTGTTAAGCGTCTGGAGAACGGGATACACATAAAACCCTAATAATACAAAAGCAAGCTGCTGCCAACCGCTTGATGTGCTTAGTGTCGTATCAATCCAGGGCATAAAAATACTGATGATGGCGATTGTGGTAGAGATGACAATGATTTTACCGCCGATATTGAGGTTGGACCAAGAAAATGTCATAAAGTACCCTTTGTGTTGTTTACTCACTAAAGCATTAAGCATGCCACATGCTAAAAATCGATCGTATCGTTATCATTCAAAACCCGGCCTTTGTTACGCAGGAGTTTCATCGTTTTTAGTTCATGGATGATGGTGGGAGCAAAGAGTGTTTTAAGATGCATTGCGTAGACGGTGAAATCACTGCGTTTGGATTGTTTGAGTTCATTTTCTAAAAGTATTGGGGTGAGATGTTTGCTGTCAAAGGCGAGTTTATCAAAACTGGAAGGAAAAGAGACCTCGGTGACGAGAGAATGAATGTGTGGATTTTGGTCTAATACTTCCCATATTTTAGGACATTTGTAGGTATCGGCGGTGAAAAGAATCCCTGCGTTGTTTTTTTCAATGATGTAGCCGCAGCTTCCAGCAGTATGGTTGGTTTTGAAGGGGGTTAGGGTCACGTCATCGACCGTATATTTTTGATCCAGATTGATTTCAATGAGTTCAACCGTTTTATTAGTATGGCCGATGAGGTTGATCTCTTCAAAGTTGGGCCATATTCGGTTGTTGAAAATAAATTGGCGCAGATCTTCCAGTGTTTCTTTGAGGCCGTAAATTTTGAGAGAAATCGATTGCTGAGTGACAAAGAGATCGGCGAGAAAGGGGATGTCGATAACGTGGTCGAGATGCGAGTGGGTTAAAAAAATATGCTTTACCGTGAAAATATCCTCTCCAAAGGCATTGATCAAATTTCCTGCATCAATAACGCAATGCTGTGAGACACGCAGACACGTTGTTCCCTGATGGGGAGTGCGTGTTCCGCTTGTTCCTAAAAATTCGACGTAGTCCATATTTTCTCACTCGCGATATTTGGGTTCAATTGATTATAGTATAACGAATATTAATAGAGGTTTTAGTGTCAAAAGGATTCAAGACTTTAGCTGACTAAACCATAAAATCGATTTTTATCATCGTACATTTTAGCGTCAGCGATGTTTAGCAGCTGATCTTTTGTCAGGCCGTCTTGCGGGAAAGAAGCGATACCGATACAGGCACTTACGCTTAGGTTTAGCTCACTCATCGGTTTGGCAATTTTCAATGCAAGAGATTGGGCCATGCGGGAGAGTTGTGTATCGTCTTCGAGGTGTTCGACAATAATCACAAACTCATCTCCTCCAAAACGGGCAACCGTATCGTTGCTGCGAAAGAAAGAGTTAAGGCGTTGAGCAACAATTTTTAGAACCTCGTCTCCCGTTGCATGACCGTATTCATCATTGATTTGTTTAAATTCATTGAGATCACAAAACAGTACCCCTATGCTGTGGCCGATACGGCTTGCATTGTTGATGGCGTGGGAGAGCCGGTCCTCAAAGAGTGAACGATTGGCCAACCCGGTATGGGGATCATGATAGGCGAGATAGTGATGCCTCTCTTGGAGTTCAATTTCCTCAGTCACATCGATGTGAGTACTGAGATAGTAGTTTTTATCCAATGTGATAGAGGTAATGGTAATGCAGTGCAGCGCATGATAGGTGTCTTTATGCTGATTCCAGATGTTTCCGCTAAAGCTGTTGTCCCGCAGGAGCTTTTCCCAAAAGTGTTTAAAAAAATCAGGTTCGTTTTTGAAAGATTTGAGCATGGAATGGTTTTTACCGATCAGCTCATCGGACGTGTATCCTGTGAGATTCATAAATGCTTTATTGACGTATTGTATGATGCCGTTTTCATCGGTTATGCTTAAAGCAGTCGGAACATTGAGAAAAACGTCTTTAAATAGAGTGTTTTGAGGATTAAAAAAAGAAAAAAAGGATTGAAGACCAAAAAAGTTACGTAAAAATGCCACCAATAGCTCCTGTAAAAAACAATAAGACTATTGTAGTGGTTTCGTGTGACAAAGGTGTGACATTTTGCTATTTTGTAGGGAAAAAGTAGCGAAAACAGTTTTTTCCGCCTTCATAGGTCACTTGGATCAGGATTTTATAACGATCACAAATCGCTGCAACCATATGCAGACCTATCCCGCTTCCTGACTTGCTATGGTCTTCTCTGACGTAACGTTTAAAAATTTCGGCTGTATCCGAGATCGGGTCTCCATAGCTTTCAAACAGCAGGATGAACTCTTTTGGCGAACTTGTCAGCGTAAGAGTGATGGGTTTAAACGGTCGTCCGTATTTTAAAGCATTGGAAAGATTGTTGTCGATGAGGTATTCAAGTTCGCTTTGATTCATTTCTACGAAGAGGTCTTTGCGAAGGGCAGTGATAATCTGCGTGTCTATGGAAGAAGCAACAGAGGTGAAGATATTGGCCCTCTCCTCCAAAATCAAACTGAGGTTGAGGGTGGAAACGGGAAGCTCTATTTTCTCGTTTTGGAGAGTAAATGCGAGAGAGTCGTACAAATGCTCCATAGAAACAATGGAGGAGAGAATGTTCAATCGTACTTCTTTATGCGTCTCATCGTCAAGCATAGCATGTGCTATTTTAATGACGCTTAAGGGAGTCCGCACCTGATGAATGGCGTTTGCTGTAAACGTTTTAAACTGTGTTAAAAGAGTTTGTTTGGCATTGACCTCATTTTTCAAATCGGCTAAAAGCCAATTATAGGTACGGGAGATACGCGAAATCTCATCCCCTTTTGTGAGGATGGAATGGTCTTCAAAAGGTTTCTTTCGATGCATATAAGATTGCAAAAGGGTAATAGGGAAGATGATTCGGCGGTAAAAAAGAAACGATATTGTCAAAACGAATCCTATTAGAATAACCCAACCCATAAGCAAAGTTAATTTTAGGTTTTGGGCATCTTCGTAGGCTTGGGTCTCATCCAGTTCCAAAACCAAAAACCCGTAACTATTCTCGATTTGATTGTAGTAGCTTTTTACAGGGAGCATCACCATACGTAAATACATACCGTGTTCCCAGTAATTAGTTTCTTTTCGGGTATTATTTTTGAACATAACATTCAAATAAGGATAGAGAAAAAGTTGTGGCTGTTTAAACATACTCTCAGACATAGGGTCCAGGCGTTTTATGATTTTCTTAAAGCTGCCTATGTTTTCCCATACTTTGGCAATGTCATTTTTTTTCATCCCGGCGAGTTGTTGAGACCAGATCTCTTTCACGGCGGCTGCTTCTACGTCACGTGCGCTGAAAAGTGTGTAATAGGAGTGGCTGTGCAAGGTGGGGACGATTTTTTCAAGGTGCTTTATAAAAGCACTAAACGATTTGCCATTTTTGAGTGCTTGACCCAATTGGATAATGTAGCGTCCATCTTTTGAGACTTGGGTGTGGTAGCGTTTGAAATTGTTGTTGGAGGGGTCAAATCGAGGTCTGTCATGGTCTATTTTGGATGGATTGGCAAACAGTGAGGTGAAAAGCTCGGGGACAAAAGGGAAGTTTTTGAAATCGAGGTTTAAGTCGGGTGGGTAGGTGGTGCGTTCTATGATCATATCGTGGTTGATGAGATAGATGTCGTATTGGCTTTCGCTGTCTTGCAAAAGTGCCTTCAGAGGCTCTAGAGCAGCATCGGTTCCGTGCTTTTGAAAATAGCGTTGGGCTATTGCCATTTTGGATACCTGCGCTGATTTTGTATTCTCGAAATTATAGATCATCTCGTCGTAGTATCGGATGAACTCGTAGCGGATAAAATCTGATTTTTCGTGAGCAGAGTGGGCAAGTTTGTCATTGATACTTTGAGTAGCGTAGTTGTAGAACCAAAAGGATCCTATGGCTATGAGTATTAGGCCAACCGTCGTTAGAGTAAAAAAGAGTGCTTTGATGCTCCGTTTAGGCATGATTATAAATCCCACTGTAATGTTGCAAAGACGCTGCGCCCTGCCGTAGGATAGCCATATTGCCATTCATATGCTTCGTCGGTGAGGTTTTTGATTCCCAATCGGTAGCTCATTCCTTGAGGACGAACGTAATTGAGATACAAATCCAGCGTGTTGTAGTTCTGTAGTTTGTGCATCACATTGAGATAATTACTGTAGCGCGCACCCGTATAGAGATACTGGGCAGTTACCGTGAATCCAGGCGAAATATCCAAGGTGTCTTGGAGGGTAAGGCGATGTGATGGGATCAGTTGGATACGTTTACCCGCACTGTCGTTGGTGTGAGCGTATCGATAGCCTGCATCTAGGTGGTTATTTTCAAAGAGATCACTTTTGACGTGTCCCTCAACTCCGTAATGTTTGGCATTCGCACGGTTATAAGAGATACTGTTGGATTGTACAATAAGGTCGGTAATATCATAATGATAGGCATCAAGTGTCAATAGTGTGCGTTGAAGTGAGCGGTTTTCATAACCCGCTTCGATATTTTGACTTTGTTCAGGCTTGAGTCCCGGATAAACATTTTGGAAAGGAAGGAGAGGATACATGTCGGCCATACTGGGAAATCGGCTTTTGTGTGCAACGGCGAGATAGAGACTGCTTGATTTGAGGTTCTTGGTGAGTTTTAGTTGATAATCGAGCATTTTTTTGGTATCGTAGTTTTTCGAGGTGTTACGCGTATCGAACTCTTGAGAAGGTTGAAGCAATCGATAACTTACTGCTCCATCCAAACGGAAATGATCAGGAAGCGTATAATCCGCCAAATAGCTTGTTTCTAAAAAATCGTTGGTGTAATGGGCACTCTCGCCGTAGTCGCTGATCCAGCGATGAGTCTCACGTTGTAGAGTTATGGCGATCGCATCCGTATGGGTATCGGATTTAAGGGCGGTTTTAAAACTTGTACCTAAACGGCTGTCACTCCAAATGTCGATCCCTTGCTGATAAGTGGTATAGTTGTTGTCTGTGTAAAAAGCAAAAAAATCGGTATAGCGATCATAATAGGCACGAACGGTGGTCTCAATGTCTCCATGGGTGAAATCGCCATAGAGATAAAGACTGTCGAGTGATTTTTTCGGCACAGCGGTGTAGGCATCCCAGGGAACTTTATTTGCACTCCAAGAATCATCTCCTGCATTTTTGGTAATATCGGTATGGGCATTGGGAGAAACACCAAAATGGGAGCGGGTAGTCGAAATTTTGGCGGCGAGATGGGTGTGACTATCGGGGTAAAACCCTGCTTTTAGACTTGCATCGTTTTGGGTGCGGTCGCTGTAACGACGTTCACCCTTGGGTTGTGCGGGAGTAGCTATGTAATCATCGGATAGAGCATAACTGCCCATGTGATAGGTAGAGGCGTTTAGTTGAACGTATTTGTTCCCTGTTCGACTTCCGATATATCCTTGGGCTCGACGGTCGTTATTGCTGATGTTGCCCAATAGCATGGCTTCGAGAGATTGAGTGGGAACGGCTGTATTGATTTGAACATCCGCACCCATTGATGAGACGCCGATATTGTTGGCAGAGGTATTGTCGATGGTTACGGTTCCCTTGGGTGCATAAAACATCGTTGCGGTTTCACCATTCGTGCCTCGATACAGAGGAATACCGTCTTCAAAATACCCAGTAGCACGGTCATCGAGTCCACGAAAGGATAATCCTTCGCCATTTTTTTCACCTTTGACGGTATCAAAGGAAACATTGTTTTTTAACCGTTCTTGAAGAGTAAAAGCATTTATATTTAACGCATCTTCTTGTGTTTGAGAGAATACGTCCGAAGTCGCTTCGACATTGATCGTTTCGAGTGTATATTCCTGGGCCTGTGAAGCTGACAATAGTGTGATGAGTATAAGGCTTAAACGATGCAATAGCCGCTTCCTGTTTTGTTTTGTATTGTGTTTTCGGGTAATTTTTTCCGCAGGCGTGCAACGAGCTGGCGTAGGTGGATTGCGTCACCGCTCATGCCCCAGATAGCACGTTCTAAAAGTTCCATAGAAATTGTACGGCCTTTGTTTTCGACCAGAATATGAAATAACTTCTTTTCCATAGGAGTCAATGAAATTTGACGAGAATGGAACATCAGGCGCTGGTCAGCGAGCGTGTACTCAAGCCCCTCGGTAATTGTCATAGAGTTTACTGCAGTTTGGGTAAAAGCACGAATTTTTAGTTCAAGCTCTCGGATGTCAAAAGGTTTCTTTAGATAGTCATTGCATCCTTTTTCATACGCTTTGCTGATCATATCGATATCAATGGTTGCACTGATCATAATGATGGGTTTGGCAGGATAAAGTTTGCGTATTTCCTGAAGTACTGAAACTCCATTCATATCAGGTACATCAATGTCCAGAATCATCAAAGCGAAATCATCCATAATGGCATTAAGCGCTTCACTGCCATTGTAAAAGGAACTGACCGTAAAACCTTTGCTTGTGAGGTATTGTGTAATCGCTTTATTGAGCAAATAATCGTCTTCCAGGAGAAAAATTTTCACATATGACTCTTTGTTTATAAATATTATCGGCTATTCTACCATTATGTGGACTAAAAATATACAGTCGTTTGGAAATAAATATGCTATTCTTGTCGTAACTTTTTAGATAAAGAGGTTTTATGTCACTCAAAGTTGTCCTTTCTCATAAAACACATTATGCATTTGATAAACCTATCAATCTTTCTCCGCATGTGATTCGCCTGCGTCCTGCGCCGCATAGCCGTACACCGATTGAGGCGTATTCGCTTAAGATCAAGCCGGATAACCATTTTATCAATTGGCAGCAAGATCCTTTTGGCAATTATTTGGCACGTATCGTTTTTCCTGAAAAGACGACAGAGCTTGAAATTGATGTAGAAATACTGGCGGAATTGGTGAGCATCAACCCGTTTGACTTTTTTGTAGAGGACTACGCGACCCAGTTTCCGTTTAAATACAAAAAAGAGCTCAAAAAAGAGTTGTCCCCGTATCTCAAAGTGACCTCCAAAGGGAAGCTTCTAAGAGAGTTTGTCAAAGAGATCGATCTTACTCCTCGTAATATCAATGATTTTTTGGTAGAACTTAATCTTAAACTCAATGGGTATCTTAACTATACCGTGCGTATGGAACCGGGAGTGCAGCCGTGTGAAGTGACACTGGGGAAAAAACTGGGATCGTGCCGTGATTTTGCCTGGCTGTTTGTGCAGATATTTCGCCATTTGGGATTGGCATCACGTTTTGTATCGGGATATTTGGTACAGCTCAAAGCCGATGTTAAATCGCTGGACGGTCCCAGCGGTCCTGCAGAGGATTTTACCGATTTGCACGCATGGACAGAGGTCTATATCCCGGGTGCGGGATGGATCGGACTGGATGCTACGAGTGGATTGTTCGCAGGGGAGGGGCATATTCCTCTGGCATGTACCCCTAATCCTGAGAGCGCGGCACCTGTTGAGGGGGGTATGGATAAGTGTGAAGTAGAGTTTGATTTTTCCAACACCGTTACACGTATCTTTGAATCACCTCGTGTGACCAAGCCCTATCGAACAGAGCAATGGGAAGCAATTAAGCAACTGGGATTTGAGGTAGACAAAGAACTGCTTGCCAACGACGTGCGTATGAGTATGGGGGGAGAGCCTACATTTGTATCGATCGACGATCAGGAATCCCCCCAATGGAATACGGATGCGGACGGTCCGCACAAACGCCAATTGGCCAATGTTCTTTCACGTCGATTGCTTAATACGTTTGGGCATGGCGGGATGCTGCATCATGCTCAAGGAAAATGGTACCCGGGAGAGCCGCTTCCACGATGGATGAGTACGATATTTTGGCGTAAAGACGGAAAACCGATTTGGAAAAATCACCATTTATTGGCCAGTTTGGACAAAACATACGATCTCGATGCGACAGATGCTAAAAAATTTCTCGCACGTTTGTGTGTGAATTTAGGTGTCAATGAACAGCATATCTTGGATGCTTATAATGATCCTTTGGTAGCGCTGTTGCAAGAAGCACAGCTGCCCATCGATATTGATCCTCTCAAAGTCAACCTCAAAGACTCATGGGAACGCAAAGCGTTGGCCGAGAGTTTGTCAAAAGGGCTCAATGCCCCGTGCGGATTTGTACTACCTTTGAATTCAGATGCTAAACACTGGGTGACGTGTACATGGAAATTTCGGCGCGGACATCTGTTTTTAATGCCGGGGACATCTCCTGTGGGCTTGCGTCTTCCTCTGGATTCGCTTATCGAGAATCCGCCGTATGAGCTGGATCAAGGATTTGATAACGATGTGTTTGCGGTATTACCAGAACTTGGTGAATATCATAGCAAGATAGCAGCGCGTGCGGCAAAAACCGTCAAAAAAGCGAAGCATGAAGTTTTTGTACGTACGGCATTGTCTGCTGAGGTACGAGAGGGAAAACTGTTCTTATTTCTCCCTCCTCTCAAGCGTACGGCAGCCTTTTTGGATTTGATAGCATCGATTGAGACAACGGCGGATGAGTTGAAAATACCCGTCATGATCGAGGGATACGAACCGCCGAACGATTTGAGAATCGAAAAAATGCGGGTTACCCCTGATCCGGGTGTTATTGAGGTAAACATTCATCCTACCAGCAGTTGGGGAGAGTTGACAGAACTTATCAGCACTTTGTATCAAGAGGCGCACTTTTCACGTTTGGGAACCGAGAAGTTCATGCAAGACGGCAAGCATACCGGAACGGGTGGAGGAAATCATGTCACCATCGGCGGTATGACTCCAAGTGATAGTCCACTCTTGCGCAGTCCTGATTTGTTACGCAGTCTGATCACCTTTTGGCAGCACCATCCGGGCCTTTCGTATCTCTTTTCAGGATCGTTTATTGGACCTACGTCTCAAGCACCGCGTGTGGATGAGGGACGTGCTGAAAATCTCTATGAGCTGGAAATCGCGTTTTCTCAAATTCCTCAAGGACAGGAAGTCCCTTTTTGGCTGACGGATCGATTGTTCCGTCACATGCTTACCGATATTACGGGCAACACACACCGCAGTGAGTTTTGTATCGATAAACTCTATTCTCCGGACTCATCTACGGGACGTTTGGGGATTTTAGAACTTAGAGGGTTTGATATGCCTCCCCATCAGGAAATGTCACTGATGCAGATGCTATTGGTCCGTACTCTCGTATCGCTGTTTTGGCGCAAACCGTACAAGCATAAACTAGTGCGTTGGGGAACACAGCTGCATGATAAATTCTTGATTGAACATTATGTGCGTCAAGATATCCGTGATATTGTTGAATTTTTACGTGATGAGGGATATCCGTTTGAATTGGATTGGTTTGATCCGTTCTTTGAGTTCCGTTTTCCATTATACGGTTTGAACATGATTGAGGGTATTTCGTGTGAGCTTCGTGCAGGAATCGAACCATGGCATGTTTTGGGTGAGGAATCCAGTTCGCAAGGGACTGCTCGTTATGTTGATTCATCGTTGGAGCGGGTACAGGTGAAAGTGTCCAATTTTGTCAATGAACGCTATGTATTGACATGTAATGGCGTAAAAGTACCGTTAGTCTCCACGGGAGTGGAGGGCGAATATGTAGCAGGTGTGCGATACCGTGCGTGGCAACCATGGTCGGCATTGCATCCGACGATCGGAGTAGATACTCCGCTCGTATTTGACATTGTAGATAAATGGAATCGTCGTTCACTAGGCGGATTTACCTATCATGTATCCCATCCGGGAGGAAGATCGTATGATACGTTCCCGGTCAATTCTCTTGAAGCACAGTCTCGCCGTTTTAGCCGCTATACGGCGTTTGGACATTCGCAAGGCGAGTTGGAAGAAGTACGCGCACCGATTAAGGCACAGGAGAGAGAAGATGGGGTGTCATCCTCACAAGTTATTGCTAATGCGCCTAAGAAAAAAACGTTTTCGTATCAAGAACTTCCGGGAAGCTTAGAATATCCACTGACGTTGGATTTACGGCGTAAATGGAGCCCAAAAGGAATAAAAGAGTAAAATAATCGTATGATTTTTGAAAACTATATGACATCTTCGTATGATGAGATGTTTAATGAAAACGGGACAATACGGGAGCATTGGAAGGCACTGGCTGACAATCTCGAAACGTTGGGCATTCAACAGCTCAATGCCAAACAAAAAGAGATCGATTGGAGACTCGAAGACAACGGAGTCACCTATAATGTATACGATGATCCAAATGGCATAAGCAGACCATGGCGTCTTGATCCTGTACCTTTGATACTTGAGAGCAGTGATTGGGAACATATAGAAGCGGGGATGCAACAGCGCGCAAAATTGCTGAATCTCTTATTCAAAGACATCTACGGAGAGCAAAAAGTTCTCAAACAAAACATAGTGCCCAGTGAGGTGATCTTCGGGCATAGCGGTTTTTTACGTGAAGTACATGGGTTGTATGATCATTTAACTCATCCATTAATGATTGTGGCTGCTGATTTGGCTCGCGGTCCCGATGGCAAAATGTGGGTGATTCATGATCGTGTTCAATCTCCTTCGGGATTGGGTTATACAATTGAGAACCGATTGACGATGAACAGTGCGGTACAAGCGCTGTATTCCAATATTTCGATTCGCCGTTTGTATACCTTTTATGAAGATTTAAAAGCAATGCTCATGAAGCTGGGCGCACACACCAAAAGCGAACCGTTGAATGTATTGCTTACTCCGGGACCGCATAATGAAACCTATTTTGAACATGCCTATCTAAGTTCTTTCTTGGGCTTAACGCTTGTTCAAGGACAGGATTTATTAGCTAAGGGGGGTGCTGTATGGCTCAAAAGCCTCAAAGGGCTTCGTCGTGTAGATGCTATTTTACGACGTTTGGATGAGGGGTACTGTGACCCGCTTGAACTGCGTGCCGAATCCAAGCTTGGGGTATCAGGACTGGTACAGGCTGTTCGTAAGCAGGGAATTACGATGGCCAATCCATTGGGTTCTGGGATTCTGGAAAATTTAGGTCTTCACCCGTTTATGCCGGAATTGGCCCATTTTTTCTTGAATGAAGAGTTGATATTACCGCAAATAGCCAGTTGGTGGTGCGGACAGAGCAAGGAGTGTGCGTACGTACTCGAGAATTTATCAACCTTGATAGTTAAAACCATTGATCGCAGCGGTAATGAGTTTGGCACCTATGTGGGCAAAAATCTTTCTGCCGATGAGCAAGAGCAGTTACGTGTAAAAATAGTAGAGAACCCCTATATGTTTGTGGGTCAAGAAGAGGTTCGATTTGCAACGGCTCCAAGCTTGGTAGAGGGAGAGATAAAGCCTCGAAATGTTGTGATACGCTCATTTGCAATTATAAAAGATGAACAGTATGAAGTAATGCCCGGAGCACTCGTGCGTGTAGGCAGCAGTGATGACTCTTTGATTGTTTCAGGACAGCGCGGCGGCAGCAGTAAAGATTTGTGGGTTTTAGGGGAATCAGGTTCTATGGCACCTAACAGTGTATATAAACCCAAAGCCACCTTCGAGAATTCATTGGAAAATATTCCAAGCCTTCGAGCAGAAAATTTATTTTGGCTAGGCCGTTATTTGATGCGCTGTATTATGAGTGCACGGATGATTCGTATTACGTTAAAAAGTTTGGCGAATGCAACCCGCTACGATTGCCATGGTAACCAGCGCGCACAAGAAATTTTATGCGATACGTTGACTCACTTGAGCATGACGTATCCCGGATTCTTAGGGGAAGGGGATGAAAAGGTAACTGATCCGATAGTTGAAATATGGTCGGTTATTTCACAAAATGAGCGCGTAGGTTCTTTATCTCAGGCCCTTAATATGCTCTCAAATGCGAATACCAGTACAAAAAACTTACTCCCTTTGGAAGCGTGGCGGATTTTTGAACGTCTTATTCGCGAATGGAACGGGTACACAAATAATGCTCTGCCGCTGCAGCGGACAATGATTTCAGGACTTGACAATTTGTTAGTCCATTTAATGGCCTATAAAGCCCTTATCGAGGATAGTTTATTCGCAGAACAAGGGTTAATCTTATATGAAATTGGGGCGGGACTTGAGCGTTCACAGTTGTTGATTATGAAATCACGTGCGATGCTGACATCGGTTTATGAGCCTTTTACAGAGTATGAAATTTTGGAGACACTTTTGGGCAGCAGTGAAAGCTTAAATGCCTATCGGGCACATTATCGGTCATCGATCGATTTAGCGCATGTGAGTGAATTTATGCTGCTCGATAGTCAATTTCCAAAATCCTTGATTAGCGAGATATCCCGATTGCTAAAATTATTGCCGAAGTTGCCGAAGTTTAAACACGATATCTATTTGAGCCGATACGAAGAGGCTCTTTTTGAAGCGTTCTCCTTGTTGCGTTTAAGCCGAATCGAGAGTTTGTGCGCGTTGGCATCCGATTCGGTTGTTCGCGAAAACATGGATACGCTGCTTGCAAGTGTTTCTGATAAATTAATTGTGGCATCCGATGAGTTATCTAAAACTTATTTTGCCCATTATGGCGAGTAATCATGTTGTATCACATTTTTCATAGCACCCAATTTACCTATCAGCAATGGGTCAGTTTCAGCCATAATCTGATTCGGCTTAAACCTAGGGACACCCCATTTCAAACCGTAATTGATTTCTCTCTCTCTACTGATCCTGCTATTACGGAGCTGGAGGGATACACCGATTATTTTGGGAATCATCTTCACCATATGCTCATTCGTGAGCCACATCATCATCTAAAAGTAATTGCACGGACGTGTATTGCAATGGATATACAGGCGATTGAACAACAGAGAATACTTAGTGAATACGCCAAAGATGTCAGTTATGCACAGGTGCTTCAAGCGCTAGAAGCAAATACTTCTGATGTGATAGATGCTAAGCAATTTTGTCTGCCAAGTCTATTTCTTAAAAAAGCAGATCCTTTATTACGAGAGTATGCGGCGAGTTCTTTTTCTCCTGATCGCTCTGTGTATGAAAGCGTTCAGGAATTTATGGGACGTATTTACAATGATTTTCAATTTGTGAGCGGTTTTAGCGATGTAAATACCCCCGTGGAAATGGTTTTTGAAGCACGCAAGGGAGTGTGTCAAGATTTTGCCCACATCGCAATCAGTGCTCTTCGTTCACTGAATCTAAGCGCCCGTTACATTAGCGGATACATTGAAACAGTTCCTCCTGCAGGAGAAGAAAAATTGTTTGGAGCCGATGCATCTCATGCATGGTTCTCTGTTTTTATCCCTGGATATGGATGGTTCGATTTTGATCCCACAAACAACATTATCCCATATGATCAGCATATTGTATTAGGGTATGGACGTGACTATGCCGATATCGCACCTATACAGGGGGTAGTTTTTGGAAGTGGAAAAAGCAATGTAAATGTGACAGTTGATGTGACACGCGAAGAGATAGCAGAGCAAAACCAAAGTCAAAGCCAGAATCAATTGTGATTATTCTTTAATTGCATTTAAACTAAGATGGAGGATCACTCTAAATCCCCCACCTAAAGCTTCTAAAATCCTTTTTTTTGATACCAAGAGAAAAGGATTGTTATTTTCTCTACAATTCTTTCCAAAACCTCTTGACATCTTTTATCTTTTCCCCTATAATTCCCGTCCACAAACGCTGGAACCTAGAGTTTAGGTTTTAAGAATTGAGTTTGCGATCATTGAAAACTAAGTAGGTCAAACGGTTTGAGACAATC
>JAUYAU010000005.1 GCA_030693335.1 Sulfuricurvum sp.
GAAACTAAACCATAGACCTCGAAAAATACTTGGCTATAAAACTCCGCATGAAGTGTTCTTTGCTAAAATTGCACAATGGATTGATGACTCGAAGCTACACTATAAAAATAACGTTGTTGCACTTGATTGTTGAATGGGCGATACAATTTTGGAAATTTTGGTTGAACTTGTAGTTGAACTTTTGAAGAAGTAAAAGAGAAGAGAAGCCCAAAAATAAGGGTATCTAAGTTGGTGCGGATGAGAGGACTTGAACCTCCACACCGTGAGGCACCAGATCCTAAGTCTGGCGTGTCTACCATTCCACCACATCCGCATAATAATCTAAGGTGGTACGCCCTAGAGGATTCGAACCTCTGACCGATGCCTTAGAAGGGCATTGCTCTATCCAACTGAGCTAAGGACGCAAGTACTTAAAGTTAGTGGTGCGCCCGATAGGGTTCGAACCTATAACCTACGGATCCGAAGTCCGTTACTCTATCCAATTGAGCTACGAGCGCAATAATCTTCTAAAACATCGAACTCAAAGGGTTTTAAATAAACCGTATGGGGTGGGATGCGGGGCTCGAACCCGTGACCCCCGGCACCACAAACCAGTGCTCTAACCAACTGAGCTAATCCCACCATAACAAAAGCGTTTATTTAAAATTTCGAATCAAAAAAACATGGTCGGGGCGAGAGGACTCGAACCTCCGGCCCCTTGGTCCCAAACCAAGTACTCTAACCATACTGAGCTACGCCCCGACCTATCAGCTAACAAAGCACAAAGCCAAATTAGTGAGGCGAAATTATAGTGCATAATGAACATAATGTCAATACGAATTTTATTTTTGCTATAATCGTTGTTGTGAGTATTAAAATAACAAATAGGATGGATGCGTGAAAATAGCACATTTCAGTCGATGGGGATTTTTAATGGCGGCGGCAGGTGCTGCTGTAGGATTAGGAAATATTTGGAAATTCCCCTATGTCGCGGGTCAGTATGGGGGAGGAGCTTTTGTTCTTGTCTATTTGTTGACCGTAGTGTTTGTCGGCTTTTCTGTGATGATTGCGGAGATGTTAATTGGGTATCTGGGACGACGTGATGGAGTCGGCGCATTTGAACATTTGGCACCGCGTCATAAAAATAAGTGGAAATATGCTGGGTTCATGGCACTTTTTGGAACATTGGTCATGTTTTACTACTCGGTCGTTATCGGATGGATATTTCACTATATATTGATGAGTTTTGGGACATTGCCCGCTTCGGTCCCTGAAGCAGAGGCTATTTATGATCAATTTATAAAGCATGATATTTGGGAGCAAATTTTATTTCATACAATGGCTTTTTTGATTACGACTACGGTTTTGGTTCGGGGGATCAAGGGAGGGATTGAGAAATTCAATCTCGTATTAATGCCAACGCTTATTTTGATTATCATAGGGATGTTGATTTATGCGATGAATATGGAGAGCTTTGCAAAAGCTGTGGAGTACATGTTTGTACCTGATTGGACAAAACTTACCTCTGAAGCCTTTGCTGTGGCTGTTGGTCATGCATTTTTCACTCTTTCATTGGGAATGGGATCGATTATGATTTACTCTGCATCACTTCCAAAAGAGAGTAATTTGGTACGCGCTTCTCTCTTTGTTATCACTACTGATACGTTGATTGCACTTGCAGCGGGGCTGTTTTTGTTTACCTTTTTGTTTCAGTACGGTGCGCAGCCTGCCAAGGGACCTGGCTTGGTCTTTATCTCCCTACCGACTGTTTTTCATGCGATGGGAAATGTTGGTAATGTTCTTGCCGTGTTGTTTTTCATGGCGTTAGCGTTTGCTGGGCTGACTTCTGCTGTCTCTCTTGTAGAGCCAATGGTTCAATACCTGATTGATCGATGGAACATGAGTCGTTTTAAGGCGGCAGTTTCTATGGGGCTGTTCTTTTACTTTTTTGGAATCATCGCAATTTTGTCACAGATTGAATCTACTTCGGCATTGTTTAGTTGCGGTGGGAAAACCTTTTTTGATTGGATGGATTATTTAACTTCGGCGGTGCTGTTGCCATTTGCCGGATTATTGATGGCAGTTTTTGTCGGATTTATTATGGAAAAAGAACGCGTTGCTTCGGTGCTCAAAACACAAATGGGATGGTTTTATCCTATTTGGAGATTTAATATCCGTTTTGTAGCACCGGTAGCACTTGTGTTTGTAATGTTGAATTTGATGGGGATTATTGAGTTTTGATGTACTTTTCTCTTTAGCGAGAAAAGTACCAAAAGAGCATACCGTAATCCAAAAACGCTCGTTCCTCTCGGCACTGCTGCCTTCGGAACGGCTTTAGGTATTGGATCACGGGGATTTTATAAAGACAATATCCCTCTATCACGCCAATAGCGTTAAAACTGGATCATGCCATCGATCGGGGATGATGCTGTTGCGTATGGGCGTTTTGGGATACGTCCTGCGAGATAGCTCAGACGTCCTGCGATAACCGCGTTTTTCATAGCTTCTGCCATGAGCATCGGGTTTTGCGCCTGCGCAATCGCAGTGTTCGTTAAAACACCATCAGCACCCAACTCCATTGCCAAGGCGGCATCGCTTGCACACCCAATTCCTGCATCTACGATAATCGGCACTTTGACCGCTTCACGTACAAACACGATGTTATAACGGTTTTGTACTCCAAGACCGCTTCCGATAGGGGCTGCGAGAGGCATGATGGCGTGAGCGCCTGCATCTTCAAGGCGGCGTGCCATGATCGGGTCATCGCTGGTATAGGCCATAATAGTGAAGCCGTCACGGGCAAGCACTTCACATGCTTTGATTGTTTCTAAGACATCAGGATACAGTGTTTTTTGGGTATCACCGATTACTTCGAGTTTGATGAGATCGATGCCTGTGGCTTCACGCGTGAGGCGAAAGAGAGTGATTGCTTCTTCGGCTGTGGTACATCCTGCGGAATTGGGTAAAAACTTCACATTTGTACCTGCGAAAGTATCGCGTAAATTTGCCTCATTAGGGTTAGTAATGTTCAAACGGCGAACGGCAACCGTGATAAGTTCAGAGCCGCTTGCAAGTGTCGCAGCTTTAGTCGTTTCAAAAGAATCATATTTTCCGCTTCCGACGATCAGACGGCTTCCGAGTGTGTATTTTCCGATTTGTAATGTATGCATTTTTATCCTTTATGCGAGTATTTTAAGTATGCTTTGGGGCAAAATTTCATGTTCTATAGCGCGGATTTTAGCCGAAAAATCTTCTAAAGTATCATTAATATTTTTGGTAAAACTTTTTTGCAAGATTATTTCCCCTCCATCAAGCTCATCAGTAACCCAGTGAACACTGACTCCGCATACGGGTTCATCACTCTCGAAACTGCGCTCTATGGCACGTGCACCTTTGAATGCCGGCAGCAGGGAGGGATGCAAATTGATAGAATGGATCTGTGTTGTAAACACAGGGGTGAGTATGCGCATAAAGCCGCAAAGTACTACCAGATCGGGAGTGTACTTTTTAATGAGTTCAACGAGCGCGGCATCATAGCTTTCACGACTTTCAAAATCCGTATGGGATAAAACTTCGACAGGAATATGGGCTTTTTCTGCTTTGGCGATACCCGCAGCATTGGGGTTATTGGTTATGGCGCAAGCGATAACAGCATGTTGGTTGTGCATTTTTTCAATCAGATTGGCGAGGTTTGTCCCCTCGCCGCTAAAGAGGGCAACGATTTTTTTCATAGGGTGGTAATACTTTCTATAAGATCAAAGGGTGTTAAGGCGTAATTGTTTTTATCAAATTTTTTTGCCCCCAATGCATGTGCCAAAGAGGCGTGAATGGCTGCTTCAAGAGGGGTATGACCTTGGGCCAATAAAGCGCCGATAAGGCCTGAGAGGACATCGCCGCTTCCCCCTTTGGCAAGGGCAACGGTACCATGGGGATTGATGAAAAATTGATCGTTGTGTCCGATGATTACATTGGCACCTTTAAGTACTAGCATAACGTTAGGAAAGGCAGTGCAAAAACGCTCAACATACTCAAAACGGTTGTTTTGCAAGGTATTGACATCAATATCCGCAATTGCAGTTAGACGCAATATCTGGGTGAACTCTTTGGGATGAGGGGTCAGGACGATATCGTTTCGCTCAAGGAGATTTGGGAACATGGTGTGATAAAAAATATCGGCATCCAAAACAAGCGGATGAGCATTGTTGAGCAACTTTGTCAATTCTTGATCGCAAAACTCACAACCCAATCCCATCCCCAGTGCTATGGCAGTAGTTGTGGAGGGGAGTGAGTGGCTTTGCATCAATTCATGGGGTATAACGATGTTTTCACAGGTAATGAGACTCACCAGTCCCGTACCAAATCGCAATGCGGCAGAACCTGCAATAACCGACGCCCCTATTTTTTCTCCGCAGATAAGGCTCAAGTGACCATAGCTGCCTTTATGTGTCGAGGATTGGGTACGGTGGGGAAGCTGTAAATCGGCAGTATCAAGCAACCGCCACGCTGTTGGGGTTTCATAGCGTATGCGGGAAATTCCCAGATCTGCAATTATGATTTCTCCAACGACGTCCTTGGCTGTATCGTTGAACATACCACGCTTTAGCGCTCCCATAGTAACCGTGATGTCCGCCTTGAAAGTGTTCGGATCAAGGAAACCGTTGGCATAAAGGCCGGTGGGAACGTCACACGCAATTTTGAAGGCATCTGCTGCATTGAGAGATTTTAAAAGATCTTGTGTAAGGGAATCAAGAGGGCGATTTAGACCGCTTCCAAGCAGTGCATCAACAATAACATCGTAATGCTGATGGATATTATGTTTGGTAGAAACACGGTAATCCCCCTCCAGTAATCGTGCAAGGATGCGTCCGTCGGCTCCGTTGTTTCCATGACCGCAGACAATAAGCACCATGGAATCATAGGGGAAACGGTCACGTATGATGCGCTCCATCCCCATAGCCGCATGTTCCATCATGAGCGCTTCAGTGAGTCCAAATTCTACGATGGCACGCTGATCAAGTGAGGCCGTTTGGGTATAGAGGTTTTGCATAAATACGCCTATTTTGAAGGGTTATTGGAGTATAATAGTTCCATGAATAACGATTATATCGCAATAGCCAAAAAGACACTTGAAATCGAAGCACATTCTTTACGTGCGGCGATGGAAAAAATAGGGGATGAGATCACCCGATCCGTAGAAATAATTCTCGCATGCCGTGGAAAGTTGGTCATCACGGGGGTCGGTAAATCAGGTCTTATCGGTGCAAAAATGGCGGCTACATTTGCCTCCACAGGGACACCGAGTTTTTTTCTTCATCCCACCGAAGCGCTTCACGGGGATTTGGGAATGATCGGCAAAGAGGACGTAGTATTAGCGATCAGTTACAGCGGTGAGAGCCCGGAACTCAGTTCCATTTTGCCGCATATCAAGCGATTTGATATTCCCCTCATCGGAATGACGCGAAACGGTGAGTCGACGTTGGGACGTTTCAGCGATGAAGTGATCAATATCAATGTCACACAAGAAGCATGCCCTTTGGACATTGCACCTACGAGTTCCACGACACTGACCCTTGCCATGGGGGATGCCCTTGCCGTATGCCTTATGAAGGCACGCAATTTTAAAAAAGAAGATTTCGCATCCTTTCATCCCGGTGGTGCTTTGGGTAAAAAGCTTTTTGTTAAAGTAGGCGATTTGATGCGTACTCAGAACCTCCCGATAGTCGATGAAAACACACCGCTCAAAGAGGCGATTTTGATTCTTAGCGAGGGAAGACTGGGTACGGTGATGTTGACCAACAGTGAGGGGAAACTTTCAGGGCTTTTGAGTGATGGAGACATACGCCGCGCATTGATGAACGCTGATTTTTCACTTGAGAGCGCTTCAAAAATGTACGCAACACACAATCCGTTTACGATCAGTGATGCAACGCTGTTGGCCTCCGACGCGCTTGTTCTTATCGAAAATAAAAAAATACAGTTGCTGGTGGTGACCGAACCTTCCGGCAAAATTCAAGGTGTTTTACACCTTCACACTCTCGTAGAAGCAGGTATCTCATGATGCGTTTAAACAAATTTATCGCCCACTACTCGACGTATTCACGTCGCGAAGCGGATCAAGCAATTTTGGACGGTTACGTCCGTATTGATGGGGAGATTGAAAAAAATCCGGCCCTCCAAGTCGATGAGCGTAAAGCCGATGTCAGTATCAGCGGTAACAAAGTCACAGCCCAAGATCAGTTTACGGTGATCGTTTACAACAAACCGCGCGGGGAGTTAGTGACCAAAAAAGATCCGCAAGGGAGAAAAACGATTTACGATTCGCTCTCGAAAAGCTATCGCCATTTTATCCCTGTAGGACGATTGGACTTTGCCTCTGAGGGGTTATTGCTCCTTACGGACGCATCACGTGTAGCTACTGCACTGATGACCTCCAAAATGGAACGTGTATATCGTATCAAGATCAAAGGTGCGGTGAGCGAAGCGATGAAAGTCGCGATGGGTGAGGGACTGGAGCTTGAAGACGCGAGTGCCGGTGCACATGAGCATGCGGAGGCCGGACCTATGAGTTTTGCCCCTTTTTATGCGTATCAAGTACAAAAAGATCAAGGGGATTATTCGATTTTAAAAGTGGCCATCGGAGAGGGACAAAATCGTGAACTACGACGTTTTTTCGCCCATTTTGGTGCTGAAATTGTGGATCTTAAGCGTTTGAGTTTCGGCGGTATTGATCTCAATAATCTTCCGACGGGAAAAGTGCGCTTTTTGGAACGTGCTGAGTACACTTCTCTTAGAGCCTTTGTCGATGGGATCGAGCGAACGACTACGCAAAGAGAGAAACAGCAAAAAGCTGCACAAAGTCCTTTTGGCAAAGAGCACAAAAAATCGGACAAAGAGAGTTTTTCCGGTGATGCACCCATCGCACCAAAACCTCTGTTTACCAAAGAAAAAGCAAAGCCTGTGAAAAGAACGTTTATTAAAGACAAAGAGAAGTCGTCCAAAGCAGCGGCTATGACCGATAGTTTCGGAACGAATAAATACAATCCGGCCAAAAAATACGCAATGGGGAGTAAAAAAAGATGAAAACACTCAAATTTCCAACCAGTCATAAAACACAGTTAATGGACATTACCGCAGAAGTTAAAGAAGCGGTGATTAAATCAGGAGTAAAGCAGGGGATATGCGTGGTCTTTACCCCTCATACGACAGGCAGTATCTTTTTGTTTGAAAATGTGGATCACAATCTGCGTCGTGATCTTTTGCTCTCTCTTAGCCGTGTCATTCCAAATGAAGAGACGTATTTACATGTAGGCGACAATGCAGCGGCGCATCTCAAAGCTTCTCGTATGGGGGCATCGGTCAGCATCCCTGTGGTCGATGGACGTCCTATTTTTGGAAAATGGCAAGGGATCTTTTTCGGTGAATTTGACGGACCGCGTCAGACACGCGAAGTAATGGTCAAGGTTATCGCAGGTTAATTGTGGCCGACTTCACTTATCTGCTACGCCCAAAAACATTTGATGAGGTAGTGGGGCAAGAACATCTTTGTTCCTCCGATGCTCCTTTGCGCGCTCTTTGCGAGAACGGTAATCTCACCCATTCTTTTTTTTACGGGCCTCCCGGTTGCGGTAAAACGACCATGGCACGTATCATCGCACAGGTTTTAGATCTCCCCTTTTATGAATTTAATGCCACCTCGCTCAAAATAGAAAGCTTGCGCAAACTATTTGATCAATACGAAAATGCACTTACCAAACCGCTTATTTTTATCGATGAGGTACATCGTCTGGCAAAAAATCAGCAAGAGGTGTTATTACCGGTTATGGAACAAAACAGCGTGTTAGTGATCGGAGCATCGACCGAAAATCCCTACTTCAGCCTTACTGCGGCGATGCGATCACGCTCACTGCTGTTTGAACTCAAAACGATTGGTGTTAAAGCGTTAGAAAATTTGTTAGGTAGAACGGCCATTACAATGGACGATGATGCAAAAGACTATTTGATTGCAAGTTCAGGGGGAGATGCCCGCGCTATGCTAAAACTCTTGGAAGTAGCAAGCGCGTTGGATAAACCAATAACACTGGGATTGCTAAAATCGCTTCGCCCTAGCGCACAAGCACAGGGAAGTTCGGAAGCAGGGGTGCATTATGATTTGGCTTCTGCGCTTATCAAAAGTATCCGAGGAAGCGATGCGGATGCGGCAATCTATTATCTGGCGCGATTGATCGAGGGGGGTGAACCGCCTGAGTTTATTGCACGGCGTTTGGTGATACTCTCTAGCGAAGATGTAGGCAATGCCAATCCGCAAGCGCTCACCCTGTGCACCTCGGCGATGATGAGTGTCAAACAAATCGGATATCCAGAGTCCCGTATCATTTTAGCACAGGCAGTGATCTATCTGTGTGCTTCACCCAAATCCAATACAGCATACAATGCTATCAATTCGGCGCTCAAAGCGGTTCAAAGCGGGGTGATTTTAGAAATTCCCGATGCAATACGTCCGCGAGGATCTAATTATCTGTATCCACATGATTTTGGGGGATGGGTAGAGCAAAAGTATCTCTCAAAACCGTTGAAGTTTGTGGAGTATAAAAACAGTGGCTACGAAGCAAAAATGGGGGAGTGGATGGAAAAGGTATGGGGAAAATGAATTCCCTAGACGCTGTAATACGTCGCCTCTTTGTGATGAACGACGAGTGCGGTTGTGCTTTGTTCAGGATGGATTTGAAAGGTCTCTGAGAGAACGATGCCAAACTCTTCGGGGCGCAAAAGATCAAAGATAATACGGCTTTGTTCCAAATCGGGGCATGCCGGATACCCAAAACTGTAACGTGCTCCAGGGTATCGGTTCATTCTCACATCGCGCAAACTGTTCCCCTCATCCTCGCTGACAATTCCCAAATCCAAGCGAATTTGTTTATGTGCCACTTCGGCGAGCGCTTCCGCAAGTTCGACACCAAATCCATGGACCATATTGTATTCAAGGTATTCATTGTTAGCGTACAACTCTTGCTCGTAGGCGCTGAATTTATCTCCGACACTAACACACGTTAGCGGCAGTACATCATCACGTGTATGGATAAAAAAGTCACTGAGCGCACGATGCGGGTTTTTACGCTGGCGTGGAAAATCAAAAACATATTTGGCATTGCCAATAACATCATCCAGCGGCATACGGTTGGCATTTTCATCCACATTCCATCCACAGCTCTCATCAAATATCAATAGTTCTCGATCGTTGCTGCGTACCGGATAATAGCCGTAGATCACTGTTGGATCAAAGAGTCCGCGTTTGACAATCTCTCGTTTTATCCGTTCATAGGCTGGGTACACTTTGGTCTCTAGGAGTTTTTTATACGCATTTACTTCCATTCCTGCGCGTTTATAGCCCCAGTGCATTTTGAACAAACTGCGTTTGTTGACCCATTCGCACACCATATCAAAATCAAGCTGTTCTTTACGTAACACACGACGACCCCAAAACGGAGGAGTAGGGATCTTTATCTCACGTGAGGGCATTTTGAGTTCAGAAAATGGAGGGATAATAATCTCTTTAACCTCTTTAACCTCGCGTTCGACCATGTCACCGCCCAAACGGGTATCCAAACCAACATCGGGATTTTCGTTATATTTCTCGATACGGGTCATGGCAATGACCCCGTCAAAGGCATCGCGACAATAAAAGATCGGACCCTTATAGATCGGTCGGCAAAAATCATCCACAAAACTGCGTGTGAGGGCCGCACCGCCCAGTAATACAGGGATGGTTATTCCCATGGAGGCCATGGTTTCGAGATTATCTTTCATCACTTGGGTTGATTTGACTAACAGTCCGGACATCCCTATGGCATGGATGGAGTTAGTTTTCATAACGTCCAAATATTCATCGAGTTCGGTTTTAATCCCTACATTGATGACTTTGAACCCATTGTTGGAGAGGATAATATCGACAAGGTTTTTGCCCACGTCATGGACGTCTCCCTTGACGGTTCCGATAACCAGTGTTGTGTCGGTATCTTTTTCCTGTTTGGTGAGATAGGGGTTGAGATAATCAACAGTGGTCTTCATCGTTTCAGCACTCTGAAGTACAAACGGCAATTGCATTTTTCCGCTTCCAAACAGCTCTCCAACCACTTTCATCGCATCGATGAGGATTTCATTAACGATGATGTCGGGTTTGATACTCAGACGTGCTTTATCCACCAGCGGAATCATCCGCTCCTTGTCTCCATCGATCAGTAATTTAGCTATTTTCTCTTCATCATTGAGCGCTTCGTACTCTTCGTCGTTTTTGCTATTGTCAATCGTGACATCGCTAAAGTGGTTGATAAAGTTAAACAGCGATTGGTCGTTAGGGGTAAATAGTAGCTCTTCGCACAGCTCTCTTTCTTGATCGGACATTTTAGACAGCGGAACGATGTGTTTGACATTGATGATGACCGAGGTCATACCCGCGGCGATACAGTGGTGCAAAAAGACGCTGTTGAGATAGACACGGGAGCTGGCACTCAGACCAAAGGAGATATTGGAAAGCCCCAGCGTTGAGCCGACCTCAGGATATTTAGCATGAAGCTGACGGATCGCTTCTAGGGTTTGGATCGCTGCATCACGATACTCCACATCACCACTCCCAACAGTAAACGTGAGCATATCAAACATCAAATTGCGCGGATCGATGTGGTGGCGATTAACGCACAGATCGTAAATCCGATCTGCGATGCGCATTTTGTCTTCTGTGGTTTTTGCCATCCCTTTCTCATCAATAACCAGACACACCAATGCAGTTCCAAATTTCTTTGCCAAAGAACAAATGGCATCCAGTCTCTCTTCCCCGTCTTCGAGATTAACAGAGTTGATAATGGGTTTTCCACCGATGCATTTGAGCGCCTCTTCCATTGTGTTGACGCGTGTGGCATCGGGCATCAGAGGAAGCGGTATTTTTTGGTTGTACAACTTCATGACAGCACGCATATCGACTGCACCGTCACGACCTGCAAACTCGACATTCACATCCAAACAGTGTGCTCCATCACGAACTTGGGCTTGTCCGACACTGAGCGTCCCCTCATAATCACTGGCGATGATCAGCTCACGAAATGCTTTGGATCCCGTAGAGTTAGAGCGCTCTCCTATGAGTAATGGTGCGGGTTGTTGAATGAGTTCGACAGTGTTAAACAACGAAGCGATAGAGGGAGGTTGACTACCGGTAGGTTTTTTAGGTGTCATGGAAGCTACTTTATCTACCAGTGCACGGATATGTTGAGGCGTCGTTCCGCAGCATCCGCCCAAGAAACTCACCCCGTCATAGGCTAAAAAGTCGTATTGGCGCTGTGCAAATTCATCGGGTCCCATCGGATAGTAGGAATAACCGCCGCGATTCTGAGGCAATCCCGCATTGGCATGAACCGAGATAGGTTTTCCCCACACTTGCGAGAGGGTTTTAATGTGTTTGCCGTATTGTTCAGGACCTGTTCCGCAGTTGAATCCCAATGAGAGGATATCAAAGGGTTCCATAATTGTAGCGATGGTTTGTGCGTCTGTTCCGATGAGCATCGAGCCTGCGAGTTCAATGGTAACAGAGACCATAATAGGCAGATCAGTATTTCGTTCTTGATTGGCTGCTTGACAGGCGTGCAATGCTGCTTTTATCTGTAAAGGGTCTTGACAAGTCTCCAGCAAAAATATATCCGCACCACCGTCAATGAGTCCCAAACAGCATTCTGTATATCCGGCTAACATCTCATCGTAATGGATATGTCCCAGTGAGGGAAGTTTTGTTCCGGGTCCTATTGAGGCTAGGACAAAACGGGGATGTTCAGGTGTGGAAAATTTATCGCATTCGTCCTTACACACTTGCGCTCCTGCACGGGCAAGTTCATAGGCACGATGCCCGATTTGGTACTCATCCAAAACCCAGTTAAAAGCACCAAAGGTGTTGGTGGTGAGCAAGTCAGCACCCGCGGTAAGATAAGCGTGAAATATATCGCTCATGACATTAGGTGCAGTAACATTGAGAAGTTCATTGCACCCTTCATTGCCTTCCCAGGCAGTTGAGGGAATCATGGCATCACGCTCTTGAAGCTGTGTTCCCATGGCACCGTCAATAATGAGCGGACGCGTGGTGAGGATTTCAAGAAGCTGTTGTTTGATGGACATGATAGGACCTTAAGGTAATATGGTCGCGATTTTATCGTATCACAACCCAAAGAGGCATAAGGGAGCCAATATAATTGTTTGGCTACACTTTACGTTATGAAAAAAGCGTTGTTTGGATTTATTATTTTTGTTCAGTATTCGTGGTCACAGGAAGCAGTTGTATTGCATGATAAAAGCGAGGTTGATTTTTGGCTGCTTGCTGCAGTAGTCGCCATTGTGGTTACGGCTGGATTGATGTACAAGTACAGACGCTTGGATGAACTGGTTCGTCAGAGGACAGCCCAATTGGAAACGTTTAATCAGCGGCTGCAAGAGGAGATTACTAAAGCGGTTGAAAAAAACCGTACGCAAGAAAAGATTTTGATGCAGCAAGCCAAAATGGCCGAAATAGGGTCGATGGTAGAATCGATCGCACATCAGTGGCGTCAACCGCTTAATATTTTGGGATTGTCGATGACCCGTTTGAATATCAATATGAGTCTTGGAAATCAGAATGATATGAGTAAAGTCATTGAGATAGTAGAGCAGCAAATAGATTATATGTCACAGACGATTGATGATTTTCGGAATTTCTTTAAACAAGATCGCCTTCAAAGCAAAGTTAATGTATATGATTTGATCAGTGAAGTGGAAACATTACTGGGACCGTTGTTGGCAAGTAAAAAGATTGTCTTAATTAAGGATATTGACCCTATGGCTGAGATCTTGGTTTATCACAATGAGCTAAAACAGGTATTGCTTAATATCGTGAACAATGCACGTGAAGCCATAGAATACATTAAAAGTAAAAAACGCCAAATCACGATCACATGTACCAATGATAAACATCATTGTACGATTTCTATAGAAGATTCAGGAGGAGGGGTCCCCCATCATATTATAGATAAAATTTTTGATCCTTATTTCACCACCAAATTTGAGGCACAAGGGACCGGTATCGGTTTGTACATGGCAAAGATGATTATTGAAAAACATTGTTTAGGTAAATTGAGTATTTACAATACTGCAAATGGCGCGTGTTTTGAAATACGGTTAAGCCATGCCGGCGGGGTAAATGAAAGAGAATATTTGGGTGGTTTAGCCAACCATCCATGAAGCGCGTTTTGAAGCACGTAGTTTTTTGAGCATCATTTTTTCGAATGAACTTATCTTTTCCATAATCATTTCCTCCTTATTAAATTTTTAAAAGTATAGGTGAGGATGATTACGGTATTGTTACGTAATTCTGATATTAAGGGGTTGCTATGGCAACATTTGAAAAAGCGCTTTTGGGCGGTGGATGTTTTTGGTGCATTGAAGCAGTCTATAATCGAGTAAATGGAGTTTACTCAGCTATCAGCGGATATGCAGGAGGGTTGCGTAAAAATCCGAGCTATGAGCAGGTATGCACAGGTGCATCAGGCCATGCGGAAGTTATTGAAATTATGTATGATAGGGATATTATCAGTTACGGTGAGATATTGGAGATTTTTTGGGCGTTGCACGACCCGACGACGCTCAATGCTCAAGGGGCAGATAAGGGGACTCAATACCGTTCGGTTATCTATTATTATGATGAGGTTCAAAAACAGACCGCTTTGGAGTCAATGCAAGCGGCACAGGCCCATTGGAGTGATCCGATCGTAACGGAACTCTCTCCTGTTCCTGAGTTTTATGAGGCTGAAGCGTATCACCAGAACTATTACAATGAACATCCGACACAAGGGTACTGTCATGTGGTGATTGCACCGAAAATAGAAAAGTTTATGGCTAAATTTGGGGATAAAGTTAAAAAATAGATTCGCAAGTCTTCCCGCAATTACGGGAAGAGGAAGATTGATTAGTGGGTTAATTCAACTTCAATACGGCGATTTTCAGCACGGCCTTGTTTGCTCTTATTAGACGCAACGGGCATTGTTTCACCTTTACCGCTAGCAGTCAAACGATCAGCTGCGACACCTTGATCAATCAGCATAGTCTTAACCATTTCAGCACGTTTTTCAGACAATTTTTGGTTGTATTTATCTGAAGCGGTACTGTCTGTATGTCCGACGATGCTTGCTTTATAAGCAGGGCTGTCTTTCAAAAATGCTGCAAATGCATTTACTTTTGCAACACCAGCTGCATCAATACCATGACCATCAGTAACAAAGTTCAAATGAAGTGTTGCTTTAAGTGGACAACCCTCAGCATCTACTTTAAAACCTGCAGGAGTATCAGGACATTTGTCTTGAGGGTCAAATACACCGTCTTTATCACTGTCAACGTTAACCGGGCAAACTTTTTCTACAGGAGCTGGAACAACAACGACAGGTTTTGGCTCAGGTTTTTTTGGTTCAGCTACTACAGCAGCAACAACAGGAGCGGCAACGGCTGCGATGACAGGCGCTGCTTTTGCTCCAAATTTGAATGTCAAACCTGCAAGTGCGGCAACGTTATGTACTTCACCGTTACTGCCATCAATGCCGTTATTGTTCATTTTATACATGTATAAAGCTTCAAGTTTTAGTGCGATATCTTTGGTGATATCCATTTTAAGACCAAGCCCTGCATCCAAAAGCATACCATCGTAATCACTTGGATGCGTATTTGTGTACCACTCATAACCCAAACCGGCTTTTGCAAATGGAGTAACACCAGAAGAGTTCTCCATTTCATAAACACCGTTTAGCATGGTTGTTAGAACACCTGTTTTTTCAGCAGCACCCGTAGCACGATCACGACCGTAAAAAACGCTGATTTCAGGTTTGATCAAATCGCTGATATTGTTGATTTGAGCTTCGATTCCGTAAATGGCATGATTATCAACACCACCCATTGCTCCACCGTTGTTGAGATTGGTTTCATTTGAGGTTGAATTACGAAGATATCCAACCATTGGACTGACTTCATAGTTGTAATCACTTGCGCTTAGTACTGCGCTCGCAAGTAATGCAGATAGAACGATTTTCTTCATGGGAACCCTTTATTTTAATATTATTTGTTTGATTTTAACGCTATAAATAGGAAAACGAACTTAATGTAAGAGATTAGATTGAGAAGCTAATTGTATCATTTCAAACTCTTTTTGCAGGATATCGTGAAAGTGGTTTAGTTCCTGATTGAGTTCTTCCTGTGCAGCATTAATTTTTCCGAGATGATGCTCTTTGATGGCTTCCAGCCGTTCTATAGTGCTGCGAAACAGTTCTTTATCGGCAGTCAGTAAAATAATATCTTTCTTGGGCGACCACTTCCGTTTTGTTACGCCATTTTGAATGATTTCGAAAATAATATTTTGCGTATTTTTAGCAGAAATATATTTAGCCACTGCGTATGCAAAATAGTGCTTTTGGTGATCATTATGATGGCGTTGGATTACGTAGTACATAAAAGAATCATAACATAAATCTAATTGTGTGGATAAAAAATTACTCAGAAAGCATAGGATCATCTCTATGACTGATAGGACCATCGGCAGTAAAGAGGACGAGTTCAACAGAAGTATGCAGATATTCAGACGTTGAAACAGGAATGAAATTGGAGTCTTGAAAAGCGGCACGTTTTGCATTGAGAATGATGTCTTCGAGTAATGAATGCTCTGGTGTAGCAGATACGGATGTCCCTCTAGGTTTGCCGTTGAGATACAGGGTTACTTGAGTTGCGATTGTTTCGCTTAGCAGAGGATAGCTTTTGAGAAGTTCCTCGCGATTAATGGATTCTTGAGCTTGTAAGACTTCTTGAATGGATTCTCTGGCAATGTTGAGCAAGACTGATTGGGACATTCAACACCTCCTTGATTACCGTTTGAAACATTATAACACAAGATTAGAAACTATTTGTCTTCTGGCGTGAGAGCTATTTCCAGACCTAGCTTTTGAAGCATTTCCAAATCTGTATGTGCTTCGCGTCCCGCAGTTGTGAGATAATTTCCCAGTACAATACTGTTCGCTCCTGCTTCAAATATTTCGTGCTGGCGTTCTTTAAACGTAATTTCTCGCCCACCTGCTATCATGATACGATCAGCATTTTGTAAAATGGAGCGGGAAAGACGGATAAGATCAAGAGATTCGTCCACACTAAGAGGGCTGGGATTGAGTGGAAGTGCAGGGTTATGGTGATAAAAGTTCAACGGAACGGAGACGGGATTGAGTTCTTTGAGCGAATGCAGCATGCTGAGTCGATCTTCCTGTGTCTCGCCCATCCCGAAAATACCACCGCTGATGAGCTTGAGGCCTACGCTGTTGACATTCTCACACGTTTCGTAGCGCTCATCCCATGGATGGGTAGTGCACACTGACGGGTAAAATGCACGGCTGGTTTCTAAGTTGTGATTATAAGCGGCTACACCTGCGTGTTTGAGTTCGGTGAGTTGTTCAACGGATGCCGTGCCGTTACAAGCGATGAGGCGCAGACGAGGAACTTCGCGCTTGAGGGTGCTGGCAACATTACACACAAATTCGAGTGTTTTATCATCCAGCCCTTTTTGGGCCGTTACGAGACAAAATCCAAGTGCTCCAAGGGACTCAAGTTTACGTGCCTCTTCCAATATCTGATCTATCGGTTTTTGTTTGTACCGCTCGATGTCAGCTTTGTATTTGACACTTTGAGAGCAAAATTTGCAATCTTCGTTGCAGGTGCCGCTGTTGATGTTACAAATAGAGCAGAGGAATATTTTTTGGGTCATTTTTTGGATCTTTCAAAGGTGTAATGTTGTTCTTCAAACTCTTCATTTCCTACCGCACGTGAATACTGTGTAACTAAAAAAGTGTTTTGAGTAATCTCCAACATTGCACAGGTTGAAAAGGGCTTATCACGAGCGCAGGTTTCCCCTGGGTTGAGAAAGAGGGTTTTATTTTTAAAATCACATTCAAAGATATGAGTGTGTCCAAAAAGAACGACTTCAGCATCGGCATTCATGTAAAATGGCAAATGCATCAGCTTGCATTCGGTATTTGCGAGTTTGAAATAGTGAGGCTCTTGGACAAGGTTGTATTTGTTGTGGTATTCATGTAAAGGGGCGTCGTTGTTGCCATAGACCGCTATATAACGCAGGCCGCTGGTCTTAAGCTGCTCTAGCATTTCAGGTTTGACAATGTCCCCTGCATGGATTAAAAACTCGGCACCACGGGCTTTAAGATGGTCAATGGCTCGCTGGGATCGCCCTTTTTTAGTATGGGTATCCGACAACAAACCGATTTTCATTTATGCACTTGCTTCTGCGGTTTCATTGGGTGTTCTGTTTTTACACTTGGTGCACTCGTACACCTCTTTGTTGCGGTACGTTCGTGGGGCGAGTGCTCCGCCGCACCCTTCGACTTCACATTTGTGTTCACTTGGTTCAAACTTGGAGATAAATTTGCATTTAGGGTACTCTTCACAGCCCCAGAAGGCACCGCGGCGTGATTGTCTCCACAGCAGTTTCCCGCCACAGTCAGGGCATGGAACAACAGAAACTTTAGTCTCTTGGTTAAGCGTTTTGGTGTTTTTACACTCAGGATACGCGCTGCATGCTAAAAACTGTCCGTTACGACCGCTTTTGACAACCATTGCACTTCCGCATTTGTCACAAACCTCTTCGCTTGCCGTGTCAGCATTTTGGGAATCTTCTTTTTTATTGCTTTCGGTTTGTTCGGTGTATTTGCACTTTGGAAAACCGCTGCAGGCGATAAATTCTCCAAAACGTCCTGAGCGTAAAAGGAGTTCGCTTCCGCATTGCGGACATTCTCTTCCAAGGGGTGTTGCCACTTTCAGACTGACGATATCGGCTTTACCGGCATTGATTTTTTCGATAAACGGATGGTAGAAATCGAGGAGGATTTTGTGCCATGAAGTTCCGTTTTCGCTGATCTCATCGAGGGTTTCTTCCATATTGGCAGTAAACGAGGCATCGACGATCTCTTCGAAATGTTTTTCCAGCAATTCGGTCACGGTAAACGCGATTTCGGTCGGAATGATTTGGCGCTTTTCGATTTCGATGTAGTTACGTGCCTGGAGGGTCGAGATCGTCGGAGCATAGGTCGATGGACGACCGATCCCCTCTGATTCTAGCTGTTTGATCAAACTCGCTTCGGAAAAACGTGATGGCGGTTCGGTGAAGTGCTGCTCGGGAGTGATGCTTTGAATGTCGATAGCATCCCCTGTGTTCAACACTGGGAGCAATTTGTCTTTATCATCGCTTCCTGTAACACGGTAAAAACCGTCAAACAAGAGCTTACGCCCCGTTGCGCGGTATTGTGCCTTTGGGCTTTGGAACGTGATGCTTTGCTGCTCAAAACGTGCATCGTTCATCTGACAGGCCAAAAAGCGGTTATAGATGAGTTTGTAGAGTTTTATCTCATCAGGCTTGAGGTAGGTGGCGGCGATTTCAGGGGTGAAATCAAGCATCGTAGGGCGAATGGCTTCGTGCGCTTCTTGTGCCCCTTTGGATTTTTTTAAATACGTTTTTGCTTCTTCGGGCAAATATTGTTTTCCGTAGCGTGTCAGGATTGCTTCACGGGCGGCTTCCACAGCTTCGGCTGCAAGATTGAGGGAGTCGGTACGCATGTAGGTGATAACCCCGCTCGTCCCCTCAGGTGTTTTGACCCCTTCATACAACGCTTGAGCTACCATCATGGTCTTTTTCGGGGAAAATCCCAGCTGGGATGAGGCAGTTTGTTGCAAGGTTGAGGTCATAAATGGCGGAGGTGTGGAAGATTTGCGTTCCTTGGTCTCGATGTTACCAACCGTGAACGATTCACCTTTGATGAGCGCTACGATACGTTTTGCTTCATCAGCGGTCGTAATCGTCATCTTATCGATTTTTTGACCCTCTAACATGTTTAGAGATGCTTCTATCTCTGGCTTAAACAGGGTATCGATGGTCCAATATTCTTCAGGAATAAATGCACGGATTTCACGTTCACGGTCGATGATTATTTTGAGTGTAGAGGACTGGACACGTCCTGCAGAGAGACCTTTTTGTATTTTGGAGGCCAAAAGCGGTGAGAGTTTGTATCCCACGATACGGTCAAGCAGACGGCGTGCTTGTTGCGCATTCACGCGGTCCATATCGATGGCTCTAGGGCTCTCTAGGGCATGAATGATTGCATTTTTAGTGATTTCATGAAACACGATACGCGGCAGTGCTTCTGGATCTTTTTTGATCGCATGGGCGATGTGCCAGCCGATCGCTTCTCCCTCGCGGTCCTCATCGGTCGCGATAAAGATGGTGTCGGCTTTTTTGGCCAACTCCTGTATCTGCTTGACCGTAGCGGTGCTGTCTTCACTGATGCGGTATTCGGGGATAATGGTCTCATTATCGATTTTAATCCCGAAACGATTTTTAGGAAGGTCTCGAATATGCCCTTTGGACGCGATGACTTCGTACTCTTTGGAGAGAAAGTTTTTTATCGTCTTGGCTTTAGCCGGAGACTCTACAATAATCAATTTCAATGATTGAATCCTATTACATTATTTAAACGCAATCGGAATACATCTCCAATTGGCTACGTTAAGACTGTGTTTTCTTTGGCAGAAAGCCAAAATCCATTATAGAATGGACGAATATTGAAAGTGTAACAAAAAAAATCTCAAAACTGTTAAAGTTTTTTTTTTATCTCCCGATATAGTCTGTAACAGCAAGGATGCTGAAAAAACTTCAGAGCGAAAGCTCGACCATAAAAGGATTTATCATGGGTTTCAGAATTAACACAAACATCGCGGCGATGAACTCACAAGTAAATGCGGGTATGACAAACCGTAATTTGGACAGTTCACTTGCTAAATTGAGTTCAGGTCTTCGAATTAATACAGCAGCAGATGATGCATCAGGTATGTCTATTG